>NZ_JBPEHJ010000002.1:0-735896 GCF_051201075.1 Niabella hirudinis
GAAATCAGAAATCAGAAATCAGAAATCAGAAATCAGAAATCAGAAATCAGAAATCAGAAATCAGAAATCAGAAATCAGAAATCAGAAATCAGAAAATGGTATTTGGTATTCAGATTTCGGGGTATTTAGACTTTAGCGCTCTCCGGAACCTTTAAACCCGGAACTTCGGAGAGATTTGAAACATCTGAGTTTAAAAACTGCTCCAACCTGAAACCTGAAACTTCAAACCTGAAACTTTTCCTCATTCCCCAATTCCCACTCCCGATAGCCATCGGGATTCAAATTCCCAAATTTTCACATTCCCAAATTTTCAAATTTTCAACTGTGCTTTCATAGTCTGAAACACTTCTTCTTTCAGTGCCGCAGCATTCCTTCCGTTTACTTCAACTGGTTTTAAAAAATGGATCTCCAGGGTCCGGGGCAAAAAGAAAAAGGGTTTATTGAGCGGAACAGCCTGTTTGGTACCGATGATCACCGCAGGAATAATGGCATGCCCGGTATCTTCCGCCAGCTTAAAGGCGCCGTTGTAAAAGGGTTTCAGTAATTCCCTTGTACGGTTGCGGGTACCCTCGGGATAAATACACATGTGCATTCCCTGCTTCAACACCGATTTCATTTTATCGATACTTCGTTTCCGGCTGATCTCATTTTTCCGGTCTACCAGCACCGATCCCTTTGTGTAATACCAGCCAAAAACCGGGATCTTTGCAAAGCTGGTTTTGGCGATCGTCTTATTAGGACCTGGAATAAAAGCAGAAGAAAGCGGGATATCCAGCAACGAATTATGATTGCAGGTAACAATATATCCTTCTCCTTTTTTAAAATGTTCTGTGCCGCGTATGCGTATCGGACAACCAATAAGGAAAAACCATATATGCATCCATATTTTTGATACCCTGATAAAATATGCCGTAGAAGCCGGTTCCCGAAACAGGTAGGAAATCAATGCAAAAGGCAGCACGAGGATAAAGGTAACGATAAAGGTAACCAATGCCCAGGCTGCACAAATCCTGCCCGCTATCTCTTTTACAATACGCATGATCCGGTAGTTATGAAGGTTCAAAAATAGCGGTTTTATCATTGCCGTCCCGGCATCTTTCGAGCTACCCGATTGGTCCGCCGGCAAAACGACACCAGGCCCGCCAGGATCAACCGGACAAACCTGGAGCCTCTAAACTTTGGGTGTCTTTGAAAGCTTCAACGGCCCGTGCAGGAAACTATTTCCGTTCTTTATCCTGATTACAGATATTTTGAATAATTGAAATAAGGTCCTGCGAAATATTATTGAAACTATTGAATTCATAGGCCTGCCCTCCCGTATTATGGGCAATCAGCTGCAGCTTATAATTGGCCGGGTACGTGGGGTTTCCTTTAAACGTGGTCAGCAGGATGCATTGAATGCCCATGCTGTTGGCAGTAGCCGCAAGCGCATTGAGGTAGGTATCATCCGCTGCAGTGGCGTTATCATCATCACCACTGGCTGGTGCATCGGTAATGATTACGGCCAGTTTGGTAATATTGCCACTGCGCCAGGTACCGGCAAACTGGTTGCTGAGTATTTCATTCAGTAACAGGTCGCCCGGCTCGGGTCCTCCAATTCCCGCGCCCAGCTTCATCGCTGCGGGATTGTTCAGTTTGGCCAGTTGGGTACTGAATGAAGTTTTGTTAGCGGTAGCAAACTTTTCCATCATGGTCAGGTACTGGTTGGTGGTGGGCCCGGTGCTGATCACCAGTTTCTGATTGGCCGGCAATCCTACATAATCCGGTGCATTGCTATACTGAGGTAAGGGAAGCTCGGTACCGGGCTTTGTATACTCATCAAATATGGAAAGTGAAAGCCGGTAATCACCACCAGATTCGGTTACGATGGCGTTGGCTATATTATTCACCTCCTTTTTAACCGAATCGATCGCGGCACCCATGCTCCCTGTATAATCAACCAGGAAAGCCACATCCATTCCCGCGTTACAGCCCTGGGCTACCGTTTCGGGTGATGAATAATTGCAGATTTCTTTTTTGCTGCAGGAAAACGATCCCAGCAGCACCAATGAATAAGTACAAACGGTCCACAGTGCTTTTATTATATGTTTCTTCATTATTGACAATTTTTATTGGATTAAGGATTGATTTGAAGAGCAACGGACCGTTTCCCGATCCGTTGTCCTGCTGTCCGGGATCATCTTCCGGGGCAGATAACCTTCATTTCTGTGCGCCGGTTAAACTGGTGCTCCACTTCGGAACAGGTTACGCCATCGGCACAACGGTTCAGCAACCGGGTTTCTCCATAACCTTTTGCAACGATCCGGCTGGCCGTAATGCCTTTTGACACCAGATAAACCTTGGCGGCATCGGCCCTGTTTTGCGAAAGTCTTTGATTGTAGGCATGAGAGGCTCTGGAATCGGTATGCGAAGAAAGTTCCACACGTACCCCGGGATTATCATTCATAAACTGCACCAGGCGGTTCAACTCCGGTTTGGCATCTTCGCGGATAAAATATTTATCCAGGTCGTAGTGTATATTCTCCAGCCGGATGGCTTTATCGCAATCAGTTTCTTCCATGCACATTTCCAGCTTTACAAACAATGTGGTATTCCGGTTATAGTCAGCCGCAGTTATATTCACCATCTGTGAAAAATACTTTTCCTTCTTACCAAATACGGTCATCTCCGCTTTTTGTTTCAGATGAAAAATAAACGCGCCTTCATTATCTGTCTGCGTATTCTTTTCCACGGCACTGGCACGGTCTCTTAACACTACGGTAGCGCCTGGCAATGCGGTAGCCGTATTACATACCACGGCATTCCCTTTGAGAATAAAGTTCTGATCGGTGTATAAGAGCTCTTTCTGCAGGGTGCCGTTGGCAATAAATTCATTCTTTGCTGCCTGCGCCGGTGCCAGATCCACATTGTACAGTTTTCCATTGATCACATAACTGCCCGGTGTCATATTGGGAAACACGATCACTCCGAAAGCATTGGTAACGCCCGAACGGATCACATTACCGGAGGCATCTTTTACCGCCACATCGGTATGCGGCAATACTTCTTTTGTATACTGATCTCTTGCAGTAACAGCCAGCGCATACACCTGGCAGGTATTGCAGGGTTCTACAGGGGCCGGCGCCACGGAAGCAGGTATTTTTGTTTTTTTACGGGTAGGCAGCCGGAGGCTGATACCGGCATAGGCTCCGATAGACGAAATATCACAGTTGCAGGGCTTATTAATTGTTTTCAGATCCTTCTCTGTAAAAGCGCGCATGCCGTCCCCGTTCGGCTCAAAAGCCCGGTATGCTGCCGAATAACCGGCCGGACCAACAGCATCTTTTGTATCCAGGTGGCGCAGGTAGTAGGCACCAACGTGCATTCCGATAAAATCATTAAAAAAGTATTGTGCCCGCAGCGATCCTTTAAAACTAAGAGCATTGTTGATATTGTATCCTCCATGATAGTTGAGCACCTGTTCTGTTGATCCGTTCTTACCGGTGAGCGCAAGGCTGCCTCCTTTAATGGATGCAAAACCTGCCCTTCCGTTTAGGTCCACAGAAAATCTTCCCTCCCGGTTTGTATAGTGGACACCCGGGCCAATACCATAAAAAACACGGGTAATATCCTGTTGCTGCAGTGTAAAATCTTTGATGAGGAAGTTATTTACCGGGTCAAAAACAGAATCAGTGGGGTACTGGTTTTGCGGCCGGTTCTTAATATAATCCACATCTGCTCCAAAGCTGAACCACTTCCAGTAATACCCCGCGGTAGCGCCCGTGCTCAAACCGCCCTGGTAGCGGATATAGGGAGTATTGTTCTTATAATCGGGAAACAGGTCATATCCGCCGTTTAAACCAAACCGGAAACCCTTTCCGGATATGGGTTCTTTTACTCCCTGCAGGGTTTGCGCAAAAACGCCCATGGAAAGCAGCAACAATACCACTGAAAAAATAAGGCAGCAAATATGCTGAAGACCGGTTAGCCGGTAGCCGCCGGCCAGGGTTAAAGTTTTCGTTTGCATAGTATAAAATTTTAAATGATGGTTGTTATTTTATACTATATCCACAAAGGTGTTTTTTTGTTACCCCTGTAATAAAGAGTAATTGAGGTTCGTTATTAACCGCTAAGATCGCCAGGATTTCTCGCAACGGTCGCAAATCGTTTCGGGCAATGACCCGGCCAGCTGTGTGAGACTTCCAGTCTCACACCTTTATTCTATCGCCTTCGGCGGTTACGTATTTTCCAGGTCTGTTAAAAACTGTTCAAGCAACCTCATATCCTTTACACCCGGTGCCGTTTCAAACCTGCTGTTTACATCGAGCGCATAAACTTTATTGTTCTTCAGGAAAGCGCGCAACACAGCTAAATCATCCGAACTAATGCCCCCACTTAAAAAGTACGGGCGTTCTGGTTGCGTTTTCTGCAAACCCGACCAGTCAAACTTTTTGCCGGTACCTCCATAATCTGTTGCCCTGGTGTCAAACAGGAAGGCATCAGCAACGGACGTATAAGGCGCTGTGGTTTCGAAAAGATCTTCATTACCGGTTACCCGAAACACTTTTACAATTTCAGCTGCACCCTTCAGCCTGCTGCAATATTCCGGCATTTCATCACCATGCAGCTGCACCATGTCCAGTCCGTAAGCTGCTATTATACGCTGTACTTCTTCAACCGGCGCATTCACAAATACTCCCGCTTTTTTAATATTCTTTAATGCTTTCAGCTTCGCCGGATCGATCTTTTCTCCCACATACCTCGGTGAAGGCGGGTAGAAAATAAACCCCGCATAATTTACACCCATTGCCGCCAGTGCTTCTACCTGCGGCAGCTGCGTCATTCCGCATACTTTAACCAGGGGCCGGCTCATGCCTCTTTTTTTAAGCGGTTCACAAAATCTTCAAATGCAGCTGGCGGGTTTTCCTGACGCATAAAATATTCGCCGATCAGAAAACCCCGGAATCCGTGGCGGCGGAACAGCAGGATGTCTTCAATTTTATCGATTCCGCTTTCTGCGATCTTTATCCGATCACCGGGAATCCTTTCCGCCATTCTCAGGCTGCGCTCCAGGTCTACAGAAAACGTTTTCAGATCCCGGTTGTTGATCCCCACGATCTTCGTAGCATCACATACATGCTCCAGCTCCGCTTCGGCATGCAGTTCCAGGATCGTTTCCAGCCCCAGGGAGGCGGCAAATAATGCCAGCCGCTCCACTTCTTCAGGGGTAAGGCAGGCGGCTATCAAAAGAATGATATCAGCCCCCATAGATTTTGCCTCCACGATCTGGTACTCATCAATAATAAAATCCTTGCGCAGAATCGGGATCTCGTTTTTTCGTGCTGTGATCAGATCTGCGGATGCACCACCAAAAAAATGTTCATCCGTCAGTACCGACAAAGCAGCAGCCCCATATTTTGTGTAGGCCTCTGTAATGGCCGTTACATCCGCATCCTTATTTATAAATCCTTTGGAAGGGGACCGGCGTTTGAATTCGGCAATGATGCCCGTTCCGGCCGGTTGCAATAAGGATGCAGCAAGCGAGCGCACCGGTAGCCGGAATGCCGGAGTCGCCTCCAGCTGTTTAACAGAAGTGGTCGCTTTTTTTTCAGCGACCGTCGTTCTCTTGTGCGCAATGATCGTATCAAGAATGTTCATACTATTGTTTGAGGTTTAACGTTGGATTTCGTTTTTATACTCGATGATTCATTGACTATTCACCATTCACTACTCACCATTCTTCACTGCAATGCAATCAACCGCTGCAAACACTGGTATGCCCTGCCCGACCGCAGGCTTTCTTTTGCCGCTTCAAAAGCATCGGCATAATTGGGATAAACACCCGTTACCTGCAGGGCCACTGCCGCATTGGCCAGCACTACCGCCTCCTGCTGCGGCGTACCATTTGCCTGTATGATATCCGAAAAGATCTTTGCTGCAGCCTCTATTGTATCCCCGCCTTTAATGGATTCAGGCATCACCTCCATACCGCCCAGCTCCGTAGCCGACCATACCTGTTCGCCCGCTGCTGTGATCACCTTGGAATCGCCGGTCAATGAGATCTCATCATAGCCATCGAGGCCGTGCACGATCGCAAAATTCTTTGACTGTTGCTGCATCAGGTAGTTATACAGCCGGGCCATTTCCAGGTTATACACTCCAATGATGCTGAAGGCCGGAAATGCCGGGTTTACCAGGGGGCCCAGCATGTTAAAGAAAGTACGTATGCCCAGATTTTTGCGAATGGGCCCCACATTTTTTAACGCAGGGTGAAACAGCGGGGCATGCAGAAAACAGATATTGGCTTCTTCCAGTTCGCGCCGCAGTGCCGCATTATCATTCTTAAACCGGTATCCCATCGACTCTACCACGTTGGATGATCCGCTGATGGTAGACGCCCCATAGTTGCCATGTTTGGTTACCTTATTACCCGTACCGGCCACAATAAAACAAGAGAGTGTAGAAATATTAAAAGTGTTTTTGCCATCGCCCCCGGTGCCAACGATGTCGATGGTATCCACACCCTCAAATTCCATAGGTAAGCAAAGTTCCAGCAGGGCATCCTGAAAGCCTTGCAGCTCCTGCAGGGTGATGCTGCGCATCAGGTATACCGTCATAAAGGAGGTTACCTCATGCTCATTGTATACACCTTTTCCGATGTTTACCAATACCTCTTTTGCCGCGGCGCGGTCCAGGGTCTTGTGTTCAAATAACAGGGATAATATCTTTTTCATTTTTTTTCTTTAACAAAGCGTCCATACATTCCCACATTTTCAAATCTTCAAATTTTCAAATTAATCCTCCAGCCAGTTCCGTATGATCGTTTCGCCCATGGGCGTGAGCACACTTTCCGGGTGAAATTGCACACCCTGCACATCGTAGTTCTTATGCCGGAGGCCCATGATCATGTCCTGATCGTCTACAGCTGTAATCTCCAGCGCATCCGGAAAATTTTCGCGGGACACTACCCAGGAGTGATAACGGCCGATCTCGAACTGATCCGGCAGACCGTCAAAAAGGTTGCCGCTGCGCCGGATGATATTGCAGTTGGTTGCCACTCCATGGTACACCTTGGGAAGATTATACAGCGTACCGCCAAACACTTCTCCAATAGCCTGCTGGCCCAAACAAACGCCCAGTATGGATTTGGTGGCAGCATACTCCTGTATCAGCGGCAGCAATAACCCGGATTCCACCGGGATGCCGGGTCCGGGCGACAGGATGATCTTATCATATTGCTGCACTTCCTCCAGCGGCAACTGGTCGTTCCGGAACACATCCACTTTCTGGTGCAGGATTTTTTCCACCATGTGCACCAGGTTATAGGTGAAGGAATCATAATTATCGAACACGAGTAACTTCATATCAGAATTTCTTATTTTAGTTTGTTTGCCTTTCCACCACCAACTTCTCACCAACAACTTCTCACCAACCGCTTCTCCCTAACAACCTCTCACCACCACGCCGCCAGAACCACAACAGTACAAGAGTGCGATGCAAGACCGCCGGGATCTGTTCTGCAGCCGGGCTCATAATGATCTATAAAATCTTTTCGGCCTCGGTAATGGCCTTTTTCAAAGCGCCCAGTTTATTGATCACTTCCTGCAGCTCCCCCTCAGGGTTACTGGCCGCCACAATACCGCCACCTGCCTGTCGCGTTAAGGTATTGTTCCGGCTTAAAAAACTGCGGATCATGATGGCCTGGTTACAGCTGCCGTCAAAGCCCATAAAACCAATGGCACCACCATAAAAACTGCGCGCCGTGGGCTCCAGCTGACTGATGAGTTCCATTGCTTTTATTTTGGGCGCACCGCTTAAGGTACCTGCCGGAAACGTTTTTCCAAAGAGATCGAACGGGTGGGTGTCCGGAAACACGGTTCCGTTCACCTCGCTTACCAGATGTATGACATGAGAATAGTAGTGTGCTTCTTTAAAATGACTCACATGCACATCGCCGCAGCCCCGGCTGAGATCGTTCCGCGCCAGGTCTACCAGCATTACGTGCTCTGCATTTTCCTTGGGATCGGCCTGCAATATTTTTGTTTGTTCTGCATCCGTTTTGTCATCACCCGTACGCTTTATGGTACCCGCAATAGGATGAATGGTTGCCTTGCCTTTATTGATAATAAGCTGCGACTCGGGCGAAGACCCCATCAGTTTATAATCGCCATAATCAAAAAAGAAGAGGTAGGGCGAAGGATTGATATTCCGCAAACTCCGGTAAACATTAAATTCATCGCCGGAAAACTTTTGGGTAAAGCGGCGGCTGAGTACGATCTGAAATACATCGCCCCGATGACAATGAGCAATGCCGGCACGCACCATATCCCGGTGGTCATCATCCGTCATATTGGACTCCTCGGCTCCCAGGGCGCGGAAGGGATATACCGGTACATCGCGACCTTTGATCAGCGAAAGCAGGGCCGCTTTTTCGCTTTTTATACCCTCCATTTTATTTTCGAGGATAAAGAGCTCATCCTTAAAATGGTTAATGGCAATAATGTATTGATACAAGCGGTAGCGCATCAGCGGAATATCTTCCCTGCTGTTTTTAAACCGGCTGCCCGGGATGGTTTCAAAGTACTGGATGGCATCATAGGTTGTATATCCATACAAGCCCTGTGCATAACGCGCCTCCGGCTGACTGCCTTCCTCCATCTCAAAACGGCTCATAAAGCCGGTGAGCACTTCCGTGATCTGCTGCCCCCTGGAAAGACTAACCTGTTCTGCCGTTTGCGCGGGCAGTTTAAAATCGATCGTATCCCCGGAAAGCATCTCAATTCCGGCAATGGCGTTTACTCCAATAAAGGACCAGCTGTTATTGGTGGCGTTGGTATCCGCGCTTTCGAGGAGGATGGTATCCCGGAAGCGATCGCGCAGCCGCAGATAAATCCCTACCGGCGTAAAAATATCGGCCAGCAATGACTGTACTTCTGTTTGGATCCTTATCTTTTTCATCCTTAAATTTATATGGTTTTAATGGTAGGATGTAACCTTTGATGATTAAAATTTTCATTACCCTGTGTGATGAAAATTTCAATCATGTCGGTTTCATAATCTTTTCCGTTCTTTCAAAGAAAAACCCCGGTACTACCGGGGTTCACTTATAATATTGTTTACAACAAGACAATAGCATCAGAGCGCCCCAAAGGAGTTTCTGTGCCACCACCAATTATTGTTGTTTGAATAATTCATAATGCACAAATATAAATTTGAAAAACAATACCAGCAAATTTTTTTAAAATATTGGGTTATTGCCATTGAAACACAGAAACACAGATTTTTTAATGCTGCGGCGATGGCCCGCCTTTAATTCAGAAAAGCTCAAAGCATTCAGAATCTCCTGTGTTTGCCACTGAAGGACTGAAGCGCCGATAGTCCTTGGGGACGAATTCGCCCGGCAAAAGGCCTTTGCAAAGCGGCATATCAAAAATCTGTGCCTGAGCTCTGTAGCCGTTTAACCGCAAAGCACGCAAGGGTTTTCGCAAAGTGCGCAATAGGCGGGGCTCCAGCTAAATACCATCGTTTGGCTCCTCCGCAAATGCCACTGAAGCAGGGAAGTACAATGATTCAGTGTGCCAGTGGCATATTGTGGTATATTTCACGCGGAGGCGCAAAGGGGCAAAGACGCGGCGTTTTGTCTAATGCTTCGTGCGTTTGTGTCTTTGTGGCCCATCGGAATTATTATAACCATGAAGCATCCTGTCCCATATAGAAAACCAAACAGCAAAGAGGCTGTATCAAAAGTCTCTATTTTGTCATGCCGTCCCGATGGCGATCGGATTGTTTCGGCATCTAAAGATGATTGTTTGTCAATAGATGCTGAAACAAGAATAGATCCCGGGTCAAGCCCGGGATGACATCTTCAGAACGACGTCATGCTGTAATGCGACTTTTGAGGCAGCCCCCTTTTGCCTTTAATATATTACATCTCCCGTTTAGTTACGGACAAGGAACCACGCGTCTTACATCGAGGTGTATGCCATAATACTCAAACTTGGGTACTGTAATGGTTAATGCGTTGCCCTTATAAGTGGTAAACTGGCCCGGTGCAGGATTTTTTGCCGGGGGAACGCCAATATATCCCTGTATTTTTACGGATTCATTATCGCTTGTCAGCGACCAGCCTGCAGCAAGCTTTATAGTAATGGTAACATTACCATCGATATCCGGGGCAGAAAAAGAGGCTGTTCCGGCAGCCATTGTTTGCCCGGCATAAATCGTCACGGGTTCTTTACCGTTATTTGGCGTTGGCGTATAAGTAGCCCAATTACCTTTGGTTACATATCTTTTTCCTGCTGCCCAGGCGCTTTCATTATCGTAGCAGGCTGCGGTTGTTTCGCAGGACTGCAGGCAGTAGTCGACATAATAGGAAGGATTTTTGCCACCATTGGGTGTACCAGCTGCCCAGGCCTTCAGCGCTTTTCCCTTGGTAACGGCCTGCAATTGTGCAAAGGCCATCACTTTTACACATTGTCCTTTAAGGCTTACAAGTGGTAGTATATAAGTATAAGTAGCATTTGTGAAATCGGTTGGTTTATAAAACTGTCCAAAAACAGGGTTCTGAGCATCGTTAGTACCATTATCAATGTCATCAGAAGAAGGCGCGGCGCTGGCATCACCTACAAATATGCGAATCTGTTTTAAATCATACCCCAAAGCCGCATCGTAGCGCACATAAAGGTTTGTTTCATCATTGCTGATTTCCACGGAGCCCAGCGTTGCAGGAGTCTCCTCAGAAGTGTTTACCAGCGGCAGCTGCAGGGGGGTACCACAGGCCTTGCCCTGTAAAACTGTGGGTACGGACAGCAGCGAAACCGGCTGATCTGTTGTTTCTGCAATTGTTTGGGCCCTGGCAGGAGTTTCGGCTGTTTTCTGACAGGCGTACAAAAGGGTCATCAGCGCAAATAAGACGATGGCTCCGCCCTTTACAAAGTTTTTCTTGTTCATTTTAATGAATTTAAAATTTAAAAAACAGTCTAAAGGGGATCTTACACCAGGAAAACAGTAAGGATATACAGCATGTTTTGGTGTAGCTTATGAGCAAATCATAAAAGCCTACTTACAGTCAATCCTTTTAAACGCGTCTTGGTAATACAGATATAGGTAGTCTCTACATATACTGTGCATCAAAATTGCAGTAATTTTTAATAACAAACAATACCTATCAATAGGTAATTTGGTATAAATACGCTTTTTTACTACGGGTCTTTAGGGGGCGTTTTTATTTTACGGGAAACAGTAAAAACAGGAGCGGTCAACTTTTTATATTTGCGTCTTTCAAGACAAACAATTATGAGAAAAACGACAATCATCGCATCAGCAGTTAAGACGTTAAATACTGTTTTGACTGATTATTTAGTATCTGGGCCAAGAAGTATTCATGAATTTAAAATAGATTGTACAAAATTAGATGAGCGATTTCTTAGTGAGGATATCCGACACTCATTAGAGTTTAAGGAGATTTTTCAACAGCTTGAAAAAATTCAAGACAACCCCTGCTTGTATGTCTTTGAAATAGAATCTGAAATTTCTACAAAAAAAATTATTGAGAGTTTAAAGAACTTTGGAAATCAAACGGAAAAAGTAATTCCAAAACTAAAAACCAAAATCCCAGAACATAGCAAAACTCTTTATGTTGGTAAGGTAAATAGTTTAGTTTGGGGAAGACTAATCACTCATTTAGGCTTTCATACTCACAAAAACAAAGGGAATCCCAAAGCGTCAATAAATCACGGTCTACAATTACATTTTTGGGCTAAAGATCTATTATTACAAATAAAATATACAGTCATTGAGTTTGAACATAACATGAAGGATGTTTTACCTGTTTTGGAGAAACAATTAGCCTTTAAACTTAATCCAATAATTGGAAAACATAAATAAATGCTATTTGTTGTTGATTTTTTGCAACCATTGGGGAAGAAAAAAGCACCTACATTTATGTAAGCGCTTGATTATAAACGTGACCCGGATTGGATTCGAACCAATGACCTACTGCTTAGAAGGCAGTTGCTCTATCCAGCTGAGCTACCGGGCCAATTATTTCTTTTAAATAGTCATTAATTATTGGCCGAACCAATGACCCCGGCGCTATAGACGCCATGCGTTATTCTTCAGAACCGCCCCCTCTTTCTACTAAGAAATTGGGAGAATGGGCGCAAATATAGATTAAAATTAGCTGTTTTTGAAAAAACAAGTAATTTTTCCCCGAACCAGGGGAAATGATATCAACCCGCCACGGCCGGCAGCCACTCCTCCAGCAGGTACCGGCAATTCAGTATTTTTTCATACAGATCCGCGGGCGTATAAAAATATTGGTTGGACGCTTCAAAACCCAGTCGCGAATCGCCAATCTGCAGGGTAGCCATCCGGTTGGCAAGCGCTGCTTCCTGTGTTAGCAAGTGTGCAAGGCGGTCCTTAATCTTCCTGCGGTCTGCGGCTGCCTCCGCCAGCCTGTCACGCAATACAATAAACTCAGCCTGGTTGGCAATGCTCCGGTAGTGTATGGAAATGGCTTCAATGATATGTTGCTCCGACAATACCGCCTGCCGCTCCTTTTGCGGCAATGCGATCTTTCGCGCATCAGTCTGTAACTGTTGAACGATGTGAGCAAAAGTCTCGCCCAATTCGCGTAGTAATCGCGTAAAAACATCTATCGGATAAATTGAACGCCAGCCATTGACATCATCATAAGGCAACCCCACCATCGTTGCTTTGTAGCGGGTTGCAGCATCCCACAATAAATTGGCGGGCCCCACTTGTAACGGCGCCATATAAAGCACCCCCAGATGGTAAGGAAACCTGCTGAACTCCCTGCTGAATGTCTTCCATGCCACTGTTATCGCCGGAGCAGCTGCCCCAAACCGGCGCCGCGCCACCTGCTGCACTGCATCGGCTGCAGACAGGCTTTTATCATTGCCCATCAGCGCCACCACCTCCAGATTGGGAGAAGGGCAGCCTCCAAGCGTCCAGCCCAGCATAAGACCGGATACGCCTTCATTCCGGAGCCGGTCGATATGCGCCGCCACATTGTACAGGGCCGGTATATAGGGCACTGCACCTATTTCCCAGGAATTATTGGCCTGTATTTTGGCCATCGTTTTTAATCCATGTTCCCCCGCAATCTTCCAATGCCGTTTTGCCCGGGGACCCGGACCAATAGCAGAAATTGAATACTCTCCTATTTTACTTGTAACGCCACCCCGCTCAATATCCAGTTCCCACTCGCTAACACTCATCAGCAGACTGCCCGTTGTTATAAGCCGGGGGATGATCGCCGCCACCCAATCATTGTGCCAACCCCAGTCCCAGATGATCAGTTGCGGCGGCACCGCGGCAGCTGCTATTTTCCTGGCGGCAAGGGCCGTTTCATAACCCTTGCGAATGCCCCGGCTGTAGACATTGTTCAAAGCCGCAATTACAGCTCCTGGGCCCGCAGGGCCACATCGCGGACAAGCGCCGCCCTGCCCGTGCGACCAGCAATTGGTGGGATTTTCAGAAGCGGTGATGGAAAAAAAACCGGCGATCAACGGCGCGCGCTCTACAATTTGTGCTATGGCATTTTCGAGGTATCGCTGTACTCCCGGATGGCTGGTACAAAGGGAGGTACCCTGCCCGCGGAGCGCAGGGTGTTTTTTATAAAATGCCTCCGGCTGATGCCTTGGCTCATTCAGGTACAGGTAAATACCAATGCCATGCGCCCGGGCGCGGCCCGAAAGTTTTTGCAGGTTCTCAAGCCGCTGTTCCCAATGTTCGCTAACAGACGGATCCCATGGAAACGGCGTAAGCTTGCTCAGGACGATATGCATCCAGATGCTGTCTACACCCGATGCCGCAAGCCGCTCCAGGTAAGCATCGGGGTATGAATCGATTGATGGATCCAGCAACGGATCGCCAAAAAGTGCAAAATACGGATAGGTCAACCTGGGACTAAAACCCGCTGCGGACAGAGCCGGTACCGGCCACTGCTCCTTTTTAAACGGCGCAGACAATTCGTTCACAAAATGGAAATACGGCATCTGCTCTTTAGGCAACCCTTTTGGAAAGGCACTTCGTAAAAGCCGTAAAAACCGGTGCTTTCTTTCTACCGGAATTTCCGCTAACTGCTGATAGAGAACAGGAGCACATTCGGGTTTCAAACTGCCCAGCTTGATGTAAAAAAAATCATCTTCCTTCAATGTAAACTCCATGCGTGCCTTATCCCAACCCATCAGGGTTTGCAACTGGGCATCGGGCAACAGGTGCCAGTTCCTTCGGATAACCGTCAAATAACTCCGCTGCCATTGTTCATCTGTAACCTTTGGCGCCGAAGGTAGTCCCATAAACCGGGCGATCTGTCCCAATTGCTTTGGCGTTGCGTTTACCGTTGCTGCCATCCGTCCCAGCGGCACCAATCCCCAGTTGCGCCACACAAAAGCATAGAGGGCATTAGGAAAATGCTTAAAACCAAGTGCCTTTTTGCCTGCCTCTGTGCCGGCAAATGACAACGGTGATGCGCCCAAAAAGAAAAAGAGGCCAAGCGCCGAATTGGCGGCGATAAATTGGCGGCGATTGACCAGAGAGCCCCTGCCGGTTTGCTTCATTTTTATCCGTTTTTTATTTTGTACCCGGCTGTGGCTACTTATAATCCACCCTCCATTGGGCCGCACCCGACTGCACATTTTTTATAACCCAGAAAGAGCCATCTGCTGTCGCCGCTATTTTTCTCCCATCTTTAAAAATCCGGTCGGCATCCGACTGCCGGGGCAAACAGATTGTACCACTGGTATTGGCTGGCAGGCCGGTTTCCATCTGAAATGATCCTGCGGTTTTGCTAAATACCACCTGCACATTCCCTTTTAGAGTGGCCAGCTTTAGCCGGGCATGGCGAAGCGGGCCAGGGCGGGGTTTTATTTCTACGGTTTCAAAAGCCGGCGACAGCGGCGCTACGCCCATCAATTTGCCTACAATAATATTGGCAGGCGCACTGCCCCAGGCGTGGTTCCAGTCCTGGTTATTTTTATACTCCGTATCCCAAGCCTCGGTGGTCATGGTGGATCCGGTGCGTAACATATTATACCAGCTGCGCTTCCCTTTTGCCGTTAACAGTTCCAAACCATAACCGGCCTCGCCTGCATCATACAAGGCGCTTAGCAGGAACTGGGAGCCGTATACACTGCAGGCCATTCCTCTTGTGCGGATATAAGCAATGACTGCTGCCCGGTTTTGCTGCGGAACAAGGTCAAAAGCCAGCGCCATCATATTGGCATGCAGCGATGCATGCTCCGTAGTTTCCCCATCTTTTACAATCCCCCGCCGGGGATCCATAAAACTGCGCTGGAAAGCCGCTTTTACTTTTGCAGCCTGTGACGCGTAAAAAATGGCATCTGCTTTTTCACCCAGGGCCATTGCCAGCTTTTGCATACAGACCAGCGCTTCATAATGAAAAGCATTTACTACAGAATTATAATCCGTAAACACAAAGCTATCCGACTCCCCGGGAGCCGAGGAAGGCAAACCAAAACCGCCTTTTTGCGGCCAGTCCACAATATCCTTCAGCACTATGTTCCCATTAAAACTGGTCAGGTGTATTGATGCAGTGAATGCACTGTCCTGCTTGCCCGTACGGGTGCTGATCAGTCCATCCGGCCGGGCCAATGCCAACAATATCTTCGGCTTTAATTCCCTGTAAAGCATTTTAACGGTACGGATATCCCCGGAGTGCCAATAATCATTCCATGCGATCAGCAGGTTCTGTAACGACCATTCCGTTGGCCAGGTAGCATTGTAAATAAGATAGGCTAAAGAGCGCGGGGCCATATTGAACTCGGCATCTACCGCATAATGGGAGAGCTGGTTGATCAAAGCATCGGCCTCATACGGGATGCGTTCCCGGTCTCCATCCACGTACACTCCTGCAAAGCTGGTGGCTTTGATCGTATATTTACACAGGTCCCATACCTGGTTCAACAGCGTATCTGAACTTTCAAATTCAACAGCGGCATCATCAAACGGATAATGAACCGCATAGCGCTCCAGAGATTTAACGGCTACCGGGGCATTTGTTTTCTCAATTTCCACATACCGGAAGGGAAATACCTCACCTATATAACCCGGCATCCGTATTGCCTTGCTTCCTGTATTCCGCTTATCAGGAGGAAATATGGGAGCGTAGGAATGCAAACCTTTTTTTAAAGGGATCGCCAGCCGCTGATAGCGGATGGTTCCTGCCGGTTTTTTTTCAACTGCTCCTGTTGCATCTATGGCCTCTCCTACTTGAATCCAAAGCGTATCCCGCTCCCCTGCTGCCCCGGCAAGCAGGCGGAGCTGTCCGAATGCAGCTTTACCAAAATCATAAAACAGGTTTTGATTATGGAGCACCGCATGTAATATAGGCCTCTGAACGGTTTTTACCAGGGGCACTGCTGGTACCTGGTAGGGCTCCAGGACACTATCCGTAAGAAAAGACACCGGCTTCGAAAACGCCGTTGGCGCCCCCCGGTGATCCCATAGCTTCACCTTCCAGTAGTAGACGGTATTAGGCTTTAATTGGGGGCCGCTATAAACCACGCCCGATTGCTGCGAAGTAGCTACTTTTCCCGAGTTCCATACATCGCCGGTACCGGACTTCAGCTGTTGAGGCGAAGAAGCCAACAAGATCTGGCAGGCCGTTTGAGCAGCACCCCGTTCGTCACTGTTCATGATCCAGGAAAACCGGGGACGGGCACTGGCAATACGTGTAGCCTGAAAAACATGAGGCGCTTTCCTTGCCTGCTCCAGGCTAACGTTCACCGCAAGGCCGTTCTTCCATACACGGCCCGTATTGCGGGCCAGATCTGTCCGCAAGCCGGATGGCATCCCGTTTTTTTGTGCGTTTGTATTCATTGCCAGCAGCAGCCCGGCAAACAGCAATAAACGATACCCTGTCATATTTCGATTTATTAGATCATTGATATTCCGGCATGGTAAGTGGGAACGCACGTCATGGCCGGGGCAATCGTAATCAAGGTTGAAAGATAGCGATTGTTATTTATACTTCGTCTTTGCTCTGTATACTTCATCTTCACTTCTTATACTTCGTCCCGGATAAACTTGCGGGTGCATAACATTTTTTGCACTCTTTCTTTACCGCAAAAGACGCAGCGAACACGCGTGCCCGCAACGGCGGGTTACTATTAAATATCCTTGCGAACCTCGCGAATCCCTGGTGCACCTTGCGGTAAACAACCCTGACAAACTGCGCCAGTTCCGGATTGCTGCCGTGCCAACCTACAGTTCACCTTATATAAAACACCCGCTCAACGGGCAGGGCAGACTGCCATTTTCCGGCAATGCCGTACTGCCAGGCCACTACGGTTATCTTTACCGGGTATTTTGCCCCGGGCGGAATTTTAGTAAGGATCAGTTCGGCCCCTTTTATGCAGGCAGGCCCCTGCTTTACATAATAATGCACCGGCAGGAGGGCCGATGATTTTGCCAGGAGTTGTACAGATCTTGTAAAACGAGACACATCTTCCAGCTCCGGAAAATAAATCGTCTGCGCATCTCCGGATTCATTCGTTAATGGAAAATGCAGATCGAGCTGCTGCACGGCACTTTTATAAATACTATCGCCATCATTATGGGCCAGCAGCCATATATCATTGCTGCGTTTTTTATTATCAAACCCCAGTTTATCAAAATGAACCCGGAATACACTGTCATTTACTTTTGCTACAGGTCCGCATATTTTTGAAAGTCTCAACGGCGTTGCAGCATGCTCCCTGCCGGTTCTCGCTTTTGAACTGTCTGCAAAAAATGTGTTGATCTTAAAACTCAACCCATCTTCAAGCGGTGTAAACTGACCTACAAACACGGCATGGCTTTTCTGCGGCAATAATACTGCACCGTTTTGCATAAATCCTATGTACTGTTCTTTTTTTCCCCGCGCCTTAGCATAAATCCGCTCGGTTTCGATGGCCATCTCTTTATCAAAAACCCAGGAGGCTCTGTAACGGTTTCCTGTATAGTTTTTATAGAGAGCGGGGGTAAACAGAGGGAGGCTGTCTTTTCGCCAGCGATCCATCAGCCAGCCCTGCCGCGGGTTAACCGGCCTCAGCCTTCCGGCGGCTCCCATTCTTGCCGCCGCTGCTTTCTCTATAAACATACACAGATACGCCACGAGCGCATCGCTATAGTCAAAATGCCCGTGGCCGGCATCTGCAAAAAAGGAGATGGCCGCCCGGGGATGACTTCTAACATAATCAAACCCGGGTGTGATGCGATCCTCCCACCACTCATATTCGCCCATAACAAATAGGGCCGGAATGCCATCGATATCGCGGCCGCTCCAAGCTACATTTTTGCCCCCATATCCCGTAAGTGGTGTTTGTGGCGCATCTCCATGCACCGATACCAGTGCCAGCGTGCGCTGCGGAGCCCAGGCAGCAAAATTCCAGGGGAAGGTTGCGTAGGCAGAGTGACCAACAGCCACCACCGGGGCAGACCGCAACTCGGTATAACCCGATTCCTCTGCAAGCAGGTCCATCATCCGCTGAAAATTTTTACCGGCATCTTTATTAAAGTCGAAGGGCATATCAATGCCGGGTGTAACCCACACTTCGGCAAAACCAAGCTTTGTCATGGCAGCCCTGAAAACCGGGTGCTCCAGTATCCCTTCCTCGATCATATTATGCTGCGCAAATACCACGCCCCTTACCTGCCTGCAGTTTTCGGGGATCCATAAATACGCCTGCGGATGCCCGCCGGTTTCGGAAGACACCATACTGTCTACACTTATGCACCATTGCCAAACCTGTGCCCATACTGTGTTTGCGGCAGCCAATAACCAGATGACCAATACGATCCTTTTTATCATTATTGTGCGCTTTACCTTTATTTTCCGATCCGGAACCAATCCACATCCATCCAGGAGCGCGGACTGTCCGGCTTTTGATTTAGTATGAACATACCCGTTTTAGCGCCGATCCATTTTCCCTGTTTCGCCTGAAAAACGCCGCCCAGCTTTTCAAATTTTTTACCGTCCAGGCTGTAATAAAAATCGCAACGTCCGCCGTCCCCAACAGTCACGCGCAGGTAAATCTCCACCATTTCTAATTTCGTTTCGTAATTATACCGGATGACCGGTTGAAAATTTTTGAGGACCCTGTTATCCGTTACTGTTTCCGGGGTCTTTTGTTCCGCATCGTTGCATACAGCCCGCGCCAGGGCATAGCCGGCTGTTGTTTTCTTCAATGCGATATAGGAATAATCCCACCCCATCATGATCAACCCCGCGATGTCCCCTTCGTTTTGCAATACAGCGGTCATCTTCATGGTAGCGGTAAGGGCCGGAGCCGGCAATTTCTGCAGAAGCAGGTTGGGTATATCCCAAAAATTGGTATAAGCCCCGGGGTAATACTGCCCGTACAACCTTATATAGCCGCTGGCAGAGGGAAACCCCCATGATTGCTGCGGATTCGCATGCCAGCTCCATTGCAAACCCAGGTTTGGTTTATTAAACTCATCACTGGTTGCGGGTACTTCAACGGGGTAGGTTTGCCCCACATCGGGTTTTTTATAAGTAAAGACCGGCTCACCGCAATAGTCATGATCATTGATCCCCATCACCGGCCAGCCGTCTTTCCAATGTACAGGCTGCAGGTGTACGATCCTGCCATAAGGGCCTTTGTCCTGAAAATGCAGGAACCACCACTCCCCGGTTTTTGTATCTACCAGCCCGCCCTGGTGCGGGCCATTGACAGCGGTCGCCCCCTGCGCCAAAACCCGCTTCACTTCATAGGGACCATAAATACTTTTGGAACGGAGGGCTATCTGCCAGCCGGTTGCTACACCGCCTGCGGGCGCCAGTAAATAATAGTAGCCATCTTTTTTATAAAATTTTCCGCCTTCTACGGTGTGATTAATACCATCATTGCCATCAAAGATCAACGATTGGTTGCCGACTATTTTTGTTCCGTCTTCGTTTAGTTCACAAACCGTCATGATGCTGTTGAGGTGGGCGCGGCTCCCGGCCCAGGCATGTACCAGGTATACCTTACCATCCTCATCAAAGAACGGACTGGGATCTATACGACCTTTGCCGGGCAGCACCAAAACCGGCGGGCCCCATCTGCCCCGTATATTCTTTGTTGCTACCCGGTAAATACCAAAATCGGGGTCGCCCCAGTAGATCATATATTCGCCATTATGATAACGGATGCAGGGCGCCCACACCCCTTTGCCATGCTGCGGCTGATCAAAAAAAGCCGGTGGTATTCCGGGAAGGTGCAGATCGCGCAGCGCATAGTTGATGATCTGCCAGTTGACCAGGTCCTTTGAATGCAGGATGGGCAAACCGGGCACACAGTTAAAACTGGAAGCCGTCATATAATAATCATCACCCACCCGGATCACATCCGGATCGGAGTAATCGGCAAATAGCACCGGGTTTGTATAGGTACCATTAGCTTTATCCGCCACCCATGCACCTTTATCCATTTTTACCTGGGCGGTTAATAAAAGCGGCAGAAAGATGGTAAAAATAAAAATGGCTGCAACAGCTGGATCTATTTTTATCGGGTGCATAATATTTTTTAAAAATTTATTTTTTTTGTCACGCAAAGACGCCATGTTTGGCCGCAATGGGCGCGGCGTTGAAGAAAAAATATTATGCCCTTTTTTATCAAAATGATCGCTTTATTATTGGACGCTTGGAGTCCGTCCGTTTACCCGGACCTGGTCGATCCTTACAACGGTTGAACGGATCATTCCCGAAGCAACAGCGATGCCCAGGAAGCGGCTTTCTTCCGGAGCTGTCCGGAAGCTTCCTGCCTCCTGCCAGAGGCGTCCATCACCGGAAACCGATGCGGTAACCAGGTTCCCGCGCTTTTGTAGCCGCAGCCAGTAATAGCCCGTCAGCCGGCCAAAGGTTACAGCCGGTTCTGTTAACCCATTGCCATTGGCGATTGACATTTTAGCATCGTTCTTTGCCATCCGTACTTCCAGCTCGGTATGCCAGGCAGGCTCTTCTACATTTTCTGTTTTACCCGGGTATAACAACAACGAAACAAAGGGCGACTGTTCCGTAAGATCTTTTCGCAGCATCAACCCCATTATTGAGAACTGCGATCCGGGCTGCGGATCAATCCTGCATTCGAGCGTTGCATTTTCCTGAACCGGGAAAAAGGTATAATGAAAGCTATCAGCCGTTTTTCCCGGGCCCCTGCCAAACGCTTCGATCTTGAAGCGGCTACCATCAAAGAAAGTGAGTCCGGGAGTGATATTGCCTATTTCTTTTTGCATCCACCTGCCGGGCAGCCCCGCAACGGCCGGCTGTACAAAAGCATCCCGGCTGCTTCCGTTTTTGTAAACAGCAGCAACGGTATAATAATATTGCCGGCCCTGCTTCACCGTTTTATCGGTAAAGCTGGCAGTACCGCTATTTTCTGCAATAACTTTAAAAGGCCCTGAAGGTTGCTCCGCACGTTTTACGTTATAGGTGATACGATCGTTACCGGCATTGGGGGCGATCCACGAAAGCCTTACTTCCGTATTAAAACCTTGTGCCACCAGCCCGGCCGGCGGAGTTTCTTTTGCGGCAACCGGATTCTGTACTCCCACCGCTCCATAATACAAAGTACCATAACCCGGATGATCGGCCCCGGGCCTTCCCGGGCCTTCCGGGCGTATTTTTTCCACAACCCTTGCCACATCCGGTGCCGATAATTTTTTCAACCCGATGTAATGGGCATATACCTGCTCATACAAGGGACGCAGCTGCCCCCGGCCCTTATCCGATATACGGTAGTGATGGTATTTACCGGTCCGGTCGAGCCACTCGCTAAAAGGCAGGTCATCGTTGCCCAGGTTGTAGCGTGCCGTGTACTCAAACCCCTTCAGCAGCCGGTTATCGTTGTAACCATATAGATCCAAACCCTGGTTCCATGCGATAGCGCAGCATTCTGCCAGCATGCCAATGCCCAGTTGTGAGTGGGGCTGATCGCGCCCGCTTTCCTGGATCTGTCCACTGGCATTAATGATATAGTTACTGATACTTCCGTTGCCCCAGCCCTGGGTGTAATAACGCAGTGCTGCCTCAAAGACCGGACGGTCGTTACAAAATACGCCGATGGCCATACAGGTTTTGAGCGCCGCCGCATCCCAGTTACCATTGGCAAAGGGCGCATAGTCCTTCAGCACCGGGTAGATCACTTCTTTAAAATGTTTTTCTGCTTTACGGATATCTGCTGCCTTCCAACCCGCTCCTGTATAGCGGATAATCTCCGCCGCGTTAATCATCTTAAAAGGGCCCAAACCTGCCATCAGCACGGCATCCCGGCCGGTAACAGCGGTTAACGCTGCAGCCCACGCATTGATGATCTCAATAGATTTTTGCGCATACCGTTTATCACCGGTAATGGCCCACATAACCGCATTCTGATGTGCCGCATTGGCATCATTATCATATACAGCACTGCCTACGCCCGGGTTTCGCCCTACTGTTTTAAGGGGGCCCTGCATCTTATAGGTATATTGGGAGGCCGGATCTTTTATAAAAACCTGGTAGCCCTGGTAAACCGGCTGTTGCTGTAAGGCAACGGCGGTTTTCATCCTTAGCAGGTCTTCGCTGCTGTGTAAAATACCGGGGTGCATAAACGGCTGGGCGGCCAGCTGAACCACATTGGCGACTATGGCTATTAACAGCACACCGATCTTCCCGTGTAGATATTGAATCTCTTTTTTCATTTAAAGTCTTATCAATCTATTTTCCCGGCTGCTCTTCCACCAGCCTCTTTTCAAGATCCTCCAGCGAAACGCCTTTTGTTTCCGGCACTTTAGCCAGCACCCACACCAGCTGCAGGAGCATCATAAAAGCAAAGAATGCAAAAATGGGCCAGGGATTATCTTTGAATATCCCGTTTTTTGCATCAAGAAAAACCGGGACGATCAACGTAATAATGGCCGCAAATACCCAGTGCGTACTGGCTCCAAAGGACTGCCCCAGCGCCCGGATACGATTGGGAAAGATCTCCGAAATAAACACCCAGATGACGGCACCCTGACCGATGGCATGCGCTGCAATAAATAATAAAAGCGAGGATAAAAGAAATGCGGGGGTAGCATGTATATAAAAGGCATAGGCTACCATTGAAAGACTTACTATATATCCTACAGAACCCAGTATTAGCAGGGTTTTGCGACCGATACGATCGATAAGATACAATCCTACAAAAGTAAATACCAGGTTGGTGCCGCCGATGGCAATGGAATTGAGCAGCGATTCTTTTGAAGCCAGGCCAGCCCGTTCAAGGATCTCGGGGGCATAGTACAAAATAAAATTAATACCCGACCACTGATTAAAAAAAGCAACAAAGAAGGCCAACCAGATGATGCGGCTATATTTTTTGCTAAAGAAGCCGGTGCGCCCGGCAGCCATTTCCTGCGCTGCATTTTCTTTTATCTCTTTAACTGCCGCTGCCGCATCGGATACTCCCAGCCGCTCCAGTATGTCGCCTGCCTGCGCATCATCTTTCTTACGCGCCACCAGCCAGCGCGGGCTTTCAGGAATACTAAAAACCAATACGGTGTACAGGATAGCAGGAACCGCCATCACGCCCAGCATCCAGCGCCAGTCATTAACCCCTCCAACGCCCTGTAAAAAATAGTTGGATAAATAGGCGATCAGGATCCCAAATACAATATTGAACTGGTACATGGCGCCGAGGCGACCCCTTGTTTGCGGTGTGGAAATTTCGGAGATATAAGTGGGCGCCGCTACGGAGGACACTCCTATTCCCACACCACCAATAAACCGGAAAAAAGAAAAGGTATAAGGATCCTGTGCCAGCGCAGAACCAATAGCCGAAATACTAAAAAAAATACCGATCCACAACAATACTTTTTTCCGGCCATAGCGTTCGGTTGGCCGGCCGCCGAATACGGCTCCTAAAACCGTACCCCATAAGGCCATCGACATAATAAAAACACCGTGAAACCAGGGCGAGATATCCGTGGTATGCCAAAGATCCTTGATGGGCTGATTGGCTCCGGAGATCACTACCGTATCAAAACCAAAAATAAATCCGGCCAATGCCGCTATTACAGAAATTCCAAAAAGATTGATCTTCCTTTTTGCAACCAGGCCGGGAGTGTCGTTGATCTGCATCGTATTATTTTTTTATGACTATTATTGCTGCGTTAACCAGATGGCTTGTCCGCCTGAAGGCTTAAGACGGGCATCCAAAACGGTCTTTGAAGTTATTACAGTTTTCCGGATTCCCACTTTTGTTTTTGTAGGCGCGGTATCATCATCGCTATAAATGACCGCCTGGTATCTTTTATTTTTGGGCAAAAATGAAAAATTGATCCGTAGCTGCCGGGCTTCATTATTGGTAATGGCACCTATAAACCAGCTGCTGCCGCTTCTCCTGGCCGTTGTTATAAAGGCGCCGGGCCTGCCTTGTATTACGTAGGTTTCATCCCAGGTTGTGGGTATCGCCTTCCAGAATTCCAGCTCCGGCTCGTTGTTGCTCATCCCGGGTTTATCATACCAGAACAGGGTTTGGATAGGGCTATAATAGATGGCCGCCAGGGCCAGCTGGTGCGCATGCGTGGTCCGGATCCTTTTATCATAGTAACAGATGGTATAATCGGCTGCACCGGCCATGAATCTTGTAAAAGGCAAAATCGTGTTATGTGTGGCATCCGGCATTTCCTCGTTTCCCCGGATCCCTTCTGCGGTCATCAGGTTGGGCCAGGTCCTTTGTTCGCCCGTAGGCCGCCAGTCGTCATGCACATTCAGCATGACCTGGTTTTCGGCCGCCTTGCGAAACATGTCTTCGATCCAGGTGGTCCAGCGATGCGAGCCCACCTGTACAAATCCAAATTTTACGCCTCTAACACCCCAGTTGTGATATACCTTAAACAACGAATCGGATTGCGCCAGCAGGGCCTGCTGGTTCACATACAGCCAAACTCCAATGCCTTTTTCTTTTCCATATCTTATAATCGCCGGCAGATCAAAATCGGGGATGGCCACTTTTGTGGCATCAGAAGAAAAACTGAACGCCGGCCCGTACCATTTCCAGTCGAACAATATGTATTGCAAACCCTGTCTGGCGGCAAAATCAATATTCTCCAGTGCATCCTTCGTGGTTTGTGTCATTACCCGCATGATCTTGCCGGGTTTTATCCAATCCGGGTTGTTGATCTTCGACGGTTCATTCAGGTTTAAAAGCAACGCATTGTTTTGTATAAGCTGGCCTGCTTCCGCTGCTATCATAATGACCCGCCAGGGTGTGGCAAACGGAGAGATCAGGTCTGCCGGGGTATACATAGAGGTCACAATTGTATTGGGCTTACTGAGGCTTAGTTTAAATTTGGTACGGGCATAGTCCACCATTTGTGCTTCGGCCAGGCAGGCATACCAGCCATTGGGCAACTCTAATGTTAAAGGCCGCTCGCTTTCACCCGGCCAACCGGAGAGAGACATCAGTTTATACGGTGCCTGTGCCCAGGAGTGGTGCCAGGCCCTTGTGCCCGCAGGTAAGGCAAACTCCGTATTTTCGGCTATTACCCGGTAATAGGTTCCTTTTTCATTTTCAGGAAAAAAGAAACGGAAAGCCGCCCCTTCATTGTAAACCCGCACCTGCAGATCCATTTTATAGATTGGGTTATCCTCTTTTACCAGGTGCACCGTTAGGGCCCGGTAATGATCCCTGATCCTGCTTTGTTCTCCATACACCGGCGTCCAGCCGCTGTTAACGCGGACCGAATCAACCCCGGTGATCTGCAGTTTATCGAACCATCGTGTCCGCCGGTCTACCTTAAGCGCCATAGCCTGTTCGGACAGATGGTTATCTAACCGGAGCTCCATCAGCGACTCATCAATAATCTTAACGTTCTTGTAGCTTAAAGTATAGTATAAAGCGGAAGTTGTATCCGTAGCAGGTTTCTGGTAACATTGAAATACATAGTAACCATCCGGCGATGTTGCCGTATAAACCCTACCGGCCGCTTGTGCAGCCATTGCCTGTATCATGGCCATCACTATAAATACCAGGGATCTGAAAAAATGCATCATAACTATTTAAACTGAATGTTGGCGACATGCTCCCCCACAAAAAAACGGGCCATGTCGGATGTTTTATACCAGCCGGGCTTCCCCTTCATCGTATCGGTGATTTTAACGCCGTTTATCACCAGGTTCTCAAAGATAATATTCCGGATCTGCCTCGTACTATCGTAACCGGCAATCACCGACAATTCGGAACCGCTGCCGTTATAGGTAATATTTCTAAAGGTGATCCCTTCAATGTTACGCCCCGGGGCTGTGCAATACTTTTTATTATAAAATACCCGCAGGTTGACCAGTTGTCCCCTCCGGAAGTTCTCCACCCTTATATCCTGGAACAAAACATTTCTTACCAGGTTATTATCGCCGGTATTGATGCTCATACATCCCTGATAATCCACCTGCAATTCGTTATGATCCAGTATATCGATATCGCTGTATTTTAAATCCTCTATCACTTCGGGTGCCGGGCTGTTGCCGTGTGTGCCGATGAGGATGGGATGCGCCACATCGGCCCACAATATTGAATGCTGCATCCTGATATTTTTACAGCCGCCGGTGTAGTCCTTGCGGGTTGCATACACCGTGGTACAATCATCCGAATTGCGGCAAAATACCCCATCAAACAACACATTGTTGCTTGCAAACACGTTCAGCCCATCGCCCCAGCCATAATAGCTGATACTTTTTACGTTGCGGATGATAACACTGTCGGAGCCGCCCGTAGGACATTGTGTAAAGCATAGTCCTTCCACCAAAACATTTTTTGAAAAGGCGATCTTAACACCTTCTTTTATGGAAAAATCGACAATGCCGCGCCCCATGATCTTTACATCACGCGCGTGGCTTACCAATAACTGTCCCATAAGCACGGCGCCCCCGGCCACATACACGGTTTTACCGGAGGGGATTTTTAGCCTTCCTCCCGGAAGCTGGTGAATGCCGGGACCAAAATAAATCAGGTCCGGATCGTTTTTATCCACTTTAAAATCTTCAGGGGGGTTGGCAAACAGGTGCAGGTTATGAAAAAGATCGCCATTGATCTCAACCGACAGGTTACGGGGCTTGTCCAGTTTAAAATAAAGCGTATGGCCGCTTACGGCGTAAGGTATGTTAAAGGAAAGCGGCCGGATACGTGCAGTTTCGATCCGGCCCCTGTTATGGGTTACCGCCACCTCCACTGTTCCTGAAAAATCGAAACTGCACAGCGATGCGTTTTGTACATTATGGATGGTGCCGCGCATTTCGTCCACCTTTACATTATAAACATACAGATCCTGCCAGGCCCCACCCGGCTTTCTTACCTTTACGATAAAGTCCTTATTGCCCAGGGATTCAGACGCGTTGGGTGGCGCCGGATATACCACCAACTCCTGTGCCTGCAGTGTGTAGGTGCACACCCATAAAACTACCGCCAACAGTTTCTTTATTTGATTCATAACCGCCTATTTTGACTGATCCAATAAATGCTTTAACCGCAACAAAGCTTCAATGTAATAATAATCTGCATAAATGATTGATGCATCGATTTCTCCTCCATTGGGCTTATGGCCCGTACTGTGCAGCAAAAAGGCGCTGTTGGCCGGGCCGCTCTGATAAGTTACCGCAGATAACTCCTTTAGCATATCGATGGATTTTTCTCTATATACTTCGCCTTTTGCTTTATCAGACACCAGTGTGGAAAGCTCCAGCAGGGCGGAAGCCACTATGGCCGCAGCCGATGCATCGCGCGGCGCGCGGGGGATAGCGGGGTCATTAAAGTCCCAGTACGGAATCAAATCGGGCGGCAGCTTTTGCAGGTAAACATCTGTTACCTTTTGTGCAAAATCAAGAAAGCGCGGATCCTTTGTTTCCCGGTACACCATGGTATAACCATAAATAGCCCATGCCTGCCCGCGGGCCCACATACTGCTGTTGCTATATCCCTGGTGGGTTATCGCTTTTACTTTTTGACCGGTTGCCGTATCATATACTACTACATGACACGATGTATAATCCGGCCGGAACTGGTTCTTCATGGTTATAAGGGCATGGCTCACCGCAATATCATATAAATAGTTTGCCCCGCCATTTTTTGAAGCCCAGAATAACAGCTCCAGGTTGATCATATTGTCCATAATGGTATTGTGTCGCAACGGCCAGTCTACGCCCGGCACCACCCGAGGCCATGACAAAAGCGTGCCTACTTTCGGATTAAAAAGGGTTGCCAGTGAATCCGCGCCCCGCAGCAGTACCTGCTTATAGATATTGTCCCTTGTAAGCCGGTAAGCGTTGCCGGCACTGCAATACAGCTGAAACCCGATATCGTGATCAATGGCCGTTGAATCAACCAGCGGAAATAAAGCAGCAGAAAACCGTTCCGCGTCCGCCTTCCATTTTGCAGCCTTTGAGTAATCATAGGCATACCACAATATGCCCGGCCAAAATCCGCTGGTCCAATCCCGGTAGCCCACCCACCGCCAGCTTTGCCGACCGCTGTCGATACTGCGGGGCATCTGCGCACTGTCCGTTGCCTGGCTCAGGGTTTTTGAGGCCTGCTCCAAACAGTAACGGAGCTGCCGGTCCACATCGAAACCCGGTGCACTGGTTTTACAGGTATTAAAAAAAAGACAACCCAAACTCCACAGGAATATACGCTTCATTCATTCAATTTTATTACTTATTATCCGATACTGTTTTCACCGGGTGCATTCCCGTTACAGTCCCAGGAAGGCTGCCAGTTTTTCCTTACTCTCAAATGTCCGGATCCACTCTACTTTGTAACCCAATGCCGGGTCCGCCTGTGGGATATCGGCTATCTTAAACTGGAAGGTGGTAAAGCTGAGCTGTTCATTGGGTTTTGGAGCGCCGGCACCAACGCTTAATGCGGACATATCCCAATAGTATACGTTTTGCGTAGCATAGTCCGTAGCATATTTATTATAACCATTACCAAACGAACCCAGGTTGGTATCAAAAGTGATGCGTGCCCCGTCCGGTTTGCCCATCATTTTTATGGCGATAACCGGGAAGGTTCCGGTATGTACCACTACCGGCAGTACCCCTTTCTGCGCCAGGTCGGCTCTTTTATTTCCCGAGGTTTGGGGAAAGGTTACATTCAAAGCACCTCCGGAAACCGTCCAGGATGCGGACTGCTGGGGCGTCCAGCCGTCATTATCACCGGCGGTATTAAACTCCCATATATATTTGCCCACGGGGTTTACCTTATCTACTGCGGTACCATAAAACTCAATCTCCGCAATATTGCAGTTGCCTGATGGGGCATAATAATAAATATACCGGTAGGTTTCTGTTGTGGTGATGGCGGCTTCCGTATAAACACCGCTGGCCGGCGCTGTGGTGATCTTATAAAGGGTAACGGCATCGAAAAGTGTTGGATCATTGGCGCCTCTTATTTCTCCACCTGCCATTCTTGATCCAAACGTATTCCGCGGAGCAAAACGCACCGAAGACAGCAGGGCCGCTTTTCCTGCCCCCATATCATAACCCACATACCCACTTGCGGTGGCGGCATCTACATAAGTGCCCAGATCCCCGTCTACCGCAGCGGCAATGGTATTGGCGGGGTTATTGGACCAGGAGCCGGAATGCCCGATCAATGTGGCTGCCAGCTTTTCTATGCCTACCAGCAAGTAGGAACCGGCAAGACGCTGACCATCCACCACTAAGTATACCGTGCCTGAAGCGACATCCGGTACCGTAAATTTGATCCGGGTTGGTTCAACCGAATTCACCTGGGCTTCATTGGCACCGATAAATACCTGTACTTTAGAAATTGCTGCTCCGAAATTTTCCCCGGTAATCGTCAGCTCATCGCCTTTCATGGCTTTATCTGCACTCAGCCCAATAAACCTTGCCGAAGGCAGGAAGGTAAATGCAGTGGCAGATGTATCTTTTTTTCCAAAATATTCAACCGTAATAACCCCGGAAACCCCATTGGCAGGCGCTTTCACCACAATCTTATGATCCTCCACACTACGCACCGTATCGGCCGGCACCCCGCCAAAATATACTTTAATGGCTTTGGTAAGGGTACCAAAATCGGCCCCGTTAATCGTAATATCGCTGCCTGCATATCCCTGTTTGGGAAAGAAGTCTTCTACCTCCGGGGCAGGATAATAAAACTCCCTGAAATTGGGGCCCTTTTCACAGGAAGCAAAGCCGATCAGCATGGTGGCCAGCAGGCTCCACATTGCGGTCTGTATTGTATTATATCTTTTCATCTGTTTATATTTTATTGGATCATCCATTTTAATCGAGCGTGAACATCAGCGTGCCAAAGCCCAGCTGATCAAAGCCGCCGCTGTTGGGGCCATAGTCGCCACCACCACCTTCGGGCAGGGTTGATTGTACTCCCATTGCTGTATACTTTGCCGTTAGCTTCTTTACTTTGTTGTAGTGGAAGTAGGGTATCGACCACATGGGCCTGACGGTACCCCGGCCGCTGCTGCTGATAACAGAATGCACTTCTGTGGAAGCGCAGTTGGCGCCATAAATGCGGGTATAGGAATGATACGGAACATCCAGAGATGCAACATTGTACTTAGCCGTATACTCGCATGCTTTCAAAAGCCGGTTATCATCCAGGCTATAAAAATCATCGCCCTGGTTCCAGGCAAGCTGGGCTATAACCCCCATCAATGCGATACACAATGTGGCATGTCCCTGGTCCCGGCCGCTCTCCTGCAGCTGGGCCAGCCCGGCATCCGCGCCGTCAAAAACATAATTGATGGCCGTATACCAGTTGCCGTTTCCCTTACCTTTCTGCAGGTAGTTGATGCAATAGTTATACATCGACCGGTTGTCTGTCAATATTCCAATCGCCATCATGGAAGCAAGATTTGCCAGATCCCAGTTGGCATACCCATTGGTGGGGCAGCTGCCGAAATGACCGCTCAGGAAGCTATAGTTTACCGGGTAAAAAACATTCACCATCCAATCCTTAAATTTCTTAAAATCTGCTGCCACCCATCCATTAAAGTCTCTTAGCAACTCCGCCGCCAGCGCAAACTGGTAGCCATAGAAACCCGCGCCCAGCGCCACATTGGAGTCGCCGCTCAATTGCTGGCAGGTTGCCGCCCAGGCATTCAAAATAGCGATAGCGGCGGTTGCAAACGTATCATCGCCGCTGATCTTCCAACGCAGGGCCAGCTGGTAAGCTGCTGCCGCATCATTCATAGCCCTGGAGTAGTTATCGGCTTCCGGCTCCTCTCTTGATCCGCCACCACGGATCAGCTTTACGGTAGGATTGGCCGTATAGCCTGCCTGGGCATGAGAGTTGGCAATAAGCTTATTCCAGCCCGAGATCCAGGGCTCGGCATTGGCTGCTATTTTTGCTTTTACCCTTCCAAAATCTGCCATGGTATGAAGCCCTCCATGTTTGAGCGCAACGGAAGGTGCCAATGTATCAATACCTGCGGAATCTTTTGACATAAGACCGGCATCCCATGTTCCCAAATGACGCAGGCCTGTTTTACCACATCCCGCAATAGTCGCAAACAGGCCGCCGGCAACCAGGATCATCATTATGGATATATAAAATTTATACTGTTTCATCTGCATGTTTTTATGGGGTTATCAATAGCCGGGGTTTTGAAGTAATTTGTTATTCAGGAGGATTTGACTTACAGGCACCGGGTATAGATAATGCTTTAAAGCCACCGAGTGGTTCTGATAGCTGTCGACCACCACGCATTTTAATGTTCCGGCGGGGGTAGTCACTTCTTCTTCCCCATACACATAGGAGCCGGGCGTATAGATGGCCGTGGCTTTACCAGAGGCATCTTTAAAAGGCGTAGCATAAGCAGCATCGCCTACCACCCTTCCCAGGCGCGAGGGATTTAAGGAAGCTTCCAGTATGCCCCAGCGTTTCAGATCGTCAAATCGCTTTCCTTCCCTGTACAGCTCCACGGCCCTTTCTCTCCTTATTTCTGTAAGTAGATCCAGCCCGTTGGCTGTTGCAGGCCCATTGGTAAGCGGCGCCACGTTAGAGCGTGCCCTCAATTTATTAATGGAAGCATTCAACTGATCGTCTGTGATGCTGCCGTTCAGTTCATACAACGCTTCTGCATACATTAAATAAACCTCGGCCAGACGGATGATGGGCCAGTTGGCCGACTCTTCATTATCCTTCCTGCGGGAACCATAGCCATACACTGCATATTTACTATTGCTATAACCACTGTAACCCAGGCTGCCGTAAGTTAGCGTAACCGAAGTGGGCGCCGTTTTTGTACCATAGAGATAGTTCAGCATCCGCAGGTCCCGGTTTTGAAATTCGGAGCTAACGGTATGATAGCCCTGGAATAAGGGTGACTTCTCGGGCGGCAGGCCATCCCTGCAAACCACCATGTCCATAAATTTACGGCTGGGGTACAGCTGCCAGGCAGTCCATGTTATATTGAGGCGTGCCTGTTTGTAGGTATAGTCAAACACCTTATAAAGGATAAATTCCTTGTTGGTGGTTTTATCATAACCACCTGGGTTGCTGCCGGCATCTTCCAGGTTAAAGAGGTAGTAAGAACTGAGGCTGTCCATTTTGCTATCGCCATTTTTGTTCCACAATTCATAGCCGCCTTTGTCCATAACCTCTTTACACAGCGTCACTACATCTGCCAGGTATTTATTTATATTCGCCGCATCATAGCCAGCCGTGCCCGCGCCAGCACCCGCACCGTCTCCGTCTGTTTTTTGTCCCACGTATTTTTCCCAGGTGGCTTCATACAATTCCACTTGTGCTTTCAACGCCGCTGCGGCCCATTTGCTGGTGCGCCCTTTATCCGCACCCGCTATATTTTGCTCAATGGGCAGTTGGGCAATGGCCTGGTCCAGGTCTGCCAGAATCTGCGCCACCACCTGGTAGCGGCTGGATCGTGCGCCAAACAATTCCGGTGCGTTCACATCCAACACGGTGGTTACAATGGGTACACCCCCAAAGGTTTTTAGCAGGTTAAAATAGGCAAATGCCCTGAAAAAATAGGCTTCGCCAACATACTGACCAATATTATCGGCGCCGGTATAAGAAGCCGCTTTTCCCAGTAGTATATTGCAATTGCGGATGCCGGAATAATCCCAATTGGTACTGCCGGCAGCAATGGTTCCATGCCCGATATCATAGCCATTGCTGTTGCTGTTTGCCGACAGGTCGGAATTATTATCCATAGAACCAAAGCTCCAGCCTGGCAACTGGTTATAAAAGTTGGTAGCAAATGCTTTAAAATCGCTGGCTTTGGCAAAGTAAACCGCATCGGTAAACTGCGCTGTGGGCTCCAGGTCGATAAAGTTTTTCTGGCAGGCCGCAATACTTAATGAGAGGCCGCCTATGAACAGGTATTTATATATCTTTTTCATCTGTTTATTTTTATTGACTTTTGTTGGTCAGATGGAATTCGACATAAAAATTATCATCGTTTTGGTATCAATTACTCAATAATTTTTATGGCTCATTTTATGTTTCTAAATTTTCAGGTACTATCAGAATCCGACATTTATGCCAAAAGACCAGGTACGGGCAAAGGGATAGCCGCTGTTGATGGAGGCCTCACCCATTTCCGGATCAAAGCCATCCTTGACGGATGTGGCTTCCCACAAGTCATTACCGGAGAAATAAACCCGCAGTTTTTGCAATTTGATCCGCTGTGTTAAAGACGGTGGAAGGGTGTAACCCACTATCAGCGTTTTCAGGCGGATATACCGGTTGTTCTGCAACATAAAATCATTGTTGGCATAGTTCCAGGAGGCACGGGCCGGGCTTACGGTTAAGCGCGGGTAAAGCGCCGTTGTATTTTCCTCCGTCCAGGTGTTACCCAAAAAGGAAGGGTTCTGGTTGGTGTAAAGGGCCGCAAAGGGATAGGCCATATAGCCATTACGCATGATATGCTGCTTTAGCTGTCCCTGAAAAAAAGCATCCAGGTCAACCCCCTTCCAGGAGCCGCCCAGGTTCATGCCATAGGTATAGTGAGGGGTACCATCGCCTACATAGATCAGCGCGCTTTTTTTGTTTCCGATAGCGGTGATATTGCCGGTGCCGGCTACATCTGTTCTGATTACATCCCCGGGGCGCAGTGCAACGGCTTTATTGGTTTGCGGCAGGTTGGCCAGGTCGGTACTGCCGCCAAATTGTTTATAATAGGCATCCACTTCTGCCTGGTTTTTAAAATACCCGGCGGTGGCATACACAAACCAGGGTTTCCAGGGGTAACCATTTACGATCCCGTTTAACCCGGCGCCATAATTATCGGCGCCTTCCACACCACTGATCCTGGTTTGGGTATTACCCATGTTTACAGATACGTAGTAGGAGAACTCCTTTATATGATCTTTCCAGTTCAGTACTGCTTCCCAGCCTTTGGTATTGAAGCGGCCGCTATTGGTTTTGGGAGCTTTTCCGCCCAATACCGAGGGGTAGGTTACATCTACCAGCATCCCGATATTATCCTTGATAAAATAATCGAAGTTTGCAGTCAACCGGTTGCGCAGAAAGTTTAAATCCACTCCGATGTTCTTTGTCTTTACCCGCTCCCAGCTTCGGGTATAGCTGATGAGGCCATTATTATTTAAACTGGTAGATTGCTGCTGAGCGGCCGGCGATCCGAGGATCGTTGTTCCGATATTGACCGTAGACAGGTAGTCGAATGCACTAAGGCCAGATGCTTCATTACCCAAAACACCATAGCTTGCACGGATCTTACCAAAGTTCAATATCCCAGATGTGCCTTCCATAAATTTTTCTTTGGTAAATACCCAGCCCAGGAGCGCTGATCCGAAATTCTTGAATTTATACCCCGCGGCAAACCGGGAGTTTCCATCCCTTCTTCCGATGAGCTCCGCCAGGTATTTTTCGTCATAGTTATAATTCAGCCTTGAAATATAGGAGTAGCGGCCATTTAATGATTTGGACCCGGCATTGGTTTGCGTAGTTGTTGACGCCACACTGATATCGTACACGCCCATATCATCGAAGCCTACCCGGTTGCCGGAGATCCACTGCGAGGTGTTTTTTTCGGCATTGATGCCGGCAACTGCCGATACATTGTGCCGGCCTTTAAATATTTTGTTGTAGCGCAGCAGCGTTGAATAATACTGGTAATACCCCTGCCACGCATACGCATAATAGGTATTGCTGGTCCCGCCGGTATTTAAGCCAATGCCTGTTGGCACGCCATACCAGTTATACAACTGAACCGGGAGCACATATTTTTCTTCATTAAACCGTTCGTTCTGCAAGGAGGCCATTCCTTCCAGCGCCAGGTCTTTATAGATTTCATAAGTGGCTTTCAGATCAATTCTTCCGGTGAGGGAATTTTTATTGTCCCGGCCGCCGGCACTGGTCATGGCCGCCGCATTCCGGATGGCGCCTCCATCGATGCCGTTAAAAGTGGCAAACCACTGGCCCAACGGGTTTTTTGCCGGGTAAAAAGGCATATCAAATGCATACAACGTATTATCGAGCCCAACCGAAGGCGTACGGGTAGCCGCATTGATCAGGCTCACCCCGGTTTCCAGCTTTAATTTGTCAGACAACTTATAATCATGGTTAAAACGCAGGTTGTATTGTTTTTGTCCGTCATAAGCCGTTGCCAGGTTTCCCTGGTTGTCCGAATAGCCCAGGGACAGGCGGTACCCGCTCTTTTCCCCGCTGTTAGATACGCTTATATTATGCTGGTAAGAATACCGGCGGGCAAACATTTCGGCAATCCGGTCTGCATTATAAATATAGAAATCCGTTCCAAACAGGTCATATTTTCCCTCCACTCCCTGCTGCATGTTTTTGAGATTGGCCTCATTACTCCAAACCCACCAGTTGGGCACGGCCTCTTCTTTATTGGCCTCGAGCCACATGGTAGCATACTCCTGCATGGAGGGGGAATAGCCGGTGATTCCATTGGTGGTAAAGCGGAAATTACCGCTGTAGTCGACTCTTACTTTTCCCTTCCCTCTTTTGGTGGTTACCAGGATCACGCCATTTGAAGCGCGGGACCCGTATATGGCCGAAGCGCCATCCTTTAAAACCGATATACTTTCGATATCGTCCGGGTTCATGTTTTGGAAGGAATAGGCATTCAGGATGGGCACCCCATCCACCACAATCAGCGGATCGCTGCCGTTAACAGAGGTAGCGCCCCTGATCGTAAAGGCAATGCCTTCATTTCCGGGGCGGGGAGAAGATCTTGTAACCAGCAGCCCCGGTACCTGGCCCTGCAGCGCCAGTCCCACATTGGTAACTGCCCGGCTCTCAAAGGTCTTGCTGCTGATGGTTTCCACGGCTCCCGTCAGCGTAGCTTTCTTTTGCCTGCCATAGCCCACCACCACTACCTGGTCCAGTTCCTTATTAACCGGAGATAATAATAACCGGTTTAAGCTGGCATCCGCCCCTACCTCCAGTTCCTGGTAGCCAACGGCCGAAATAAGCAGCAGCCCGTTTTCGGGCACGACAACCGAAAACCGGCCTTCCGCGTTGGTAAGCGTGCCGGCCGTTGAGCCTTTGACCAATACAGAGGCACCGGCAACGGGTTTTTCCGAAGATGCATCCAAAACAAGGCCGGTTACTGTTTTGGTTTGCGCCACGCCCTTAAGCGGGCCAATAACAAGAAAGGCAAGGACCATAAACAGGCCGATCCTGCTGGGCAATCGTTTGATTCTTTTCATATTGAATAATTGATTAAATTATTTACCCTGCAATACTAATGCTGCGCAGGGGGGTAAATGGTGGGATGATTGTCAAAAAAAGGGGGGTAAATTAGCATTTTTCGCCTCCGTTCCGTGTGGGTAAGTGCCGGAACCAACTATCAAATCAACAACAAATAATTGATTATCATTATTTTAAATAATAAATTCTTCATAAACAGGGTAGATTGGGCGTTTTTAAAGAATTTTGGGTTCAACATGCGTAATAAGCGATTACAAGACGTAAATAGGGTCTGCTGTTTAAGTAAGAATGGTACCCTATTTTTTCCACTTTTGCCCGATCAATCCTATCGTGTGGACACATTTTTTGGGGTTGTACCGGGCGATCATTCTATAACTGTGCCCGCAGGGTGCTATATGCGTAGCCGATGCGGCCCCGGAGGGGTCGAATGTGATGAACACCGATTGGATTTTCGAAAATCAAACGTGAATCAGAGCGGACAGAACAATATTTTATAACCTATGAAATCATCATCATGAGCTACCGCCAAATTTTCTACCAGATTATTTTTGCTATTAAAAATCGCCGTAAAACAATTACAGAAGCGCACTGTGAAGAACTTTACAAGTACATCTGGGGGATTGTAAAGAATAAAAAATGTAACCTCTATCGCATCAACGGCATAGAAGATCATATACATATTTTTTCAGATCTTCATCCGTCAACATCACTTGCGGATTATATCAGGGATATAAAAGCATCCAGCAGTATATGGATGAAAAGCAGCAACCTGTTTCCTGAATTTCGTGGATGGCAGGAAAGCTATGGCGCCTTCACCTATTCAATAAAAGAAAGGGATATCATCATCAATTATGTCAAGAATCAAAAAGAGCATCATAAGAATGAAATGTTTTACGATGAATATAAGCGGTTGCTAATTGAGAATGGTATCCGTCTTTCAACATTGATACGCATTATTCAAAACGGGCTCGGCGGGCACCTGAAATTATCAGTTACCGTCCAATAGCTTACTCCTCACTTTTACCCAATACATCCTTGTTGACGGTATATTTATTAGCAAAGGGTTTCCGGTATTTCTTAATAAACTCCGAGGGATTCATCCCAAATTGTTTGCTAAACTGCTCCCGGAAATAGCGTGCATCAAAAACACCTACGGTAGTGGCCACCTCGTTTACATTATAGCTGGTATCGATAAAAAGCCGGGCCGCCTTCCGCAACCGGAGAAAGCGTATAAAACTGTTGAGCGACTGGCCGGAGACTGCTTTTACTTTTTTTGTAATGGCCGAATAGCTCATGCCCAATTTCACGGCCAGCTTTTTGCTGTTAAACTCCTCGTCATCGAGGTGCTCCTCTACCACTTCAATGCACTGCTCCAGAAACCGGCGGTACTTTTCCGGAATCTTTACATCCTGGTTGTCCAGGGTAATGGCATTATAAAAATAGCGTTGGAGGCTGGTCCTGTTTTTAAGCAGGTTCCCCACCCGGGCTAAAAGAAGCGCTTTATCAAAGGGTTTCATTATATAATCATCGGCCCCCTGTTGTATACCCTGTAGCTTTAATGCGTCGCTGGACGTTCCCGTAAGCAGTATTACCGGTATATGGCTCAATGCAGGATTTTCCTTAATGGTTTTGCACAGGTCGATCCCGCTTAGTTCCCCCATCATGATATCGCTGATGATCAGGTCCGGCAAAAGCTTTTCGGCTTTAACAATACCTTCTTCGGCGCTGCCCGCTTCATACACCTGGTAGCCGGCATGTAACTGCAGGCTTAAATATTCCCTGATGGCAGCGTCATCATCGATGACCAGGATCGATTGTTTTTCGCTTGCCAGAAGCGCCCCGGTATTTTCCGTCACCATCGAAACCAGGGGCGCGGCTCCATCGCCATGATCGACCATTTCCTGTAAAACCGACTGACCCGGCATTACGTTACAGGCTAATTGCTCCGCAGTAAAATGACGATTGCCTTTTAATAAATGTACCCGAAACAAGGCGCCACCGCCCTCCCTGTTGGTGCAGGCAATGGATCCCTGGTGTGCCCCGGCAAACTGACGTGCCAGGTACAGGCCAATACCAAAGCCGGGTTTTATTTCCTGGCCCCGTTCTTTTGCCTGGTAAAACTTTTCAAATATTTTTTCCGCTGCCCCGGCGGCAATTCCCGGTCCGCTATCTGCTATACCGATATTGACCGCATCTGCTTCATTAATGATTTGCAGCGTTACCTCACCATCCGTTGGGGTATATTTCAGCGCATTGGATAATAAATTGTAAAAAATGATTTCCAGCTTGTCTTTATCGGCATAGAGCTCCACCACATCTTCATCACAACGGAAATGATACCGGATATTTTTTGCCTGGGCCTGTTGCACAAAGCATAAGTACACATCCCGGCAAACAGCCACCAGGTTTAGCTTTGTGGGGTACACCCGGTCAAGCCCGCTTTCTTCACGCCGGAATAACAGCAGCTGATTGGTAAGGCTTAGCATACGGCGGGCGTTCCGGTAAACGATCTCCAGCTCCCGGTCTTCTTTTTCCGATAACTGGCTGCGCTGCTCCAAAATATCTTTAACCGGATTGATGATCAGCGTAAGCGGTGTGCGAAACTCATGCGAGATGCTGGTAAAGAAAGAAGCGCGTCGCTCATTCACTTCCCGCTCTGTATCAGCAATAGCCTTTTCGGTCTCCCTTTCGGATCGTTCTAATGCTCTTTGAGTACGTTCCGTTTCCAGCTCAGCGGCATATTTTTCATGCTCGGCTTTTTCCCGGGCCAGCTCGGCCAGCCCTTTTTCCCGTTCGGCTTTTTCTTTCTGAACATTCAGTTTCTGAAGGTCCACTTCATATTGCAGCTGGGCCTGCCGGGAGCGATAGCGCAGGTACCGGTAAACAATCAAAACGATTGCAGCCAGGTACAGCAGGTAGGCCCACCAGCTCCGGTACCAGGGGGGAAATACATGTATGGGGATGGCAATTTCATTATTCCATATTCCATTGCTATCCGTACATTTCACCCTAAACGTATAGCGTCCTTCCCGTAAATGGGTATAAGTAGCCGTACGCACATTACCAGAATAGTTCCACCCCTTATCCCATCCCTCCATCATATAGGCATAAGAAATTTTATCCGGAACAGCATATTCAAGCGCCGCAAAATGGATAGAAAAAACGGCATTATTATAAGGCACAGCAAGGGCCGCAATATTGCTTCCATCTATTTTGCTGATATATGCGGGCACCCTTTCCGCGGGCTTCCCATCTATCACCATTCCCGTAAAACGGAGGGGAACCTGTCCCGCAGCGATTCCAATACTATCCGGAAAAAAAGTATTATAGCCCTGTATACCACCAAAGATAAAGGCCCCTGAACGCAGCTTTGTTGCTGCGTTAAAATGAAACTGGTCGCTTTCAAGCCCATCGCTGCGATAATAGTTTTTGAATGCCCGGCCCTTTATGCTGAATTTGGAAAGGCCGTTAAACGTACCAAGCCAGAGGTTGCCTCTATCATCCTGGAGGGTAGAAAATATACTGTTGTTGCTCAGTCCCTCTGAAGTGGTATAGCGGGCGATGATCTTTTGCTGCTTCCTGTCGAACAGTACCAGGCCGCCCCCTTCCGTACCCAGCCACAAATGTCCCATTCCGTCATCGGTGATGGTACGGATAAACTGGCCGATATAAAAATACTGATGACGATGACTGACCCGGTCGATTTTTACCAGGTCCGTAAGACCACCGCCCCAGAAATTGCCCTGGCCGTCTTCCTTTAACGAAAACAGGTCGGAGAGCTTATCATCAAAAATTTCAAAAATATCTTTTGCCCGGTTATACCGGTACAGAGCGCCAAAATAATTACCCCGCCGCAGGGCAGCCGCCCAAAGGGTATGATCCTTGTCTTCGTAAAAAATATTGAACACTTTATTTTCAACACCGGTCTTTTCATTAACCGTCCGATACCGTTTAAAGTTCCTGCTGGCAGGTATAAACCGGCAGATACCATCCGTATAGGTCGCCAGCCATATATGGCCCAAATGATCAATCGTGATATTATTGACATTATTTCCTGACAGGGATGCCGGATCGCGAGGGTTATTTTTATAATAGGTAATCCGGTTGTTTTTTGTGTCTACCACATTGAGGCCATTGTCTTCCGTAGCCACCAGCAAATCGCCATTGGGTGCTTCGCAAACTGAAGTAATAAAATTGCCCGAAAGGCTGTTGGGATTTCCCGGCTCGTGACTGACGGTTACAAATTTTTCCCGGCCTGGGTCAATAATATTAATGCCGCCCCGCCGGGTGCCGATCCAAATCCTTGAAGTTTTATCCACAAGCAGGGAATAAATGCCACTGCTTGAAAGCTGCTCCCGCCCATCACCCGCAACAATATAACGTACCCGGCGGGTTATTTTATCGTACACATTCAGTCCCCCGCCCATCGTGGCTATATATATATTCCGCGTTCCGTCCGACTCCAGGGCCATAGCCAGATTGGCATTGAGCCGGGCATTTTCAACCGCCAGGAATTTGTGCACCTGGTTGCTGCCCGCATTATAGGTATATACGCCATCATTGCCTGCCAGCCATATACTGTCACCATCCGGCAGCATACTGTTTACATATTGAACGCCTGCGTTCAACAGTTCAAGACGGCGGCTTTTGTAGTTCAGCACGCAAATACCCTTACCCTGTACAAAAACCAATGTTCGCCCCCGCTTGTCAAAACAGATGGCCTGCACCCCGTACTGACCAATCATTGCCCCCGTTATATCCATAAGGGGCAGCTGTATGGCCGTTGCTGCCGCGTTTTCACAAATCATGAGCCCCTTTAACTCCGAAGCAATCAGCAGGTTATTACGGGCATCACAGCGGATGGTTTTAATCACATCCCGGTCTAACCGGATAAGCTGATGCGCTCCAGCCTTCCGGTAGTATACCGTAGTAAAATCATCTTTAAGGCGGTTTAGCCGGCATACGCCCAGGCGCGTAGCCAGCCAGAGGTTGCCGCCCTGGTCCTCTGTAATACCATAAATAACATCGCTTAACAAAGAACTGGTATCTCCAAATTTATTGCGATAGATCTTGAACGTGTATCCATCAAAACGATTGAGCCCGTCCAGCGTTCCAAACCACATAAAACCGCTCCGGTCCTGATAAATAGAACGAATGGTTTCATTTGACAGCCCCTGCTCCACACCCAGTTTGGCTACATGGAGCTGGGCCATTGCGGAGGTCGCGGCCAGCAGAAAAAAAAGTACGCTATGGATCTTTTTAAACATAAGCAACAGCAAATATAGCAGACTCATCAACAGCGTGGGTATGCCGGTGGTACAAATTCCGGGAACAGGAGACCCTGATCCCATTAATTAATTGTAAATAAGACATTTATTAGCTTTGAAAAATTTCCCCGCGTGTATGAGACGTTACTAACTTACCGTTTTACCGCCTCCCCGTCCCAATGGAGGCCTTTTTAGTCACACCCGGGAAACAAATACGCTTTTGCTACTTTTATAGCACTGCGTTGAGCAACAACACACCCAGCAAACCAACAACCCCGATGATGGATTCCATCACCGTCCAGGTACGAAAAGTATCGCCAATGGAAAGTCCCAGGTACTCTTTAAACATCCAGAAACCGGTATCATTCACATGCGAGCACATCAGGCTGCCGGCGCCGATGGATAGTACCATCAGCTCCGGCTTTACCTGCATGGACGCGATGAGGGGTTGTACAATTCCTGCGGCCGTAAGTCCGGCCACAGTAGCCGAGCCCACGGCAATGCGGATAAGGGTGGCCACCAGCCAGCCGAGGAACAGGGGCGCCATGGAAGTGTTCAGGAAAAACTGTGTTATGGCATCCGCCGTTTTACTTTGAATGAGCACTTCTTTCAATGCGCCCCCTGCGGCTATAACCAGCACAATGGTGGCGATGGCGCTGATGGACCCGCTGGTGCGATCCATTAATGTTTTGACAGACACACTGCGGAACAGACCTAAAAAAAGGATCGCAAAGAGTACGGCAATAAGCATGGCCATACCCGGATCGCCCACAAAATGCAGTATGCGAACCAGTGGGGATGCATGCGGGCTGCTCCATGCTGCAGCAATGGCCGAAGCCGCCATTAACAGCACCGGTAAAAGGGCCGTAAACAGGCTGATACCAAAACCGGGCAAGGACTGTCCGATAGTTTGTTCACTGCCAAAAATGCCCGGTGGCGGGGCTGTTTTTATTTTCTTTATAAATTCCGGAAAGAGGATGCCCGCCAGACACAACGCCGGTATGGCCACACAAAGACCATACAACAGGGTTTTACCAAGGTCTGCTTTAAATAAAACGGCAATAGCTGTAGGCCCCGGGTGCGGCGGCAGGAACCCATGTGTGATCGAAAGCGGTGCTGCCATGGCAATAGCCAGGTAGGCCAGGGGCAGACCCGTTTGCCGGGCCACCACAAATACCAGGGGTATCAGCACAATGAAGCCGGCGTTATAAAACAGCGCCAGCCCTACGGCAAATCCCGTTATGGCCAGTGCTATTTTTGCGCGGGCCGGGCCAAAAAGCCGGAGCAAGCCATTGCATATTTGCCGGGTAGCACCGGTTTCCGTAAGCAATGCCCCCAGAAGCACCCCCAACCCTAACACAAGAATCAACGATCCCAGCGTATCTCCAATGCCCTTGTTTACGGCGGCAATCAGATGCATGGGCTCCATCCCATTGCCCAGGCCAACCAGGAGCGCCACCACAACCAGGGATATAAATGCATTGAGCTTTGCAACTGTTATCAGCAACAATAGTAACAGAACTCCGGATATCAGAATCAACAGGGCCATGGCAAGTATTAACAGATACCGAAAATACGGTTATTATCATAAATGGATCCGATCCCGGAAAGGTGCATAACATTTTTTGTACTCCTTTTTGCCACAAAGCACGCAATGAATCCGCTAAGACCGCAGCGAATACACAATGCCCCCAACGGCGGACTGCTTTGTGAACCTTGCAAAATCCGTGCGTTAAAACCCAGGCTCCTACCCGGATCCTTAAAATCCATGTTGTACTAACAGGAGCCGGATCTGCTCCAGTTCTCCAGGAAGATCCGTTATGGGAATAGTTACACAGTCGGTCTCTGCTCCTGTTGGCTCTTCCAGCGCTTCAAACTGGCTTTGTAATAGCTGCACCGGCATAAAGTGGCCCTGTCTTGCTTTCAGTAATGCACCTACCTGCAGAGAGCTGCCTTTGAGGTAGAAAAACAACATATCCAGTCCGTCCCTCAGCACCTCCCGGTATTTTCTTTTGAGCGCGGAGCAGGCCACTACCACAGAAATACCCGCGGCATTCAGCTCCTTCATCTCCTGATGAATGCGCAGGAGCCAGTCCCGGCGATCTTCATCGGTTAAGGGAGCGCCGGAGCGCATTTTTTCAATATTGGCAACCGGATGCAGATCATCTCCATCTATAAACCGGTACCCGCGCATCTGGGCTACGGCTTTGCCGACTGTAGTCTTTCCGCTACCGGATACTCCCATGATGATAATCGACCGGCCATTCATAATTTTGAAAATAGCATCATCCCCTATACCGTTTGAGCAACAATATAAAAAAAAATCAGATCCGGTTCTTTTCTTCCTCCGCGCTCTGCTCCACTTTTTTATCTTTGATCTTCTTCCCGGCATTCAGTAGATAACTTACAGACACACCTACGGTACGGGTAGGACGTTTCTGATAAAAATCAATTTTAACGCCATCATAGGTGGTTAATGATTTTTCGCGGAAGGTATTAAACAGATCCGTAATATTCAGCCGCAGATGCAATCTATTATCGAAGAGCTTTTTGCCAAAGGAAAGGTCTGTAACAAACAGCGTGGCATGTTGGGTATTGCCCTCGACATAGGGAGAGCTGTAGTTAGTAAAAAGGGTACAATCAAAGTTTTTGCTGAATGTGAAAGTTTGATACGTGTTCAGATAGAACGCTGTTTGTGCCAGCTGAAAATCATCAATAGCATAAGCTGTATGAAAAAGCCCCGAATAAATATTAGCCGTCCACCAGCGAAGGATTTTAACCGGGGCGTATATGGCGGCTCCATAGGAGGTACGGTATTTGAAATTCCGCGTCTGGTATTCGATCACCCCATCATCCTGGGGATTGGCAAACTCTGCGATGATATTATGCGTACGCTGGTACTGCAGGTTCAGCATATACCCTTTCCAGAAATTATACCCCAGCCGAAAGTTATTGGAATACTCAGGCAACAGGTCCGGGTTGCCAACCAGAACGGAGTAGTCGCCGATGCGAAGACGGAAAGGGTTGAGATCGCTGAACTGAGGCCGGCGGATCCTCCGGCTGTAACTGAAAGACAGGGAAGCGGGAACCGGTTTATCATTGAGCTGCTGCAATAAAAACACAGAAGGAAAAAGATCCAGGTACTTCCGGGTAAACTGTTGCCCGATGGTACTATTGTTGCCCCGCATATAGGTTTCCTCTGCCCGGAGCCCCGCCTTGACGCTGGTCTTTTTTACGGCGGTTTCCACGGCAGTATAGCCCATTACCAGGTTTTCATCATATATAAACCGGTTGCTGGCATCCGGGTTTAACATCCAGTTGCCGGCAGCAAAGTATTCCGTAGTGGTGGTATTGTCTCTCCGGGTGGCTACGTATTTTGCACCGGCCTGCAATTTGGTGCGTGCCGTCAGGTACTGCAGGTAGTCGGCCTGACTACTGTAAATTTGTGTATGGCTGGGATAACTGTTCCGGTACAGTGTATCCTTTAGCGGGTTTGTGTAAACCGAAGCCACCTGCATTGCTTCCGCTTTTTCTCCTTTTACATAATCTGCCAGGATCTTGAATACCGAACCCAGGGTGTCCAGCTTATAGCTGTAGTTCAGCGTACCCGTGGTCAGCCCGGGCCTGCGGTTCCAATCGGTAACGGAGCTGCCGGTAACATCGGCACCGGTCGCATTCTTTAAGGTAATACCTGTTTTAAAATTCCGCAGGAGGTTAATATTCGTTGTACCCGCCTGAAAGCTCAGGGCTTGCCGGTCGGAAATATCGTATACCACCCCGCCCTGGTAGCTGTTTTGCCGGTTATTGTTTACCCGGTCCGTAATTCCATCATAGGAACTATGATCCTTATAGGTATTGAATGTACGCGCATAATACACCTGCTCTTCTTTTGACAGGGAGCCATTTCCGAAAAAATAAAATTTCTTTATTTTATACTGGGCCGAAATGCCGGCAGACAGATAGGGTTTTCCTTTCTGTTGTTTATACACCGCCGAGCCCTGGCCAGTAAAGCCTTCGTCCCTGGCTTTTTTGAGAACAATATGTACCATACCGCCGGTTCCCGAAGCCTCATATTCTGCCGGCGGATTGGCGATCACTTCAATCTTTTTAATGTTCTCGGATCGAACCGTCCTCAGGTATGCGGCCAGGTCGGCAGCAGACATGCGCTGTACCACATCATTAATCATAACGGTTACCGCTCCACTTCCCTGGATCCTGATCACCCCGTTGGGATCTACCCATACACCGGGGGCCTTTTGTAATACCTCCAGTGCATTATTACCATCGGCAAGCGGCGTGCCTTCCACATTTACAATATAACGATCTGTTCCCCTTTCTACCAAGGGCCGGGAGGCCGCAACCGTTACCGTATTCAGCGTGTTTTTATCCTTTTCCAATACAAACGGCTTCAATTGCAGGGTATCCGAAAATTCGATGGCAACCACTGCCGGCCGGTAGCCGATAGAAGACACCTGCAGCTTATATTTTTTTGCCGTTTTAAAAGGATAACTTAACCGAAAGCGACCGTCCTGATCTCCTGCAGTTCCTGAAACAACTGTTACTCCTTCGGCCAGGGTAACGGAAGCATAGGGAACCGGCTTTTGTTCACCGTCAATAACGAGACCTTCCAGCGTCTTTACCGCAGGAGGTATTGCCCCGTCCTGGTCGCGGAGCGCTGTGCTCCCGATAACGATCAGCCCTCCCGGCCGGCTGGTGTAAAATAATCCATTGGGAGCAAGAACCTGTTCTAAGATTTCCGACACTGCCTGCCGGCGCGCATGAACAGAGGCCTTCATAGCATCCAATACCACCTCATCGCTATAAATTATTTTGTACCCGCTTAATTGCTGCAGCTGATCTAAAACCGTTTTTACCGGCTGGTTGGATGCGGTTATCGAAACCTTCCTGCTCTGCGCCGGTACTACCAGAGCGCCCCAGACAATCAATACAAAAACAAAAGCTCCCTTTTTTGCCAATTCCATAACATTTACTAATGCGTTATACGCTGCTCTTTTTAAATGGTTACGACAAAGTCCCCGGGTCATTGTATGGTTACTTTTCCACCCTCGATCTTATAGCTGAACGGGTAGGCCAATCGCAGCGCTTCAAGCCCCTCTTTTAAACTTTCATTGACAAATACACCGCTGAATCTTTTTTCTTTGAGAACAGCTGTTTTAATTTCAATAACAACACCGTATTTTTTCTCCAGTTTCGATGCAATCTGCTGCAATGGCTCTGTCCGGAACACCAGCGAATCGCCCTTCCAATGCAGCTGCTGCTCCAGCTCCCGGCTTACAGAATCCACACTAAACTGCATGGCCCCGCCTTCCGTATTAGGAGCGCTCAACCACTGGTGCGGCTTCAGCAGCACTTTATCGGTACGGTCGCCCCGTCTTGATACTTCTACTGATCCGCGCAGCAATACCACTTTTACATCGGGGTTATTCTTATAAGCGTTAACGCTAAACGCAGTGCCTTTTACTTCAACCATAAGCGGGCCCGCCAGCACCTGTAACGGTACTTTCCGGTTTTCTGCCACGTCAAAAAAGGCTGCCCCCTGTAATACGATCTTACGTTTTTCATGCCCAAAATCCGTATTATATTCCAGGACGGAATGATGATCCAGGCTTACCCGGGTGCCATCGGGCAATATGGTATACAATTTTTCATTTGTGGTACTCAACATCAGCATTGATCCTTCTTTTATTGATTTATTTTTATAGCGTACAAAAACAATTCCTCCTGCAATCAGCAACAACACCATTGCAATTTTCAATACCGGCATCCGCAGCACCCGGCGCCGACCCCGTGCCGTTTTACCCGCATCAACACGCTTCCAGATCATCGAAAGCCGCCCCTCCATATCCGGCAGGGCAACCGGCAACGGGCTGCCGGCAGCCATAACGGCTTTATGAAATTGTTGGTATTCCTTGTTTTCTTCTATACACCGCCCGAACAATTCCCCCTCCTCCGGCGAAAGTTCATTTCTCATCTTCTTTGACAACAAGGCTAAAAATTTTTCCCTGTTCATATTATTCATACTACGCTTATAAGACAATAAAACCGGATGATCTACTCATCCCTTTACAAAAACAATAAAAAGTTTTTTCTTTTTGCCCGTGGCTGCTGCGGTTGATACTCCAGGTATTCACCCGCCGCAATTGCCAGGGTTTTCAACGCTTTGTACAGCTGATTTTCAACAGTCCTTACAGAAATTGACAGGATCGCTGCCACTTCCCGGGCCTTCAGCCCTTCCTCCCTGATAAGCTTAAAGACCATCTTTCGTTGTTCGGGCAGGCGTTCTATGGCAGCATGTAAAATGGCCTCCAGTTCTTTATATTCGGTATGCAGGGTATTGACCGGATTTTCGTTAAGCAGGTGCGGGTAGTGGTGCGCAGGCAGCGCCGGTTTTGCAAACCGCCGCAGGTGATTGAGGCAGCCGTTCCGGGTGGCCACAAAAAGATACACCTGCGGAGACCGGATCTCCGGGAGCTGGCTCCGTTTTTGCCAGATGTTCACAAACAACGTAGCAACAACGTCCTCTGCAGCTTCCAGCTGCTTCACATATTGCATAGCAAACCCCACCAGCCGCTCATAATAGCGATAAAAAAGCCGGTTAAAAGCATCTTGCTGCCCCTCGCCGATTTGACGGAACAGCAATTGAGTGGATGTTTCTTGCATGCGTATATACAGACACTAAAAATAATGCATCTACTTACGCGGCCGTAATTTTAATTTAATCCAGATCCGGGCGCACCGCCTCGTTCGGGTACTCAATCGTTTTTGGGTTTAGCAATGCCAGTTGCAGGATCAGCGCAGCAAAAACAATGACAGCCAGTACGGTAAAATCCCGGTGCAGGTGCCCGGCGTCTACAGATTTACCCAATAAATCGGTGATGAACGCACCAAAAAAAACGCTGGTCATGTTCATAAGTCCATACGCAGTGGCCCGGTACCGGGGTGCTACCAGCTGGCACAGGATGGGCATATTATTGGCATCAAACATACCAAAGCCAAAACCAAAACAAAACGCAGCGCTGACCAGGGCCAGTAAAGTATGTCCGTAGCCGAGGAGCAACAGCGCAGGAATGGTGAGCAGTACCCCAAAAGCACTGGTATACACGCGCCCCTTCAGATGTTTTTGCACCCAGCGGTCCGAGAGTAATCCGCCTGTAAGAACACCCCCCAACGATGACACAGCGATGAAAATGGTAGCAATCGGACCTGCGGTGCCCATATCCATGCCAAGACGATTGGAAAAAAGGGTGGGCAGCCAGTTCTTTACGGCCCAGCCGGGAATGCTGGGAACGGTAAAATACAGGAGCAGGATCCAAAAAGAAAGGTTTGAAAATAGAAGGCGAAAGGTTTTGGATACCCGGGGCGCGGCAGTTTTAGTCAGCGCTGTTTGCCTGACGGCCGGGCGGTGTTCTTTCAAAAACAGGATCAAAACAACGGCGTAAAGAATACCGGCAATACCAAAAACGTGAAAGGTGGCCTGCCAGGAGTAGGCTTGCGCCACCGTAGCTCCAAAGCCGCCGAGTGCCTGCCCCGCATACAACCCGATCATGTGTATACCGATGGCAAGTGAGCGCGTTTTTGAGGAATGATAATCCGCTATCAGCGACAGGGCTGCGGGTATATACAGGGCCTCGCTGATGCCCATTACCGCCCGCAATCCATACAACTGGTTAAAAGAGCTGGCCTGCCCCATCAGCAGCGTAACCGCCGACCATACCAGCAGGCTTCCGGCAATGAGCCATTTCCGGTTCAGCCGGTCGGCAATGATGCCCGACACCGGTGACATGAGGCCGTAGACCCACAGGAAGACCGCCATCAGGTGTCCAAAACGGGCAGCGCTTTCCAGCTCCGTAATATCGATCTGCATGGAGGGCCGCATGGTAGAAAGCATCTGCCGGTCGAGGTAATTGAGCAGGGCCACTACCCATAACAAGGCCACAACAACCCATTTATAATATTTTTTTTCTTTCATGCGACAAACACACTATTTTTTAACGGCGCTCCCTAAAGAAATGGCGTAGACCTTCGGCGTTCTTACACCCGGCCGGATTTCACCGCCTGGCAGGATCCATTGCCCGTTCCACTGTACCAGTGAGGTTGTTACGGGAACGAGAAATTCTTTTCCTGCAACATGTAAGTCACCCTGCCCGTACCAGCAATCTTTTTTTATATCATAGCTGCGCAGCATTTTCGAAAACCCCGGGTGGGCCAGGCGCAGGTCTTTGCCTGCAAGCGCCCCATCGTCCCCTCCCAGTAAAAAGATCTGTCCTTTTTCCGCTATCAGCGGCGTGGCAGCTGCCACAGAAGGGCCGGGCAGGCCGGCTATTTTTTTCCAGCCTTCGGATGCGGAAAATCGATAGGCATCTTTCAGGTAAATCCGCTTGCCGTCCACCAGCCGGGCGCCGCCAAACAGATAAAACGCGTTGCCGGTTGCCGCGGCCGCACTCAGCATTCTTGAAGGGCCCGGCCACGCCGGCAGCTTTGTCCAGCGGGCTTTTTTAAATCCCTTGCTGATATCAAGTGCGTAAAAGGCATTTTCTGTTGTTGCAGCCGTTGGTGTGGTTATACCGCCGGCAACATAAATAACCTTACCCACAAGGGCGCCACAGGTATTGGCCAGCGGCACCGGAAGCGATGGCAGGGATTGTACACGAAGCTGCCCTTTCACCAGCTGCAACAAAAAAACATCCGCATAGTGCCCGCTCTCATTACTGCCGCCGATGCAGATTAAACCGCCGGGCACGGTGATGGATACGCCATAACCCAGCGACCGGGGCATGACACCCAATTTTTTCCAGTTTCCGTTTTCATGATCCAGCAAAAAAACCTTGTTATACCATACCTTCTGCGATCCGTTCCAGGGAGCGCCGCCATCCGGAAAATTACTGCCCCCGGCCACAACAAGTTTTCCATCGACCACACCGGCAAAAGAACCGGCAAAACCCGTGCTATCCGGCAAGGGGGCAAGTTCTTTAACGGTCAATTCCTGTTGCTGCGCAAAGAGCAACTCTGATCTCATCAAAAAAAGACCCAGTGTCAATAGCAATAATTTCATGAATGTGGTATTAACGATGTGCTAATTTTTAAACCGCTGCCCCCGATATGGCCGTCAGCTTTTCAAAAAACTCAATGGAATCGAGAAATATTTTTATTTCCTGCTTCTGCGATGCGGATAACGCCGCCAGCGGCAGCCGGCAGGGGCCCAGCTCATGTCCCGCTAATGAAAGGATGGCTTTCTGCGCAGGAATGGGACCGTATTTGGGTAAACAGGAAATCATATTGTTGGCCAATTGCTGCAGGCTTCTCGCTTTTCCCATATCCTTTTCATCAAACGCTTTAATAATGGCGGTATACAGCGGAGCCGCAAAAGTATAAGTGCTGCCTATGGCGCCCCTGGCCCCCATCGACAGCGCCGGCAGCAACAGTTCATCATACCCGAAAAGCACATCGTATTTACCCTCCTTATAATTCAGGCAGGCCTGGTATTCATGCAGGGTGGATGCCGTGTACTTTACGCCGGCAAGGTTGGGAATCTGTTGCTCCGCCAGCTCCAGAAAGCGGATCATATCCACCTGGATGCCGGTAAGGGCCGGTATATGATAATAATAAAACGGCAGCTCCGGAGCGGCTGCGGCAATCTCCGCCATACAGTTTACCAGATTTTCAGTTCCCGCCGGTTTAAAATAAAAACCGGCTACAGAAGAAAGTGCATCTGCACCAGCGGCGGCGGCATGTATCGCCAGCTTCTTTGATTCTGCAATAGAGGTATGCCCCACATGCACAAAAACCAGGACCCGTTTGCGAATCGCTTTGATATATGCTTCTGCTACCAGCATCCGTTCTTCAATAGTAAGATTGGGACCTTCTCCGTTGGTGCCACAAATAAATACGCCTCTTACCCCATCTGTAATCAGCTTCTCCACCAGTGCCGGTATGGGTTCCAGGTGGAGGGCCCCATCGGGTTTAAGAGTACTAAAAGTGGCTGCAATAATTCCTTCTATTTTCATCCGTCTGTTTTTTTGTTCTGCTTATTTTTTTAATAACCAATTGTTACTTATTTTTTTTAATACCAGTGTGTAGTTAAAATCCCGGTCTTTGCCGGCAGATTCATAAAGGCAATAAACCGAGCCGTTGCTCCCCACGGCCACATCGCTGTAACCGCAGGCACCTGCATCGATTACTTTGCTTGCTGGCCAGGTGGCGCCTTCGTCAAAAGAAATATGTGCGGTCAGGTTTCGCCGGGGGTGTTTTTCAATAGCCCGGCTATCCGGGTTTACAAACAACAGGGCTTTTGTATGATGCCTCCCACCTATGGGTATTGCAATAATGGGTGCCATGCAGGTAGGATCAAACAACTCTTCTGCAAACTGCACAGCCGACCAGCCATCGATGCCGGTTGCACTTCTGCTGAATGCTCTTCTTAAATTTTTAGAGGGGTTCCGGATACTCATCAGCACCGATCCGTCTGCCAGTTCCACCGGCATGCTCTCGTTGGGGTTGGATATGGTTGCCGAACTATCAGCAATAATGGCTCCCCGCCGCCAGCTACGGCCTCCGTCATCGCTGTAGATGGTGGCAACACAGGAGGGTGCATGACTTCTTCGTGGCGTTAGTTTATTGGAATTGGCCAGCCACACAGCGGTTAGCAAACGGCCATTGGAAAGCTGGATACCATGCCCCGGGCCGGGTGCCAGTACCTTCCAGTCGTACTGTGGTTTAAACTGCTCATAGGTGGCTGTGATATTCACTGGTTTGGCCCAGGTTTTTCCATCATCCTTAGAACAGGTATAAAACCCTTCTTTATAGTCCTTCTGGTAAAGCAGGTGGATGGTGCCATTTTTATCAACGATGGGAACGGGATTCCCAACCGGTCCGCCTTTGAAGGAATCAATGACCTGGATCCCGCTCCAAGTCTTTCCTTCATCGGTACTTCTGCGCAGCAGCAGGTTCATATCGGCCCAGTCGCTGGCTGTTCCGATCCTCCCTTCGCAAAAAGCCAGCAGCGATCCCTGCTTTGTGCAAACCAATGCCGGAATGCGCAGCGATTTATAAATACTATCCGGGGCAAATACCACTACGGCAGTCCTGTTGTCCGGAGCAACAGACGAAGGCTTTCCCGCACAGGAAAACAGCAATGCTATCATCCAGAGATGCATGTACATTGTTATACTACGTTGCCATACCTGCTTCATTTTATGATGCTTTTAATGATCCCTATTGATTTAATACGTTCCCAGCTCTGTAATTTCAGCATCGGTAAGTGCTCTTTTATAAACAATGAGCTCATCCAGGTTGCCGATAAAGTAATTACTAAAACTGCTGGCTCCCTCCTGCATACCAATCTTAAAGGCGGCGCTGTTCGACACGTCCTTGATGCCGGTAGTGGAGCTACGTTCCGTCATTTTCTGACCGTTAATATAAATCTTTGTTACCAATCCCGAGCGGACAGCCACCACATGATACCATTTTCCATCTGCAATATTTCCGGGATCTGCCAGCGCCAGGAACGAGCCACCGGCCGCATCTTCCGTATTAAAGGCGGTATACTGGGTGGCAGAGCTGTTGAGGCGCAGCCAGGCCTGGTTGTCTTTTGATCCGTTTTTACCGCTTTCCTGCCATACCATCATCCGCACCGTACTGGTCGATTGTACCCAAACAGAGATCGTAAAGTCGCCGGCGCCCATATTAAAGGCCGGATCATCACCCACGATGATTCCACCGCTTCCGTCAAAACGGCCAATGCCCGTTGTAAGCCCGTTCCTGCCGGCCTGAACGGCGCCAACCTGGCCTCTTTTCGTAACGGGAAGTTTTAATGGTCCTTCATCATTTATTGAACCATTGAAAGGGAAATAACCCACCAATCCGTTTGCCGGGATCACATTAATAAACCGCTCCACCGTTTTTGAATTGGAAGCCACCGTATTTTTGATACTCAGGGTTACGGCATAGACGCCCGCTTTATCAAATTGAAAGGAAGGGTTCTGTCCGGCAGACCGGAGGGTGGTGCCCGCTCCTTTTATTTCCCAGGCCCATTCTGAGGCAATGCCCAGCGACTGATCGGTAAACTGAACCTGCTGCCCCTCATAGATCGCCTGCACATCTGCTCCAAAAGAGGCTGCCAGTGTATGGGGGTCGATGATATGCAATGCCTTTTCCTTCAGCAGCGTATCCCGGTAATCCGGATTGGATGCAATAAGGCGAATATTGTAGAAGCCGGTATCAGTCAGGCTGATCTCCGGATGCTGCTTATCCGAACTGATGACCGTGCCTGTTGCCAGGGAGGTAAATTCCCATTTCCAGGACGTAGGTAATCCGCTGCTCTTATCCGAAAACTGCAGCATTTCGTTTTGCAGCGCTACTGTTTTTGACTGGGTAAAAGCTGCTTTAATAGTACTATACCCCACCACGATCATTTTTTCCTTTGTAAGTATCGCCTCCCCCGCAGCATTTTTCAACTTCAGGGTTACTGAATAGGTCCCGGGTGTTTTATAGGTTACCGTGGGACCAGAAAGATTGGAGGTAGCGGGTTCCCCGCCTTCAAACTCCCAATACCAGTTGGAGACCGTGCCCTGCGCCAGCTCTTTATAGGTAATACTATCGCCGGCCATAAGCGCTGTTTTGCTGGCGGAAAAATCGACCGTTATTGCAGAACTAACCTCATCTTTCTTACATCCTGCCAACAGCAGTGCCATTGCTAAAGTGATCCCCGATAAATAATTCATAATTTTCATGCTGCAGTTATTGAAGGTTGGACAATGGGATACGTTTAAAATAGATCCGGTCATAAGGATTTTTATCCCCGTTCTCGAAGACCAGTCCTACATGCTGGTTATCCAGCAAGGCCATATCCGAATAGGCAGAAGCACCGTAAAACACTGTATACGCTTTAGTCCAGGTTTTTCCGTCATCCCCCGACATTTTCACGGTCATATTTGTACGCGTTTGCGCTGCTGCGTTGGATTGTAATAATACCCAGCTTCCGTTCTGTTTGAAACTGATCATGCCTGCCTGGCATTTGGGATCAACCAGGTCCTGCTGTAACCGGTTATCACTCCAGCTCACCCCCCCATCCGTACTATTGGCCAGTACCCGGGCATTGCTAACCGAAGAACGCATATTCAGCAACAGGCCGCTGTTCGTTTCCGCCACGGTGCACTCTCCTACATCGCCCTGCTTTGTAAGCGCGCCTTTTTTCCAGGTAGCGCCATGATCATCGGAATAAACCGAGAAGGAATAACTTTTATTTCCCGAACCGCTAACGGTGGTGTACGTGGGTGCTATCAGCCGGCCTTTGTGAGCTCCTTCCGTTAATTGTATGCCATGAACCGGTCCGGTGGCATACCAGGTCCAGCCGATATCCTTTACACCTGCCGTAATCTCATCGGGCTTCGACCAGGTAAGTCCCTCATCGGTTGACCGGGTTACAAATGCCCGGGTATTGTTCCAGCTCATTAACAAGTGAATGGTGCCGGTTTCCTCATCTACGATGGGCACCGGGTTGCCGCAGGTATTTTCTCCATCGTCCCAAACCACGCTCATATCGCTCCAGGTTTTGCCACCATCGGTACTTCTTTTCAGCACCATATTAATATCGCCGGCATCGCCGCAGGTTCCGCACATACGTCCTTCCGCAAATGCCAGCAGCGCCCCGGATTTTGCACGTACAATGGCCGGAATACGAAAAAGTGCATAGCCTTTATATCCCCGCTCAAAAAGTTTTACATACTTATTAGAATCTGCAAGTCCGGGTGCATTGGGGTTCATTGGTTCAAACCCAACAAGTCCCTGTTTTTTACATCCGATGGCCATGAGTACCAGGCCACAAAACCATATTGAAAAAACCGTTTTTGTAAGCATCGTTTATTAAATTTAGTATCCTTCTGTTTGAGTCAGATTTGAGTTAATATCTATTTGCGCCTTGGGAATGGGGAAGAAAAGCGGGATGGTGGCGTTCATATTCGGCACTTCCGCGCGCACATCAATCACTCCTTCAAAATGAAAGCGCAGCAGATCCGGCCAGCGCTTGAGCTCCAGGTACAGTTCCCTGAAACGTTCATTTAATATTTCCTGTTCCACAGCCCCTTTGTCCATTGCTCCTTTATAGCTGCCGGTACCGGCGCGTGCCCTTATCTTATTCAGTTCAGTGACCGCATCCTCCGTACGTCCCAAAGCGGCCAGTGCTTCTGCCTTAAAAAGGATCAGCTCGCCCAGGCGGTATACAATGATATCGTTATCGTAGTAGCGGTTATCCGGATAAACGGTTCCGCGCATCTTATTGTCAAAAACACCGATCACCGCATTGTTGGCACCAACAGCAGTGATGAATGAAGCATTGGCCCTTTTATCATTCGCGTTTACTTTAAAGGCCTGTTGTAATTTATCAGACGGTGCATACTGGCTGCGGGCGCCACTTACCGCATAGGGTATATCATTTTTATTCAATGCTGACTGAACAAAAAGATCGCGCGGTTTCAGCTGTTTACTATATTGATCCGACTTTTCATCTTTTAGGAAATGCAGGGCAAACAACACTTCTTTTCCGGTCCGGTTTTCGGTACTGAATACCTTGGAAAAATCATCTTCAAGACTTAGACCAGCCGAAGCTTTATCGGCAGCAGCAATCGCTTCGGTAAGATCGGTTGTTCCACCACCCAATACTTTTGCTTTCCATAATAAAACATCTGCTTTTAAAGCGTAAGCTGCCTGTTTTGAAGCAAGCGCTTTATTCCTGATATTGTCTTCCGGGAACATGTTGATGGCCTCGTCAATATCCTTAAGAACAAATGCCGCTACTTCCGGTGCTTTTACTCTTGCCGGCAGGAGCATATCCGCACTTTCCGTGGGCGCTGTTACAACCGGCACATCACCCCAGGAACGCAGCAGCGTAAAATAAATATGTGCTCTTATAAATTTCACCTGGGCCAGTATCCTGTTTTTATCTGCCTCCTGTGTAAATGTGATGCCGGGAGCATATTTCAGTACCAGGTTGCAATGATGCACCACGTTATAAAAATCGAGCCAGTTGGGGGCATTTTGCGGTGTAAGGTTCTGCTGCCATGCTGAGGACATGCCGGATTCGAGTCCCGGACTAAAAGCATCACCCCGGTCTTCAAGGTAGTACGTGTTATTCATAACACCCCGGTACTCTGAGTAGATCCCGGTGAGGTAACCAATCACATCGCCTTCGGCATTCCAGTAGTTTTCCGCGGTGATGGCGGACTCCGGTTTTACATCGATCAACTTTTCACAGGCCGGCAAAAAAGACAGTCCGGCAAATAAAAAAGCAAGTAAACAATAATTTTTCATCTGTATGTTTTTAATGATTCTAATCAGAAGGTCGCGTTAATTCCAAAAATCACTTGTCTGGGCCGGGGATATAAACCCGGATCAGCGCCTGTGTATACTTCGGGCATCAGCCCGTTATAATGGGTAAGATAGCCGAGGTTATATACCGAGCCAAACACTTCCAGGTTCTGCATAAATATTTTTTTGATCAATTGCTGGGGAAACCGGTAGCTCAGCGTTACTTCCCGGAACGCCAGGAAATCACCTTTGGAATAATACAATGAATTATTGGATCCGGCTGTACTGCCAATGCCATTATCCCAGCGAAGATGGTTCCTGAAATTATAATCATAATCGCTCTGCACCGTATATTTTGGAACGGTCGCTACGTCACCCGGCTGTTTCCAGATATCGGGGCCTATTACATCCGGTAACGCGGAATTATTATTGCGGGCACTTCCCATAATATCTGCCTTGAATTTATTGTCTATAACATGGCCCGTAGCCCAGTCGCCCACAAGACGCAATGAAAGACTTTTGTAAGTAACCGTATTTACGAAGCCGCCCATTTTATCCGGACGTATATAACCCATAAAGATCATGTCATTATTATCAATGATCCCGTTCCCATCCAGGTCGTCCCAGATGGCATCCCCGCCCAGTTTTACACGACCGCTGGCATTCAGGTCGCGGGGAGCGTTGGCGGCATCTTCATCAGTAGCATACGCCCCCAGCAAGTGGTAGGCCCATCGTTGACCAAAACGCTCGCCCTCGGCAAATCCGCCTACTTTCCTGTAGGAACCAGAGGCCACGTCATAAACATAGTTTCCGCCGATCCTGTTTTTATCTTCTCCATTTGCAGGTTGTTTTACAACTACTCCTTTATTGTAGGAGAAGGTAGCATTCACCTTCCAGGAGAAGTCGTTGATCTGCACGGGGAGGGCCTCCAGCTCAATTTCAAATCCGCTGTTGCGAATAGATCCGTAGTTGCTTTTGATAGAAGAGAAGCCCGTTGTGGCATCCAGCGGTTTATCAAAAATCCGGTTGGATGTTATTTTATTATAGTAATCCAGGATCAGCGTTACCCGGTTATTCAGAAAACCGATATCAGCCCCGGCATCAAATGATGCCGTTTTTTCCCAAACCAGTATATCGTTCTTAAGCACCGTATTAATAATACCCGCTTGCCCGTCATAGTTGTAACCTGTTGCATACTGGCCATAAGCATCGTAGGCACCAATATCGTTATTACCTACCATACCAAAGCTGGAACGCAGTTTTAACGAACTGATCGTTTTTAGTGCCGGTTCCCAGAACTTTTCTTTATGCACGTTCCACCCTGCAGACAGGCCGGGGAAGAACGCCTGCCGCTTTTTCTCCGCAAAACGTGAGGAGCCATCCATTCTCAGGCTGGCCGACAGCATGTACCGGGATTTATAGTCATAATCGGCCCGGCCAAAATAGCTCAACATCGCCTCCGAAGATTTGGTGGAGGAGGTCCGCTGCGTTTCCGGTACGGTAGCATTCAGGGTTACCACATAATCCGTGGGAGCGCCCCGGCCGCTGCCACTTAAGCGATACGCGTAGTTATTAATATAGCTGGCACCCACCACAGTATTAAGATGATGCCCCTCCCCGATTTTTTTGTCATAAGATAAAAGTCCGTCAATTTGTGTTTGCCGGTCAAGATTATGATTGGCAGAAGCATTCCTGTTTTTGTATACGGAGCTAAATGCCTCATAGCGGTTTTCAACACCCTCTGTTGTAAAATAATAGAAGGTGGGTGTAAACTTCAGTCCCGGCAAAATATCCCAGTTGGCGCCCACTTTAGAGGTATAGCGGTACACTCTTATATCCGTGTATTTTTCTTTATAATACACCTCGTAAAGCCGTGGCAAAAAGGAGGAAATACCCTCGCCCGGCGCCGGTGTGCCGTCCTCAAAAAGGAGGCGGTAAGTGGGAGGCGTTTTAACGGAACGACTTACAACATTGTTATAATTGTTGGGTGCATTGGCATTCCGCATCTGGAAGCTGAAGCTGGTATTTACGCTCCATTTATTGCTCAGTTTCATTGTTCCGTTAAACAACCCGTTGTACCCTTTATAATAGGTGCCGTACACAATCCCGTCCTGGTTATTATGTCCCAGGCCCAGGTAATAGGTATACTTATCAGACCCGCCGCTTACGCTGGCATCCACATCAAGCCGGTTGGCGTTCTGATAGGTCACATCCTCAAAATTGGTATTCTTAAAGATCAGTTTTTTTCCGGTGGCAGGGTCTTCCATCGTTTCCCAACCCTGATTATTGATCAGGTCTGCTACATAATCTTCGCCATAATCCTTTATATAAACGTCCAGGAATTCGAGTGTATTCTTTGAATTGCGGGGATTGCCCGTAGACATTCCGTATGTACCGCCACTCAGATATAATTGCGGGTTGGAGGTATTGTATGCCGCTATATTTTTACGGGTCACATAGATATAATCCCGGGCGTTCAAAAAACTATACTTTTTTGCCTGCCGGTCCTGCCCGGTCGAAAACTTAAGACTGACCTTTGGTTTACCGGCAGCCCCTCTTTTGGTAGTAACCATGATAACGCCGTTTGCGGCTCGTGCTCCGTAAAGGGCGGTGGAGGCGGCGTCCTTTAGTATTTCCATCGATTCGATGTCATCCGGGTTCAGGTCACTGATGTTGCGCATTTGCCCAACAATACCATCCACAATGAGTAATGGCGCATCACTTTCCGGGCTAGTAGAACTTCCGCCCCTGATAAATATCTGCGGATTGGCGCCGGGCTGGCCGTCTGATAACTGGATGGATACACCTGCCACTTTCCCCTGCAGCTGCGCCAGGGGGTTTACCCCCGGGGCATTCTTAAATTCCGCGCTGCCCACTTTTGAAACGGAGGTGGTCAGGGTTGTACGGGCCTGCTTTCCATAGGCAATGACAACGACCTCGTTCAGGGGATCTGACCGTGGATCCAGCGTTATGGTAATATGCAATTCCTTACCGGGCGTTATTTCCCGGTCTTTATAACCAATAGCACTCACCACCAGTACCGCAGACTGTGGTACCTGGATGGTAAATACACCGGTGGTATCCGTTGTGGTTCCCTGGGAAGTGCCTTTCACCAAAACACTGGCCGCCGCCACAGGTTGCAGATCCTCACTTACCACGGTACCGGTTACAAGGCGGGATGTTTGGGCATGCAGCACGGCTGATCCCCAAAAACAAAAACTCAAAAAACAAAATAATGCAATCGACTTCATAGCGATAGTTTGTATGATCTTAAACTTTTTTTATTCGGGATTATTTTCCAGGATCCAGGCAAGGTTGAATTTGTGAAATTCTATGGAGGGCCATCATGGTGACCGATAACGATGCGGTTCCTCTATCCGGGGTCATACCCCCTGCGGCTTTTATACAGCCGCCGGAAAATAACGGCAGCGCCATCAGCCATAGCCAGCAGTGCGTAAATGTTACTTTTTTCATTGGCAAATCGTTTTAGTAGTTATGTTCTACATAACAAACATACAACATAACTATTTAACGGCAAAATATTCGATAAAAAAAGCTTGCGCTAAAACGGAGAAAGCTATTATTCCTTATGTAAATGCAGTTAGCGGTGTGCTTTGAGCCGGTCGTAATGGGGCTGCAGGTGCGCCAGCATTCCTTTTTTAAAGGCTTCTTTGTCGCCCTTACGCAGGAGCTTTACCAGATCTTTATGTGAAATCTTTCCGGATACCTGTTTTTCCTTTTCCAGCTTTACCACGTATCCGAAGATGGGCAGCAGCAATCGCTGAAAATTTTTGAGCGTTTCATTCCCGGTCATTTCATAGAGCTTGCCATGAAAGGCGATCTCATTATTGATGCGAAAAAAATCCCCCCTGGTCTCATTGGCAACAATGGCTTCCAGTTCGGCTATATCTGCATCGGTTTTACGGATAAACAAGAGGTCGGCAATACCTACCTCCAATGCCAGCCGCAGCTCAAACAGGTCCTGCAATGTAGCGGTATCCATGATGGTGGGGTTCAGCACTTTTTCAAAAGTGCCCACGATGTCCGGGTTCGAGATGATCATGCCCACCTTTTTCTTCGATTCTATAATACCCAGCATCTTAAACCGGCTGAGCGCTTCCCGTACCACATTCCGGCTTACGCCCAATGCGGCGGCCAGCTCCAGCTCAGTGGGGAGTGCATCCCCCGGCTTAAAAGCTTGCCTGGTAAAATACTCACGCAGGCTCAGCTCTACCTGCTCTGCCATTGATTTGGCCCCAATCGGCTTAATGCCTGTTACCATAGAACGAATTTTGTTTTGTACTACAATTGAACAAAATTACACATTTACCGAAACAAGTACCGTTTTTTTTACTTTTTGAGAACCCGTTTAAAAACAATCCTCCAAAAGTAGTGACAACCATTTCCTGGCTGGTTACATTGAGTCAGGCAGAAACAGAGGCTTTAGATTTGCGTCCCGGTAGTAAGCCTATCGTGTGGGTGCATTTCCCGAGGTTAAACGATTATCACGATCAAAGCTCCCGCTATTTCATGTTATTTCGGCGGATGTGTAAATATTTTGAAAGCATAGCACCCTTGCAGCTTTATGATGCACGCCCCCCTATTCCGGCGCCTGTTTGCATTTTTTTTAAGGAAATATGGGGTTAAAAATCAGCACAGATGTAGCTATATTATTGATACACAACAGGGACCCGGGGCAGCCTGGTTTGCCTCCATTAAATACCTGAGGAACGATTCCGCCAATACGATAATTCGATTTTAAAGATGCACTTTTTTCATTAAAAAATATCAACAAAAACAAGCATATTGTTTGATTTTTTCAATTTTTTTGTCGTTTAGTGTGGCTATTGTCTAAATAAGCAGATTTTTTATTAATTTACACAGCTCGATTGCCCACTCTGTATTGAAAAGCCAAACTTATTTATTAAAAATCGTTATTTAGAAAAATGACAGAAAAAAAAGGATTATACGACCCTTCGTTTGAACGTGATGCATGTGGGATCGGTTTTGTTGCCAATATCAAGGGCAATAAAAATCATCAGACTATTTCGGACGCCCTTACGGTTTTGGAAAACATGGATCACCGGGGTGCCTGTGGTTACGAGCCCAACACGGGTGATGGCGCAGGCATTATGATTCAGATTCCGCATGAGCTTTTTTATGACGAATGTCTGCAGATGGGTATTTCACTTCCGGCAGTCGAAGAGTATGCCGTTGGTATGATCTTCTTTCCAAAGGAAGTAAAGGCCCGGGAAGAATGTCGCGACATTTTTACCCGCGCTGCAGAAAAAATGCAGATGAAAGTGATCCGCTGGCGCAATGTGCCGGTGAATCCCGAAGGTATCGGCTCCTCCGCCCTTTCGGTAGAGCCGGATATTGAACAGGTTTTTCTTCAACGTCCCGATAGCATTAAAACAGCCGAGGAGTTTGAACGCAAACTTTTTGTATTGCGTAAATATGCCACCCACCTGACCACCAATGCGGTAAAAAAAGACGCGATCGGTTTTTATATCAGCTCGCTGTCCTGCAGAACCGTTATTTATAAAGGACAGTTTACCAGTTTCCAGGTGCGCACCTATTATAAAGATCTGACGGACAACCGGACAGTCAGCGCATTCGGGTTGGTACATTCCCGCTTTGCTACCAATACGTTCCCTTCCTGGCGGTTGGCCCAACCCTTCCGCTTTATTGCACACAACGGGGAAATCAATACGCTGCAGGGCAACCTGAACTGGCTGCGTTCCAGCGAAAACAGTTTTGAATCGCCCTTGTTTACTCAGGAGGAGATGGACATGCTGGTGCCGATCGTAAGCAATGACCAAAGCGATTCGGCCTGCCTGGATAATATGATTGAACTGCTGGCTCTTACCGGCCGCTCCCTGCCTCATGTAATGATGATGCTGATCCCCGAAGCCTGGGACGGCAACGAGGATATGGATCCTGTCAAAAAGGCCTTTTACGAATTTCATGCCTGCCTGATGGAACCCTGGGACGGGCCTGCATCGATCTCCTTTACAGATGGAAAGATCATCGGCGCCACCCTCGACCGCAACGGACTACGCCCCTCGCGCTACTGTGTAACCAGTGATGGGCGGGTGATTATGGCCTCCGAAACCGGGGCGCTGCCGGTAGATCAAAGTTTGGTCATTGAAAAAGGCCGCCTGCAACCCGGAAAAATGTTTGTAGTAGATATGGAGCAGGGCCGCATCATCAGCGATGAAGAACTGAAAAAAGATATCTGCTCACAAAAACCCTATGGCGACTGGCTCAACAAACATAAGATCCGCCTGAATGAACTGCCCGAACCAAGGGTCATGTTCACCAACCTGAGTGAAGACCAGATCTTCCGCTATCAGAAATCTTTTGGATATACTTCAGAAGATGTTGAAAATATCATCTCGCCCATGGCTATCACCGGCAAAGAGCCCATTGGTGCCATGGGTGTAGATACGCCGCTGGCCGTGCTGAGCGATCAGCCCCAGCATTTAAGCTCCTACTTTAAGCAATTGTTTGCCCAGGTTACCAACCCGCCCATCGACCCCATCCGGGAACGCATGGTTATGTCGCTGGCCACCTTTGTGGGCGATAACGGAAGCCTCCTGATTGAGGATGAAATGGATTGCCATGTGGTAGCCTTAAAGCAACCCGTACTGACCAACTTTGAACTGGAAACCCTGCGTAGCATTGATACCGGCACCTTCCAGGCCAAAACCCTGCAATGCTATTTCAGGGCGGATGGAAAACCGGGCTCCCTGGGAAAAGGGCTTGACCGCATCTGCGCCTATGCCGAAGATGCCGTAAATGACGGGTTTGAGGTACTGGTACTCCAGGATCGCGCTGTTGACAGCCAGCACGCGCCCATCCCCTCACTCCTGGCTGTATCCGCTGTACATCATCACCTGATCCGGAGAGGACTGCGCGGAAAAGTGGGCATCGTTGTAGAAGCCGGCGATGTTTGGGAAGTACATCACTTCGCCTGCCTGCTGGGTTTTGGCGCTACAGCCATCAACCCCTACCTGGCCTTTTCAACCATTCATAACCTGAAGGAAACGGGTAAAATAAAAACAGCGCTGTCGACCGAGGAACTCTATAAAAATTATATCAAAGCGGTAAGTGACGGTCTGCTGAAAGTATTCTCCAAAATGGGGATCTCTACCCTGCAATCCTACCAGGGCGCGCAGATCTTCGAGATCATCGGGCTCAACCAGGCCGTAGTGCGGAAGTACTTTACAGGAACCACGTCCCGCATTGAGGGGATGGGACTGGACGAAATTGCACGCGAAGCTGTAACCAAACATCATTTTGGTTTTAGCCAGAAGCCCAGCCCGGTAGACCAGCTGCCCACCGGCGGCTTTTACCAGTGGAAAAGAAAGGGAGAAGCGCACCTCTTCAACCCGCAAACGATCCACCTGTTGCAGTATTCAACAAAAATGAACGACTACAACATCTTCAAAAAATATACTAAACTCGTAAATGACCAAACCTCCAAGGCTATTACGTTAAGAAGCCTGCTCGACTTCAAACGCGCCCGCAAACCCATTTCTATTGATGAGGTAGAGCCGGCCGAAAAAATTTACAGGCGCTTTGCTACCGGAGCTATGAGCTTTGGTTCCATCAGCTGGGAGGCACATACCACCTTAGCCGTTGCTATGAACCGCCTGGGCGGCAAAAGCAACACAGGTGAAGGCGGTGAGGACGAGGCGCGCTATACCCGCCTGGAAAACGGCGACAGCATGCGCAGCGCCATTAAACAGGTGGCCAGCGCCCGCTTTGGTGTAACCAGCCTGTACCTCACGGAAGCCGATGAGTTGCAGATTAAAATGGCACAGGGTGCCAAGCCCGGCGAAGGCGGACAGCTTCCCGGCGATAAAGTGGACGACTGGATTGGTAAAACCCGCCATGCCACGCCGGGTGTGGGATTGATCTCTCCTCCCCCGCACCATGATATTTATTCGATTGAAGACCTGGCGCAATTGATCTTCGACCTGAAAAATGCCAACCGCCACGCCCGCATCAACGTAAAACTGGTGAGCAAGGCAGGCGTGGGCACCATTGCAGCAGGGGTTACCAAGGCCAAGGCCGATGTGGTGCTCATTGCAGGTCATGACGGCGGAACCGGGGCATCGCCCATCAGCTCGATCCGTCATGCAGGATTACCCTGGGAACTGGGTGTGGCAGAAGCACAGCAAACCCTGGTTAAAAACAAATTAAGAAGCCGGGTGGTATTGCAAACGGATGGTCAGATGCGCACAGGCCGCGATATTGTTATTGCAGCCATGCTGGGCGCCGAAGAATGGGGCGTAGCTACAGCAGCGCTGATCGTAGAAGGCTGTATCATGATGCGCAAATGTCATCTGAATACCTGCCCCGTGGGCGTAGCCACCCAGGATCCGGAATTGAGAAAACGCTTTACCGGCAACCCCGACCATGTAGTGAACTTTTTCAAATTCCTGACAGAAGATATGCGGGAGGTAATGGCCGAACTGGGCTACCGGACCGTAGAAGAAATGATTGGCCAATCGAACGACCTTAAAGTACGGGAAGGCATTACCCACTGGAAATATAAGAATCTGGATCTGTCGCCCATACTTTACCGCCAACAGGAAGAAGCGGGTATTGGTCTTTACAATTCTGAAGAGCAGGATCATGGCATTAAATCCGTACTGGACTGGAAATTTGTGGAAGCCGCAAAACCGGCGATTGAGAACGGAACGGCGGTAAAAGCAGCGTTTGATATCGTAAATACCGACCGGGCCGCCGGAACCATCCTCTCGCACGAGATTACCAAAAAATACCGCTCGGAAGGATTGCCGGAAGATACCGTACATCTGAAACTGAAAGGAACCGCAGGCCAGAGCTTTGGTGCTTTTTGTAACAAGGGTATTACGCTGGAGCTGGAAGGCGATGCCAATGACTACTTTGGTAAAGGGCTGAGTGGCGCCAAACTGATCACCTACCCGGACGCCAAAGCTGGTTTTGTAGCGGAGGAAAACAGCATCATCGGCAACGTAGCCTTTTATGGCGCCACCAGCGGTGAAGGCTTTATCCGCGGTAAAGCCGGCGAGCGTTTTGCCGTGCGCAACTCCGGTGCCACCGTTGTAGTGGAGGGCGTTGGCGACCATGGTTGTGAATATATGACCGGCGGCAAAGCCATTATCCTTGGAAATACCGGCCGAAATTTTGCCGCAGGTATGAGTGGGGGTATCGCCTTTGTATATGATGCCAGCCAGAAATTTGCCGATAACTGTAATAAAGAAATGGTGGAACTGGATCCGGTAAATGATGCAGATGCACAATTCCTGAACCAATACATCACTAAACATTACCAGTATACCAACAGCCCGGTGGCCAAATTCATTCTTGATGATTTTGAAAACCAGCTGAAGAACTTTGTAAAAGTATTCCCTTCCGAATACAAGAAGGTATTAAAGGCAAAAGAAGAACAAAAACAATTGGCATAAATCAGCAATTAGAAATCAGAAATTAGAAATTAACAAATGGGTAAACCAACAGGATTTTTAGAGTTTTCAAGAGAAACTCCCCAAAAGAAAGCAGTAACAGAACGTGTACAACACTATAAAGAATTCGTAGCATTATTTCCGGAAGATAAGCTGAATAACCAGGCCGCCAGGTGTATGGACTGTGGCGTTCCTTTTTGTCATAGTGGCTGTCCGCTGGGCAATGTGATCCCCGAGTTTAATGACGCAATCTACCGCAAAGAGTACAAAGAAGCCTACGACATTCTGACTTCTACCAACAACTTCCCCGAATTTACCGGAAGGATCTGCCCCGCCCCCTGCGAATCCGCTTGCGTACTGGGTATTAATCAGCCCCCGGTAGCCATCGAAGAGATCGAGAAACATATTATCGAAATCGCCTTCGAGCGGGGCTTTGTTTCAAAAAAAGGCCCCAATATCCGTACCGGGAAAAAAGTAGCGGTAATAGGCAGCGGCCCTTCCGGCCTGGCTGCTGCAGCCCAGCTCAACTATGCAGGACATTCCGTAGCTGTTTTTGAGCGGGATGAAAAGCCGGGAGGATTGTTGCGGTATGGAATTCCGGATTTTAAGCTGGAGAAATGGGTAGTTGATCGTCGCATTGAAGTAATGCAGGAAGAAGGTGTGGAATTCCGCTGCCATGCCAATGTAGGCCAGAACATCAGTATCCATGACCTGCTGCGGAGCTATGATGCGGTTGTACTGTGTGGAGGCAGCACCGTTCCGCGCAACCTGCCAATACCCGGACGGGAACTGAACGGCGTTCATTTTGCGATGGACTTCCTGAAACAAAACAACAAGCGGGTGGATGGGAAGGATTTCCTGGCACATAAAGACATTGAAAGCAATATCTTAACCGAAGCCGTACTGGCCACTGGCAAAAATGTGGTGGTGATCGGCGGTGGGGATACCGGAAGCGACTGTGTAGGTACCAGCAACCGGCATAAAGCCACATCTGTAACACAGTTTGAGTTACTGCCCATGCCGCCGAAAGAACGGACAGAGGCGATGCCCTGGCCTTCTTACCCCATGCTGTTAAAGACCACAACCAGCCACGAAGAGGGAGCCAACCGGCACTGGTCCATTGCTACTAAAGAATTCCGGGGCGACGGGAACGGCAACCTGAAATCATTGGTGGTGGTTGACCTGGAGTGGAAAACCCCCGAGCCAGGGAAGCCTGCCCAGTTTACGGAAGTACCTGGTTCCGAGCGGGAGATGCCCTGTGAGCTGGCATTGCTGGCGATGGGCTTTGTGCATCCGCAGCATAAAGGCCTGCTGGAAGAACTGGATGTGGAACTGGACAACCGGGGCAACATAAAAGCCTCTGAACAGGCCTACAAAACCAATATTCCAAAGGTGTTTACCGCAGGTGACATGCGCCGGGGCCAGAGCCTTGTAGTATGGGCCATCAGCGAGGGACGTGAATGTGCCCGGAAAGTGGATGAGTTCCTCATGGGCCATTCCATACTGGAAGCAAAAGAACAATCCGTACTGATGTCCTTCGAGTAAGCAGACCGGGTCAACGTTAAAGAAACAAAAATCAGTAAAGCTGTCTCATTAAATTGAGGCAGCTTTTTTATGGCCGCTGAGGCACAGAATGCTCTTGTGTTTGCGACAGGGCCGCTGAGCACAGGACGTCAGAACGTTGAATTCAGGCGGACGAGATCTTAAATCAGTGAGATCCTTTATCGGGAGGAACATAATAAAAACTTCTGTGTTTCGGTGCCTCAGTGGCAAACCCAAATACAAAAAACCCTTCCCAAATGGGAAGGGTTATATTTGTTATAGCAAAAAGTTACTATTTTTTGCGAAGATTGGGATGCGGAGGAGCAACTGTGTTCGGTCCGTCTTCACCCGGTGCAGCAGCACGGATGTCTACGGTATTGCAATCTCCACCTTCCTGACCGGAAGAGAAGATGAAACGATCACCGCTGATACCTTCTTTTTCCTGTAAGTGAGTAATCACTTTATTTACGTGATCCCAGCTTAACTGCTGCTGACGTTTTGTAGCTGCGCAATAGCCTACTACAACCACTTTACAGTTGGGGTTCGCTCTCAGTTTAGAAGCTACAGTAGCTAAAGAAGCAGCAGCATCAGAAGAAAGCGTATTAGAGTTTGCTTTGAAAGTTACGCTTGGTAAAGCACCCAGTAAAGCTGCACAATCGTCAACTTTTTGAGTTACACAACCTTCGGGGCAAGGGCATTTACCAACACCATCAGCGTCAACCGGCTGGCAATAAGTTGGAGTTACCAGTTCTTTATCTTTACAATCAGGAACGCCGTCACCATCTGTATCGCGGCTTACACCGTGTGTATCAACCGGGCAACCTGCAGGAGTTTGCTCCTGGTCAAACTGATCGGTAACACCATCACCGTCTGCATCAGGCAGTACGATTTCTGGAACACGACGCAGTTCGCCATAGGCATAGTTCAGCGGGTTCAGCCAGTACAGGGGCTCAACTCTTCTGGATTTGTTACCCAGGTTAAAGTTCAGACCAACAGTCAGGTAGTTAAAGAAATCTTTATCAGGAGTCAGCGAAGGCTGCTCAGCCCAACGATCACCGTCTAACAGGTCAGAAGCGTTCATGTTGTAAATAACACGATCTTCAATGGCCAGATTAACACGGGGAGAAAGTCTGAAAGCAACACCAGCACCTGCAGTAGCAGAAGGAGTGATATAGCCGGCAAACATTTTGCTCCATTTTACACTTGGGTCTCTTTCAGCAGGAGATTCGTAAGAATCATCCAGCATATCTTTAGCCGCCTTCATAGCGTCTTTACGATCTACATTATCCTGAGATCCGGGTGCAGGGAATGTGTATGGGCTGGAACCATTCAGGGCATTCACAGACGTACGGAAAGTGTTTACACCAAGACCCGCCAGGGCATAAATGGTAGCACCGGTTTGTGCTTTATAAAAACGGATGTTTCCGATATTAAATAAGGCCTGTAAAGACAGATCCTGAGCGGTTGTTTTGTAATTGTAGTTAACACCAGCGCCATTATAACCAGCCCAAGGAGTATTGCTACCAGCGTTTGTATAACCAGAAGAAGGTCTCCAGTTCAGCCCTTTAGCAGAACCATAAACATACTCCAGTCTCAACGACATAACGTGACCTAAAGATTTGCGGATATGACCGCCAAATCCAAAAGAATTACCAAAGCGGGAGTTTACATCACCAATAACAGTGAACGATCCACCTTTGATACCGAGTTCCCACATGTCTTTCGGTTTAGCGGGATAATCGCTTGTACCAACCATAAAATCATTATGCTGTTGCAGTTTTTTGCCAGAATAATAATTAGAGTCAGTAACAGAATAAGTACCGTACAGCGGATGAGGCGCTGTGTACGGATGCGAGGGGCTTACTTGGGCAAACCCTGTAGACGCAATCAGGCAGCCTAAACCTGCCAATAATGTGTACTTTTTGCTTGTCATAACTAAGGATTAAGATTTAAAAACGATTTCCTAAAATGAATAGCAAATTTAGAGCCATTTCTTAAATAAACAAATTTTTAACCAAAAAAAATAATAAATTTTTACCGCTTTCTTGCTTATTTTCAATTAAAAATGAGTGTTTTAAATCATGCTGATTTGAAGGATTTAGCCTTATTTTGCCCATAATTTACGTATTGACAATGAAGCTTCCCACGTCCCTAATAAAAGTTGAATTAGCCAATTTTGAACAGCGGTTTAATGAAGCGGTAAAAAGCAATACCCCGCTTTTGGACCGTATTATGCGGTATATTGTTAAACGCAAGGGTAAACAATTGCGGCCCATGTTTGTTTTCCTCTCCGCCCGGGTATTTGGCCCTACCACAGAGGCCACCTACAGGGCCGCTTCCCTGGTGGAGATACTGCATACCGGCTCCCTTGTACACGATGACGTTGTAGACGACTCCTTTGAGCGGCGGGGTTTTTTCTCCACCTACGCCCTTTGGAAAAATAAAGCCTCCGTGCTGGTGGGTGACTATCTTTTTGCCACCGGTCTCCTGCTTTCCCTCGAACATGGCGATTACCGCATGCTGAAGATTATGTCCGATGCCATACAAAAAATGGCCGAAGGCGAGCTTCTCCAGCTCGAAAAGGCGCGCTCCCTGAACCTGAAAGAAAGCATTTACTACGAAATCATCAAAAATAAAACAGCGTCTCTCCTGGCTTCTGCCTGTAGTGCCGGAGCCTGGTCTGTAACTGAAAATGAATCAATTACTGAAAAAATCCGGCTTTTTGGTGAAAAAACAGGAATCGCCTTCCAGATTAAGGACGATCTTTTTGACTATGCCAGCGAAGACGTTGGAAAGCCTACCGGCAATGATATAAAAGAAAAAAAAATGACCCTCCCCCTGATCTATACCCTTAACAATACCGATAAGGCCACCCGGCAAAAAATCATTAATATTGTAAAAAACAATAATAACGACCGGCAAAAAGTGCAATGGGTATTGAATGTGGTAAAAGAAACCGGGGGAATTAGCTACGCACAGGAAAAAATGTATGCCTACAAAACAGAAGCATTAGAAATATTGGCAACCTGCCCCGCCAATGAATACCGCCAGGGCCTGGTTGACCTTGTTAACTATGTAACCGAAAGAAAATACTAAAAGCACCCGCCGGCACTGATGGCGCACCATACTGTAATGAATAAACGTTGGAACATATTGCAGCCAAACCATGAAGACGTCAATGCACTATACAATACATTGAAAATCAATCCGGAAATTTGCAAAATCCTGGTACAGCGCGGTATCCGGACTTTTGAAAATGCAAAAGATTTTTTTCGTCCTCAAATCAACCAGCTCCATAGTCCCTGGCTCATGAAAGATATGGACAAAGCCGTGGAACGGGTGTCCAGGGCTTTCCGGAACCAGGAAAGGATATTGGTATTCGGCGACTATGATGTAGACGGTACCACATCGGTGGCCCTGATGTACCGGTTTTTAAAAACACAGTATGAAAATGTAGATTTCTATATCCCGCACCGGTACCGGGAAGGATATGGCGTTAGCAAGGCGGGAATCGATTTTGCAAAAGAAAACGGTTTTTCGCTCATTGTTGCCCTGGATTGTGGTATTAAGTCGGTAGACCTGGTTGGCTATGCCAATACGCTGGCGATCGATTTTGTTATCTGCGATCACCACCTTCCGGATGAAGTGATTCCTGATGCCATAGCAATACTGAACCCCAAACAAAAGGACTGTCCATATCCCTACAAGGAGCTTTGCGGTTGCGGAGTGGGCTATAAACTGGTTGCCGCGCTCTGCGAAAAACTCGGGCTGCCGGATACCTTTCCCCACCAGTACCTGGATCTGGTGGCCACCGCCATTGCGGCCGACATTGTACCCATTACCGGTGAAAACAGGATCCTGGCCTTTTACGGGCTGCAGCGGGTTAACGAAGCCCCCAACCCGGGTATCAGAGCCCTCGCATTCCTGAGTGGCACCCGGCTTCCGATGCATATACAAAACCTGGTGTTCATGATTGCCCCCCGGGTAAATGCCGCCGGCAGGATGGATGATGCCCGGAAGGCTGTTCAGCTTTTTGTAGCACCTTCCTATGAGGAAGCCCTTACCTATGCGGAACTGCTGCACAATGATAATAGTGAGCGCAAAGAGGCCGATGCCAGCATAACCGGGGAAGCATTGGAAATCATTGCAGCAAACGCAGCCTGGAGCACCCGCAAATCAACCGTTGTTTACCAACCGCACTGGCATAAAGGAGTAGTAGGCATTGTGGCATCCCGGCTCATTGAGCACCATTACCGCCCTACCGTAGTACTTACAGAAAACGGCAATTATGCCACTGGTAGCGCCCGCAGCGTGCCCGGGTTTAATTTGTATGAAGCCATCCATGCCTGCCGGGAGCTCCTCGTTAATTACGGAGGACATTTTGCTGCTGCTGGTCTTACTTTAAATAAGGATCACATTGAACTGTTTCGCGAAAAATTTGAGCAGGTAGTGGCTGCCAGCATTTCTGAAGCATTGCTGGTTCCGGAGATCCTGGTGGATGCGGAAATTTCCTTTGCCGACATCACTCCGGCCTTTTATAATATCCTACGCCAGATGGAGCCCTTTGGCCCGGGGAATATGACCCCGGTTTTTATAGCGCGCAATGTAACCGATACCGGCTTTAGCCGGATTGTAAAAGAGCAGCACCTCAGGTTTGCAGTACAGCAACAAGGGCTCCAATTGACGGGGATCGGGTTTAATATGGCATCCAAATTTTCTATAGTATCCGGAGGCCGGCCCTTTGACCTGGTGTTCAAAATTGATGAAAACGAATGGCAGGGCCGCAAAAGCCTGCAGATGAGGGTAGAAGATATCAGAGCCGCCAGCTAATGATGTTCTTCGAGACTTGAAGTCTCGAAGAACATATAATATTGCCTCCGGCAATAATTTAAATAACCTTTAAAAACCTACACCATGAGCTATGAATTCGCTGAAGGCTACAAGATCCGGGATCAGGGAGCCACACATTTTTTAACTTTTACGATTATGGGATGGATTGACATTTTTACCCGGCAACGCTACCGCGATATGATGCTGGAAAGTATGCAATTTTGCAGAAAAAATAAAGGGCTTCAGGTGGGCGCCTATGTAATCATGTCGAACCATCTTCATCTTATGTGGACTGCTCGCGAAAATAATCTGAGCGATATCATCAGGGATTTTAAAACACACACAAGCAAAGCCATTACCCGCTCAATTGAAGAAGAACCCGAAAGTCGCCGCAACTGGCTATTGCACATGTTTGGCTTTTATGCCAACCGGACCAATGCCAATGACTATTTTAAGGTCTGGACCGGCAACAATCACCCAGAAGAGCTCTATTCAGAACATTTTCTACGCAGCAAACTCAATTATATTCATCAAAACCCCGTAAAAGCGGGGCTGGTTCGGGAGCCGGCGCATTACCTGTATAGTAGTGCTGCCGACTATGCGGGCGGGAAGGGGATTATGGACATTGATCTATTGTTTTGATTTTTTATCGCCGGAGGCGATAGAATAACACTTCGAGACTTCAAGTCTCGAAGAACGTATCGAAGAACTGCGCCATATAAATAATTCATATTCAATGCTGAAGGGCTGCCCTGCTGAGCCGGAAATCCTTTGCCGCAGCTGGAAAACGAGCGCGGCGCAAAGATTGCAGGCGGGCAGGGAACCAGGGCCGATGGCTGTACCACAGCTTACAGCCCCAAAAAATAAGCAACCAGAAACAACAAATCGGAAATTAAGCCTATCTTTGCAGCCCCTTAGGATTACCTAAGGTCCTTTTATTTATTTTTTAAAAACAATTTGGGTAATGAACAATTATGAATTGATGGTGATTTTTACCCCGGTTTTAAGCGAAGACGAGTTTAAAGCTGCTCAGAAAAAGTTTGCCGGTCTGGTAACTGAAGCAGGTGGCTCTATCGTACACGAAAAACCCTGGGGACTGAAATCACTGGCGTACCCCATCCAGAAAAAAACCACTGGTTTGTACTGGGTGTTGGAATACACTGCGCCATCCGACTTCAATGAGAAGCTGAAAATACAGCTTCTGCGTGACGAATCTGTGCTTCGTCACCTCTGCACTAAACTCGATAAATTCGCCGTTGAGTATAATGCAAAAAAGAATAGTGGCGTTAAAACAGGAACCGAAAAAGCAGTGGAGGCTTAAGTTATGGCAAAGAATGAAATCAAATACCTGACCGCCATTAAAACCGACAAGCGTATTAAGAAGTTTTGTCGCTTTAAGAAATATGGCATCCGCTACGTTGATTATAAAGACGTAGAGTTCCTGAAAAAATTCCTGAACGAACAAGGCAAATTACTGCCCCGCCGTTTGACCGGCAACAGCCTGAAATTTCAGCGCCGGGTTTCCGATGCGGTAAAAAAAGCCCGCCAGATGGCTTTGTTGCCTTACGTAACAGATCTTTTAAAATAGATTGGATAGCAAGTAGTTAGTAGTAAATAGCAAGTAGGCCAGTCCTTCTACCTGTTTCCCCACTTCCTACTCACTAAAATTAGTAACCCTCCCTAATGGCGCTGCGGCGCCAGACAGTCACAATCACCGATTGGGCTCCGGGAACTAAAACCCGCTTGCGGTTTGCAGGCAACAAATACAATGGAAATAATTCTGATCCAGGATGTAGACAATTTAGGCGCTGCCAATGAAGTGGTAAGCGTAAAGAATGGATACGCCCGTAACTTCCTGATTCCCCGTAAATTAGCTGTCGAAAACAGCATCAGCAACAAAAAACAGCTGGAAGAGCGTTTGAAACAGGCCCGCAAGAAAGAAGCGGCCATGCTGGCTGAAATCAACAGCGTTATTGCGAAACTGAATGCAGCTCCTTTAAAACTGGGCGCTAAAACAGGAACCAGCGGCAAGATCTTTGGAAGCGTTACCAACCTGCAGCTGAGCCGGGCTATCCGCGAGCAAAAAGGTTATGAAATTGACCGCAAAAAGATCCATATCGTTGATGATATCAAAGAACTGGGAACTTATAAAGCTACCATCGATTTTGGCGGAGGTCATAGCACTGAAGTTGAATTTGAAGTGGTTGCCGAATAATACCATCTTTCCAAAATTTCTAAAAAACACACCCCTGGTGTGTTTTTTTTGTTATTTCCTCTAAAAAAAATTGGGCAGCCAAGAAATTAGCCTATATTTGATGTAGATTACAGTGTTCTTTCAGTAAAAAAGTTTCGGAATATTTTTAATGTTCATTGAATTTGGTACTGTTTTAGCACTCTTTTATTTTTTAAAATTCAAACAAAATGAACATTTACGTAGGAAACCTTAGCTGGAACCTGAAGGACCAGGATCTTCAAAACTTATTTGCTCCTTATGGGGAAGTAACATCTGCCAAGATCGTATCGGACAAATTCACAAACCGCAGCAAAGGCTTTGGTTTTGTAGAAATGGCGAATGATGACGAAGCCAAAGCGGCTATTGATGCTTTAAACGGCACAGAAGTTGACAACAGGAACATTGTTGTAAACGAAAGCCGTCCTAAAGAAGGTGGCGCCGGCGGTGGCGGTGGCTACAAAAAAAGAAGCTTTGGCCAGGGCGGCGGCGGATACAACAAAGGCGGCGGCGGCGGATACCGCGATCGTTATTAATTTTATTCCACAACGGATATAAAAAAAGCTCCTTTTGAAAGGAGCTTTTTTTATTGAGCTATGCGAGACTTTAAGTCTCGCATAGCATCCCTAAAGTCCCGCATAGCAAAAAAAATATACAACAAACGGCGACCTTTTGAGTCGCCGTTTGTACTTTATTGAAAGGTTTATGGGTTCTTTAGAACCAACTCCCGATATAGGCTTCGTTTACCGTATCCTTTTGCCCTGCCAGCCTGTTTCTCCTGCGGGCTACTTTCCTTTTTTGCCGGAACATGGTAAGCAGCATCAGGGGAATAAATAAAAATATGGCCGGTGGAATACCCAGGAAGGAAATCCATTTTCCCCCGTATTGCCGGCGCATGGGCCGCTTCAACCTTTCTGCAATCAGGTACATGCTGGGTACCATTACCAGCGTCATAAAGAATGCAAAAGCCAGTCCAAAGATAATGGTCCAGGACAGGGGTTTCCAGAACATCACATTGTCGCCGCCAAAGAAGATCTTTGGATTGAGCTCGGAAAACATCGTCACAAAGTTGATATTAAATCCAACCGCCAGCGGTATCAGCGCCATAATGGCTGCCAGTGCCGTCAGCAGTACGGGAATGATCCGTGTTTTACCGGCCTGTATCACGGCTTCGCGGGTCTTTAGTCCACGCCCCCGCAGCTCATCGGCAAACTCAATCACAAGGATACCGTTCTTAATAACAATACCCGCCAGTCCCAGGATTCCCACACCGGTCATTACTACCGAAACCGCCATGCCGGTAAACGTAAAGCCCAGCAGCACCCCAATAATACTGAATATGATCTCTGTTAAGATAATCACCGACTTACTCATGGAGTTAAACTGCGTCACCAGGATGAGCAGGATGAGCCCCAGGGCGATCATCAGCGCTCTTCCCAGGAAGGCGCCTGTTTCTGCCTGCTGTTCTCCCTCTCCTGTCTGCTTAATAGTAACATCATCGCCGGCGGCATGAAAATTATCAATGGCAGATTTGATCTGGGCATTTACCGCAGTGGGCGTATACCCTTCTGCCTCCAACACATTACTGCGCAGGGTAATCATCCGCTTCTGGTTTTTGCGCTGTACGCTTCCCAGCGTATTGGTATAATCCACATCTACCACGGAGCTAATGGGTACGCTTTTTACTTTTCCGGTGGCCATATCGCGGAATACCACGTTCATATTGAGCAGATCGGTAAGGTTCTTGCGCTGCACCTCGGTATTTCTTACGTAGATCTTATACTCATCCTTGCCATTTTTGATCTTGCTGGCTTCGTTTCCAAACAACGCGGTGCGGATCTGCATGCCGATTTGGCCCGAAGACACACCCTCGCTCAGCGCCCTTTCCCGGTTCACTTTAAGTGTTACCTCCGGACTGCTCAGGTCTACATCCATTTTCAGCTCTTCCACACCCGGGATCTGCAAGCTATCCAGGTAATTCTTTAAGCCCACTGCCGTAGGAATGAGGTTATCAAATTCCTCACTGGCCACTTCAATATTGATGGGCGGGTCTGTGGGCGGACCATTTTTTTCCTGTTCCACCGAGATCTCTGCACCCGGAATATTCTTGATGGCCTGGCGCACTTTGGTCAGGTAAGGCGCCGTGCTTACCCCATGTCGTTTTTCAAATTCCACAAAGGAAACCTGTATGCGCCCCAGGTTACTGCGGGTACTTCTGTCTCCACTGTTGGGATCTGCCGCGCCAACGGCTACGTTGGCGATCACACTCTCCACCACCGGGTTCTTTTTGCCTTTGGCCGGATCCATATCCAGCGCCTGATTTACCTTGGATTCCAGAGTGCGGGTAATAGAATCCGTGTATTTTACATCGGTACCACTGGGCAGCTTCAGGTATACGTAAATAAAGTTGGGATCGGATGACGGAAAGAAAACCACCTTGGTTCTTCCGGCTCCCGCAGAGGCGCCAAACATCATAAAGGAGACGATTAGCAAACCAAAAGCGCCCAGCAGCAGCCCAACCGGCCGCCAGCCTTTGAGTGCCCACTTCAGCAGGTCCTCATAGTGGCCCATGATCCAGGGCAACGCCTTATTTTGAAATTTATGGATCCAGTCGTCAAAAAAGTAAACATATAATACGGTAAGAAGCGCGAGGAAGAGCGACAGGTTCCCGATGAAGAAGGCAATGCTCCCCTTACCCATGGGTATGCCCACCAGGTCAAAGAGCACCCCAATTACGATCATCGTGATGAAGGACCGTGAGCGGAACACATCAGATTTCTTTTTATGTTCCGGGCTATCGGGATGATTCATAAAATCCACTGCAAATACCGGGTTCATAAGGAAGGCTACCACCAGCGAAGCAGCCAGTGTAAAGATCAACATCAGCGGCAGATAGATCATAAACTTACCAATGATCCCCGGCCAGAACAGCAGCGGAAAAAACGGCGCCAATGTGGTCAATGTTCCTGCAAGAACCGGCAACCATACTTCACCGGCGGCCAGCATAGAGGCCTGTTGCGCATTCACTTTCCCCTTTCCTTCTGTAAAAATGCGGTGCGTATTCTCAATAACCACAATGGCATCGTCCACAATAATCCCCAATCCAAACAACAGCGCAAAAAGCACCATAAAATTGAGCGTGATATTGGTGCCAATAAATGCTTCCCCAACGGGTATGAACATAAAGGCTACAAACATACTCAGCGGCACACTTAAGGCCACAAAGAAGGCATTGGTAAGCCCCATAAAGAACATCAGGATGATCAGCACCAATATAAACCCGATCACAATGGAATTGACCAGGTCATTGAACGAGGTACGGGTAGAAATGCTCTGGTCCCCGGTAACGGTCACATTCAGGTTTTGAGGAAACACCGTTTTCTTCATGTCCTCGCTGATCGTCTTTACCGCATCACTGGTTTCAATAAGGTTTTCGCCACTGCGTTTTACAATATTTAAGGTGAGCACGGTTTTGCCATCCAGCCGGGCATAGCTGTCTGTTTCCTTAATAGTATCTTTTATGGTGGCAATATTTTTCAGGTAAATGGGATTGCCGGTGTTGTTGCGCACAATCACTTCTTCAATATCCCTTGCGGTCTTAAACTGGCCTTTCAGCTGCAGATTGCGCCGCATATTGCCCACTTCCAGCAATCCGCCGGAAATATCCCTGTTTTCTGCCCTTACCGCACCGGCAATATCATCAAAAGTGATACCTGCGGCCTGCATTTTGGCATTATCCACGTTGATCTGAAACTCCCGTTCCGGCGCTCCCACCAGGTCTACCCGGGTGATCTGCGGCAGCTCTTCAATACGGTCCTTCATTTTATCGGCATACTCCTTTAACCGCACCCGGTCAATGTCGCCACTCAGGTTCACATACATGATGGGCATCTCCGACATACTTACTTCCAGCGCCGTTGGCTCCTGGGTAAGGTCGGTAGGCAGGTCCTGCCGTGCCTTATCGATCGCATCCTTTACTTTCTGCAGGGCCACTTCCACCTTTTCATCCGAACCAAATTCCACCATGATGGAGGAGTAATCCTGGAAGGAGCTGCTGGTCACCTTGGTAACCTTAACCCCCGTCATGCCCTTCAATTGCTTTTCGATGGGCTGTGTTACCAGATTTTCTATATCCTTTGGTGAATTTCCCACGTAGATGGTGGATATGTACACATTGGGGATCACCACATCCGGAAAACTTTCCTTGGGCGTGGAGATGAATTTGTATACCCCAAACAGGGAAACCATCAGTATAATCAAATAAAGTGTTGTACGGTTCTTTACCGCCCAATCCGTAGGTTTAAATCGCTTGCTCTTCTCTAAAAAATCTTCTAAAATACTCATATGTAAATTATTTGCAGTAAGATATGTTTAGTGCCTGCTCCGTTTATTTTGCACCCTGGGTGGTTACCACCTGCCCGTCGTACAAACTCTGAAATCCTTCTGTGATCAGCTGATCGCCATCTGCCAGCCCGGATTTAATCTCCAGCTGATCGCGATACAGCTCGCCTACCACTACTCTCTTTTTGCGGGCCACCAGGTTATTCCCTTCTTTCACCGCTACCAATACAAATTTTCCTTCGTCGTCCGATTGCAGGGTGTTTACCGGTACGGTAATAGCATCTCCGGAACTATAATCCTGGATCTGTACTTTTGCCAGCTGGTTGGCGCGGATGGCAGGATCCGATGGTACGGCAGCCTCTACATAAAAGGAACGGGTGGTGGGGTCTATCAGCTTGCTGACCACACTTGCTTTTGCAGCAATTTCCTTATTGCCGGCATCCGGCAGGGTAATCTTTAAAGGAGTACCCGCTTTGATCCGGTCGATATAGGTTTCCGGAACATTCACCACCAGTTTTAAATTGGATGTGTTTACGATTGAAATTTGCGGCGTTGTGCCCGCCACGCCGGAGAACAGTTCACCCACTCTTACATTTACCTGGTCAATTACCCCGCTGATATCTGCTCTTACATTGGTAAAAGCCAGCTGTTCTTTTGCGGCCTGTATCTGCGCCTCTGCGGCGCGTAGCTGAGATGTAAGGGCGTCTACATTGGTTTTTGCCTGTATTACCTGAATTTCCGCGCCAATATTATTGGCCCAAAGGTTTTTATACCGCTCGTAAGTTGTTTGGGCCAGCTTTAACTGTGCTTTAATTTGTCCTGTTTGCTGCTGGTATCCAATTAACTGCTGCTGCTGCAGGGCATCTTCCAGCTTGGCCAGAACTTGTCCCTTACTCACATGGTCCCCTTGCTTTACATAAATGGCCCTTACCACCCCCGGTTGTCCTTTGGGCGCCACATAAGCGCTGTTTTTCGCATCAATCCTGCCCTGTAGGTCGATGTAGTGATTGAAGGCATTGCTTCCAATAGCCTGGATGGTTACAAATTTCGCTTTAATGGTACCGGGCTCCAGCTTTGCCAGTTCTGTTTCTAACTGGGTCAGTTCATCATTGTTCTTCTTCTGCTCGGCTTTCAGTTTTTCAATTTTGGCTTTAAGATCGCCAGCCTTTCCCTTCTCCTTTCCGCCTCCGCAAGAGTAAAGCACCAATGCAAAAGCAGTAATCGTCAATGTGGTTTTTAAAACGCTGTGCATAAAATATAGTATTAAATAGTTTGGATGTTAAAATTTACCAATGGCCTTTAGGAAGTCCACTTTTGCCACAACGGCATTGTACAGGGCATTGTAATAGTTTGTTTGAGCCGATTGCAGCTGTACCCGGGCATTATCGATCTCGATCTGGCTGCCGGTACCCATTTCATATTTCTTTTTGGTTTGCTGATATACATTTTCCGCCAGCTTCATGTTCTGCTTTTGATAGTCCATATCGGTGATGGCCGATTTAAAGGTATTCACCGAAGACTCCCGTTCCTGGTTGATGGATAATTTAAGAGCTTCAATCTGATTCTGGGTTTGCTGTAACTTAATTTTAGCCTGGGCGATGCGGGCATTGGTAGCAAACCCGTTAAAAATAGGTATATTAATGTTCAGTGAAATGGAACTAACAGGGTACCACTCCGCCGTTCCGTTAAACATTTTGGTCATTTTATTGGTTTGCGTCATATAATCCCATGAGCCGCTCAATCCTACACTGGGAATTTTACTGTATTGATACCGCTGCAGGTCCAGCTTCCCCAGTTTTTCGCCCAACAATGCCGCCTGAAAATCTTTCCGCTGGCTATAATCAGATTCCGAAACCGCTTCGATCACACCCTCCTTCAGCTGTTCATCCGTAAGCGCATCGGTAAGCACCAGTTGGTCTTTCATGGGCATTCCCATTAACACTTTTAACCCCAGGTACCCGTTGCTAACAGAATTCAGCACCTGATTTTTTTGAGAGCCCAGGTTTGCCAGTTGTACGTCCAGCTTATCAATGTCCAGCTTTTCGGCAAAGCCGTTATCATACATAATTTTGGTATCGTTCCTGTTTTTCTGCACCAGCGCTATGTTTGAATCTATGAGCGCGATCTGCGTTTTGCTCAACACCAGCTGGTAATAAATTTTGGCAATGTTGAGCCGTATTTGCTCAAAGGTTACTTCTGATGCCTTCTTCTTGTAATCGATCAACGTTTTTCGCGCCTGAAGGCCGGTAAATACCTGCCCGTCAAAAAGAAGCTGCGACAAAGAAACGCCGGCCATGCCGCTCCAGGGTGCGGAAAAAAGGTTAGGGATATACGTATCTTCCGCTAAAGGAGGAGCATCTTTGTCACCAAAAAAATTATCCATCCCTTTTGGAAAAAACAGTTTGGGGAGCTTCAGGTTATCGGTAACCCCCGCCCTTCCATTAATCTGCGGGTAAGCCGTTCCCGTTACCTCACGGTTTACCTGCTGTTGCAAATTAATATCCAGCAATGCATTTTTTGCCTGCACATTGTGCTGTTGTCCATATTCCAGCGCCTGCTGTAAAGTAAAATAATGAGTGCTGTCCTGCGCCTTGCCGCTGCCCGCCATCATCAGCCCCACGGTGGCCATTATCATTAACCTAATCTTTTGCATCTGAACTATTTTTTGGTTTGTGTTTTTTGTACTTTTCGATTAATTTCTGCCCTTTTGGCGTTGCCATCCCGTGAAGAAAAAAATAAAATATTTCCAGCTGTGCGTGGAACAATCCTTCCTTTAGCCGGCCATAAAATTCCGGCATAAAAAGAATGTCGATACTACCTACCCGGAACTGTGCAATGATGTCGATATTAAAATCATCGCGGTACAGGCCTTCCCCAATGCCCCGCCTGATATTTTCCACAATGATTTCATAAATAAATTCATTCTTGTAGTCCACAAATTTTTTGTAAACCCTGGGATGGTATTTTTTAAGATCATTTATCAATACGGGGTTCATATTCCTGAACAGTTCAGAGGTTTGTCCGATGGCCAGGAACCCTTCATGTACCGCGTTATCAGAGATCTGGTGAAAGGTCCGGCACTGCGTGCCATTGTCGGCCAGGATCTGTTCAATGGCGTCCCCCACCAGGTGATCCTTATCCGTATAGTACTGGTAGATCGTTTTTTTACTGCTGCCAACGGCCGATGCAATATCATCCATGCTCACGCTGCGGGCCCCGTATTGCATAAAGAGCTGTAATGCCTGGTTGCGGATATGAATCTTATGTTCGTTTTCGTCTTCCATTTTGCCGGACGAAACTATGGAAACTTTTTGAACTATTAAAGTTTCCTACGTTTTTTTGAAAAAAACTTAACCGAAGTTATTATTACCCGGCGTTTGGGCACCATCATTACCGGCGAACGGGTCTTTTTTACCGGTGAACGGAGTATATCCGCTTCTTATTACAGACTTCTTTTGCAGTAAGATTTTGTTACTTTTGCCGGAATCATGGCTACCGTACCTCATAAGAAAAAAGATGGTCTGGCAAGGCAATTATTCCGCTATTTCATCCAGGGCCTCATCATCCTGGCCCCCATTACCATTACCATCTACATCCTGTACCAGCTTTTCAATTGGGTCGACAACCTGCTGCGCCCCATCCTCATCATACCCGGGCTGGGCTTTTTAACCATTATCCTGTTTGTGCTGTTTATAGGCTGGGTAAGCTCATCACTGATCATGGAAGCCGTAATCAGCTTTTTTGACCACTGGCTTGAGCGCACGCCCGGTATTAAATTACTTTATACCTCCATCAAGGATTTTTTTCGCGCCTTCACCGGCGATAAAAAAAAGTTCACCAAGCCGGTGGTGGCCAACATCTTCGACCGCGATATCTGGATCGTTGGCTTTATAACGGATGAGGAAATGACCAAATTTAACCTGGGCGCCAACATGGTGGGCGTTTATGTACCCCAGGCCTACAACTTTGCCGGACAACTTTATATTTTACCGCGCAACCGGGTGCAGCTGATTGATACCATAACGCCCGGCGATGCGATGAAGTATACCGTAACCGGCGGCGTTGTCGAAATGGAACAGCCTTCAGAAACACATCCAGAAAAACCATAAACCCAATTTTAAACAGGCCCTATGTCAATTATAAAACCTTTTGCCGCCCTGCGGCCTCAAAAAGCCATCGCCGCCCGGCTGGCCTCCCGCCCCTATGATGTACTGAACAGCGATGAAGCCCGGGAAGCTGTTAACAATAACCCTTACTCATTTTTGCATATTACAAAGGCCGAGGTGGACCTGCCGCCCGGTACCGATATCCACAGCCCGGCAGTATATGAAAAGGCAAAGGCCAACCTGCTTTCTTTCCGGGAAACCGGTGCCCTCTTCCAGGAAACAACCGCCTGCTATTATATTTACCAGCTCATCATGAACGGGCGCAGCCAAACGGGACTGGTGGCCGCATCTTCGGTGGCAGACTATGAAAACAACCTTATAAAAAAACACGAATTCACACGTCCTGAAAAAGAGCAGGACCGCATCGATCATATAAAGGCTACCGGGGCGCAAACAGGCAAAGTATTTCTTGCATATAATAATGTAGCCGAAATGGATGCGCTTATCCGCAACTGGAAAAACGACCACCAGCCGGAATATGATTTTATAGCCGGTGATGGCATCCGGCATACCGTTTGGATCGTGAACGGGGAAGCCACCATTAACCAGATCACCCGGCTGTTTGCAGAAAAAGTACCGGCCACCTATATTGCCGATGGACATCACCGCGCCGCCTCGGCAGCAAAACTGCACCAGGCCCTGCCCCATAACGATGAGGCCGCTTATTTTCTGACGGTTATCTTTCCGGCTGACGAACTTTCCATCCTGGACTATAATCGCGTAGTAACCGACCTCAACGGCCATAGCTCCGGGGAATTTATCGCGGCCCTTCACGAAGACTTCGAGGTTACCGCCTCCCGCGATCCTGTAAAACCAGCGCACCTGCACGAGTTTGGGATGTACTTAGATGGCAGCTGGTACCTGCTCCGGAGCCGGCCCGATACATATACGGAGGACCCGGTGGGTCTGCTGGATGTCTCGATCCTTTCGGAAAATGTGCTGGACAAATTATTAGGTATTAAAGACCAGCGTACCGACAAACGCATCGATTTTGTGGGCGGCATCCGGGGTATGGAAGCGCTGGAAAAGCGCGTAAACAGCGGCGAAATGAAACTGGCCTTCAGCCTTTACCCGGTTACCATTCAGCAACTGTTCGACATTGCGGACAGCGGCCAGGTAATGCCACCCAAGAGTACCTGGTTTGAACCCAAATTGCGGGATGGCCTGCTAACGCATTTGTTGTAGCCAATAGCTGTTTCAGGTTCGGTACTAAACGGATATTCATACTAATTTGAAGATTTGGAAATGTGGAAATGTGGAAATAAGAGCCGGGTATTGACGGAGTCTTCGGTTTTTTATTTGAGGTTTGACGTTTGAGGTTCGGTATTAACCGGGTTGTTTATCTTAATGTGGAAATGTGCTGATTTGAAAATTTGAAAATGGGAGTTTCTTTTGTTAACGCGGTCTTCGTATCTCAGAAGGTTCATCAGAAATCAGAAATTCCCACATTTTCAGATAAAGATCGCATCTTTTAATGGCAAACAGGCGCAGCGCGCCGTTGACCCTTATAACGATGAGCACCCAAAACCTCCCGTAGCCGCAGCGCGGCGGTAATTTCCTGTGCACTGCTTGTACAAACCGCAATGATTACCGGTGCGCTGCACCTTTATTACCTGTATTGTCGTTTACTAACAGGATCAGCGCTGCGCTGCAGCTCCCGGGGCAAAAATTAACCTGACGCGCATGCGATGGCTATAACCTGCTGATCAACCCCTATCATAAGGATTTTAAAAAAATAAAAATTATCAGCGCTGAGGCGTTCCCATTTGACAGGCGGATTTTCAGGTAGCGCAGAAAGTACACCAACAATCAATCCCAGTCTCAGTGCCAGTGCATGCACAGGGCGCTGGTGCTTTGGCCGTCTTCATATCCGCACGCAACACCAGCAATGGCCAAAAAAATTAAAATTGTGCTGCTACCACCCTTTGCGCTATTTTTACGTCTTTGTTGGAACAGTTTCGGCTTATTTTTTGATAGATAAGCCTGAAAACAGTTAACTATACTGTTAATCAGTTATTTAAAATTTAGAAAATGAAGCAAATCTTTACCGCGGGTCTTTTTTTAATGGGATCCGTTGTGGCATTCGGACAGGATCAAATTGCGCTCATGCGCGAAAATGCGCGAAAATTTATGATGTCCGGTGATATCGAAAACGCCGTTTTGGTATTGAACAAGGCCGCGCAAACCGACAAGAATAATATTGATGTTCAAAAAGACCTTGCCCTGGCTTACTATTATAAAAAGGACTATGTAAAAGGCCTGGAAATTGTAAAACCCCTGCTGGCTTCCGAAAAAGCCGATGTGGCTACTTACCAGCTTGCCGGCACCCTGTACCGGGGCACCGATAACGGAAAGGAAGCAGAAAAGATCTATAAAACCGCCATTGAAAAATTTCCGAAACAGGGCCCGCTGTACAGCGAATATGGCGAAGTGCTGGAAGTAATGAAAAACGGAGCTGCTGCCATTAATATGTGGGAAAAAGGTATGGAAGTAGCCCCTTCCTATAGCGGCAACTATTACAATGCCGCCATTTACTACTTTAAACAGCCCGAAGGAAAAATATGGGCAATCCTGTATGGAGAAATCTACGCCAATATGGAAAGCCTGAACCCTAAATCGGGCAATATTAAAAACATGGTGCTGGATGCTTACAAAGACCTATTCTCCGGCAATCTTTCACAAACGGCCGCCAATACAAAGAATGAATTTGCAAAGGCCGTACTGGAAACCTTTGCACGCCAGTCGGGCATCACAGCCCAGGGCCTTACACCGGAAACACTTGCCATGATCCGGACACGTTTTGTGCTGGACTGGATCAACAACTATAATAAAAAATTGCCTTACCGGTTATTTGAATATCACCAGCAACTGATGCGGGATGGCATGTTTGACGCCTATAATCAATGGATGTTTGGGCCGGCCAGTAACCAGGCCGCTTTTGAAAAATGGGCAGAAGCTAACAAGGCCGCTTACGACAAGTTTACGGAATTTCACAAATCAAGGGTCTTCAAAATGCCGGCAGGGCAGGTTTATTCGAACAAGAAATAAAAAATATCCCCTTTTTACCCGCCCGTACCGGATAAAAAGGGGTAGTTGTTTTAGACAGGAGTTTGTTTCTATCAGCTTCAATAAAGAGTGGTAGGCCCGCTATCGCGGACGCCCAACTTCAGCATATTTATGCTTGAGTTGCTACAATCTTCTTCTTTTTTTGGCAGATGATCATTTCGAATACGCAAAAGAAACGGTTATTGGCTCGCAATGAGGCAGTCAAAAGTCGCTTTACAGCATGATGTCGTTCTGAAGATGCCATCCCGGGCCCGAAGATGTCATCCCGGGCTTGACCCGGGATCTATTCCTGCTTCAGCATCTATTGCCGAACAATCATCTTACTTAAAACAGCGGCCCTTATTTAGCAGATTTTCATTAATTTGTAGGTTAGATCTTAAAACGACAATATATGAGTTTTCCTGCTTACAGATTGTTTGATGCCATTGCCCACCAGCTGCAGCATTTTCCAAAACCAGATATGCTCAACGCAAAAACAGATGGCGCCTGGAAGTCTTTTTCCACGGAGGAAGTGGGCCATACCGTAAACCAGTTGTCCCTTGGACTGATCGGCAGGGGCATCAGCGGCAGCGACCAGTCTGCTGAAGCGAGCGATAAGATTGCCATCATCAGCCAGAACCGGCCGGAGTGGGTGTTTACCGATCTTGCAGTACAGCAAACGGGGGCTATTCTTATCCCCATTTACCCTACCACCAATCCAAACGAACTGGAGTTTATCCTGAATGAGTCGCAGGCAAAATTCATCTTCGTAAGCAACCGGGAGCTGCTGGAAAAAGTACAATCCATAAAAACGGAATACCTGCAGGGGATCTATACCTTTGACCGGATTGAGGGTACCCCTCACTACTCCGAACTTTTTATGCCGCTCACTGAAGTTTCCGAGGTGCAGCTAAACGCTGTTAAAGCAACGATTACTCCCCGTCACACGGCTACGATCATTTATACCTCCGGCACCACCGGAACCCCCAAGGGCGTGATGCTAAGCCATGAGAACATCGTAAGCAATGTCTATTTTTCAAAGGCCAGCTTCCCGTTTGAAGATCAGCCACAGACGAAGACACTCAGTTTTTTACCGCTCAATCATATTTTTGAAAAAACGATCACTTATATCTATCTCTTCAGCGGCATTGGCATTTACTACGCCGAAAGTATGGAAACCATTGCCGATAATTTAAGAGAGATTCAACCCGATGGATTTACCACGGTGCCGCGACTACTGGAAAAGGTATATGAAAAAATCATGCTGAAGGGTAAGGAACTAAAGGGCATTAAAAAAGCCCTGTTTTACTGGAGCGTGAATCTGGGCGCCCAATATAACAACCGTATTGACCGGGGCGCCTTTTATAACTGGAAGCTCAATATGGCGCGAAAGCTGGTGTTCAGCAAATGGCGGGAGGCCCTGGGAGGCCATATTAAATTTATTATTACCGGCGGCGCCGCGGCCCCCGAAAGACTGCTGCGCATTTTTAATGCGGCGGGCATCCCTGTTTTTGAAGGGTACGGCCCCACGGAGCACAGCCCCGTGATCTGCGTAAACCGGAAGGAAGATAATTATATGGGAACCGTAGGCCCGGCATTAGAGGGCGTAGAGGTAAAGCTTGCAGAAGACGGTGAAATACTGGCCAAAAGCGTTTGCATCATGCAGGGGTATTATAAGCGCCCGGAGTTAACCGCCGATGTAATTAAGGATGGATGGCTTTGTACCGGTGATATTGGCGAATGGATTGATGGTCGCTACCTGAAAATTACCGACCGCAAAAAGGAACTGTTCAAAACCAGCGGCGGAAAATATGTGGCTCCGCAGCCGATCGAAAACAAAATGAAGGAAAGCAAGTTTATAGAGCAGATCATGGTGGTGGGCAATGATAAAAAATTTGTAAGCGCCCTCATTGTCCCCTCCTTCCATGCGGTAAAGGACTGGATGCAGGAACAGAAAATTGAAATGGGCAGCAACGAGGAAATCGTAAAAAACCCAAAAGTGCACGATCTGTTCCGTTCGGTTATCGATCATCATAATACCCAGTTCAACCACATTGAACAGATCAAAAAATTTGTACTGCTGCCGCGGGAATGGAGCGTAGACACGGGTGAAATGACGCCCAAACTGAGCCTGAAACGAAAAGTGATCCTGGAAAAGTTCAGGAAGGAAATTGATGAGATCTATAGTTAAACAGAAAACCTCCTGGTGGGGCCGTCTCAAAAGTCGCTTTACAGCATGATTTCGTTCTGAAGATGTCATCCCGGGCCTAACCCGGGATCTATTCTCGTTTCAGCATCTATTGACGAACCATCATCTTTAGATGCCGAAACAATCCCGATCGCCATCGCATGTGCGTCAGGTTAAGAACAGATCATGTTGCCATGAAATGTAGTACGAGTAAGCCTTTCGCGCCAAAAAGATCGCATCTTTTAATGGCAAACAGGCGCAGCGCGCCGTTGACCCTTATAACGATGAGCGCCCAACACCTCCCGTAGCCGCAGCGCGGCGGTAATTTCCTGTGCACGGCTTGTACAAACCGCAATGATTACCGGTGCGCTGCACCTTTATTACCCGTATTGTCGTTTACTAACAGGATCAGCGCTGCGCTGCAGCTCCCGGGGCAAAAATTAACTTGACGCGCATGCGATGGCCATCGGGACGGCATGACAAAATGGAGACTTTTGACACTGCCCCCGGCGCGGTCACTTTAATAAAAAGATACCGGCCTGTTAATACTTCTTATATCTTAAAGATCGGTAATGGGTTTGTATTTTGGAACCAGCGATTTCATAATCAACCAGGCCACCAGGTAAGCCAGGGCGCAAATGGCGAACATGATCGTATACCCCGTTTCTATATGACCCAATGCCTCATATTTATCAAACAAAAACCCTCCGAGCTTATTAATAACCACGCCGCCCAATCCGCCGGCCATACCGCCAATACCTACTACGGAACCTACCGCCTTTTTGGGAAACATATCGGACACAGTGGTAAAAATATTAGCGCTCCAGGCCTGGTGCGCTGATGCGCCAATACCAATAAGCAATACCGGTATCCAGTAACTGATATGCCCCAGGGGCTGCGCCAGCAATACTACCATGGGAAAAAGCGCTATGATAAACATGGCAATCATACGGCCATTGTAAGCCTTGTGGCCTCTTTTAATAAAATACATCGGAAACCAGCCGCCGGTAATGCTGCCAACCATGGTGAGACTGTAAATAACCATGATGGGGATACTGATATCGTTTTTCTCCATACCGTATTGCGCCTTTAAATAGGCGGGCAACCAAAACAGGAAAAACCACCAAACCCCATCTGTCATAAACTTTCCCACAGCAAAAGACCAGGTTTGTTTATAGCCCAACAACTTCCACCACGATGTTTTTTCTTTTTCTTCGGTTACAGGTTTTACATCTTCGCCTTCTTCAACCTGTTGTATATATTGTAACTCCTGTGCCGAAAGTCTTTTTTGCTTTTCGGGCTGCTCATAAAACATACGCCAGAAGATCAGCCACAGAAAGCCCAGTGCTCCCACGACAATAAAAGCGCCCTGCCAATGCCATTTGTCCACTATAAAATATACGAGCGGCGCCGCTACTACCGCGCCGATATTGGCCCCCGAATTAAAAATTCCGGTAGCCAGCGACCGTTCTTTCTTGGGGAAATACTCGGCTGTGGTTTTAATGGCAGCCGGAAAGTTTCCCGATTCGCCAAAAGCAAGTACCGCCCTCGAAATCATAAATCCGACCACGGAGGCCGAAGCAACGGTAATGCCCACCGCAGAAAAAGCAGGACCAAAAACATGCCCGATCGGAATGGCAAATGCATGTAAAATGGCGCCAAGGGACCAGACAATAATCGCCCACATAAATCCTTTTTTGGTGCCCAGTTTATCAATAATCGGTCCGGCAAACAACATTGAAATCGCATACACGAACGTAAACACCACGTTGATGTTGGCATAGTCGCTGTTTGTCCAGCCATACTCTGCTGCCAAAGTGGGTTGCAAAAGACTTAAAACCTGCCGGTCAATGTAGTTAATGGTTGTAGCAAAAAAAAGTAAAGCACAAATCGTCCATCTGTATTTTCCTATGGCTTGTTGCATATCGTTTTATTTTGTTTTTATTGACTGAATAAGAGCAAACACTTCTTTTGTTTTTGCCTCAATGGTGGCGTAGTCCCGTGCTGCCATCAGCTCCTTGCTTACCAGTTTGCTGCCCATGCCCACGGCACAAACCCCGGCTTTGAACCAGCTGGCGATACTTTCTTCAGTTGTATCTACCCCGCCGGTAGGCATAAACAACAGTTTTGGAAAAACAGCTTTAATGGTGCCCAGGTATTTTGCACCCAGCATATCGCCCGGGAACAATTTAATAAACCGCACCCCTGCATTTTCGGCTGCAATAATTTCGGTGGGCGTCATACAGCCCGGCGCATAAAAAACTGTTTTTTCAGCTGCAAACGCTGCTACTTCCGGAACAAATCCCGGGCTTACAAAAAAATCGGCCCCTGCTTCCAGGTAGTCCTTTGCATCCTGCAGGTTTTTTACGGTGCCAATACCCAGCAGCAACCCTTCCATTTCCTGGTTACGGATGGCTACCAGTTTTTTAAAGTTATTTAATGCCGCCGCTCCCCGGTTAGTATATTCAACGGCTTTAACCCCCGCTTTATACAAGGCCCGCAACACCTCTACACTTACGGTTTCATCTGCATTAAAATACAAAGGCAGCATCCCCTGCTCAATGATCGTGTCTATCGTTTGTTGTACGGCCATTCCTATAATTTTATTTTCATTACTAATTTCTTAATGACACCTTCTCCAATCATGGGCGCGTGCACATCTTCCGGAAAGAAGATCACAAACTGCCCGGCGGCTAATTTAAAAAACAGGTCCGGCGCGTCGTTGTAAAACTGCACATCTTTTTCTGCGTTATATTCCCCATTGGGCGCAACGCAGTCCTGGCGCGGCTTCCAGCCTATTTGTTCCAGGCCGCTGATTACATACTGGATATCGATAAACTGGTTATGACATTCAAATTTTTCCAGCGCTGTTTCCGCCTTTTTACCGGGCGCCTCTGAAACGATCGCCTTTACCGCATCTTCTTCAACAATATACGTACCGGCGGCCGCAGCGGCCAGATCGGTTTGCCGGATATAATCAAATGCTTTTTTAAACAGGGGATGCAGCTGCCCGTAGCGCCCTGCATTATTTATTGTATCAATTACCATCGGAAATTTAAAATAAGAAATAATAAATACACTTCGTCTTTACTCAGTACAAACCCGTTACCGCTGTACCCGGCCGCTGGCATCGCCCTTCATCAGCGTTTTTACATCGCTCAATGTAGCATGGTTGAGGTCGCCCGGGATGGTATGTTTTAACGCCGAAGCGGCCACGCCAAACTCTGCAGCATCGGCCATGCTCATACCGGTTACCAGGCCGTAGATCAGGCCGCTGGCAAAGCTGTCGCCGCTTCCCACCCGATCTACAATGCGTACATCGTATTTGCGGGTATGATAAAACTCGGTACCGTCACTTACCAATGCGCTCCAGCCATTGTCGCTGGCGCTGTAGCTTTCCCGAAGGGATGAGGCAATGTATTTAAAATTAAATTTTGCCTTCATCTGGCGGATCACATCTTTATATCCCTCGAGGTTCAGCTCTCCTTTTGTAATATCCGTATCCGCGGCTTTAAAGCCCAATGTGGTTTCGGCATCTTCTTCATTACCGATACAAACATCCACATATTTGCACAGCTCGCTCATTACTTCACGGGCTTTTTCTTTGCTCCACAGTTTTTTGCGGTAATTTAAATCGATGCTGGTGGTAATACCCCGGGCCTTTGCCGCCTTCAGCGCTGCCTCTGTTAAAGCCGCTGCTTTATCGCTTAACGCGGGCGTAATGCCGGTTGTATGAAACCAATCGGCGCCATCCAGTATTTTATCAAAATCAAATTCACCGGCATCGGCATCGGCAATAGCAGCACCGGCGCGATCATAGATCACCTGCGATGCCCGCATAGAAGCTCCTGTTTCCAGGAAATAAATTCCCAGGCGGTCGCCGCCACGCGCAACGAAGTCGGTATTAACACCATACCGGCGCAGGTGGTTAATGGCCGACTGGCCGATGGCATTATCGGGCACCTTTGAAACAAAGGAACCATTCAAACCGTAATTGGAAAGCGCCACCGCTACGTTGGCCTCGCCGCCGCCATAGGTAACATCAAAAGAATCTGCCTGAACAAAACGTTCGAAACCCGGAGTGGATAAGCGCAACATGATTTCGCCCAGTGTAACAATTTTTTTGGACATACTATTATTTCTGATTTGAGATTTCTAATTTGAGATTTGAGACCACATCATTCACTATTGCCTATTGACTACTCACTCCAATGACTACAACAACGTAGGCACGGGCGCCGGATCCATATCCGTGTACTGTTTGTTTTCACCGGCCATACCCCATATAAACCCGTAGTTGGAGGTACCGCAGCCAAAGTGCATGCTCCAGGGCGGAGAAATAACAGCATCCTGGTTTTGCATAATGATATGCCGGGTTTGCTGCGGCTCACCCATCATATGAAATAAACGCTGGCCGGCCGGCAGGTCAAAATAAAAATAGATTTCGGTGCGGCGCGTATGTGTGTGCGGGGGAACAGAGTTCCATACGCTTCCTGTTTCCAGCACCGTAAGTCCCATTACCAGCTGACAGCTTTGAATACCGTCCTCATGAATGTATTTGTATACGGTACGTTTATTGGATGTGGTTACATCGCCCAATGCTACAGGTGCTGCCTGTTCCTTGGTATATTTTGTAGTGGGATAATCATGATGCGCCGGCGCCGATAAAATATAAAATACAGCGGGATCTTTTTTTCCATTGCTGCCAAAGCTTACTTTTTTAGATCCGCGCCCGATGTAAAGGCAGTCCAGTTTATCCAATGAAAACTTTTTGCCATCAACGGTAATGGATCCTTTACCACCCACATTAATAACGCCCATTTCGCGGCGCTGGAGAAAAAACCCTGCTTTGAGTTCTTCTTCATTTTTGAGCTGTACCGCTTTTGCCACCGGCTTTACGCCACCTACGATCAGGCGATCATAGAAGCTGTAAACCAACGTCAATTTATCGGTCTTCATCAAATCTTCTACAAGAAAACTTTCGCGCAGCTGTTCTGTGGTCATTCCTTTTGTTTCCTGCGGACTGTGCTCGTACCTGATTTCCATTTCTAATTTTTTATTTGATATTTCCTGATTTGTAATTTTTATTCCTGCGCTACCGGCCCATCCAGCCACCATCTACGGTGAGGATGGTTCCGTGTACATAACTTCCGGCATCGGATGCCAAAAAAACAGCGGGCCCGGCAAAGTCTTCCGGCGTACCCCAGCGGGCTGCAGGTATCCGGTCCAGAATGGATTTACTGCGGTCGGCATCCTCCCGCAGTGCCTGGGTATTATCGGTTGCGATATAACCGGGAGCAATGCCGTTTACATTCACACCTTTTGAAGCCCATTCATTAGCCAGGGCTTTTACCAGGCTGTTGAGCGCGCCCTTGCTGGCGGCATAGCCGGGCACATTGATTCCCCCCTGGAAACTTAAGAGGGAGCAGGTGAAGATGATTTTGCCCGATCCCCTCCCAATCATATGCTTTCCAAACTCACGTGCCAGTATAAAGGGCGTATCCAGGTTGATGGTTAATACATTATCCCAGTATTCATCCGGGTGCTCCGCTGCCGGCTTTCGCATAATGGTGCCGGCGTTGTTTACAAGTATATCAATCTGTTCATTTTCTGCCAGCACCTGCTTTACAAATGCATAAACATTATCCCTATCTGCCGCATCCAGTTTGTAATGCTTAAAATTGCGGCCAAGCTGCCTTACCTCCGCCTCTACTTCAGAGCCGGCTTCAACAGAGCGTGCGGCCACAATAATGTTGGCGCCGGCCTTTGCCAGTCCGATGGCCATGCCTTTTCCGATTCCTTTATTGCCACCTGTTATTAAGGCTGTTTTGCCTGAAAGATCAAACATATACTGATTTGATATTTGATACTTGATATTTTGATACTTAATGTTATGTTTCCAACCCGCCATTCCCTGCTCGCTATTCAATGTCGTTTCCTTAGCGATTTTTATGGTTGCCGCAGAAACACTGTTCCGAACGTTCGGAACACTGATTTGTTGTGTTATGACTGTTACGGCAGCCACTGACAGCGCCTGCGGCACCGTCTCTGAGATATTTTTGACCACCGTTAAACCACCTCCAGATCTGTGCCTCAATGGCTTTAAGAAAACGGCATTGATTCACTATTGCCTATTCCCTATTCTGCTCCAAACCCAAAATATTTATTTGCATTGTTAAAACAAATATCCTGAATGACCTGACCCACCCAATTGGTGTCGGCGGGAAGTTCGCCATTTTCAATATCGTTTCCAAACAAATTGCAGAGTATTCTGCGGAAATACTCATGCCGGGGAAAGGAGAGAAAACTTCTCGAATCGGTCAGCATTCCTATAAAGCGACTGATGAGTCCCATATTGGAAAGGGTGTTCAACTGCTCAATCATTCCGTTTTTCTGATCAAGAAACCACCAGCCCGAGCCCCATTGTACTTTTCCTGCTACCGTTCCATCATTGAAATTACCGGTCATGGTAGCAAAGAGCTCATTATCGGAAGGATTCAGGTTGTAGAGGATCGTTTTTGCCAGGCGGTCGTTCTTATCCAGTCCGTTCAGAAATTTGGATAATGCCCTGCCCTGGGAGAAATCACCAATCGAATCCCAGCCTGTATCCGGCCCCAGTTTTTGCAGCAGGCGTGAATTGTTATTACGCAATGCACCGAGGTGATACTGCTGTACCCAACCTTTTTCATGATCCCATTCGGCCAGCCAAACAAGCATGGCGGAGCGGAACTGTTCCTGCTCTTCCAACGAAAGTTCCTTTCCCGCCCGGATTTTATCAAAGGAAGCGCTTACTGCGGCCTCCGTATAATCCGCTGCCTGAATGCATTCCAATCCATGATCCGATACGGAACAGCCCATTTCGGCAAAGAAATCATGCCGGCTCTTTAGTGCCTGGAGGTAGGCATCCAGATTCGTAATTTCTATATTGGATACGGCTTCCAGCCGGGCTATATATGCGCCAAAGGCTCCCGGGTTGGAAACATTCATGGCATTATCTGGCCGGAAAGCAGGATATACGGGTATTTCAAAACCGGCCGCTTTAATTTCCTGGTGAAACTCCAGCGTATCTGCCGGGTCATCGGTGGTACAAACCACTTTTACATTCATTTTGCGCAGCAGATTTTTTACGCTGTATTCGGCACTGCTGATTTTTGCAGAGGCGGCATCATAAACTTTTTTTCCGTTGCCCGCGCTCAGTATTTCCCCGATATCAAAATAGCGCTGCAGCTCCAGGTGCGTCCAGTGATACAGGGGGTTGCGCATGGTATAGGGAACGGTTTCGGCCCATTTCAGAAATTTTGCTTCATCCGAAGCATTTCCGGTAATGAAGGCTTCATTAACTCCATTGGTGCGCATGGCCCGCCATTTATAGTGATCGCCATACAACCATGCCTGTGTAATATTTTTGAACGGTACATCTTCCGCAATTTGCTGTGGAGGAAGGTGACAATGATAGTCTATGATAGGCATTTGCTTTGCGTAATCATGGTAAAGCCGTTCCGCCGTTTTTGTTTCCAGCAAAAAATTATCGTCTAAAAACTGTTTCACTTTTTGATTGGTTAATTTTTAATTGTTATTGTCATTTACAAGCTCACTCCGCGTTTCCAGGGGATAAAATCATCCTGGTTGAGCTGTACCGCCTTGGGAACTACTTCACCGCTGGCCGCTTTGATACAATACTCCAGTATTTCTGCGCCCATTTCTTCGATGGTCTTTTCTCCGTCAATAATGCCGCCGGTATTGATATCGATAATATCGCTCATCCGGTTGGCCAGCGATGTGTTGGTGGCCAGTTTAATGGTGGGGCAAACCGGGTTACCGGTTGGGGTTCCCAATCCTGTTGTAAAAAGGATGAGCGTAGCGCCGGATGCCGCTTTTCCGGTGGTTGCTTCCACATCATTGCCGGGCGTGCATACGAGGCTCAGGCCTGGCTTGGTGGCGGGTTCTGTATAGTCCAGCACGTCCACTACGGGAGATGTGCCGCCTTTTTTTGCAGCGCCCGTGCTCTTAATAGCATCGGTGATAAGGCCATCTTTTATATTACCCGGGGATGGGTTCATAAAGAAGCCCGAACCCACGCTAAGCGCCTGGTCGTTGTAGGTGGTCATGAGGTGAATAAATTTCCGGGCGGCCGCCTCATCAATGGTGCGGTCGATCAGCTGCTGTTCGGCCCCGCAGAGTTCGGGAAATTCTGCCAGCAGGATTTTTGCACCCAGTGCGGCCAGCAGATCACTGGTATAGCCTACGGCCGGATTGGCGCTGATGCCGCTGAAACCATCGCTGCCTCCACATTTTACGCCCACCGTTAGTGCCGTAAGAGGTGCGGGGGCGCGCTCGATCCTGTTGGCTTCGATCAGCCCTTCAAAGGTTTTCTTTATCGCCTCAGCTACCAATTGCTCTTCGCTTAATGACTGTTGTTGCTCAAAAACGAGGATGGGCTTATCAAAAGAAGGATTTCTTAATTTAATATCTTCCAGCAGCTGTTTGGTTTGCAGGTTCTGGCAACCCAGGCTCAGGATGGTGATGCCCGCTACGTTTGGATGATCGGCATAGGCTGCCAGCAGTTTGCTTAATGTGCCGGCATCCTGTCGGGTACCGCCACAACCTCCCTGGTGATTCAGGAACTTTATACCATCCACGTTTTTGAAAAGCCGGTCGGTGTTGCCGCTTCCGCCGGCAGGCAATGCGTTCAGACTCAGGTCTGAAATGTCTTCGTTGTTCTTAAACGCCTCCACGAGGTGGTGCGCGTACTTCTTGTATTTGTCGGTTACAGCGTAGCCCAACTCATTATGCAAGGCTTCGCGGATCACATCCAGGTTGCGGTTTTCGCAGAATACAGTGGGCATAAACAGCCAGTAGTTGGCGGTACCTACCCTGCCATCACTGCGATGATACCCATTAAACGTGCGGTCTTTGAACTTTGAAACATCCGGCGCCGTCCAGTGATACTGGTACGGGCGGTATTCAAAGGGATCTGCTGCATGCCTGGTATTACCGGTGGTCATTAAGCCGCCCCGGGGAATGAATTGCTGGGCCTTTCCCACCAATACACCATACATAATAATTTCATCACCTTGCTGAAGGTCATGTGTAAAAAATTTGTGCTTTGCTGTAATGGCATCCTGCAATATAAAATCCTCGCCCCCGTAACTCACCACCTGCCCCTTCTCCAGGTTTTTGAGGGCAACGATCACATTATCTTTCGGATGTACTTTTAAAACAATCTCGGCCATGTTTTACTCCTTTGTTATATTTTGTAAAGCAGCTTGTGCGCCGCTTCCTGTTAAAAATCGCAACTGTTGTTTTACCGCTTCTGCAAAACCAGGAACGAGGGTAAGATCTTCGTTCCACAGGGTGGTATCCGCCAGTACGGCGTCCACCAGTTTATCCGTTTCCGGATGCTCCGCCCATTTTTGAGAAAGAATGCCGGCCTTGTCATCATTGAGCGTATAGGCTTTTCCATTGGCTGTTCCTACGTATTGATCGCCCTCCTTCCTGCTTTTCATAAACAGCAGGTAGGCTGCAAAGCCAAGGGCAATAGCAGTGGGGCCTTTTCTTTCTTCCTTGTAAAAATCTTCGATCAGCGGTATATCCCGCGTCAGCATTTTTGAGGTATAGGCAAAACTGATGCTGAGCCATTTATGATCTAAAAAAGGATTTTTGAACCGCTCCAATACGGAATCTGCAAATTTGCAGGCTTCCTCATAGGTGATCTGGCTGCTTACAACTGCTGTGGCCAGTTCATCTTTGGAGAGCCGGGCAACAAATGCCTCAAAAGCGGGGTTGGCCATGGCCTCCTTTACGGTTTCGAAGCCGGCCAGGTAGGCCAGTCCGCAGGAAAGCGTATGCGTGCCATTGAGCAAGCGCAGCTTTAGTTCCCTGAAGCGTTCAATATCCGGTGCAATCACCACGCCGGAGTCTACCCGGGCAAAAGATAGTACCTGTTGTACTTTCGGATCAGCCGCCTCAATGGCCCAAAGCCGGAATACCTCGCTCATAATCATCAGGTCGTCCCGGTAACCCAGCCACTCGCGGGTTTGTTCCAGATCGTTCCCCGCCAGCTTGCCCGGCACAATCCGGTCAACCAGGGAGCTGCAAAAATGATTGGCATTATGGATCCAGCTGATAAATTCGGATTCCAGTCCGTTCTGTTCCGCCAGCCGGATAATGATCTCTTTTAACTGCCGCCCGTTGTCAATAATCAGCTCAGTAGGGATAATCACCAGGCCGCGTTCCGCCGCCCCGTTAAACGTTTTAAACCGCTCGTACAATACAGCAAGCAGCTTACCGGGAAAGGAGGCTGGAGGTGCATCGGTAACCAGATCGCTGCTCATAACAATTCCCATTTCCGTAGTATTGGAGATCACTACTTCAAGCTCCGGGCTCCGGGCCACATCCAGGATCTGCTCCCATTGCCCCCGGGCCGCAAGCACGCGGCTGATAGCGCTGTTTACAATATATTCGTTTACCTCCCTGCCCTCTTCAATTCCTCTTACACAGATGGTATAAAGACCGTCCTGGGTATCAAAGGCATCGGCGCCGCCGGTATTTGTAGATTTCACCACCACTACCCGGCCGTTGAAAATATTTTGTTTATTGGCCTTATCAATAAAATAATCGGGCAAGCCTCTCAGCAGCACGCCCGTACCAAATTGCAGTACTTTTTCAGGAAGTTCGAGCTGTGCTTCCGCAGGCACCGAAACTGCCAGATCTTTTTTAACGGATGTTAATATCGCCTTGGATAATTGCATTACTGTTCTTATTTTTTTTGATTCGTTGTTGCTGTTTTTAAAAGCCAGTTCACCCAGTCTTTGGCAGCCTGCAGGTTCTCATACTTCAGCGGTAATTTTCTGCCATCTACGTATTCATTGTAGATCCAGGGATCGCCTAAAGCGAAAATAACACCTTTCCCATACCGGGCAACGGCCATAATTGCTACATCGTTTGATTTTAACACGGGAACAGCTTTTTTGTAAAGGTTCAAAGAACTTATTTCTTTTAGATAAACATTTTTGGCATTTTTGAAAATTATATTACCCCGGGGGATATTTACCCGCCCCATCTCATAATTATTATTCTTCACCATGAGTAAATTATCCTCATTAAACCGGATGCCGAAACGATCTGCGAGGATATCGAGGTGTTTGATATCGCAGTTGCCGGCATCGTTGGCCAGCATTACCAATACCCCGCCTTTTTGTACCCAACCGGCTATCTGCGCAGCGTTGTCTTCGTTTATATAATGGGGGGCGGAGGTTTCCTTTTCGGTATCCGGATCCACAATTATATAAACGGCCGCATCTTTTAAATTGCCGGCGTTGGGAGCCTCCGGAAGCGACCGGAGGGTTGCCCCCTGCTGCTCAAACAGGCCGCCCAGGAAGGAATAACCGCCATTGGAGCGATCGTTCCAGGTATAGTGCCAGCGCTCTTGCTGCCCGCCGGCCCCTTTTCTCCATTCATTGTTAAAATAATTATCCAGCAACACGGTTTTACCGGCGCCCACCGCCAGATTGGGCAGCATTTCGATTTCATTGGCGGCGAGGATGAACGCCCCCATGCCCTTTGGATCGTTTTGTACCACTTTTTCTTTCATATAGTATTCAAAACTTCCATCACGATAGGGCTTGCCGCCCAAACCGGATACAGAAACCGTTCCCTCAAGGTTAGTATACCCGTTACTTTGCGAAAGCTTGTATTTTACCAGCCCTGCAAATGCCTTTTTTGCATTTGTCTGGTACAACCGGGCAATATACCCTTTACGGGCTCCTTTGGCCAGTGTGTAAGCCAGCATGGCTGTAGCCGATGATTCTGTATAATTGGGTTTCCTTTGCGGGAGGTTCACAATATCATACCACATGCCGGTTTTGGCATCCTGAACTTTAACCACGGCGGCAGCCAGGCGGTTCAGGATGGCAATAAGTTCTTTTTTACCCGGATGCTGATCGGGAAAATAATCCAGGGCATCTACCAACGCCATGCCATACCAGCCCAGGGCCCGTCCCCAAAAATGCGGAGAGCGCCCGGTTTGTTTATTGGCCCATTGCTGCTGCCTGGATTCATCGTACCCGTGATACAGCAAGCCGGTTTTAGCATCGCGGGCGTTTTTTTCCATCAGCACAAACTGCCGGGTCACATCGTTAAAAACCGAATCTTCGCCAAACACCTGTGCGTATTCTGCATAAAAAGGCTGCCCCATGTAAAGGCCATCGAGCCACATCTGATAGGGGTATACTTTCTTGTGCCAAAACCCACCCTCATGCGTACGGGGGTGGGTACGTAATTGTTCCCTTAATTTTAATATGGCTTTTTTATACTTTTCCTTTCCTGTTACCCGGTAGAGCGTTAATAATAGTTTACCGTTATTTACATGATCAATATTATGGCTGTCTGCATCATAATCCTTAATGCTTCCGTCATCTCTCACAAAATAGTCCATACTGTGCTGTATGTAGTTAAACCATTTGGGGTCGCCGGTTGCCAGCCATACACCTTCGATTCCTTTTAAGATAACCCCCTGGTCGTAGCTCCACCGAGCAGGCTTACCCGGCGTTACGGAAAATGAATCGGGCCAGCGATGCATGGCGGTCAATGCCATTTTTTGCGAGAGTGGCTGCGCCTGTACCGCGCCGCTCAATAAAAAAAAGAAGAGAAAAAACAGGATATATCGTTGCATGTCAAAACTGTTATTTGTCGTTATTTAAAGGAAACCGCGGCGCTGGTTGCTCCCAGGGAGGCTTCCAGTTTTTTAACCGCTTTGCTGTAGTCAGTACGTTCAAACCGGATGGAGCGGCTATTTTCACCAGCCACCCTTATCAGCAGCTTCGATAGGGGAGCATAGTCCAGCCCCTCAAACCGGATGTCCTTCCCGTTAATCACATCGATCACCGGCCCGGTTTGGGAAGCAAAAACTTTCACATTTTTAAATTGAATATTTGCAGCTTCCTGGATGTCGACACCCTTTTGCGATTGAAATACGGCATTGCTGATACGGATGTCCTTTACCGGCATTTCGGGTAAACCTCTTAAAAAAACAGCTTTTCCAGCCCCGTTTACAAACACATTGCTGATTTCGATATTCCGGAACCGGGGCGTTGTTTCATCTACCGGCCGCTGTTCTATTTTGGGAAGTTCTCTTTTTTCTCCGGTCAATGGCACCGGATCTTTGGCCATATAATACATATCAAACAGGATCGCATCCCCGGGAATATCCTTCATAAAAATATCTTTAATAAAAATATTCTCCACAATACCGCCGCGCCCCCTCGTGGTTTTAAAACGCAGTCCGATGTCGGAGCCAATAAAGGTACAATTGCTTACATATACATTGTTAACGCCACCGCTCATTTCGCTGCCTACCACAAATCCTCCATGGGAGGCGTATACGGTACAGTTCCGGATGATAACATCCTTTGTGGGCATTGCCCGCTGGCGCCCATCGGCATCCCGGCCACTCTTCATACACAGCGCATCATCGCCCACATCGAACACACTGTTTTCGATGAGCACATTGCTGCAGCTTTCCAGGTCCAGGCCATCGCCGTTCTGGGCATACCAGGGGTTTTTTACAAAAACATTCCTTACGGTAATATTCCGGCTCATGAGCGGGTGCAGGCACCAGGCGGGGGAGTTCTGGAAAGTAACCCCCTCCAGCAACACCCGGTTGCAGGAGGTCAGTACCAGTAAATTGGGCCGGAAAAAGTCTTTTACCGACTCATAAAAAGCAGCATCTTTATCGGGTGAAATACGACCCGGATCCTTTAACTGATCGCCCCGGGCATAACTTTCGGAGGGCATCCAGATGCGTCCGTCTTTATTGAGCACTCCGCCGGAGGCTACCAGCTTCTTCCATTGAGACTCCGTGAGCTTATCTTTTTTTACCGCGCGCCATGCATCGCCGTTGCCATCGATGATGCCTTTTCCTGTAACGGCAATATTAGTGGCATTTTCTGCCGAGATGGGCGATTGATTCCGCATTTGCACAAAACCCTCCCAGTTGGCTTTTACCAATGGGTACTGCGATTTGTCTTTTGTAAACAATAAGGTGGCGCCGGCCGCAAGATTCAGGTTTACATTGGACTTTAATACAATGGGCCCGGTAAGCCAAAGCCCTGCGGGCACCTGCACCGTGCCTCCTCCGTTTTGCGTACACGCATCAATAGCGGCCTGTATACTTCTGGTGTTCAAAAAATATCCGTCCGGAACGGCTCCATACCGGGATATCACATATTGGGTTTTACCAAACTGCGGTTCCTCCACGCGGGGGAGCTTCCATACTGACTGGGCGCTTAGCTGAAGGCTGATCAGCACCAGAACAAAAAATAAGTTGTTTTTTATCATCCGGCAATACTGTTTTCTATATAAATATGGCCTCGCTGAGGCGCCAAGTTAAGCCTAATTGGGGCGGTGCAAAAGCGATTCTGAGTTTTTATTTACGCAAACGTTATCAATTAGGGGCTTACCCGAAACCAATCCACATCCATAAAACCGGCATCATTGGTTTTTTGTACGCTGGTGGCAAACAACCCGGCCTTGATGCCGATCCATTTTCCCGGCACAGCGTTTACCTTACCCGCCGTTTTAAAATGGCGGCCATCCAGGCTGTAGCTGAATACGCAAACTTTATCCGCCTTTATTTGCATACGAAACCAGATGTCCTGTTGCTGTATCTTTTCCAGTTCCTGTTCGGTTTCTGACGTTCCTTTATCCGCATTTTCACAGCTGGTAAATACCACATAAACACCGTCTTTTTTTGTCGTCAAAGCAAGGTTGCCATAACTCATGGCCATCGTGGTAAGCCCGGCTTTTTCACCGGTTATTTTCGGGTTGGGGCCAAACCGCAGCTTAGTGGTTATGGTGAACATATCAGCAGGGAATTTTTGCAGCAATACATTGGGCACTTCCCATAAATTACGGGCATCCGGAGCCAGCGGCCGGGTAAACAAACGGAGCACTCCTTTTCCCGGGTACATAAAACCCCAGTTGGCTTCGGGGTTGGCCTGCCACTGCCATTGCAGCCCTGGTTCCGGGCCGTTAAACTCGTCCGTTTCCTGTGGGTTATGCACCGGAACACCGCCTCCTGTAACCGGCTTTTTATAGGTTAGTACCGGCGTTCCTATGCCATCCCGGTCTTCATCCGTACCAATAACCGGCCAGTCTTGCTCCCATTTCATGGGTTGCAGGTGTACCACCCGGCCAATAGCTCCTTTGTCCTGGAAATGCAGGAACCAGCTGGCCCCGGCCTTCGTATCGACCCAGGCCCCCTGGTGCGGACCATTAACCGGCGATTTGCCCTGATCCATCACTACTTTTCTTTCGTAGGGGCCATATATATTACGGCTACGCAACACCAGCTGCCACCCGGTGGCCACACCGCCGGCAGGCGCAAAAATATAGTAATAGCCATTGCGTTTATAAAACTTAGGGCCCTCCAGCGTAGGGTCCTCTTCGTGCCCGTCAAACACGATCCTTCCCGCTGTGACCGTTTGCGTTCCGGCGGCATTCATTTCCTTTACCACCAGGATGCTTTTTATACCAGCCCTGCTGCCGGCATAGGCGTGCACCAGGTACAGTTTACCATCAGTATCCCAAAGCGGACAGGGATCAATAAGTCCGCGGCCGGCCTCTACCAGCACCGGATTGCTCCAGGGGCCGGTAATGGATTTTGCCTTTACCATATAGATACCAAAATCCGGATCGGGATAATAGATATAAAATTCATTTTTATGATACCGGATCGAAGGGGCCCATACCCCGTTGCCATGCTGCGTTTTGGAAAAAACATCGTAAGGCGGCTGGCGTTTTAATGCATGACCAATGATGCTCCAATTGACCAGGTCTCTGGAATGCAGGATGGGCAACCCCGGAACCGCATCAAAACTGGAAGCCACCAGATAAAAATCATCTCCCACGCGGATGGCGTCAGGGTCCGAATAATCAGCGTTGATAACCGGGTTGGTGTAAGTGCCGTCACCATTATCCGGGCGCCACACCTGCGATACATAGGGTTGCGATTGTGCTTTTGCCAGGGCTGCTGTCATACAAAAGACCATCGCCATTATTACTTTGTTTGTCATAACTAAAACTATTAAACGCTACTTCACCTGCCAGCCATTAAAAATCTGCTCCGGGGTATAGGCAGCGGCCTGTTCCGGGGTAAGCTGGTGCGACCAACCCCTGCGTTTTGTTTTATGGGCGCCCTTCCCTGCGGATTGATATTCACCGTAAAAAGTCGTTTGCTCATTAGAAACTTTTCCCCAGTTATTCCAGCCTTCGGGCTTCACCACCTCGTTCATAGCGCAATCTATATACACGGTTTTGGCGTAAGGGCGCCAGGGACGGCCCAGGTAAAACGATGCCGGTGGTGCGTCTCCCTCTATGCTGCATTTTATAAACACATAACCATACTTTGCGGTATCGGGGGTGCTGGCAGCTGTAAAATACCCGCCGCTTTTTCCATATATGCGGCACGCATCAAAGACCGCCGTGGAGGAACCAAAAATAAAATCCACGGTACCTTCGATATAACAATTTTTATAGTATTGCCGGCTGGCGGCCCCGTTCCCATAGGTATACAGGGTATCCTGAAATCCCCGGAATCTGCAGTTGATGAATTTTACACGGTCCGATGCCACCCTTACGGCTACGGCTTGCCCAACGGGTCCGGCGCTGTTTTCAAAAGTTATATTCTCCGCAGTAAAGTCATCGGCATATATAAAAAAAGAGGCACTGCCGCTAGTACCGATATCCTCCCCAAACCTGTTTTTTTTGCCGGCATAATCATCATAGGTCAGGACTACTTTGTTTACATCCTGCCCCACCAGTTTTATGTTGGTTTTGGTAGGCGGCAGTGTCAGCTTTTCTTTGTACACCCCATTTTTTATATAAATGACCGTTTGCACTTTCCGCAGATCGGGGACGGCGTTGATGGCTTCCTGTACGGTTTTAAAATTGCCGCTGCCATCGGCCGCAACAACAAAATGGTACGGTGAAGCAAACGTAATTGCAGTCAGCAAGAGGCCCGGAGCCAGGAAGAGCAATCGTAGCAAGATCTTGCTGAAACGATGGGAGGTTATTATTTTCCCGGCCATAAAAAGGGTTTCAACTTGGTTTGCTTAAACCAATCTTTTTCGCCGGGAATACCGGCATTTCTTGCAGCAAAGATCTGGTCTATGGTATATTGCTCTGCTTCCTTATCCGTCAGCTGCCGGCTCCAGGCTGCACGTGCGGCGGGCCGGGCGCCCCCTCCCATATTTTTGTACTCGGCATACAAAACCGTCTTTTCATTCTCTATATTTCCCCAATTATTCCAGCCTGCTGCAACAATCTGTTCCGGCAGCTCACAGCGCAGCAATACGGTTTTTGCATGCGCCCGCCAGGGACGGCCCAGGTACACTTTTGCGGCTTCCGGCGCAGCTTTGATCTTACAATCCAAAAACACAAACCCAAACCGTTTACCCGGCGTTGTGCTGGCCGCAGTAATATAGGACGCTGATTTTTCAAGGATGGTGCAACGCAGAAAAACGGCGGTGGCCGGGCCAAAGATAAAATCCGTTGTACCTTCGATATAACAATCCACAAAGAGCTGCCGGGCTGTTTCTCCGGCTGCAAAAATGGTATCCTGATCGCCCAGGAACTTACAATTCTTAAATACGGCTTTATCGGCATCTATATAAAGAGCCACCGCTTGTCCTACCCTGCCGGCGCTATTGGCAAAAGTGATATTTTGCGCATAAAAGCGGTTACCGGAAATTTTTGCCGTAAAGGAGGTAAAGGTTGTTAACCTTCCGCGGCCGGAGTAATCATTGAATGTAATGATGGTGCTATCTGCATTTTCACCTATAAAATTGACATCTGTATTATTTGCCGGCAGTTCGATCTTTTCATTATAAACCCCGTTCTTGATATACAGGGTGATGGGCGCCAGCGGATATACCCGCATAGCATCGATGGCATCCTGTATGTATTTAAAATCGCCGCTGCCATCTTTGGCCACCGTAAACGTATACTTGTACTGATGCGGATTAGATGTTTGCGCCGCAACATGCTGCACCACCATTACAAGCAATACCCATATACAACTATGGATGCTCTTCCTATACCTTTTCATCTGTTTATTTTTTATGGCTCATTTCATATCCAGTTCATTCTACGCTGTGCAAATTATTTTACCTGGTTTTCTGTAGTGCTTTTAACAAGGCTGTTCATATAAACCTCAATGTTATCATAGACAGCGCTCAGGTTCCGGCCGCTGGCGTTGAAGGTTTTGGGGTCCAGCCCGTTGGCAGTTTCCCAGGTATCGGGCATTCCGTCTCCATCTGTATCAGCGGGCGCCGCCAGTGTATTGAGCATGGGCCAGCCGCCTACATCTTTTTGTGTATCAATAATGCCGGGCAACCCCGAAACCGATCCTTTATAAGTGGCTGTTCCCGTTCGTACCTCATTGGCAATCCTGGCGTCTACAGCGTCCCTTTTTAAGGAAGCGCCTCCGTAATTCAATACCGCATCGTAAGCCTGCAGCGCAGTATGCTGCGGCATTTCATTACCGGCAAAAGGTGTGTTTTTGCGCACCATGGTTTCTGTGATGCCGGAATCATAATCTACTCCGCCATTCCAGTTGCTGGCGGTAACGGTGGCGTTACCATCCACATAATTTCCATCAATATAAAAACTGCCATACCCCACGCCATAAACCAGGGGATCAGGAGCGCCGGTGGCATTATCCTTTGATACCTGCATGATCCGCCTGTTTACTTTTGACGGAGTAGCCGGGCCCGGCTTATAATAGTTGTTTACAATATTATACGCACCGTTTTCACCACCATAGGCGCTATTGCCGCTCCAGTTATAAATCACGTTGTTCCTATAGTCTATTTTATCCGGTCCAAAAGCACCCACGCCCGTGCCACTGCCATTGCTGTAGCGCAGACCGCCATCAAACCGGGGATTGCGGTTGGTATGATGCGCTATCAGGTTGTGATGAAAGCTTGCCGGCGATCCGCCCCATATACCACCATAGCCATGCGCACCTTTGGAATGCCCGGAGTTATTCATACTTTCCGTAACCATACACCATTGCAGGGTGAAATTTTTATTGTGATAAAAAGAGGCCGTTTCATCAATCGACCAGCTCATAGAACAATGGTCAATCATGATATTTTCAAGATCCCGGCCCCAGAAGGCATCGCTTTCAATGGTGGCCACATTGGTATCGCCCAGCCGGAACCGCATATAGCGCACCACCACATTATTGGCGGCTATATTCATTTCATAGTCCTGAATACAGATGCCATCTCCCGGGGCGGTTTGACCGGCGATCGTTACATCGCCGTTCTTAATCTGCAGCCTTGATTTCAATTTTATATTGCCCGATACCTCAAAAACAATGATCCGCTTGCCAGACTGTTCGATAGCGGCACGGAAACTGCCGGCGCCCGCATCGTTTAAGTTGGTCACCTTTATAATTTTACCGCCGCGCCCCCCGGTGGTATATTTTCCCGCGCCCTCTGCACCGGGAAAAGCCAGCGCTTCTTCCGGTATTTCCGGGGCCGCCGTTGTAAAGTTCTTATACAATCCTTTGGAGGTGAAGGAAGGGTTTATTTTGCTAATGGCTTTCAGCCGGATTATATAGCCGGTTTTCGGATCAAGACCCCGCACTTCTGTTTCGGTAACAGAAAGCGTATCGCTCTTGTAAAATGGGTTTGCAAAAGCTGTACCCCTGGCCACTTCCACCATATATCCCCCGGCGCCCTCAACCGCAGACCAGGTTAATTGAACGGAAGTTGAGCGGGGTAGCAGCTGCAACCCGGCAGGCAGGGGCAACTCCAGCCCTCCCCTGGTTACAGGATCTTCTTTTTTAGCACAGGACCCCGCCAAAAAAAAGAAGCCAATCATCAACCCTACCATACTCCCATACCTGCTATACTTCATAAACATTGTTCTAACGCATCGTTTTAAAAAATCACCTTTTGTTCAACACTTTTGTATTAAAGCCGCCAGCGCGGATCGCCGGCCGTTTCTTTACCCGGGAATCCATTGTCCTTTATGATGAAGATGCCGTTGTCCGGACTTAAAAATATATCGGTACTACTTTTTGTATAGGTTGTATAACCGGGCAATATGGCCGATGCATCGCTTCTCCATACAAAATCCGAGGCGGTAAAATTATTGCCCGATGTTATTACAACCGCCGGATTGGCCCGGATACCCCTGATATCATATACCGGAGGTGTAGCATTGGTTCCCCTTGCCCTGCCTAAAACAATATTATTAAAATCAATTCCACCTGCAGGATATAAAGTGGTACCGTTAAAATCAATAATATAGTTGGGCGACAAGATGGCATTATAAAAAGTGCTGTTGCTAACCACTATCTTACCGGCCATATTGTTCTTGCTGGTAAACAACTTGTCGGCATTATACAGCGTTGAATTATTAAACGTAAAATTCGTCACTTTTGCGGTTGCGTCATCAATCGTTACAACTCCATAGCCGCCTACATTGTACACGATAGAGTTCTCGATGCTGTATTGTCCTATTGTGATGGCGCCCCTGAAGCGGGTTACCCCCCGCAGGTCATGAATAATACAATTATCGAACAGCAGCTCATCAATATTAATAGTGGCCCCGCTGGGATTGAACAGATATTTTCCGCTTGCATCGTTTGTATACAACTCAAGATCTAAAAATGCCGCTTTAGCAATATTGGATCCTCCCGGAATACTAAAGTTACTGGTGCCGGTAATGGCAATTTTTGCCTTTTCCGATACCAGCGGATCCGCACCGCTCATGATCGTTACCGATTTCGAAATATTCAGTGCAGCCGTAATTTCATACACAGCACCACGCTTTAAAATAATCGTTGTACCGGCCACTGCCGATTCTACAACGGTTGATAAATTAACCGTTGCCGGATCTATACTTTGCAGATCCACTACCTCCCCTGTTATTTCCTCGCGGGTGGTATAATCGTTGCTGCCCCTGAACTTGGTGCCGCTGTACAATTCAACGCGATAAGCTGTTGCTGCCTTCAGCCCTTCAATCAGTACATACGCGTTGGTAATATCTGCGGATGCAAGCGTTATTTGCTTAACGGTAGTATTATCGTCCGTTTTTATAACTTTTACCAATGTTACGGCATCGCCTTCGTTTCTCCATTTAAACAGGATGGTTGTCCAGCCGGCATCGGACGACACAGGGTTTTGCACAATGGTTGGGAAACGCGGGGTTTTTATTGCCCCGAAATCAGCCGGGTATGAATTTCTTGAAGCAACTGCCGGATCCAGGGCCGTTACCCTTACCTGGTACAGCTGCTCCCACAAAAGATCTTCGATGGTAACAGTAGTAGTGTCCGACACTTCCTGTGTTTTTACAACCGTTTTAAACGAATCGATACTCAGCTCCACCTTATATTGATTCGTTTCAATGCTTTTTTGCCAGGCCACATCAATATAGTTACCCGGCGCATTGAGACTGCCTTTTATAACCGGTCTGAACAGGCGGGGTGCATCGCCATCCAGTTCTGCCTTCCATTCCTTTTTGCAGGAGCTGACCACCACAGCAGCAACCGCGGTAAGCAGGAATAAATATTTGATAACTGATCTATTGCTCATTTCATTCGATTTTAGGATTAGAAGTAGTAGCCTTCATTTTTTAAGGTTCCCAGGCTGCTGCTGACAACCGAGCTGTGTAGCGGCAGAATATAGGGCGCCGGGGCGCTGCCGGTTTCATCCTTATATCCCCTCCAGGAGCGCAAAATATAATCTGCCGGCCCCTTTGTGGTACTGTTATATAAAGCAGACATCCATGAGGCTCTGGTATACCCGTTGGGATTATCGCCCTTGGACGGGCTGTCTTTCAGCGGGGGCATGACGGTATTTTTTCTAAAAATACTCCCAAACCATTCGATTGTTTTATCTGTTTTTATCCTGTAAAAAAGATTATCGGGCAAATAGTCGTATGGGCCTGCTCCATTAACGCTGTTCTCTCCCATCTGAGCCAGTTTTGCTTTTGCTTCCGCTATTTTCTTTCCAAAAAGATTCCAGCGAATAAGGTCATAATGCCGGATGCACTCGCCCCCAAGCTCCCAGGCCCTTTCATTCACCAGGGCATTAAAGAAAGCCTCCTTGCCGTTGGCAACAGCAGCCACGTAGGCATCAACTTTTGCGGCCCAGTTGTCACTGCTAAACGCTCTTTTTCTTACTGTTTTAAGCATCGCAATGGCATCGCCGGTGGGACCATTATTCAGTTCATTTTCGGCTTCTGCATACATCAGCATTACATCCGAAAGCCGCATAATAGGCCAGTTGATGCCGGTTCCTTTTGCAGAGGTTGGCCCCGAGGGTGTAGGCATCAGCAGCCGGCTCCAGTTACCTATACCCAGGCTGGTAACGGCGATGGGCGCCTGCGTTAATGTTTTATCGTATTTAATAAAGGCTACCGTTTTCGCCAACCTTGTATCTAATGTATCAAAACTGTATGCATAAGAGGGCGTCAACGGCTTGTAGGTAGATCCCGAACCATAATTATGATCTCCGGCATCTACCGCCATCCCAATATTCCAGCCCACGTCGCCAAAACCGGGTTGAAAAGCCACTTCATATAATACATCCGATTTACTGTCTACGATCCATTTGCTCTCATTGTCAAATACCGCTGCAAAGGATGGGTTTAATATACGGCCCCAATCATAGATCACCTTATGTGCATAGTCCCTGGCAATTTGATAATAATCCTTATAGTCCTCTTTGCGGCGCATGGCCATATCCGGGTACAGCCAATACCCCCCGCGGCATAGTGCCAGCCGGGCAATAAGGCCCTGCACAAATTCGCGGTTCACCCGTTCCACGCCGTATTCCACATCCGCTGCGGATTTCATACCGGGCTCCACACTCATCAGGTCCTGAATCAGCGTGCTTAAGATAACGCCCCTGTCTGTACGGCCCAGATAAAGCGAATCGCCCCCGCGCGTGGGTTTTAGTTTAAAAGGCACATCGCCCCAATAATTGATGAGCCAGTAGTACCACAAAGCGCGTAAGGCTTTTGCTTCGCCCAACAATTGTTTCATACTGGCATCTGCTGCTTTGGGCGACTGTTCAATGCCCTCAACAGCGATATTGGCCATATTGATGGCTTTATAGGCATTCTCCCAAACCGTACGCAGATCGCCATTGGCATCAGTAGCTTCCATGGACCAGATGTCCCGCCGGGAATTATCGGGCGCGGCCCCTACGCCACCCACTTCCACATCCGTATTGGGGATAAAGGAATCCGATAAGCGGGAGGTAAATGCGTCCTGGTTGAAGAGGGCATAAATACTATACACCCCTTTAACGGCTTCATTGGAATTGGCATAGATATACTCCTGCGTAAAGTTGGAAGGAGAATCCGTATCTAAAAATTTCTTGCAGGAAGTTGCTGCCACTGCAAAGCAAAAAGCCGCATATATATATAGGGATAACTTATTTCTCATAACCGCTTTTATTTAAAGTTTACATTTAAACCGAACGTAAAGGACCGGCTCTTGGGGTAGGCCGAATAATCGACCCCCGGCGTTAATGCCGCATAGGCGCTGCTGCGCGTGGTAGACACTTCAGGATCATAACCCGAATAATTTGTAATCACAAAAGCATTGTAGATGGTTCCAAATACGCGGAGCGATGCGATGCCTGCCTTAGACGTAAGCCTGCGCGGCAGGGTGTACCCAACTGTAAAAAAACTCATCCGTAAAAAAGAACCATCTTCAATAGCATCTGAAGTAATCACCGGCGAAGCAGTACCCATCGAAAAGGGCGACCAAACCGTGGCATTTTTATTCAGCGCCGCCAGGTCCTCAAGTGCCGTTACCAGCTGGCCCTGGTCATTTACATATTTGTAGCGGTTGGCCGAATTCATCCGGTCTGAGATATTTCCAAAAGTGGTCCGGTACAGCATATTGTACTGTATGCGTCCGGTATTATAAATATCATTGCCATATACCCAGTTAAAAAAGGTGCTCACATCAAAATTTTTGATGCGGCTATTTAAGCCAAATCCTCCGGAATGATCCGGGATGGCATTACCGATTACCTGGCGGTCTTTGTCGGCCGTAATCCTCCCGTCTCCATCCAGGTCCTTCAACTTCATTGTGCCCGGGCGAACGCCAATGGCGCCACCCAATATACCTGCATCAGAAGCGATACCTTCTTTCAGAATATACTGCCTGCTGGTAGTATTATACGATTCAAAATCATCGGTGGTATAAAAGCCATCGGCTACATAGCCGTAGATCTGGCCAATGGTGCCGCCGGTTTGCAGCAGGTAGTCATCCTGGGTCTTCAAATCCGTTCCGGCCCAGTTCGACTGAAACATTCTTGTATTGTTGCCATCAAGCTTATCAATCCTTGGTATATTACGGCCAATATTAAAGGAGGCGCTCAGGCTAAAATCTTTCTTTTCAATAATCGGCGCACTCAACCCGATTTCGAAGCCCTGGTTAGAGGTTTGCCCCAGGTTAACCAATTGGGTTTTGAAACCGGTATAAGGCGGGATTGCATTATCGATAATCAATCCTTTTATCGTATTCTTATACAAATCGATGGCTCCATTGAGTTTGTTTTTAAACAGTGAAAAGTCGATTCCGAAGTTCCGGGATACCGTGGTCTCCCATTGCAATTCAGGGTTGGGCAACGAATTGTTTACCAGATTGTAATATACCTGCGATACATCACCCGCGCCATAACTCCTGTTTTGACTGGGGGCAAATAAAAACCGCCAGCTGTCATTAGCAATACGGTTATTGCCCGATTCTCCATAGCTTAATCGCAGTTTCAGATCGTTTACAAAATCAACATTCTGCAGGAACTTTTCTTCTTTTATTTTCCAGGCAACGGCCGCTGATGGAAAATACCCCCACCGGTTGCCCGGCGCAAATTTGCTGGATCCATCGGCACGCAGGGTCGCGTTCAGGATATACTTATCCATAAAGGTATAATTGATACGGGTAAAACCCGACACCATGTCCTCCCCCCTTAGCTCCGCGCTTTCTACAAGATAGGGGGTACCCAGCTGCATGTTGGCAAACAAGACTTGGGGAGCAGTGCCCTCTTCAAATTTGATCGACTTGTTAAGCGCCGAACGCCCGCTGGCAAAACTGAGCTCATGGCCTAACAGCAAACTCAGGTTATGCTTTGCGTTGCTGAGGATATGGAAGTTGGCGGTATTCACCAGACGGTACCCATTGGTAGCCATGGTGCTTATTTCTCCAAGCGGCTGGGCGTTACCAATATTGCGCGACTCGCCGGTGAGCGGTCCCCAATAGCGGAGATTACGCCCGGTGCGCAGGGTAACCGCCAGTTCCGAACGCAGGCTTAACAGCTTTGAAGGCGTAAAGGAAAGTGCAGCCCCCAGGCTAAGATCCCGGGTACTGCGCTGCCGGTAGTCCTGTTTGGCCAGATCAACGGGGTTAATCATGCTTTTCAGAAAAACATCGTAGTCGTCTTCTCCGTCCAGGACATCTACGGGATCTATTTCAATATGATCGGCCAACCCGTTGATCGGCCTTGTCTGAATCCCATCTGAAATACGCACGCTGGAGCTGCCTGATGTGCCCGCGCCATCAATAACATTGTTGGTATAACGTGCTGAAAGATCCAGTTTCAGATTTTTATACAGCTCATGATTTAACTTGAAATTGAAATAAAAACGCTTCTGGCCGGAGTTGAGCATCAACCCTTCATCATTGTTATAGGTAGCACCAAAGCTTAACTTGGTTTTGTCGGTGCCGCCCGAAACGGAAAGATTGTGTTGGGAAGATCGTATAGCCCCACCAAACAACGCATCCTGCCAGTTGGTGCCTGCCTGATATTTATAAAGCTCCAGGTCATCATAGTCTCCAAAATATTTTTTAAAGTTGGTATACTCGCCGGATGTGGTGCCCCTTATTAAACCATATTCGTAATGCAGCAGTGCAAATTCGTAAGGCGATAATACCTTCAGCTCTTTGGGCATGTATTTGTACTGGAAAAAGTTGTTATAATTAACGGTGGTTTTGCCGGCTTTTGGCTTTTTGGTGGTTACAATAATTACTCCGTTGGCGCCGCGCGATCCGTATATAGCGGTAGCGGAAGCATCTTTAAGCACATCAACGGTTTCAACATCTGATGATGATATGTCATTGAGGTTATCTACAATGAAGCCATCCACCACATACAGCGGGGCGTTATCCTGCGTAACGGAACCGCCGCCCCGCACACGGATCACAATTTCCGCCCCGGGTGCTCCATCAACCGTAGTTACCTGCACGCCCGGCAGGCGCCCGGTTAACGCTTCGCCAATATTGACCACCGGCGACTTCTCCAATTCCTTACCTTTTATGGAACTTACGGCCCCGGTAAGATCTTTGCGGCGGGTGGTGCCATAACCGATTACCACTACCTCATCGCCGGCTACCACATTTTCCAAAAGGGACACAATCATTCCGTCATTTGCGGAAACAGTTTGGGTAAGATACCCCGCGTGGGAAAAAACAAGCTGCGGATTACCGCTTTGAGGTACCTGGATGGTAAAATGGCCATCCTCCTTCGTCAGAACGGCAACCTTGCTATCCTCTAGCGAAACGGTTGCCCCCACAAGCGGGGCATTGGCATCGCCCAGTACGGTACCCGATATTTTTTTTGTCTGGGCATGTACATGGCTTCCAAGCACAAGGGCCAACAACAATAATAATACTTTATTCATACGGCAGTAATTTGAATTTATGCAGGTTTACATTTGAATGCTAACCGAACCGTTACAGGCATCACTAACCAGGCAATTTCATCAATGTAATCGATTACAATTCTATTACTTTTTTTTGGCTCATTTCTATTCCGCGGCAACAATATTTACGCAATCGTTACCGGAAATACCGGTTTACAACTTATTCCTGCCGGTTTCAGGGGAGTTTGCACAATCCGGCGGTTGACCTTCCACACATACCTTACAAAAAAACCCCGCAATCATGCGGGGCTCCTGTATACAACAATATATTAAAAAATTACCAGTCTTGCTTGGCTGTACCAGCTTTGATAGCCGCCAACGCCTTTTCTTCTCCTAAAAGAGAAGTGAGTTTGTTGCCTTTCCCATCGTGCCCCTTTGCAATATAACCGCCTTTTGCTGTGCGGGAGATTACAGCATCCTGGATCGGTACATTCTTTTCTTTTGTTTTCACGTTGTAAGCGGTAAGAGTTGCATCTGCCATAATGAATAATTTTTGATTTGAAAGCCTGAAATTAAGGGTTTTTATCTAAACAGGCTCTTAAATATGTTGCTACCGGCAGCCTTTATAACTAATATATTAGTTATATTTATGTAAATATTATTTACAATAAGCAAAAATTATGTTTAAAAAGCTCATTATCATATTGCTAAGTCTAAACCCCATGTTGCTCTGTGCACAGGGAGATTACGATCCGCTGCAAGTGCTAACATTTTGCAAAAATCAGGACTATGAGCAGGCATTGCGCTATCTCAACACCGTACCGGCTCCGGAAAACGACCAATACCTGTTTGACCTGGGGTACGTGTATTACCTGACCGACCAGTTTACCGAAGCCGAGGCAGCATTTACAAAGCTCTACAAAAAGAACCCGCAACTGCCGGCACCCCAGATTTACCTGGCGCAGCTTTCCAATATAAAAGGTGATGAGCACAGCGCGTTGTCCTACTATCAAAATCTTATTCGTCTGCTCCCGGAGCAATATAAATACTGGCACGCTGCAGCTACTATGTGGTCGAGGCTCAAACAGCCCGATTCGGCGATGGCCTATATCCGTAAAAGCTATGAGTTAAAACCGCAATCGGGTAAAGTGGTTTATGATTATGCCAATTATCTGGACATTGCAAAACGGAAAAAAGAAGCAGAAGCCCTTGTTGACCACTTTTTGCAATCGGATACCAGCTATCTACCGGTAGTGGGCAAAAAGATCAACCTTTGTTTTAGCGCAGGCCGCTACAATGAAGCGATTACCTGGGGCGAACGGCTGCGCAGCCACGACCCATCGCCCGACGATCGGCCCTCCGCCTATATCAACCTCCTTTTCAGCTATCTGAACCTTAAGCAGCCGGACAGCGTTGTGAGCCTCTACTGCTGGATAGAGCAGCAGGGCATCTCGGGCGAGGCCGCTGCTTATGGTGCAGCCCTGGCCTACTCTATGAAAAAGAATTATATCATCAGCGACTCGTTGCTGACCGAATGCATCGCATTCAATATACAGGAAATGGCGGCCACTTACCTGCGGGCAAAGGCCGACAACGCCCTTGCCATTAAAAATTATAACCAGGCCATAGCGCTGTATGATACTTCCTATTATATATTCAGGGAACCGCTGGACCTCTTCCAGGCAGGCCGGGTATGGGACCACCAGTTGCAAAACAGGGTACGGGCCACCGGTTATTACAAACGTTTTCTCCAGGCCCGGCCGGTGCCCAAAACCAATGATGAAGAGCACATTACCCGGTACATTAAGGCTTTTTTAAACCCACAAAAAAAATAGCAGGTTCCTTGTAAAACCGGCTATCTTTAACCAAAATTTTTAACGGTGAGAAAAATAAGCCTGGCCCTCCTGAGTATTATCCTGTTTGCCGCCTGTAATAATCAAAAACAAGCTGTTGAATATAACAATGGCCTTGTAATGATTCAAAAAGAGCTGGGGATGACAATAACCCAGACAGAGCAACAAATTGCGGCAGCTACAGACAGCAGCAGTTCGGCCGCAGCATTAACAGAGGCCCTGAGTAGTATTGAAACAGAGCAGAAGAAACTGGATGCACTCCAGTTTAGCGGGGACGATTTTGGTATGAAAGCTGCGCTTTCCAAGGCATTTGCCTTTATGAAGAAAACTTATTCAAACGATTATCATAAAATCCTTTCTTTAAAGTTTAGCCAGGATCCGGATGCGGGTCAAAAAATTGCCGGGGCAGCAAAAGGCATCCAACAGGAAGGAATAGCACTGGATAAAAAATTCCTGAATGCCCAGCAGCAATTTGCCAAAAAACACAATATTATGTTGTTGCAAAAATAAGCGGAGGCTATACTTATGAAAATGCGGTTTGGTTTTATCTATATTATTATCGCTGTTTTACTCACAACCGGTGGTTGCAGAACTGAGGAACAGGATCCTTATAATTATTTTGCAAGGCTTCAGCAGTTGCGACTCACCATCATGAGCGAATATTCCGTCTATGCAAAGCAGCATAAAACGGCCCAAGGCATCCATGAGAAGAACGATCTTCAAAAAGAAATGGCCGCCCTGATGCTCCGGGTTGAAGATTCTATACACAACTGCGCCTTTTCCAGAGATGATTTTGGGTTAAAAAAGGCCATCCTGCACGAAGTTTCCTACTCAATGCAGCTTCTTGCAGACACTATGTGGGCCCGGAGCCGCGACACGATGCTTTCCGTTGAAGAACGTGTAAAAGCATTAGATTCCGTTGCCGCAGTAGTGGACCGGGATACACACCTGATCAACAAGGAGATCCGCAAAAGCCAGCTGGCATTTGCAAGCTTTTACCGGGTGCCGGTATCCACGGATCAATAGCTTTTTTTTAACCAGGAGGGCAACGAATATGGAATGCCCTGACGGAAAAAAATTCCTGTCCGAATGATCGGATCAGGCGGGCATTGGGGCGGGGCGGGCGGTTGTAGCCTGCCTCCGTAAGAAATTTGTAAGAATGTTATATACCCTAATTGTTAATACTATCCAGGTTTTTCCAGTTGATAATCTTCGTTTCCTGTTGCAGCAATGAAGCATCTACACTCTGTTGCATCTATCATAAAAATAAAGCTTGGGCATTTGTAATAATCGCTTTCCAAAATTATTGTAAAAGGGCCTCAATGTAAAGGCAATAAAACTTGTTTCCAATATACCCAGCCAGGAAACTACGGTTTTTTGATCGATCCCGCAATCGTTCCCAATAGAGGCATAATTAACGAGCTGACCTGTTCTTGATGCACACACTTTCAAAAACCGCTGAAACAGGTTTAAATTAATAATGTTTTTTATTTGGCGAATATCCCGCTCCACGTAGGTCAACATATAGTTGGGGTAGTAGTCGGCCGGAGCAATTGATTTATCATAAAGCCTCGGATATCCCCCGTGAAACATAAAATAATCAATTGTATGATCCTTCCACAGAGTAACGCTCAATTCCGCATAGTTAAATGACAATAATTGTACAAGGGCTATTCTACCTGCAAGACTTTGCGTAATACTTTCAAGCAGTAAAAAGTTTTGCGAGCCGGTGAGAATAAATAAACCCGTCCTGGAATTATTATCATCAATTATCCCCTGTAGATAGGAAAACAAGTGAGGGGCTCTTTGAACTTTGACAAATATGGAATCAGATTCCGTATTTGTCAAATAAATTTACACTCACTTGATTATCAGAATATAATCTACCCGATAATCAAACGTCTTTCTCATTGTGTTCCCGCACATTGCAGGCATTGCACCAAGCCATAACAATGGCGTACTTCTCTATTAAACAAAAACCCCGCAAAGGCATAACCAATGCGGGGCTTTTCTATATAAGATCGCGGGTCGTTAAATATCCAGCTTGGCGTATTTGGCATTGCTTTCAATAAACTCGCGACGCGGAGCTACTTCATCGCCCATCAGCATACTGAATACCCGGTCTGCTTCTGCGGCACTTTCGATCGTAACCTGCTTCAGGGTTCTGCGATCGGGATCCATGGTTGTTTCCCACAGTTGCTCGGCATTCATTTCTCCCAATCCTTTATATCGCTGAATGTTTACGGAATCTTCCCGGCCGGCGCCCAGCCGTTCTACCAGGGCCTTGCGCTGGTCTTCATTATAGGCATAGGCCGACTCCTTTCCTTTCTTTACCAGGTACAGCGGCGGCTGCGCCAGGTATACATAGCCCTGCTCTACCAGCTCTTTCATATAGCGGTAAACAAAAGTAAGGATCAGTGTGGCAATATGACTTCCGTCCACATCGGCATCCGTCATGATGATCAGCTTATGATACCGCAGCTTAACAAGGTTCAGCGCCTTGGGATCATCGGGTGTGCCTACTGTTACACCAAGGGCCGTATAAATATTGCGGATCTCTTCGTTTTCATAGATCTTATGCTCCATTGCCTTTTCCACGTTAAGGATCTTACCCCTTAGTGGCAATATTGCCTGAAAGCTCCTGTCGCGGCCCTGCTTGGCGGTACCGCCCGCAGAGTCCCCTTCCACAAGGTATAATTCACAGCGTTCGGGATCCCGGTCCGAGCAGTCGGCCAGTTTACCCGGCAAACCACCACCGCTCAGTACCGTTTTACGCTGTACCAGATCGCGGGCTTTGCGGGCTGCTATACGGGCCTGTGCGGCCAATATCACCTTGCTGATAATATTTTTGGCATCCTTTGGATTCTCTTCCAGGTAGGTTTGCAGTACACGGGCCACGGTCGTTTGCACCACTCCGCTCACTTCACTATTGCCCAGCTTGGTTTTTGTTTGTCCCTCAAACTGGGGCTCCGGAACCTTAACAGAAATAATAGCGCTTAAGCCTTCGCGAAAATCATCGCCGTCGATGGATACTTTGGCTTTTTCAAACAACCCCTCCTTATCGCCATAACCTTTAAAAATACGGGTTAACGCCTGGCGGAAACCGGTAACATGCGTTCCTCCTTCAATAGTATTGATATTATTTACATAGGAGAAAATGTGTTCACTAAATGAATCATTATAGGTTAACGCCACCTCCACTGCTACGTGGGTGTTTTCATCGAGCCCCTCAACATACAATACTTTGGGAATCAGCGGGGTTCTGCCGCCGTTCTTGTCCAGCATTTCCACAAACTCGGTGATACCGCCTTCGCTGTAAAAAATCTTTTTAACGTCATTGCCCTCTTCATCTTTTTCCCGCTTGTCAATAAGCGAAATGCTGATCTTCTTATTCAGGAACGACAACTCTCTTAAACGGCCCTCAAGAATATCGCGTTTATATTCAATGGAAGTAAAAATAGTAGCATCCGGCCAAAAATGCTGAATGGTGCCATGTTTATCGGTAGTACCAATTTCCCGAACGGGGTAATCGGGCACGCCAATATGATATTCCTGTTCAAATATTTTTCCTTCCCGGTGTACCACAGAATGCATTTTCGTACTCAGCGCATTCACACAACTTACCCCTACCCCGTGCAAACCACCGGATACTTTATAGGTATTTTTATCAAACTTACCGCCCGCATGCAATATGGTCATGGCCACCTGCAAGGCGCTCACGCCCTGCTTCTGATTAATACCCGTGGGAATACCGCGGCCATCATCCTCTACCGAAATAGAATTGTCTTCATGAATGGTTACAATGATATTTTTACAATATCCCGCCAGCGCCTCATCAATCGAGTTATCCACTACCTCATACACCAGGTGGTGCAGCCCCTTTACGCCGATATCGCCGATGTACATGGCCGGACGTTTCCGCACCGCCTCCAACCCCTCTAATACCTGTATACTATCTGCTCCATACGCCGGGGCCGCGGCAGCTTCAACATCCTTTAGTTCTTCACTCATATAATATTGAAATTTTTAATATGTGTTCCTTGTATAGTCTACAAATTTACGGAAAAAAGGCCGCTTTTCAGGCAGGAAACGGACGAATGTTTATAGAATGTTGGCAGCTATCCTCCCGCTGCAGCAATAAAAGGTCTCGTGTTGCAGTTTTATGGAAAAACACGTTATTGTAAAAAAAGCTAATGAAATCGTTACTTATTTTCTGCCTGCTGTTGCAAATTTCCTGTTCAAAACCTGATTCTATGATAAAGAACCCCGATGCCTTTGAATTTGGCACTTTTTACAGCATGTGCGTAGGCAATGAATGCTACACTACTTACAGTATCCGGGGTAGCAAACTTTATAAAACAACATCGGGACCCGGCGTAAAACATGCCACCACGGTTGAGCTGGGCAATAAGCAATACCAGGCCGCCCTTGAGCTTAAAACCCGCTTTCCGGATACCCTCCTGGCCGACCCCAACAAAAACTATGGCTGTCCGGATTGCGCCGATGGCGGAGGCACTTTTGTAAGGATCATCAAGAACGGCGATACCCTGCACTGGAATTATGACAACACCATTCAAAACGACCTGGACCCTGTATATGCGTATTTCCGGTCTATCTGGCCTCTTATGACGGAATTGGGCAAATGAGATGCCATTGAGGTTAGCCCGCCTCGGTATATTTTTTAAAATTGTTCAATATTGCCTGCCAGCCGGCCTGCTGCATTTCTACGGGGTTGGTGGTTTCTGCGTCAAACGTTTCAGTAAGCGTGGTATTTCCATCACCGCCTTTAAAAAGCACCTGTACGCTCCGGCCGTCGCCCATAGTATACCCGATCTGCTCAAGGCTGATCACTTCATCATATACTCCGCCAAAATCAAATCCCATACTGCCGTCCCGCGCTTCCATCCGCGAGGAAAATTTACCACCCACGCGCAGGTCATTTTCCGCATGCGGCGTATGCCAGTCGTCGGAGGCACTGTTCCATTTTTTGATATGTTCCGGTGTGGTCCAGTACTCCCAAACTTTTTCTATGGGAGCATTAATGGTTGCCGCTACGGTAACTTTTGTTGGTTCCATTGTTGTTGTTTTAGGTGATTATTTTTTTTGAAGATAGTCTTTTGTAATGGAGTTTAACAACCGGGCTTAGCCCAGGCTGTATTGCATGCTTCCGCTAATGGCCCTCCGGGCTTCCGTTTTGCGCATTTTATGATAATAGTGATAAGAAGCGGCCAGTATGCACAATGCAACCAATGGAAATAAAGTCTGGCCACCAAAACCATCCACCGCCGTATGCGAAACCACAGCGCTGATAAAGTTAAACGCAAAGCCCGCATAGGCCCATTCCTTAATGCGTCCCTTAAAAAAAGGAAGGGCGAGCACCAGAGCGCCGGATACTTTAAAAATGGTGAGCAATACCCGGAAATAGTCAGGGTAGCCCAGGTGACTGATGCCTTGCCTGGCCAGTTCTGTATGCGAAGTAAGCGCCGGCATTACGCCATCCAGTAATACGATCAGCCCTGTAAAGGTCCAGTAGAGAATTTTTGTCTTTTTCATTTTTATCGTTTTTATTGTTTAAGATCTGTTGCAATCACGATGCAAACATAACATCGTTCGGGTACGGATCTGTTGTGTAAAAACGACAATTGAAAAGGCTGTTTGCGGCAGGATATTTCGCGCAAAGACGCCACGGAGCAAAGAACGCAAAGGGCGGCGGCAGGCATGTAAATACCAGACAGAACTTGCCCCTGATGCCGTTTGTATTTTTCCTGCACATAGAGCCCCACGCAACGTAAACGGTGGCAAAAGAGCAGGGAGGAAGTCGGTTTATCCATGATCAATAGCCCGTTGCTCCTGGCCGGCTAACGTGAAACATGAAACTTTAAACCTTAAACGCGCAGGCGGTTACCGTTTTACGATTTGCGCTACCAGGTCGGCCTCTGTTGCTACTTTTCCACCTACGTATACGGTACCACGCATTTCGCAGATACCACGGCGAATGGGGGCTGTAAGCTCCATCTTCAGGATCATGGTATCCCCCGGGCGCACCATCTGTTTAAATTTACAGTTGTCTATTTTGAGGAAATAGGTATCGTATTGCCCCTCGCCTGCAAGATTAATGGCCAGGATGCCGCCGCATTGGGCCAGGGCTTCTATCTGCAAAACACCCGGCATTACCGGGTTTTGAGGGAAATGGCCCTGGAAAAACCATTCGTTAAAAGTCACATTCTTTACCCCTACAATGCGTTCATCGGTAAGCTCAATGATCTTATCCACCAATAAGAAAGGGAACCGGTGCGGCAGCGTTTTTTCAATATACTTGAGGTCATATACCGGGGGCACACTGGCATCATAATGCGGTACCCCCTTCAGGTGTTTATTGGCCTTGATGTGTTTTTTGATCAGGCGGGCAAATTCCACATTGGAGCTGTGCCCGGGCCGGTTGGCGATTACCCGCCCTTTTACAGGATAGCCGATCAAAGCCAGGTCTCCCACAATATCCAGCAGTTTATGACGTGCCGGTTCATTGGGGAAACGCAGTTCGAGGTTATTTAAATAGCCTTCGCTTTTAACTTCGATATCATCTTTGTTGAAGATCTTTTTGAGGCGGTCTAATTCCTCATCTCCGATGGGTTTATCAACCACCACAATCGCATTATTTACGTCCCCGCCTTTGATCAGGTTATGCTGAAGCAACATTTCCAGCTCATGCAAAAAGCAAAAGGTACGGGAGCCGGAGATCTTCTCCTTAAAGTTCCGCATCGTCTTCAGTTCTGCGTGCTGGGTACCCAGCACCGGGGAATTAAAATCGATGAGGGTGGTAATCTGATACTCACGCGCCGGCATAATCACCATTTCAACGCGCTTCTCTTCATCGGTAAGATAAAGATTTTCATCGATGGAGTACCATAGTTTGGCCGCATCCTGCTCATCCGTTCCAACCTCCTCGATAATTTCGATAAAGGCCATGGCGCTGCCATCCTTGATGGGTACTTCGGGGCCGTTGATCTCGATCAGGACATTATCGATCCCCATTCCTACCAGGGCTGCCAGCAGGTGCTCCACGGTACTTACTTTGGCACCGTTTGATTCCAGCGTGGTTCCCCTGCTGGTATCGGTAACAAGGTCGCAATCTGCCTTAATGATTGGTTTATTTGGCAAATCAACCCGTTGAAACTGGATACCGAAACCAGCATTGGCCGGTTTTAGCGTAACATCCGCCATTACGCCGGTATGCAAACCGGTACCGCTGATGCTAACCGGTTGTTTCAGTGTATGTTGTTTGTCGGGGTTGAAATGATTATCCATGTATGTGATTTGTGGGCGCAAATATATTTATAAAATCAATGAGCCGCATTAATGAACGGTTGTAATCCGGTAGAGATTTGATAATGTTGCAGTTATCCTTCTTTTTTGAGGCGGCAGAGCTCCTCTTCCAACTCCTTCATACGTTTTTCAAGATCAGGCAGCCGGCGGCTCAATGCCTGGCTTCTTAGCGCCGATGTATAGTCATAAGCCGGCGAGCCGGTTACGGCTTTGCCGGGTTCGATATTTTTACTGACCCCGCTTTGCGCATTAATTTTGGCCCCATCACCAATATGCAGGTGCCCTACAATGCCCACCTGCCCGCCAATCATTACACCCCGGCCCACTTTGGTGCTGCCGCTGATGCCGGCCTGCGCCGCCACTACCGTACTGCTCCCGATCTCCACATTATGCGCAATCTGTATCAGATTGTCCAGCTTGGCGCCGGACCGGATGATGGTAGACCCGATGGTGGCCCTATCGATGGTAGCATTGGCTCCGATCTCTACCTGGTCTTCAATAACCACATTGCCGATCTGGGGTACTTTGGCAAAGGAGCCATCCGCCTGGGGTGCAAACCCAAAGCCATCGCTGCCAATTACTGTGCCTGCATGAATGGTAACCTGATTTCCGATGATGCAGCTGTGCATGATCTTTACACCGGCATGAATGATGGTATGATCTCCGATGGCAACATTGTCCCCGATATAGGTATTGGGATGGATCTTCACGTGATTGCCGATCCTTACATTTTCGCCGAGGTATGCAAATGCCCCTATAAAAACATCGGCCCCATACCGCGCGGTTTTGGAAATATAGGATGGTTCCTGGATGCCTTTTAACTGCTGCTGCATGATCTCCTGGTATTTTCCCAGCAGGGTGGCAAAAGCAGAATAAGCATCTTTAACACGGACCAGTGTAGCCGTCACTGTTTTTTTTAACTCCAGTGCTTCATTTACGATGATGATGCTGGCCCTGGTTTCGTACAGGTATTCTTCATATTTGGGGTTTGCCAGAAAACTCAGCTGCCCTTCCCGGGCTTCTTCAATTTTTCCAAAATTGGCAACAGCCACATCGGGGTTTCCCTCAATATGGCCATTGATCATTGCAGCAATCTGTGAAGCAGTAAATGTCATATTCTAAAACGAATGATTTTAAAGAATCCTAAAGGAGCAAATGTAATATTTTTTAACAGGCATCGTTGTTTTTACATTGATGAGCGCATGGTCGACCTCCGAAATATCCTTCAAACTGCCATCCTTGTAAAGAATGGTAATGGTTTCGTTTTTAGGATTGTACAAACTATTGCTGGCTTCTCCCCAAAAAACGAAATAAGCGGCTTCTTCTTCACTGATGTCCATCTTTACGGCCATTTCCCGCCGGGTTTGCAGCAGGAATGCCTCTTCAAAAGGCCGGGCCTGCAAGCGGATGTGCATGATCCTGCGCTCCACCAATGCCTGGCACAAATGAGAAAGCACCCGGTCCGGATGCCGGCTCCAGTTCTTAATGGTGGCGGCCATATCCTGGTCGTCCATACTGCAAAAATCCTGCAGTAGCTGGTACCGGTCCTCCCCCGCGGCGCCATGGTGCAAAAAATGCTCCAGCGCCTCCGTTGCGGCAGTTACCACCACGCCGGCTGCAATTAGCTCCTTTGCCCTTCGGATGATCATTACCAGCATTTTTTCCGCCGCTACCACGGTCTTATGCAGGTACACCTGCCAGTACATCAGCCTGCGGCTTAACAAAAACTTTTCGATGGAATAGATCGCTTTTTCCTCTACCACCAGGTTATCCCTGTGCACCGCCAGCATTTTTATAATACGGTCGTACCCGATTACCCCTTCTGCCACACCTGTAAAAAAACTATCCCGGTTCAGGTAGTCCATCCGGTCCACATCCAGCTGACCGGAAACCAACTGGTGCAGGAACCGTTTTGGATGTGTTCCGGTAAAAATAGCCAGAGCCGTTTCTAATTGATTGTTAAATTGCCGGTTGAGCTCCTGCATAATGGCCAATGAAAGCCTTTCATGGTGCACCCCGGGAATCAGCTCGTGCTCCAGTGCATGCGAAAAAGGACCATGCCCAATATCATGCAGCAATATCGCAATTTTGGCACCCAGTTCTTCCTCGGATGTGATGACACCCCCCTTCCCCTTTAGTTCCTGGAGGGCCGTACACATCAGGTGATAAGCCCCCAGCGAATGCAGTAAACGCGTGTGAACGGCACCCGGGTATACCAGGTGGGCGAATGCCATTTGATGAATGCTTCGTAAACGCTGGTAAAACGGATGGGATATGATGGCCAGCAGCAAGGGGTGATCAATGGTTATAAACCCATAAACCGGGTCGTTGATGATTTTACGAACGTTTGCCATTTTTCTAATTGCCGCCAAAGTTAGGAAAATGTTGAAATGTGCGAATTTGAAAATTTGAAAATGTAGTACGGGTAAGCTTTTCACGCCAAAAAGATCACATCTTTTAATGGCAAACAGGCGCGGCGCGCCGTTGACCCTTATAACGATGAGCGCCCAAAACCTCCCGTAGCCGCAGCGCGGCGGTAATTTCGCACGCCGGGCTTGTACCGCAACGATTACCGGTGCGCTGCACCTTTATTACCCGTATTGTTGCTTACTAATAGGATCAGCGCTGCAGCTTCTTCGAGCAAAAATTAACTTGGCGCGTATACGCAAAACGGGACAAGCCGCTGATGCTTCAAACCCAATGTCCCTCCCGGCTTTACGTCTTCCCGGCCCAACATCTGGCCTAAGGAAATGGCATCGGAATGAATAGCTGTAACGTTGAACTTTAAACGGCACCAAAGAACCGATTTCGGAAACGAAAGCTATCTTTGTTGATATTGAAGTAAAAACATGATCAAGTACACACAAAATATGCTGAACAAGCTGGAAACCGTTCCGGAACAATGCGGCTACGTGTTGCGCTATGAACGGGGCACTTTTCAAAGCGGGTATTGCATCCTGGACAACAGGAAGGTAGTGGTGCTGAATAAATTTTTGCAAACGGAAGGCCGAATCAATGCACTGCTGGAGATCATCCCGCAACTGGAGATAGATACAACATTGCTGGACGACAGCTCCAGGAAATTGTATGCGGAAGTAGTGGAAAATGCAGCATCGGATGATGAAGGCTAAATGCCGAATGCTGAATGCTATTTTTCGAATTGTTAACCTGATAAATACGCAATTATGAGAAATTACAGGAATTACGATGAAGTAAAAGCCAAATTAATTAACTTAATAAAAGCCATACGAAAGGAACGCTAAACGCAGAATGCCAAACGCATAACGCATTAAGCATTCTGCATTTAGCATTAAGCGTTAAAAATGAATTATCCTTCCATTAACATAACCTTTCTTGGTACCGGAACCAGCTCCGGCGTGCCCATGGTGGCCTGTGATTGCCCGGTTTGCCAATCAACAGACCCAAAGGATCAGCGACTGCGATCCAGCATCCTGGTACAGTCGCCTAAAACTACCCTGGTGGTTGATGCGGGTCCGGATTTCCGTACCCAGTTGCTGCGCCAGGCGGTAAAAAACCTGGACGCGGTGATCCTCACACACTCCCATAAAGATCATATTGCAGGTCTGGATGAAGTACGTGCCTTCAATTATTTTCAGCAAAAGCCGATGGAGCTCTTTGCCACGGAAGCTACGCTTGACCGGGTGAAAATGGAGTTTGACTACGCGTTTAGCGAGCACCGTATTACCGGCCTGCCTTCCATTAACCTGAATTATCTTGAGGAACGAACGATTTTTGAAACGGGCGATCTTCAGGTAGAACCCATTCCCGTATGGCACATGAATATGCCCGTACTGGGTTTCCGTTTTGGAGATTTCACCTATATCACCGATGCCAACCGGATCGATGATGCATCAAAAGAAAAAATACGCGGATCAAAAATACTGGTGTTAAATGCCCTGCGCCATGAGCCCCATGTATCCCATTTTACACTGAAGGAAGCGATGGCTCTTGCCGATGAACTGGAAATACCCCAGGCCTATTTTACCCATATCTCTCACCAGATGGGCTTTCACCAGGAAATTGAAGCCACACTTCCAGCCGGCCGCAATCTGGCATTTGATGGCCTGAGCATCACCCTGTAATTTATTGTCACCCCTGTTATGACCGGCCAAAAAAGCCGCAGTCTATAAAGGGAACCGGTTTCTTCAAATCCGAAGCATTTTGGATCAATTTATTTATTTTATCAAATAAATATTTAATTTTATTAAAAATATATTTAGCTTTATTAAATGAAGCTCCCTGTTTATTGCCCCAGTTGTGAAAATCCGCTGAGGGTAAGCCAATTACAATGCGAAGCTTGCAATACGCAGGTGAACGGTAATTATGAACTTCCTCTTTATTTGAAACTAAGCCGGGAAGAGCAGGATTTTATAATGGATTTCTTCCTGGCCAGCGGCAGTATTAAAGAAATGTCGAAGCAGGCCGGGATCAGCTATCCGACCATGCGCAATAAAATGGATGATATGATTGAGAAAATAAAAAAAATGAATTCCTGATGTCAAAAAACTGGAAAACCGTTTTCAATCCCTTTGAACGTTACCCGGAAAGGGACCTGGCAATTACCGGAATCATTAGCCTGCTGCTTTCCGTATTATTGTTCTGGTGGGCCAAACAAAGTAATGACGGCGTATACCACGTATCACCCAAAGCAGATCTTTCCCTGAAGGGCTCCATAGCGGAAGCAGTCGTTTACACAAGCCTTTTATCCTTATTGCTATTTGGCCTGGGCAAAGTCATCAATCCCAAAACAAGAATCGTCGATATCCTGAATGGCATACTGATCCATCGCATCCCCCTGGCCTTTGGCATCCTGATTCTGCAACTTCCATTTATAAAAACCGCTATGGATCAAATTATGCTGGCCGTTAAGAATAACCGCCTGGAAACATTATCCGGCTCCACTTTGTGGATATCCACAATGGTCAGCTTACTGATGCTCGCATTTTTTGTCCACGCCATTATATTGCTGGTAAACGGCTTCCGTACAGCGGTGCACGCCCGAAAACCAGCGCATTATGTACTTTTTGCCGCCACCCTGGTCGTTGCGGAGGTTATTTACCGGCTGCTGCTTTACCCCCTGCTGTTAAAATTGTAAAACATTCATCATTCGCATTAAAACAGGTACTATGGACTTTAGCGCATCATACGACAGAACCACCAAAACCATTACTATACTTGTTGCCGTGCTGATGCTGGCGGTTCTTACCTCCATGTGGTTCAGCCTGAAAGGCGCCGGCACCTGGCTTCCTCTTTTGTTTATGGCAGTTGTGAGCTTTCTATCTTTAGTGATGCCCTATGGGTTTTCTGTAAAAAAATACCAGCTCAGTAACGAGGCGCTGATCATCTGCCGTCCGTTTGGCAATAAACGGATTCGTTTAACCACGCTTGGTTCCGTCAACAATATCGATCCGAAATTACTGCGCTGGTCCTGGCGGATATTTGGCAGCGGGGGTATGTTTGGGTATTACGGCAACTTTAGCAACAGGCAGCTGGGTACTATGAAATGGTTTATGACCCGGAAGGATAAAGTGGTACTTATTGAAACGGAGAATCACAAAAAAATTGTATTGAGCCCCGATGACCCTGAAGCATTTGTCAACACGTTTAAAATGCTCAGCGGTCGCTCATAAAACGTTTTCGCAGTTTTATACGCCTATATGACCAGGGTTAACGAATTTCATACCCAGCTTTACTAAAATACGATCCATATGAAGCAAAGCCTGCTGTTCTGTTTTGCCTTGTTTTTTATTGCCGGTGTTTCATTGGCACAGCCCCTTCAACACCGGCCGGGAAATTCCTATATCAAAACCAGTCTCAATGCCTACTCTTTTTCAAAAATACTCAACGATCATCTTAAGGATTCCGCCTCCGGTATGAGCATGGAGGCGCTGCTGGAGTTTACAGCAGCAAATAATTTTGATGCCATCGATATCACCGGCTACTATTTTCCGGGCTATCCGAAAAAACCAACTCCTGAGTTTATCAACCGGATCAAACGCAAAGCTTTTTTATTGGGATTGGATATCAGCGGCACCGGTGTTAAAAATGACTTTGCACATCCGGATCCTGCCAAAAGGGCCGCCGATGTACAACTGGTAAAGGATTGGATTGATGTGGCACAACAACTGGGCGCACCAGTTGTACGTATTTTCTCCGGGAACATTCCGCCGGGCTACGAGCATAAATGGGACAGCATTGCGGGCTATATGGCAACCTGTATAAAGGAATGTGTGGCCTACGCAAAAACAAAAGGCATTTTAATTGGCGTACAAAATCATGCCGACTTCCTGAAAACCGCCGAACAAACCATTCACCTGCTGAAACTGGTCAACTCAGAGTGGCTGGGCGTTGTGGTTGACATCGGAAGTTTTGTAACCGCAGATCCCTATATCGATGTTGAAAAAATAATGCCCTATGCGGTCAATTTCCAGTTTAAAGAAAGCCCCTTCGGTGCAAAAAGCACCGTAAAAACGGACATTCCGCGTGTGCTTGATATCATCAAAAGATCGGGATACCGGGGATATATTCCCATCGAAACATTATCGGGGCCCAATAACACCAACAGCGTGGGGGCCCCCTACAATCCGCTGAAAAGCGTGCCTGAATTTCTTACGTCTATCAAAAAAGCGATGCGGAATTAATGGGGCACAAGCCAATGGGGCTGTTGCAGTGCAGTGCTTTGGCCCATAACAACACGGTTCAGGTTTACCACCTCGCCAATAACGATCACAGCAGGGTTACTTAACCCGGCACACTGGGCACGGAACGTAATATCTTTTACTTTGCCGCGCACCATTTTCGCATTCGGAAGTGTACCGTTCTGTATAATGGCTGCGGCTGTTTCACCTTTGCCTGCTATAGTAAAAAGATCTACAATGGCTTCCAGTTTACTCATCGCCATCAGCACTACAACAGTAGCAGAAGAGCGTGCGGCCAGGTAAAGGTCATCCGACAACGCACCAGATTGTGTAGTACCGGTTATCACCCAAAAACTTTCATTAACACCTCTGCAGGTAAGCGGGATCATTGCTGAGGAAGGTACCGCAAGTGCGCTGGATATACCGGGAACCAACTCCACCTGCATTCCGGCAGCGACAGCGGCGTCTATTTCCTCCTGCGCACGGCCAAACACAAAGGGGTCGCCGCCTTTTAACCGGACAATCGTCCGGTACTGCCTTCCATACTCAATAATACGATCATTAATTTCCTGCTGGCTCAATGCATGACAGCCAAAACGCTTGCCTACAAACAACGTAACAGACGCATTTTGGGCATGCTCCAGCAACGCTTCATTTACCAGCGCATCATACAATATTACATCCGCCTCACCAAGCGCCCGGATCGCTTTCAGGGTAATCAACTCCGGATCGCCGGGTCCCGCCCCAATAAGGATTAATTTTGACTTGAAATTCATATTATTATTATAAATATATAATTTATTTAGAAATAAAATTAGATTTTTAACCATTAAATTGTAAATAGATAAGTTTTTTATCTATATTTGAAATCAAATATCATTATAAAGTATAAAATAATTAATATTTATATATTTATAATATATCGATTGCCGGGCCATTCTTGCATAACATAAATAAATAACTATGAACATTATTGTTATTGGCAATGGTATGGTGGGTCAAAAATTCTGCGAGAAGCTGATTGCCCAAAACCCCCGCAACCTCAAATTAACCGTTTTTGGAGAAGAGCCCCTTTCTGCCTACGACCGCGTACACCTGAGCGAATATTTTGCCGGAAAAACGGTGCAGGACCTGTGCATGAAGCCCATGGGCTGGTATGCAGAAAACAACATTCACCTGCACCTTGGCGACCCGGTTACCCAGGTAGACCGTGCCCGGAAGACGGTCACCTCATTTGAGGGAAAACAGCTAAGCTACGACTACCTGGTATTTGCCACCGGATCGGCAGCATTTGTACCGGCTATTTCGGGTGTAGATAAACAGGGTGTATTTGTTTACCGCACCATTGAAGACCTCAATCTTATCTGGCGGCACGCGAAAGTGGCCAAATCCGCCGTGGTTGTTGGCGGCGGGTTGTTGGGACTGGAGGCGGCTAAAGCGATGCTGGACCTGGGCATTGCCGAAACCCATGTTATTGAATTTGCACCCCGTCTGATGCCACGCCAGATCGATGACGGCGGATCGCAGGTACTAATCCAGAAATTAAAAGCACTGGGCATCACCACGCATACTCAAAAGAACACCGCCGTAATCCTGGGTAATGAAACCATCACCGGACTGATGTTTACAGATGGCAGCATCCTCAGCACAGACATGCTGGTGATCTCTGCCGGCATTAGACCCCGCGATGAGCTGGCGAAAAAATGCGGGCTGCAGACCGGCCACAGGGGAGGCATTTCTGTTAATAACCAAATGCAAACCAACGATCCCTTTATCTATGCCATCGGCGAGTGCGCAGTACACGAAGGCGCGGTTTATGGATTGGTGGCACCGGGCTATGAAATGGCCGAGGTAGTGGTACAGCAACTCACCGGAGGCAGCAAACATTTTCATGGCTTTGATATGAGCACCAAGCTGAAACTGATCGGCATTGATGTGGCCAGCTTTGGTGATCCATTTATTGGTGACGAAGAAGCGCGCTCCATTATTTATCACAACAATCATACGGGCATTTATAAACGCATCAATATTTCCAACGATGGCACAAAACTGCTGGGCGGCATCCTGGTAGGCGAGGCCGATGCCTATCATAAACTGCAGCAGATCTGCGCCAATCAACTCAACCTTTCCGCTTCACCGGCCAACCTGATAGCACCATCCGGCAGCACGGAAAATAACACCGAAAACTTTGAACTCCCGGCCGATGCATTGATCTGCAGTTGCGAAGGGGTACAAAAGCAAGGCATTGAAGACGCCGTAATGCATAATGGCTGCACGTCTTTTGACGCCGTTAAAAAATGCACCGGCGCCGGTTCCGGCTGTGGCGGATGCACGCCAATGGTAAAAGACATTATCAATGCCTCCTTGAAAAAACAGGGAAAAACAGTACGCAATGTCATCTGCGAACACTTTGCCTACTCCCGGCAGGAGCTCTATGATCTTGCAAAAATCAAAGACCTCCATTCATTTGACGAGGTGTTGGATACAATGGGCACGGGGGATGGATGCGAAATTTGCCGGCCCGCAGTCAGTTCGATCCTCGCCAGCCTCTGGAACGACCTTATCATCAAAAAAGAAAGTGCCACTTCCCAGGACACCAACGACCGCTTTTTAGCCAACATACAAAAGGGTGGCACTTATTCCGTAGTACCGCGTATTCCAGGCGGCGAAATAACGCCAGAAAAACTCATAATAATTGGAGCAGTAGCAAAAAAATACAACCTGTATACCAAAATAACCGGAGGACAGCGGATCGATCTTTTTGGCGCTCATTTAAATGATCTGCCCCAAATCTGGGAAGAACTGATTGCCGCCGGTTTTGAAAGCGGTCATGCCTATGGCAAAGCCCTGCGTACGGTGAAAAGCTGTGTAGGCTCTACCTGGTGCCGCTTTGGACTGCACGATAGCGTAAGCTTTGCCGTACGTATAGAAAACCGGTATAAAGGTTTAAGGGCTCCCCACAAGATAAAATCGGCCGTATCTGGCTGTATCCGCGAATGCGCCGAGGCACAATCAAAAGACTTTGGCATTATTGCCACTGAAAAAGGCTGGAACCTTTATGTATGCGGCAACGGTGGCTCCAGGCCCCAGCATGCGCTGCTACTGGCCGCCGATATTGATGCCGAAACCTGCATCCGCTACATTGACCGGTTCCTGATGTTTTACATCAAAACAGCCGACCCGCTTACCCGCACCGCCGCCTGGCTCAACAAAATGGAAGGCGGTATCAACTACCTCAAAAACGTGGTGGTACACGACAGTTTGAAGATAGCCGCCGAGCTGGAAGCGCAAATGCAAACACTGGTAGATCATTATACCTGCGAATGGAAGGAAGCAGTAGAAAATCCGGGGCTGCGAAAACGTTTCACCCATTTTATAAATGCCCCCGAAGCCAAAGACCCCACCATAGTATTTGAAACCCTGCGCGGACAAAAAAAGGCGGCTGAATGGTAATCTTTTCAAAACAAATTCAATAGCATGCAAAAAAACAACTGGATCTATGCCTGTAAGGTTACAGACATGCCGCACAACGGAGGTGTGTGCGTGCAGTATGGAGGGGAACAAATCGCCCTGTATTATTTCACCCATCGCAACGAATGGTATGCCACCCAAAACCTGTGTCCGCATAAAAAGCAGATGGCGCTGAGCAGGGGTATGCTGGGCTCACAACAGGGTACGCCTAAAGTTGCCTGCCCCTTTCATAAAAAAACCTTCTCGCTTCGGGATGGGCAATGCCTTAACGATGAAACCTGCAGCGCCATTAAAACCTACCCCGTAAAAATACAGGGAGAGAAGGTGTTCATTGACGTGGCTACCGCTCTTATTCCCCATACATTAAACACATCCATATATGAACCGCAGTAAACAAAAACTACTTGTACTGGCCGCAGTACTGACATTAACAAAAACCGCAAACGCGCAAACAGCCGTTTCAAAAACAGGCGCCGCCCTGTGGGATGGGATGGTTATAGCCGGTTATGTAAACAAAGGCGCCTTTATCAACTTTGGAGGACCGGCCGTTAAATGGACGCGCAAACCTTTTTGTGTAAGCCTGGGCATGCTCCCCTCGCTGCGTATTAAAGAAGATAGAGTAACTACCGGCGCCTCAAAAAACGCCGCCGTAACACCTTCCCTGGGTTGTGGCCTCAGTGCATCTTACAAACACCTGGCCCTGCAGGTGCCAATATTCTATAATGCAAAAACGGCCGCTGCCAATGGAAAATGGAATGTGGGCATTGGTATGGGTTACAAATTTTAGCCCGCATTGCTTTAAAAACCCTTTTTAATCATTAAACTAAAAACCTAAATTATGGATTATAAAAAGCCTGCAGAGGTGGTAGCCCTCATGATTCAGTCCGGTACGGATAAAGGCCGGCTCAACGCCGCTGATCTTTTTGTAAGAGGCACCCTTTCCGGCATGCTGCTGGGCATCGGCACTACGCTTGCCATTACAGCCAGCACACAAACCGGTGTAGCCATCGTGGGCGCCCTATTATTTCCCATTTGTTTTGTAGTAGTGGTGCTAATGGGGCTGGAACTGGCAACCGGGAGCTTTGCCTTGCTGCCCGTAGCCTATTTTCATAAAACAGTACCCATGCCCGTAATGCTGCGCAACCTGGGTATTGTATACGGTGCCAACCTCTTTGGCGCATTGGTATACGCATTCCTGTTTTGGGCTTCGGCAACCAGCTTTGGACAAACCCATACTTCACCCCTAATTTCCAATATTATTAAAATTGCAGAAGCAAAAACAACGGGTTATGGCCAGCTGGGAGGCGCCGGCATTGCCACCGCTTTTACCAAAGGTATTTTATGCAACTGGATGGTAACGATGGGCGTGGTACTGGCGCTCACCTCATCCTCCACCATTGGAAAAATCCTGGCCGCCTGGATCCCCGTATTTATGTTCTTTGCGCAGGGATTCGAGCACGCAGTTGTAAACATGTTCGTAATACCTGAAGGCATGCTGCTGGGCGCCCCCGTAAGCATAGCCGATTGGTGGCTGTATAACCAGGTACCCGTAACCTTAGGTAATATTGCCGGAGCGCTACTATTTACAGCGGCCGCACTATACATTACTTATGGCAAAAAAAACCAGGTACCCGCTGTTGTTATACAGAATTCACAGGCGCCGGAAACCATCATCCGGGAGCCTCATATAGCTTAAGTACACCGGGCAGGAAACCGGCGGAGCAAAGGAGTTATTCCTGCTCCGCCGGTTCCTTTCAGAAGCTGAAATACTCCGCAACCATTCCCCTTGCTTCATCCTGTGTAAGCACTGCAAAGTTTTTATATCGTGCATGCACATCTATAATCTCCTCCAGTGCATCGGCCACCAAGGCTGTGTTTTTCCAGGATTTCAGGTTGGACAGTACAATGGGCAGGCATCCTTTTTTATAGGCGATCTGCCCCAGCACATGTACCAGGGTATTTCGTACACGGGCCGTTTTGTCAAATTCCAGTTCTTTCAACAGGGGTAAAATATCCTGCGGATATTTGCGGCCGCGCAGTTCAATGCCATGGCATATTTCGCGGCGGATCTCTTTGTCTTCGTGATGCAGATAACGCCGGGCCCATTGCAGCACCGGTTCCGGGTTGGCTTCTCCCATTTTTTTCACGGCCCCAATCACCGCGTTCCTTACCGAATGGTGTTTATCAAACAATCCTTTATCAAAAAAGGTTTGAACGACCTTAAAATCATTTTTTCCGATTTCACCCGCTGCATTTACCACCGTTTGGCGTACATAGAAACTTTCATGCGTTAACAGCTGCTCCAGTACTTTTAAAACAGCAGTCCGCTGATCCGGCTCCGCAACATAAAGCCGCCCTGTGCCCAGGTAGGCCGCTTTACGGATATAGGTATCGGCATCATTGAAATAAGGTACGCAGTCCCTTCCCTTACCACATCGCATGGCCTGCTCCAGCTGATTCCGGATCTTTTCAACAAGCGCCGTGCGGGCTGCTTTAGAAAGGTCATAAAAGGCCATACATGCCCGATTGTATTAATTCAGGGTAGTGCATCACTTTAAATATTGTGCTAAAAAGCCCAGCATTGTTTTATAAAACGTGATCCGGTTCTCCTCTCTTTGAAAACCATGTCCCTCATTGTATTTCACCATATAAGGCACGTTAAATCCCCTGGCACGAAGGGCTTTTACGATTTGGTCCGACTCATGAATATTCACTCTCGGATCATTGGCACCCTGTACCACCAGCAATGGTTTCTTGATTTTATCCAGCTGATAAACCGGCGAAACATCTTTCGCAATCTTTGCTTCCTCCGGATCATCCAGATCATACCAGATCTGTTTTACCATTTCTTTATAAGGCTTCCAGTACTCGGGAAAGGAGGCAAAGAAGGTTTCTATATTCGACACGCCTACATAATCTACCCCGCAGGTATACAGGTCCGGCGTTTTCACCAGCCCCATCAAGGTGGCATACCCACCATGACTTCCGCCATAAATGGCTTTCCTGCCCGCATCTGCCCATCCCTTTTCAACTACGTACTGCACACCATCCTCAATATCATCCATCAGCTTGCGGCCAATCTGTTTAAAGCCGGCTCTTAAAAAGTCCTTGCCATAGCCACCGCTGATCCTGAAATTCACCTGTAAGGTGGCATAGCCCCGGCTGGCAAACAATTGCGTTTCCGGGTTAAAGCCCCAGCTATCCCGTATACCCTGCGGGCCTCCATGAGGGTTTACCACCAACGGCACTTTCTTACCATGAAGCGCTGCCTCCGGAAGCGTAATATAACCATGCACCGTTTTACCATCGCGGCTTCTGAAGGTAATGGGCTGCATTACAGCCATATCAGCTTCCTTCAGCTGTGGCATTAAGTCATACAAAAAATTGGTCTTACCGGAAGCCACATCGTAGATATAGTATTTCCCCACCAGCCGGTCGCTGGTCACATACACCAGGTATTTGCTTTCATCATCCGTTTTACCCGTAATAACAAACTGGTAAGCCTTGAATTCCTTTTTCAGGTTAGCGCTCATTTTTTTAAACAATGCGCTTACAGGGATTACTTCTTCTTTTTCGCCTTCGTAGGAATAATAGTCTACTTCATAATTCCGTTTACGGGAAAGACCCAGGCCACCCGCATCATAATCCTTGTTAGAAAACACTTCCCTGATCTTTTCTTTCTTTTTAAAATCGTATAAAATAATACGTGATTTATCAGAATCCAGGTTGGTTAAAACATAGGCCTCATCAGAATTTGCCGGGTTATAGCTAAACGAGATAATATTAAAATTATCATCCCAGTTATTTGTAAAATACAATTCATAGTCTTTAGCGCCGGACGGTTTATAAAAATACTGTGTTTTTACGCCCTGGAACATTTTTGCAAACCCTCTCAGATTACCGTCCTTATCAAAATCATAACCGGCAATGGGATTGTTCACATCTTTATTTTCATATAGTTTCTCCAGCTGGCCGGTAACAACGTTTACTTTATACGGTTCAAAGATCTGTTTATTATCCTTATTCATTGAAATGATCATGTAGTTCTTCTGATCTTTCAGGATCCGCTCGATGCCTGCCTGCACACCGTCAAAAGGCGTTAGGTCCAATACATTGCTGCCATCCACATTGGCCGCATAAATATGATAATTTTCATTGCCGCCCTTGTCCATCGAATAAACCAGCCGCTCATCATTGATCCAGCCGTATCCCTTTATTAGCTCTTCTTTTTCTTCAATGGCCCGGCTTATCTTGCCCGTTGTTATTTCTTTTACATATACATGGCGTTTACCAGCATCGTCCTTCTCCATATAAGAAAGGTATTTACCTCCGGGCGATAGCTGGAATTGCGATGACCTGGGCCGGGCAAAATAATCCTCCACCTTGTATTTATAATTGCCCTTGTCCTGCGCCATGATTTTCGCTAATACGGCCTCAGATGAAGGCAATGTTGTATCTCCGGGTTTTGTAAGAACCGTTTTTGTAAGAACCAAAGGGAGGGTCATTCCCGCCTGTTTAAAATCACCGGTAATGGTATTGCCGTTAAGGGTACCGCTATAACTGATACCGGCGGCTTTTACAGCAAGACTCAGCTTATTATCCGCAAAACCGGTACTGTCAATAGGGATACCACTGGCGCCCTGTTCCGGGCTATCCATTGTAGTTACCAGCTTGTCGTTTTCATTTTTTATATGAAAGACCAGGGAGATCTTTGCCCCCTGAACATTCAGGGCTCCTTTCCAGGAACCGGTAATTGATTGTGCATTCATCATATTTACAGTAAATAGTGCCGTTGTTAAAATAAACAGGAATTTTCTCATAAATCGCTTTTTTGCAAAGTACGCAAATTGTTGAAGTTTTTTAAACTTTTGAACGCGCGCATAATTCCCGCAGATTTGCGCCAATTTTTTGCGCAGTCCCGAAACTTCCTATTGTGTGGACACATTTCTTTAGATTGAACGGTTATCACGAGTAAAGACTACGATGGGGAGCCTGTAACATATGATGGAATGCATCGGAACACAGACTTTCATTCCGCAAAGTGCATGGGTAGCAAGTTGACTTTTGCCCCTGGGAGCTGCAGCGCAGCGCTGATCCTGTTAGTAAACGACAATACGGGTTATAAAGGTGCAGCGCACCGGTAATCATTGCGGGTAGTACAAGCCCCGCGTACGAAATTACCGCCGCGCTGCGGCTAAGAGAAGTTTTAGATACTCATAGTTATAAGGGTTAACGGCGCGCTGCGCCTGTTTGCCATTAAGAGATGAGGTCTTTTGGATCTGAAAGGCCTACGCTGCTGCATTTTATGGGAATAGGTCTTTTCTTATCTTGACGCACATGCCCGCCCCTTCGGGTAAACTCAGTGCAGGCTCCGGGGGATATTATAGCTCCTTCAATTTCATGCTATTTCAATGATATTCGCTATTAAACGGTCACAGATCCGGCGATGGCAAAGCATCAGGCAATGCTATTATTTTCAGGAGATGTGTCCGCACAATAGGAAACTTCGGGATCGCAGAAAATAAATCCGCGGTAATCAGCGGTGTATTGCATCCGTCTAAAATCAGCGGGAAAATCAGACGATCCGATTTTTTGGAGAAAAAGTTCAAACTACTTCGTTGTAAAAAAGACAACACATCCGCAAAACCAGATGTGTTGTCTTTTTATGATTCGTTCTTTGGGTAATTCTTATTTTATGGCCGCACTCACCAGTTCCCCAATCCTGTCGATAGGAATCCGCTCCTGCTCCATGCTGTCGCGGTGACGGATGGTAACCGTATTATCTTCCTTTGTCTGGTGATCCACCGTTATACAAAAGGGTACTCCCAGTGCATCCATACGGCGGTAGCGTTTACCAATGGTATCTTTTTCCTCGTAGAAACATTTAAAATCAGCACGATGTTCTGTCATGATCCCCTGTGCAATCTCCGGTAACCCGTCCTTCTTCGTTAGCGGGAACACGGCCAGTTTGATAGGCGCTAATTTGGCCGGAAACTTCAGCACCACCCGGCTATCCTGCTTCTCAGCCGTGCTCAGATCTTCCTCTGTATAGGCCGAGCAAACCATGGACAGGAACATCCGGTCCAGCCCGATGGAGGTTTCAATCACATAGGGAATATAGTTACCAACCGGCTTCCCGGTTTCGGGATCAATATCGTTATCGAAATACTGCATTTTCTTTTTGCTGTACTCCTGGTGGTTCCTCAGGTCAAAATCTGTACGGCTGTGAATGCCTTCCAGTTCTTTAAAGCCCATCGGGAAATTGTATTCGATATCACAGGCGGCATCTGCATAGTGCGCCAGCTTTACGTGGTCATGAAAGCGGTATTCTGTTTGCGGAACACCCAGCTCCAGGTGCCATTTTAAGCGTTCCTGCTTCCAGTACTCATACCATTCTTTCTGAGTACCGGGTTTGATAAAGAACTGCATTTCCATTTGCTCAAATTCCCGCATGCGGAAAATGAACTGGCGGGCAACGATCTCGTTCCGGAAGGCCTTGCCAATCTGCGCAATGCCAAAAGGAATCTTCATCCGACCGGTCTTTTGCACGTTCAAAAAGTTCACAAATATTCCCTGAGCCGTTTCCGGACGCAGGTATACTTTGTTATTCTCGTCTTCAGAAGAAACAGTCGATCCAAATTCGGTGGAGAACATCAGGTTAAACTGACGGATATCCGTCCAGTTAGCAGTACCGCTCACAAGGCATTTGATCTTATTGTCGTCAATGATCTTTTTCAACGCCACCAGGTCGCCGGCCGCATCTGCTTTTTCCATTTCGCTGATAATCGCAGCTGCTTCGGCCTCCTTACCATCGGCCTTTAACAGGTCGGTATGCGATTCGATCAGGTGATCTACCCGGTAACGCTTCTTGCTATCCTTATTGTCGATCATCGGGTCGTTAAATCCGTCTACGTGCCCGCTGGCTTTCCAGGTAGTCGGGTGCATAAAGATCGCCGCATCAATACCTACAATGTTATCCTGCATCTGCGTCATCGATTTCCACCAGTAGTCCTTGATATTCTTTTTTAATTCGGCTCCCCACTGACCGTAATCGTACACAGCCTGTAATCCATCATAGATCTCACTGCTGGGGAAAATAAATCCGTATTCCTTACAATGCGATATAATCGCCTGAAATTTATTGCTATCCGTTGCCATAGGCCGCAAATTTAGGTTGAAAAGTTGACAGGTTGATCAGTTAAAGAGGAATTACTGTTTTCAGCTACCAGGCGTTAGCCATTCAGCACGCAGCATTCAGCGTTTAGCGTTCAGCATAGACGCCGGCAACGGATCGCTGATCGCTGACGGCTGAAAGCCAGGAAGCTAACAGCCCAATATCGTACCTTTATACTTTAAACCGTTCGTAAAATGGGCATCTGGGACCAAATAGCACAGTATCTCTTCTTAAAGAAGAAAGATCCGAATACTCCTAAAAGCAAGTGGGTGGGTTATATGCATGGCATTAACCGGTTAAGCATCTTATTATTCCTGCTCGCGATTATTTTCATCATTATCCGGCTACTGACGCGCTGAACGCTGTGATAATGGCGGCGGCCTTCCGGGAGGCCTCTCCTTCTGCTGCCAGGATCCGGTGCAGTGCGTCATAATCTTTTTTTAACGCGGTTTTTCTTGCTTCATCAAATAACAGGGCGTTTAACTCGTTAGTGATATTAGCCGTGTTCATCTCTCCCTGGATCAACTCCTTTACCACGGGTTTATCCATAATCAGGTTTACCAGTGAAATATATTTAATGCTGATTACCCGTTTGGCGATCTGGTAACTGATCTCGGAACCTTTATAACAAACCACCTCCGGTACCCCAAACAAGGCCGTTTCCAGCGTTGCCGTTCCGGAAGTCACCAATGCTGCCGTAGCCTGCAGCAAGACGTCATAGGTACGGTTGTTTACGATACTGACATTGGGATATTGCCCGGTAAATTGCTGATAAAACGCATCCTCTACAGCCGGAGCCTGCGCCACTACAAACTGGTAGTCAGGAAACTCCTTACTTACGGCCAGCATTACCGGCAGCTTTTTTTCGATCTCCTGTTTACGGCTGCCCGGCAACAAGGCAATGATGGGTTTCGTTACCGGAGTGCCTGCTGCATTACGAATCACCAGGTCGGTTCCCGCCTTTTTTTTCCGGTCAATTTCTTCAATGAGGGGATGCCCCACATAGTCTACCGACCAGTTCCATTTATTTTGATAGTAGGCCTTTTCAAAAGGCAGGATCACCAGCATTTTATCAATGCAGTGCTTCATCATCTTTACCCGTCCCTCCTTCCAGGCCCACACCTGCGGAGAGATATAATAGACCACTTTAATACCCTGCTCTTTTGCCCATCTGGCAATGCGCAGGTTAAAACCCGGGTAATCCACCAGCACCAATACATCGGGTTTAAACGCCAGGATATCCTCTTTGCAAAAACGGAGGTTGTTCAAAATGGTCTTCAGATTCATCACCACTTCCACAAATCCCATAAAAGCCAGATCGCGGTAATGTTTTACCAGCTCCATACCTGCGGCCTGCATCTTATCCCCTCCCCAGCCACGGACCCTGCTCCCGGGCTGTAGTTGCTTGAGTGCTGTCACCAGGTTGCCCCCGTGCAGGTCACCGGAGGCCTCACCAGCAACAATATAATATTTGCGCATATAATTTGTTTTTTGATGCTGAACGTTCAATGCGCAGCTTAACGCTTAATACAGATGCAATGTCAGACAATGCCATTAGCATTTAGACTACCCGCCATCAGCCATGAACCATTTCCAAATTTCCACATCCTCACATTTTCACATTCCCACATACTCAAATTGACTCCCCCAGTCTTTTTCCAGTTTCTGTTTCAATCCATAATCCGTAAGGTCAAACTCCACCGGAACCACGCTTACATAGTTGTTGGCCAATGCCCACACATCCGTGTCCTTTGATTTATCAAAATTGACAAATTCTCCCGTAAGCCAGTAGTATTTTCGTCCATGCGGATCTTTGCGTTCAATAAATTTTTCCTGGTATTTGGCATAGGCTTGTTTACAGATCCTATATCCCCTGAGTTCCTCTGCCGGCGCTTTGGGAATATTTACGTTCAGCAGGAAATGCTGGGGCAGTTTTTTCCGCAGCATCTTTTTCACGATCAGCCGGGCGTATTGCCGGGATGCTGTAAAATCCGGTTCGGCCCCGTAATCCAGCAGGGAGAAGCCAACAGCCGGAATGCTTTCGATGGCCGCTTCCATAGCGGCCGACATGGTGCCGGAATAAATAACGTTGATGCTGTGATTAGCTCCGTGATTAATGCCGCTCACACAGATATCGGGCTTACGATGCAGGATCTTATCCACGGCCAGCTTTACACAATCCACCGGAGTGCCGGAGCAGGAAAAAGCACGCACCCCTTCAAACAAATCTACTTCATACAGGCGCAACGGATGCCCGATGGTGATCGCATGTCCCATACCCGACTGCGGTTTATCCGGCGCTACTACCACAATCTTTCCAAGCCCTCTTACCGCCTCCACCAGGTTACGGATGCCGGCAGCAGCAACTCCGTCATCATTGGTTACCAGGATGATGGGCTCCTCTTTTATTGTCTTCTGCTTTTTGTTAGCCATAGGCTGCAAAAATAGCTGAAAAGGACCAGACGAAAGGAACGCGGATGGCATTGGGCACGTAACATTTTCCATCCCGAAGGTTTTCGGGATTATCGTTGCTTCGCTGATCAGTTTGAAATACTTCGTGTTCAGGAAAAGTACCGTTGCCTACGAGCGACAAACCAAAGTTCACCTATAAATGATTTAAAATTTACCCACTAAATGGACAAAATTTACCCACTAAACAGTCAAAATTTACCCATTAAATGGACAAAATTTATCCATTATTTTGTACTTTCGTGCTAAAAATACGCTAAAGATGTATCAACGATATATGGCCGGCCCGGTAAAGGAAGCCCTTGAAGACACCTCGGTTATCCTTATCAATGGCGCCCGCCAAACGGGTAAAAGCACTTTTTGCCAGCAGTTAATGGAGCAGGGTATTTTTAACGGGCGGTTTGTCACCCTTGATGATGCTACTACATTGACGGCAGCCCAGGCAGATCCCACTGGTTTTTTGCTCGACCTGGGCGAACAGGTCATTATTGATGAAATACAGCGGGTACCTGAACTCTTTCTGCCAATTAAAAAATTGGTGGATGAAAACAGGAAAACACGCAGGTACATCCTCACCGGTTCTGCAGATGTTATCGCCCTGCCCCGAATGGCCGATTCATTAGCCGGCAGGATCGAAATGCACCAACTATGGCCATTATCACAAACAGAGTTACGAGGGAGCGATCCCCCTTTTTTGAAAGCCGTGACAGACCCCGACACCCCCTATCAAAACCGAAAAATAAACTGGGAGGACACCGTTAGGGCAATCAAGACCGGCGGCTACCCCGATGCTGTTTTACGTACTACTGAAACCCGGCGCGACCGGTGGTTTGAAGCCTACCTGACCGCCGTTTTACAAAAGGACATCCGTGAACTTTCCAACATTGAAGGTCTTACGCAGTTGCCCAATATTTTGCACCTGCTGGCAACAAGAGCCGGCAGCACGGTTAATTTTTCCGACATTGCGCGACTGGCCGGTATCAAAAACACCACGTTTCAGCGCTATATGGCTTTACTGGAGCACGTTTTCCTCCTGGTAAAAATTCCGGCCTGGACACCCAACACAGAGGGACAGTTTGTAAAATCGCCAAAAGTATTGCTAAACGATACCGGACTGCTCTGCCACCTGATGGGAGAAAGCGCAGAAAGCCTCCTCAGCAACAGAACCACGGCCGGTTTGTTTTTTGAAAACTTTGTTACGCTGGAAATCCTGAAACAGTTAAGCTGGAGCAGCCTTTCATTAAAAGCCTACCACTTCAGTATGCACAGCGGTGCGGAAGTAGACCTGGTACTGGAAGACCGGAAGAAACAGCTATACGGCATCGAAATAAAATCCAAAGCCTCAGTAAATGCGGCCGACTTTAACGGGCTCAAACGTTTGGCAACGCTTGCCGGCAAAAAATTTCAAAAAGGTATTGTGCTGTACACTGGTGACCAGGTTACCGGATTCGGAGAAGCGTTTAAAGCGGTACCTGTAGGAAATTTATGGCAGTAGCCGGGCAAGCCCCCGCTATAGTACAGAGAGGGGGCCTCAGGCGCAATCAGTGCCTCCTATGTTTGCCACTGAAGCACTGAAACACTGATGGTCCCTGGGGACAGATTCGTTCCGGCAAAAGGTTTTTGCAAAGCGGCATATCAAAAACCTGCGCTTCTGAGCCTCTGTGGCAAACATAAAAACCGCTAAGGAAACGGCGTTGATTCAGCAATGTTTTTTTAAAGCGCCGGAGTCTGCAATAATAGTTTCCAGCCTTTTTCTGTTGCAGCCCAACTACTCCCGGGGGCCGGGCCACCCGAAAATAAATTTGGTAATAAAAAAACAGATCCCAAACTTTGCAATTCAAAGCACTTTTAAAATGAACGACCCAAAAGAGGACCTGCAGCATATCCGCCAGATGATGGAACGCTCCTCGCGTTTTATTTCGCTTAACGGACTATCCGGTGTAGCTGCGGGTACCATCGCACTGATTGGTGCAGCCATCGCTTACCGCCTGTTTCAGCAACATAATATCGATTATTTTTCCGGCAACCTGTATGCCTACAACTATGAGCTGGAATGGAAGCTCTTCCTGTTAGCCATCGTGATTCTGTTTGCGGCAATAGGGGCCGGCATCCTTTTTACCATTCAAAAAAGCAGGCGAAAAGGGTTAAAGATATGGACCAGCACTACCCGGTTATTGCTGGGTCACCTCCTGGTACCGCTGATCGCTGGAGGTCTGTTTTGCATGGCACTGTTCTACCACGGGCTCTTCGGGCTTGTTGCTCCGGCTACTCTGCTCTTTTACGGACTGGCTCTGGTGAACGCCGCCAGGTATACATTTTCCGATATTCAGTATCTGGGCTATTGCGAAGTATTCCTGGGGATCATCGCATCTTTCATCCCCGGTTACGGGTTGATATTCTGGACGCTGGGATTTGGCATCTTGCACATCATCTACGGCCTGCTGATGTACAAAAAGTATAAATAGACCGTAGCGGAATATCATGAGCATTATTGAAAAATTAAATAAGGATTTTGAAAGCCGGGTGCGACTCGGGATCATGTCGGTACTGGCAGTAAATGGCTGGGTAGACTTTCTGGAAATGAAAGAACACCTGGGGGTAACAGACGGTAACCTGGCCAGCCATATTACCGCATTGGAAAACAAAAAATACCTCGAAGTGAAAAAAGAATTTGTGGGCAAAAAAACAAAAACCTCCTACAAAATCACCCGTGCGGGGAGGGAGGCCTTCACGCAGCATATTAATGCATTGGAACACTTATTAAAATAATTTTTTTTACGCTTATACTTTGCAATTCAAAGCACTTTTAAAATAAAAAAAATGAAGAAGAACCTTATTCTGTTTATGGGCATCGTGGCGTTTGTAGCACTGTTTTACAACCGGGAGCCCGGTTTAAATTTTGGCATCTTTACCCTTATCTCATGGCTTGCCATATTCCTGACCACAAAAGGGGAGCATCACACAAAAGCCTTCTGGTGGCTGACCGCGGCGCTGGGTATTGCTGCAGGTTCTTTTGCCTGGTACGGCGACCCGGTTTCTTTTTTGGCCATCTTTGCATCACTGATCCTGCTGGCATGCAAGGCACACCAACCGGGTATTAATATACTGCTGGTGCCCTTTGCAGGCGCAGCCAATTTTATCAGTTTTATTTTCAGGGCACCGGTACTTACGAGCTGGTTGCCGGTCAAAGGGATTTTTACCACGGCCATTTATAAAAAAGCCATTTACTATTTCCTGATCCCCGCGGCACTGGCTGCCATATTTCTTCTTATCTACAGTTCCAGCAGCGACCTGTTCCAATCTTTCTTTCATATCAGCTGGAATGCTGATCTTTTACAGATCGGTTTCCTGGCGGCCCTGGGCTTCTTCCTGATGTTTTGCTTTGTTCATTACTGGGTGCCGGCACAACTATTGCTGATCAATAACAAGCTCAACGATCATTTCCCGGAGGCTTATGAACTGTCCTTACAGGACCGGCAGAGCCCAGACGCCGGATTTCACCGAACCAGCGCGGAGATCTCGATGATAGTACTGAACATAATTGTCTTGTTTTTTATTATCACCTATTGCATAGAACAATTTGGCAATAAGAACACCGGCGGCAGCCTGAGCGGTGCGTTACACGAGCGGGTATACCTGCTCATCTTTTCGATTGTAATGGCGATCCTGGTGATCATGCTGTTTTTTAAAGGCAGCCTGAATTTTGATATAAAAGCACGCTTCCTCCGGAACAGCGCATATACCTGGATCCTGCTGAATCTTTTCCTGGCCGGTATTGTGGTTTTAAAGAACAACCAGTATATAGAAGCCTACGGGCTTACGTTTAAACGGATCGGAGTTTACATCTTCCTGTTACTTTGCATTGCCGGACTTCTATTTACCATCATAAAGATCAAAAACAAGAGAACCAATACTTACCTCGCCAGCCGGATGCTGTGGGTGTTTTATTCCACGCTGGTAATTGGTTGCACCATAAACTGGAGCTGGATCGTTACCAAATACAACCTTAAGTATCAACAATCTTTTGACCTCGATTACGCACTTGGCCTGCCCTATAACCGCCAGCTGCTGTATAATACAAAGATCCGGCAGGAAGCACCCGACAAAAAAGCGCGCTTCCTACAACACATCGAAGCAGAACAAAAAAGGCCGTTGCTATCCAAAATACTTTACTACCAGTTTATAAAATTATAGTTATGAAAGTCTATAACCTGCTCGTGCTGATAACCCTTTTGGCCACCATCGTGATCCTTACGGTGCTCGTTTTAAAAAAATAGCCCCATGAAAGTAAAAGGAGCCGGACCCCGCGCTTACCGATCGCCGATCATTATCAACGAAGGGCTGGAAGCCAAATGCAGTATTTATCCCGGGAAACGTAGTAACAGCGGCTGCTTTACCGGTCTGCATAAAGCAGGTATTTTTTACGCATCTTCCTATACGCACTCAATCCCGGCTCCCAGGACTCGCGGATCTCTTTTACAGACTTTCCGGCGATGATCTGCTTTTTAAAATCATACACGCCGGCCAGTCCGTCAATACTGCCGATCTGGTTGCTCTGGCTACGGTCGAAGAAATGTTCCTTATCGGGATATGCCTTGTACAGCTCCATCATCCAGTCCAGGTTAATGCGGCGTTCCTTCCGGAGTCTGCTGACATCGTAATTTCTCAGGTCGATCCCATAGCAAACTTTGTTCATATGCAAGGGTGTTTCACTCATACCGGGAATGCTTACGGGCGTAAAGGAAAAAGAGTAGGTTCCCTTTAACAACGGGCTTCCAAAAATAGTAAAGGGATATGGTGTTCCTCTTCCGTGATTCATGATCGTTCCTTCAAACAAACAGGTAGCGGGATAAAGCAGCACACTCTGCTGCGTATTGAGGTTAGGCGATGGCTTTACCGGCAATACATACTCCATATTGTGGTTATAGTTAGCAACCGGAACAATTTTCAGTTGACACTTTTTCTTATTATACGTCCATCCTTCGCCATTGACCATCTGCGCAAATTCGGCAACGGTCAATCCATGTGCAATGGGAATAGGAAACTGCCCGATCCCGGATTTCAGGCGCATATCCAACACGGGCCCATCAATGAGATAGCCATTGGGGTTGGGGCGATCCAGGATCATTAACTCTTTGTTATTATCCGCACAGGCTTCCATAATATCCCGGAGCGTATTTATATTGGTATAAAAACGGCAGCCCACATCCTGCACATCATAAATCACCAGGTCCACATCCTTCAGATCACTGTTACCGGGCTTTCGCTTTTTCCCGTAAAGCGAAATAATTGGAATGGCCGTTTCCGGATCGGTTTCATCGCCTACGGTGGCGCCATTGCTGGCATTCCCTCTAAAGCCATGCTCCGGCCCAAATACTTTTACGATCTGCACGCCTCTTTTTAGCAAGCTGTCGACCAAATGGCGGTGCCCGATAATGGTCGTAGGGTTGGCCAGTACAGCTACCCGCTTGCCTTTTAAATAGGGAAGATATTTTTCTGTTTGGTCGGCGCCTGTGCGGATGGCCGACTTTATCACAACCGGAACCGGGTTTTGTGAAACGGGTTTATAACCCGGCAGGTAAAATCCAACAGAAAACAGCAAACTCGTAATGATCCATTTCATATAGCAAATTCGTTTTAATAATATCCGTCAAAATACGGGATAGTTAGTTTACCACAATTTCCTGCTGATGCTCCACCGGAAAGTTCACCGAATTTGCGATAAACCAATACTGGCAGGCCCTTGCGTGTAGTTCCATTGCCAATGCGCTCTTCGATTCACCGGTTATTGGAAACAATGGGGTAAAAGGTTCAGCTACTATGCGATAACAGGTTAATGGTAGCCCCATTTGGATCTTTTACAAAAAAGCGACGCACACCCCAGGGTTCATTGGCAATGGGATAAACAACATCCAATCCCTGTTCTGTTGCCTTCTTATACATGCTGTTCACATCGGACACTTCAATTGACAGGAAGATACGGTCATTGTTGAGCACTTCTTTCCTCTGGTTTTCCAACACGTTAATTTGCGCTGTTGGGTTGGTGCGGGAGGCAAAGGTTAATACCCACCCCCGATCCATGATGATGTCCATGTGCAGAAATCCGTGATAAAAAGCCTTACTTTGTTCCAGGTCATCCGAATAAATATTGGGAACAACCCGGTTTATAAAATTCTCCTCTTTCATGTTATGTCTTTTACTGCTTCAGCATCTGAAGCAAATACCTGCCGCTCCATTCAAAGGTACTCTTTTTAAACGAGGCCCGGCGGCAGATCGTTGCATGGCTATGCCCGCTTTATCTCCTCTCTTTTAATGATAACGGAAAATTTGCCGTATTGTTACACTATAATACCAGTTTATGCCGCCAATGGCGTTGCACCAACCGGCTCCTGCCCGCGAACAATGTTGAATACGAGGCTTTCATACTGGCGTTGCACCAACCCCATCATTCCGGAAGTATACATCCCGATAACCATTTTTCCACTACGCCGGTCAGGCCTATAGAATCCGCTGTAATTTTTTTGCATCCTGTTGAACTTTTTAACCAGACAACTGTTCTCCTTGAAACAATATGACCACGATGAACCGTTCGCTTAAGAACCTGAAGATATTTATGCAGATCGCCTTTTTAGAAGGAATCTCCTATCTTGTTTTATTACTGGTGGCCATGCCTTTGAAATACTTTGCCCAAATACCCGAAGGAGTCAAATACATCGGATGGGCGCATGGAGTGCTTTTTGTACTTTTCTGCATTTACCTGTTAAAAGTATGGGTGGGGTTTAAATGGAGTTTTGGAAAAGCGGTACTTGCTTTTATCGCATCGCTCCTGCCCTTTGGTACTTTTGTGCTGGATGCCCGGCTTAAAAAAGAGTACCCGGAAGTGGTGCATCCCTCTTAGAATAGCCGTTCATCCCAATCGAATATTTCGGTATCCTTTAACCTCACGTGTGTGTTAAATTTTGGATGCCGGGTATTTATTAGAATATTATACTCCATCGGGACTACGGCAGACGGGACTTTTAACAATAGCTGCTTATTACCTTGATACCAATCTGACCCCAGCCCTTGTAACTTCGGGTACGCAACTAACGACCTCCATTTTTCCGGAAGCTGATCCGGCTTCAATTCCAATATGTCAGCGGGGGTCTCTTTGATTTCTATAACAAGCAGCCTATATGGTTCATTCAATACAATACCACTCCTGTGTACTACGATCTCCAACACGGACAATGCCCTGCTACAGCCCGTATAAATAACAAATTCTTCTTCCATGTTCCACCGGTTAGCAACCCCGGAAGCCGTTAAACTTCCCGCATACTTTGCCCGTCTTATATTGTACACCAGCATTGTCAGACATTTTCGCCGTACTCCATTGCCGTAAGTCTGCTGTTAATAAACTGAATGCCTGAAAATGCATCTAAAAATTGCGCAGGCATTTTCCCATCCAGGAGATGATTTTTTGCTGTTAACCAGGTTTTAAAGCCTACTGCCGATCCAAATAGCTCGATCCCCCGTTTGTACAGTGCCAGCAACAGCACAATATGTTCCTTAATATTTCCCTTCAGTTCCTGATCCTGCTGCTTGTAGTTCCGATAGGTTCTTGGATTAACGTTCAACCATCCGGCAACTGTTTCATCGTTTACCTGAACCAGTTCATCCAGCAACTGAAGGTATTGCTTGCCAATATCATGACTGTTGGTGTAATGATATACCTGCATATAATCCGACACCGGAGGTATCGCATCTATAATGCCCCTGCTGGTCTTGCTATTTAAGGCGCCCTGGATCATTCATTAAAATTACAGACTTTTTTCCATTTTTATTAGGAAAAAACTCAACCATTGTTTCCAATAAAAAACACCCCACAGTTGCAGGGTGTTGTTATTAACCATTAAGTAGTAACGTGTTTTTACGCCTCCTGGGGATTTTCTTTGGGATCCTTTACCGTAAAGAATAACTTTTCTTTTTCTTTATCAAAATCCACCAACAGTATATCTCCCGGTTTTACGTGCATGTTCAGTATCTCTTCTGCCAGCGGATCTTCCAGGTATTTCTGAATGGCCCGGTGCAGCGGGCGTGCCCCAAACTGCTGATCGTACCCCTTGTCGGCCAGGAAGGTTTTGGCTTCTTCGCTCAGCTCCAGGCCATAGCCCAGGTTCTGCACGCGTTTGAGCACGCCTTTCATGGAAATATCGATAATGCTGAAGATATTTTCTTTTGTGAGACTGTTAAAGATAACCACATCGTCAATCCGGTTGAGGAATTCGGGCGAGAAGGTACGCTTCAACGCTTTTTCGATCACCGCCTTGTTCTCCTCATCTTCATTTTCAACCCTTGCCGAGGTGGCAAAACCAACACCTGCACCAAAGTCCTTCAGCTGGCGTACACCAATATTTGAAGTCATGATGATGATGGTATTCTTAAAATCCACCTTACGTCCCAATCCATCGGTCAGCACACCATCATCCAATACCTGCAACAGGATATTGTAAATATCGGGGTGGGCTTTTTCAATTTCATCCAGCAGGATCACACTATATGGCTTGCGCCGTACTTTTTCTGTCAGCTGTCCCCCTTCTTCATATCCTACATATCCCGGAGGAGCGCCAATCAGACGGCTCACGGTAAATTTCTCCATGTATTCGCTCATATCGATCCGGATCAGCGAATCTTCCGAATCAAACAGGTAACGCGCCAGTGAACGGGCCAACTCTGTTTTACCCACACCGGTAGGCCCCAGGAAAATGAAGGTACCAATGGGTTTCTTCGGATCTTTTAAGCCCACACGATTGCGTTGGATAGCTTTCACCACTTTTGAAATAGCCTCATCCTGACCGATCACCATACCCCTCATATCTTCCGACATCTTGCGGAGCTTTTCGGTTTCGGCTTCCACCATCTTACGAACGGGAATACCGGTCATGATATTGATCACTTCGGCAATCGCCTCTTCATCGATGGGATACCGTTTGTGTTTGCTTTCTTCTTCCCAGGCCGCTTTTGCCCGCTCCAGGTCCTCCGCCAGCTTCTTCTCTGTATCCCGCAGGGACGCGGCTTCTTCAAATTTCTGGCTCTTTACCACCTTATTCTTTTCTTCCTTCACCTCTTCAATCTTCTTCTCCAGCTCCACAATATTGGGTGGTACGTTTATATTTTTTAAGTGTACCCTTGCCCCTACTTCATCCATTACATCAATCGCTTTGTCGGGCAACAAGCGGTCGGTAATGTAGCGGTCGCTTAGCTTTACGCAGGCATCAATGGCTTCATCACTATAGGTTACGCTGTGAAAGTCTTCATACTTGGACTTAATATTGTTCAATATCTGGATGGTTTCATCCACACTGGGCGGATCTACCATTACTTTCTGGAACCGGCGGTCCAGCGCTCCGTCCTTTTCGATATACATACGGTATTCATCCAGGGTAGAAGCCCCAATGCACTGCAGTTCTCCACGGGCCAGCGCCGGCTTAAAGATATTGCTGGCATCCAGCGAGCCACTGGCACCTCCGGCACCCACGATGGTGTGCATTTCATCGATGAACAGGATCACATCACGGTTCTTCTCCAACTCATTCATGATGGCCTTCATACGCTCTTCAAACTGACCGCGGTACTTGGTACCGGCCACCAGTGAAGCCAGATCCAGCGAAATTACGCGCTTGTCAAACAATACGCGGCTCACTTTACGCTGTACAATCCGCAGTGCGAGTCCTTCCACAATAGCGGTTTTACCCACACCGGGTTCACCAATCAGGATGGGGTTATTCTTTTTCCGGCGGCTGAGGATCTGCGATACCCGCTCAATTTCTTTTTCGCGGCCAACAATGGGATCCAGGTTACCGCTTTCTGCCAGCTTGGTTACATCCCGACCGAAATTATCCAGCACCGGGGTTTTACTTTTGGCCGCCGCTTTTGAACCACCCGCTCTCGACTGCGCATACTTTTTTTCTTCTTCAAACTCTTCTTCCCCTTCTTCACCAAACTCGGCGCGGGGCTCTCCTGATTTTACGATGCCTAATTCCTGGCGAAACAGATCATAGTCCACATCAAATTGATTTAAGATTTGCGTTGCAATGTTTTCCTTGTTCTTTAAAATAGAAAGCATCAGGTGTTCCGTTTCCACCAGGTTGCTCTTCAGCGCCTTGGCTTCCAGAACCGTAACACGGATCACTTTCTCTGCCTGCTTTGTGAGGGGAAGGCTGTTAATGTTTGCAATATTTTTGCCTGTTTTATCTTTTATTGCCAGCTCTATTTCTTTCCGCAGCTCAAAAATATCCACATTAAAGCTTTTGAGGATCCGGATAGCAGTATTATCTCCTTCCCGGATGAGGCCCAACAGCAGGTGCTCTGTACCAATAAAATCATTTCCCAGGCGCAGGGCTTCTTCCCTGCTGTAGGAAATGATCTCTTTTACCTGAGATGAAAAATTATTATCCATATTTAGATAAAATGTTTATTTACAATATTAACAAATATATTTGGCACTAAATTTACTTGTAATTTAAGCATATTTATTCCAAATTCACGTTATATGCAGGTCAAAATAGATACCAAAGAGAAATTTCACGCCATCACGCCAAATGAGCCTGTTCTGTCTGCTACAATGACAGATGAAATGGAATCGGTGTTGCTTCCTTTTTTGCAAAACGACATAAAGAATGTGGTACTGAACCTGCACCAGGTGGAAGAAATAGATGCCGCCGCTACGGCTAAACTGCTGCAAATACAGCAAACCTTTTATGAAAACAATGCCTCTTTTGTGACCTGCAATATACAAAAAACGGTAAACGCATTTTTGGCAGAGAACGAGCTGGATGAACTGCTGAATATTACACCTACCGAGAGCGAAGCCTGGGACATTGTACAGATGGAGGAGATTGAGCGGGAACTGCTGGATACAGAGGATATCGAATTTCCGGAGACGGATAATGAATAAACAATTCGACTCAAAAAAAGTTTAACGGGATGTTAGGCGTGACGATACTGGGAAATAATTCGGCGGTCCCCGCCTTTGACCGGCACCCCACCAGCCAGGTACTCACGATGCCCAACCGAAAGTTCCTGATCGATTGCGGTGAAGGTACCCAGATACAGCTGATCCGCTACAAAATCCGCCGCAGCCGCATTTCGCATATTTTTATTTCGCATCTCCACGGCGATCATTATTTCGGACTGGTTGGCCTGCTCAATTCCTTTGCCCTGCTGGGCCGGCAGCAAGCCTTATATGTTGTGGGGCCCCCGGCTTTGCAGGAAGTACTCGAACTTCAGTTCAGACTGGCCGATACACAAATGCCCTATGCCCTGCACTTTCACCCGATAAAGGCCCCCGGCTATTTAATGACGGTTGACAATGTGAAGATCACCTGTTTTAAAACCGACCACCGCATCGAATGTTTTGGATTTGTGTTTAAGGAGCAAAAGAACCCGAGGCGCATCAATCCCGAAGCAGTAAAGACGCATCATATACATCATAGCTGGTTTGAGGCACTTCAGCAGGGAAACGACTATGAAGGCCCCGATGGCCGGGTCATCAAAAACGAGCTGCTGACCACGGAAGCGCCTAACGGGAAAACCTATGCCTTCTGTGCCGATACCCGGTATGATGAAACATTGATCCCCTATATTGAAGGCGCAGATATGATTTACCACGAAACCACCTATCTCGAAAACTTTAAAGAGCAGGCGGTGAAACGGTTTCATGCTACCACCAAACAAGCCGCCACTCTGGCTAAAAAAGCAAACGTTAAAAAATTGCTGGTAGGTCACTTCAGCAGCCGCTATGATGTACTGGATGCGTTTGAAAAAGAAACCCGGGACGTTTTCCCCAATACAGACCTGGCCCTTGAGGGGGTTTGCTACCTCATGCCCTGACTACATACCACTACAAATCGAAAACCCGATCAGTGCCGATAGGGCAAGCGTGATAAAGCCAATAAGCACCGTTTTGCGTCCGGGCACAGCTGCCTCATGCCCAAAAAGCTGGATGATTCCAACCAATATCAGGATCAATCCCACAATGGGTCCCCCGATCAATATAAACAAACCTAATTCCTCCATGATGTTTTTTATTTTTATCGTCTCTCTGTGAATATGCCGGAACAAATCGAGAACCCTATTAGAAGCACTACCCCCAAAATAATACCAGTGATAAGCAATAACCGCAAGCCGGATCTTCTTGTTTCCGCATCCCTTGAAAATAGATTTATGATGCCAATAAGCACCAGAAAAATACAAACTACTGGAACCGCAAATAAAATAAAAATGAATAGACCGTCCATAGTTTAAATGATCGTGCGCTCCACCTTTTCCTGTAATTGTTTTACATAATCTTCCTTCTCATCCCGGTAAAATAAATTCATGGTCTCAAAAGGAATGAGGCGTCCATCTTTATGTACAATATGCACACAGCTCTTTTTGATGGCCCGTACATCAAAATCATAAGCATCTATAAACCGCATAATGATGATCCGGAACAGGTTGTTATAGGTAAGCCCCGGCGCCTGTATCTGAGGCAAACAACATAAAAGCTGGTTCATGTTTTCTTCCACCCGGTCCACCGAAATACCAGTGCTGAAAATATTGATCATCTTTTCCTTCAGCGCATTGTCCTGCTCGTAGATAATCGTATTCTTCGAGTTATCCAGCAGCTGTACCGGATCAATATAACGGGTCAGCGGAAATACCTGGTTATTTAATTTGAGCGCATAGCCCATCACCAGCGCATCCGGGTTGCAAGGTACCGGTATGAGGTCATTAGCATTAAACACAGTGGTCTGATCCAGGATTTTTTGCCGTACTTCCGTCATGGTAATGCGGTTCACCGCCGGATCGAAGTTTTCCGTGCGGCCGGCGATCTGTACCGGCTGAAAGGTAACGCCCCGTACACAGGGCTGTTTGAGCGCATAATCGATGATCGCACCAATCTCATCATCATTTACGCCCTGCTGCAGGGTTACCACCAGGGTGGTGGAGAGGTTCAGTTCATTTAAATGCTGCAGGGCCATTTTCCTTGTTTCCAGCAGGTCTTTTCCGCGCAGCTGTATCAGTGCCTCCGGTTTAAAGGAATCAAACTGCAGGTAGATCTCAAAATCGGGCATATAAGAAGCCAGCCTTTTTGCAAATTCCCTATCTTTTGCAATCCGGATGCCATTGGTATTCACCATCAAATGCTTAATGGGTTTGGTTTTGGCAATATCCAGAATCTCAAAAAAATCAGGATGGAGCGTGGGCTCCCCGCCGCTGATCTGCACAACATCGGGCTCCCCTTCGTTAGCCACAATAGCATCCAGCATACGCTCTACCTCATCAACAGTGCGGTGCCGGCCATAGTGAGGGCTGCTCATGGCATAGCAGGTGGGGCAGGTAAGATTACAGCGGTCAGTAATTTCCACCACAGTCAAACAACTATGCTGTTCATGATCCGTACAAAGCCCGCAATCATAGGGGCAACCATAATGCGTTTTTGTATTGAACTGCAGCGGCGTTTCTGATGGCTTATTATAATTGCGGATATTTTTATAATATTCCACATCGGTGGCAATCAGCACTTTCTCAAACCCGTGCTCCACGCAGGTTTTAAGCATATACACCTTACCGTTCTCAAAAACAATTTTGGCATCCACCCTTTTCAGGCAGGTGCTGCAAAGGCTGATCGTAAAGTCACAGTAAGTGTAAGGACGAACCGGCATGGGGTGTTAATAATTTTTTGGGTTGAACAATATACCGAATGTAATATAATAATCCGAGTAAGCAAGCTATTTGTATAGACGATAATCCTACCGGCCAGGTATAATGCGGCTTTATAAAGTCCAGCAAAAAACGGAACAGCAGGTAGCCCATCATAAAGAGCTTAAAAAGTGCACCGCTGTCTACCGGAAACCGCAGCGAGATCCACCGGATCAACACGACCAGTAAAAGAAGGAAGATGATTTCGTACAGCGCCACGGGATGCCGCAGCAAGCCATCTCCCAGGTTCATGCCGGTAAAGAGGGCCGTTGGCAACCCGTAGGTTTCTTCATGCACGCCCATACTAAAACAACCGATCCGGCCAATAACTAACCCCAGGATGATGGGGTAAGTGTAGAGGTCGCCGCTGCGCTGTTTTTCGCCAATCAATTTTTTCATTCCTTCCACACCGGCCAGTCCGCCCAAAAAGCCTCCCACAACGGTTTTGTTCATATAAAAATAGCGCAGGGGCGAGGCGCTGGCAGCGAGGGCCAGGGGATCCTCCAGTCCGCCCAGGATCCTGGAGCCCAGTAAGGCGCCCATTGTAGCACCCAATAAAATATACAACCTGTTGATGCCGGTAATAGCATCTCCCTGTTTTTTTTTCAGGTACCGGTAAAAGCGAAAGGCAATAAAAAAACTGACGATCTCCGTTACCATGTGTAAGAGGATGGTATGCGTTCCAATATGCAGGTACACCGGGAATTCCAAGGCGATAATTGTTTGCGGGAAGATAGGATATTTCCCTGGGGTTGAAAAACGGAGTTAGCACCTAACCGCTATGGCACAATGAATACGCAACGTTCGCAATTAAAACGTCATAAAAGTCCTGGCGCTCTTTTGCGGCTTAACCTGCTGCAATCCGGGAAAAAGCTATCCAAGCGCCTGCCACAGTACTTCCACCGGATGCAGGCTATGGCGTTTTGCGCCATCTTTGATCTGGTGCCTGCAACTGGTACCCGATGCGGCAATGATCGTATCCGCCGCTACGGAGCGGACCGCCGGCAGCAATACCAGCTCCCCTATTTTCATAGATACGGCATAGTGCTCCTTTTCATAACCAAAGGACCCCGCCATGCCACAACAGCCGGAAGGGATTGTTTCTACATAATAATTTTGGGGAATGCCGAGTACTTTTTGTACCGATGGCACAATACCAAATGATTTTTGGTAACAGTGCCCGTGCAGCTTTACCGTTTGCTTTTTCCTGGTAAACCGGCTGCTCGTTATATTCCCCTTTTCATATTCATCTGCCAAAAATTCTTCCACCAGGAAACTGTTACCGGCTAATTGTTGTGCGGCGTTTCTCAAACCGGACGGCACCAAATCCAGGGCTTCATCCCGGTAGGTCAGTAAGGCGCTGGGCTCTATCCCTATCAGCGGCTGATCTGCCGTTACAAATCTGGAAAACAGGGTTACATTTTCAATGATGATCTTTTGCGCCTGCCGCACCAGTCCTTTTGAAAGCCAGGTGCGCCCGCTCTCCTTGTGCTGCAGTATCTCCACACCATAGCCTAATGCGTTCAGCAGTTTAATAGTGGTTTTACCAATTTCCACATCATTGTAGTTGGTAAACTCATCGCACAGTAAAAAGACATTTTTTGCAAACTGCTGTGGCACGGTTCGCTGATAGTCTTCAAACCAGCGGCGCACCGTTGTTTTACCCACCGCCGGCAGGGATCGGGCCGGAGCAAACCCGGCCAGCCGTTTAATGATCCCGGATGTAAACGGATTACCCGCAATCGCATTGTAAAGCGCAGGAAACCGTATGCCCAGCCGCTGCGATTTTGTAAAACCCGCGATCAGTTTTGAACGAAAGGGAACACCATTGGCATCATAATATTGCTGCAAAAACTCGGCCTTCAGCTTGGCAATGTCCACACCGGAAGGGCATTCCGATTTACAGGCTTTACAACTCAAACAAAGATCCATCACTTCCTTAATCTCGGGATGATCAAACGGATTTTCCTTTGTTGAATTGGTCAGGAACTGGCGCAGGATGTTGGCCCTTGCGCGTGTAGTATCTTTCTCCTGTAAGGTAGCCATATAGGAAGGGCACATGGTACCGCCTGTTATGTGCGACTTCCGGCAGTCGCCCGATCCGGAGCATTTTTCTGCCAGCCGCAGCACATTTTCCTGCCGCTCATAGTCAAATACCGTTTCTATCTGCCGCTTTGCTTTTTGCGGATCATAGCGCAGCTGCTCGTTCATTTTAGGCGTGTTCACAATTTTGCCCGCATTAAAAATATTGCCGGGGTCAAAAATCTTTTTAACCTGCTGCAACAAATGATACACGCCCTCGCCCATGGCACTGGCAATAAACTCACCCCGCAGTCTTCCATCTCCGTGCTCACCGCTTAGCGAGCCGTTATATTTTTTTACCAGGGCCACCGTATCCTTCAGTACATCCCGAAAGATTTGTTTACCCGCGCCGGTCTTAAGGTTAATCATCGGCTCTACATGCAGCTCTCCGGCGCCCGCGTGGGCATAATAAGACGCCGACAGTCCATATCCCTTTAGCAAGTGCTGCAGATCTTCAATATAAGCGGGCAGATCTTCCGGCGAAACGGCACAGTCTTCAATTAAATTAACCGGCTGCACATCGCCCGGCATATTGCGGATGAGCCCCAGGCCGGCTTTGCGGATATCCCATACCAGTTTGGTTTGAGGTCCTTTAATGACGGGGTATGCATAACCCAGTCCATTCCGTTTCAGATCGTTGATCAGCGCTGTGGCTTTTGTATTCAGCGTGTCTTCATCATGCTCCATAAATTCGGCCATCAGCAATGCTTCCGGCTCGCCTTCTATAAAAAAGCGGTTTTGCTGGTAAACGGGATGCCCTTTTGTAAAATCCATGATATACCGGTCTACCAGCTCCGAAGCCATGGGCGCATGTTTTAACACAACATTGTTGGCATGAAGCGCTTCCGCCAGCGAAGAGCAGTGTATACAAACCAGCGCGTCACGGGCCGGCGGCAGGGGCAGCAGGTTTAGCCTTGCTTCAATAACAAACGCAAGGGTTCCCTCCGAGCCGGCAAGCAGGTGGCAAAGATTGGCGCCCCCGTTGCCTGCCTCCATTTCATAGGCCAGTATATCAAGCGCATAGCCGGTATTGCGTCGTTTGAGCGTTCTTTTTGGATAGTGGTCCCCAATCAGCTGCCGGTTCTTATCATTATCGAGCAAGGCAAAAAGATCGCGGTAAATACGCCCTTCCAATGTATCTTCAGCTGCCTTTGCCCCAATATCCTCCCTGCTGTTTTGTTTAAATACCACTTCTTCCCCATTGCTTAGCAAGGCCCTTACTTCCAGCAGATGCTCCCTTGTATCGCCCCATACAATAGAGTGCAGCCCACAGGAATTGTTGCCGATCATACCCCCGATCATCGCCCTGCTGGCCGTTGATGTTTCAGGCGCAAACAGCAGCCCGTAAGGCTTCAGCAGGGCATTCAGGTCATCGCGGATGATTCCCGGCTGCAGCCGTACCCAGCGTTCTGCTGCGTTTATTTCAATAACTTTTTTAAAGTATTTCGAGGTATCTACCACAATACCATTTCCCACCACCTGGCCGGCCAGTGAAGTACCGGCAGCGCGGGGGATCAGCGAAACGCGATTCTGATTTGCAAAGCGGATGAGTTTTTCAATATCCTCCTTATTTCGGGGGATAGCTATAGCCAATGGCTGTTCCTGATAAACGGAGGCATCCGTAGCATACACCATTTTTTGCGCCTGATGCAGGCTACTATTGTTATAAAACAACTCGCCCGAAAATGCTGTTTCCAATTGTTGAAAATCCATGATCTGTTAAAGATAAATGATCCGTATAAAACAACAACCCCATCTCACAATAAGAGCGGTTTCCGGTCAGGGTCTTTTATACCGGGCCCCGATGCGTCTCATCTGCGTCAAGTTGCTGTAAACACAGCGTTCTTAACGGAGCATAATACGGCGGGGTACCACCCGCTTGATGGGATAACTGGTCTGGGCCCGCTTAACTTAACGTATATACTATAGTAATCAGGTATAAAAAAGTGGTTGATTCATGCGTTAATAGGCACAAATTTATCCTTGTGAAAATATAGCGTGCCCGCGCCGGCCCGGCAACAGGAATCATATACACCCCCCATTCGGCTCATCCGAGCAATTCGATAATCTTCTCTATACGGATCGGTTTAACGATATAGCCCTTAATCCGTGAGTAGCGCTTCACCCGGTTCTGGTCCTCATCCGAAAAAGAGGAAGAAACCATGTAAACCCGGATCGGGTCAATGAGTGCCGGATCCAGCCCGCTAAATGCCTCCATGAACTGCCAGCCGTTCATTACCGGCATTTCAATATCAAGCAGTATCAGATCCGGCAATACACCGGATGTGCGGAGTGCCTCCAACGCCTTTTGTCCGTTTTCAAAAAAATGCAGTTTACAGGTTTTGGGTTGCCGGGCAAATAATCTATCCATCAAGAGCCGATGGATGGGGTCATCATCTACAATAAATATATTGCTGCCTTCAGTCATAAGTAAGAGGGGTTATCTGAGCATTTTATGTCATTTTATATATAGTTTGGTGCTTAAATAAAATAGCAATCATGCGGCTGCAACCCATCATGCAGGAAGCGGTTTGTCATTCCAGCTGCATAATGAGCATAATCCGGTATGCGAGGGCATCCAAATTTATAACATTTTTAATAAAAAAAAGTCCCGGGTGTCCGGGACTTCTATATTTTTTTTAGCGGGATTATTTTCCGATAATGCCAGCCATTGTTTTTCCAATATCGGCAGGGCTGCTAACCACCGCAATGCCGCACTCGCTCATAATCTTCATTTTTGCCGCGGCCGTATCATCTGCTCCTCCCACAATGGCGCCCGCATGCCCCATCCGGCGCCCCGGAGGCGCTGTTTGGCCCGCGATAAAGCCTACAACCGGCTTTTTGTTTCCGTTGGCTTTAATCCATTGGGCAGCCTCGGCCTCCATGCCACCACCAATTTCACCGATCATCACGATGGCATCAGTTTCATCATCCTCCATAAACAATGCCACGGCTTCCTTAGTTGTAGTGCCAATAATGGGGTCGCCGCCAATACCAATGGCCGTGCTGATCCCCAACCCGGCCTTTGCCACCTGGTCGGCCGCCTCATAAGTAAGCGTTCCGGATTTGGATACAATGCCAATGCGTCCTTTCTTGAACACAAAACCAGGCATAATACCTACTTTGCATGCATCGGCAGTAATAACGCCCGGGCAGTTGGGACCTATCAAACGGGTATTGGAACCCTGCAAAAAGTTCTTTACGGCAACCATGTCCTGTACAGGAATTCCCTCGGTAATACACACCACCAGCTCAATACCGGCGTCTGCAGCTTCCATAATGGCATCCGCAGCAAAAGCCGGCGGAACAAAAATAATGCTCACATTGGCCCCTGTTTGCTTCACACATTCTGCAACCGTATTAAATACGGGGCGCTCCAGGTGCGTGCTGCCGCCTTTTCCCGGGGTTACGCCTCCTACCACCTGAGTACCATATTCGATCATCTGTGTGGCATGAAACGTGCCTTCCGTACCTGTAAATCCCTGAACTAATATCTTTGAGTCTTTATTAACCAATACTGCCATATCTTATAATTATAGATGTTTAAAAAAGCAAGTGCAAAATTAAGGGTTTGCTGTTATTCTTTTGAAGAGGGTTTGTTTTTGGCCGGATTTCCAATATGCCCATCGCCATCCAGGTCTGCATTCAGTTTTTCCTCGATGGCATCCTTTACCCCTGCCGGCATATCTTTCGGAATTTCCCCGGTTTCCTGTATTGTACGCATGCTTTTGGCATCCTTCAGAAACTCCGAGGCAAAAATAAAGTCATTCAGTTTTTGATTTTCGCTCAGGATGATTTCCTTATTGTTACCCTCCCATTCCTTCTCGCCCTGGTGCATATAGGTGATATGATCCCCTATTTCCATTACGCTGTTCATATCATGGGTATTGATGATGGTGGTAATATTATATTCCCGGGTAATTTCCTGTATCAGTTTATCAATCACCAGCGAGGTTTGAGGGTCCAGCCCGGAGTTAGGTTCATCGCAAAACAGGTATTTGGGGTTTAGCACAATCGCCCGGGCCAACGCCACCCGTTTTTGCATACCGCCGCTGATTTCCGATGGAAATTTGCGGTAGGCCTCTTCCTTTAACTGAACCCGGGCCAGCACCTGTTTTATCCGCTCTTTCTTTTTGGCGTATTTATCGGTGGTAAACATATCCAGCGGAAACATTACATTTTGCTCCACCGTTTGGCTGTCGAACAAGGCCCCTCCCTGAAAAAGCATCCCGATCTTTTCGCGGATGCTCTTTTGGTCCTTATCGTTCATGTTTACAAAATCGTCTCCGTCATACAGCACATTTCCACTGGTAGGCTTTATCAGGCCCACCATACACTTCATCAGCACCGTTTTTCCACTGCCGCTGCTGCCGATAATCAGGTTGCATTTTCCATCGTCAAAAGTTACATCAACCCCCTTCAGGACCGCCTTATCATCAAAACTTTTCTTCAGACTCTTTATTTCGATCATGTTATTGAAGTTTCTTTTACAAAAGCAGGGCTGATAAAATGTAATCGGCCAGTAATAATAATACACAGGAAACAACCACGGCCCGGGTGCTGCTATGCCCGATCTCCAGCGCGCCGCCCTTTACATTGTAGCCATAAAACGCAGGCACCGCGGTAATAATAAAAGCAAACACCACGGATTTGATCAGGGCAAAGTATACATTATAGGCTTTAAACGCCATTACCAACCCCGTATCAAAAATAGTAGGATCAATAATTCCCGCGGCGGTGCCCGCCAGGCGTCCGCCCCAAATGCCAAGCACCATGGCCAGCATAATAAGGAGCGGAATGGTTACCAGGCCAGCCAATATCTTGGGCAGCACCAGGTAGCCCTTGGTATTGATCCCCATTATTTCCAACGCATCAATTTGCTCGCTTACGCGCATATTGCCCAGCTCACTGGCTATTTTACTTCCTACAACGCCGCAAAGCACGATGCAGCTAAGCGTGGGCGCAAATTCAAGGATCACCGTATCCCTTACAATTTGGGCGATAGTGGTTTTGGGAATAATGGGCGATACAATCTGGTAGGCCGTCTGTAAGGTAGATACCGCCCCAATAAAAACGGAAATGATGCAAATAATGCCCAACGAGCCAATACCGATATCGTTGCACTGGAGCATAAACTGTTTCCAGTACATTTTGGCATTTTCCGGCTTGCGAAACATACCACCGGTCATTTTAATAAACTCCCCAAGCTCTTTTAATATTTTCAATGGATTGCTTTTAAAAAATCAATCAATCAGCTTTTTCTTTCAACAGCTGTTTCTTCACATTCCGGTCATTTTCACCGGCCGGTTTGGTCTTCAACTGTGCATCAACGATCGCAATCATTGCCATATTCACAATATTACTGACCGTGCTGCCCAGCTGCAGCAGGTGTACCGGTTTTTTAAGTCCCATCACAATAGGGCCTACGGCGTCTGTGGACCCTATCTCCAGCAGCAGGTTATAGGCAATATTCCCGGATGCTAAGTTAGGAAAGATCAGCGTGTTTACCTGTTGCCCCACCAGATCGCTAAAAGGGTATATTTCCTGCAGGAGTCCGTTATTCAGCGCTATATTGGCCTGCATCTCCCCATCAATGATCAGGTCGGGCATTTTTTCTTTTACCATCTCTCTTGCGCGCGCTACCAGTTTAGCCTCCGGCGATTTGCTGCTGCCAAAATTGGAATAGCTCAGCATGGCAATACGTGGGGTAAGGTTAAAAGCCTTTACTTCTTTGGCCGTCAGCAATACAATTTCTGCCAGTTCCTCCGCGGTGGGATTAAAGTTTACCGTAGTGTCCGCAAGAAATAAGGGGCCTTTCTTGGTCATAACGAGGTACATACCGGCCACGCGGTTTACCCCCGGCTCGGTGCCTATAATCTGCAACGCCGGACGGATGGCTTCGTCATACTTCTTGGTAAGCCCCGCCAGCATACAGTCGGCATCGCCCTGCTCCACCATCATGCATCCAAAATGATTCCGCTCTTTCATCAGCTTATAGGCTTCCTCTTTTGTATAGCCTTTCCGGGCCCTTTTTGCAAAAAAGACAGCGCCATATTCTTCTCGTTTTTGAGTCATTTCTTTGCTGCGCGGGTCAAAGATGGCCATACCGGATATGTCGATGCTGTTTTCGGCAGCAATGGCTTCAATTTCTTTTTTATCGCCGATCAGCTGTGGAAATCCGATGCCCTCATCCAAAACTATCTGGGCGGCCTTGAGGATCTTAATATTTTCGCCCTCTGCAAAAACGATCCGCCGGGGGGCCGACCGCGCTTTGGCACCCATGGCCCGCAGTACCTGGTTATCTACGCCCAGGCGCTTATCCAGTTCGCGACTGTATTGGTCCCAATCTGCTATTTTGTGATGCGCCACTCCGGTATCCATAGCGGCGCGCGCCACGGCCGGCGCCACAACTGTAAGCAGGCGTGGATCCAATGGCTTGGGAATTATATAATCACGGCCAAAAGCCATTTTTTCCTGGTTATAGGCCAGGTTTACGATATCCGGTACCGGCATTTTTGCCAGTTCGGCCAGCGCCCGCACCGCAGCCAGTTTCATTTCCGTGTTAATGACCCGGGCTCTTACATCCAGCGCCCCGCGAAAAATATAGGGGAAACCCAGTACGTTGTTTACCTGATTGGGATAGTCGCTGCGTCCGGTGGCCATAATAATATCCCTGCGGGCGCCGGTAGCCGCTTCCCAGGTAATCTCCGGACTGGGGTTGGCCATAGCAAATACAATGGGATTCTTCGCCATGCTTTTGACCATATCGGCCGAAACGGTATTACCCGCGCTCAGCCCTATAAAAACATCGGCCCCCTTCATGGCCTCAGCCAGCGAAATTGCGCCTTTGGCATTGGCAAAGGGATGCTTCATGGCCTCCAGGTCGTTGCGATGCCTGCCCAATACGCCGTTTTTATCAAACATTAGAAAATTGGAGGGTTTGGCCCCCAGCTCCTCGTAAAGCAATACACAGGCCATGGCTGCCGCGCCGGCACCATTTACCACAAACTTTACCCGGTCTATTTTTTTCTTCTGAATTTCCAGCGCGTTGATGAGGGCGGCGGCGCTGATGATGGCCGTACCATGCTGATCATCGTGCATCACCGGTATGTTCATTTGCCGGCGCAGCTCCTTTTCAATATAAAAACACTCCGGAGCCTTAATATCCTCGAGGTTAATACCCCCAAATGTGGGCTCCAGCGCCTTTACAATTTCCACAAATTTTTGGGGATCTCTTTCATTTATCTCTATATCGAACACATCAATATCAGCAAAAATCTTAAAAAGGACCCCCTTGCCTTCCATTACCGGCTTCCCGGCCTCCGGCCCGATATCGCCCAAACCCAATACGGCAGTACCATTGCTGACAACGGCCACCAGGTTACCCTTGGCGGTATACTTATAAACATCTTCTTTGTTCTTTGCTATCTCGAGGCAGGGCTCGGCCACCCCCGGCGAATAAGCAAGCGCCAGGTCCCGTTGTGTTTTTGCCTTTTTGGTTGGAATTACCTCTATTTTTCCCGGTCTCCCCTTCGCATGGTAGTCCAATGCCTGTTCCTTCCGTAGATCATTTTTTGCCATAACATTGATTGCCGGTTTTAGCGCCGGAAAAATAAAATAAATTGATGGAATGGGCAAATATCCACTTTTCTCAGTATTTCAAATAAAAATAGACTGCCTTAAAAAAAAAGTACATAGTTTATAGAAGCTGGTTAAATTTGATGGATGAAATAAATTAAAAAAGGTTTTAACAACTCACTATTTTTATGAAAAAACTGATACTGCCCGCGCTGGCCTTTTTATGGATCATACCAACTGCCTGTCACAAAAAGAAAGATGCATTACCAGACGATAAGAAGCCCGATACCAACAATCTTGTTGTATCACAATTTGTATACGATGGACTTTCACTATATTATCTGTGGGCGGATGATATGAAGAATAAAAAACCAAAAACTTCTGATACCAACCCTGAAGCCTACTTTAAGAGCGTGCTGAACCCAATAGACACAACGCATGGCTGGTCCTGGATCACCGATGATGTGGATGCTCTTTTAGCCGATTTTTCCGGAACTCCAAAGGATCTGGGCTGGGCGCTGGCTTTATATCGTTTTCCAGATAACACAGTTAAGGGATTTGTAAAATACGTATATCCCGGCACACCGGCCGCCGCCGGGGGAATCACGAGGGGTAATATCATCGACAAGATTGACGGAGCCACCATGAATACGAGCAATTATTTAAAATTGTTCAGCGGCAACCCGATAACCGTAAACGTAAGCGATCAGAACTACGCCAATGCTAAAACAGTGAACCTGACGCCCCTGACGATTGCAACCAACCCCGTATTAAAAGACAGCATCTACCAAAATCAACCGGGGTATAACGGAAAAAAAATAGGCTACCTCTTTTATACGGCTTTTATCGGCAACTACAACACCAGCCTTTATGATGCATTTAACCGGTTTAAAGCCGGTGGTGTTACCGACCTTGTTATTGATTTGAGGTATAACCACGGCGGTGATATCAATGCAGCGGCCTACCTGGCCTCACTGATAGCACCCGCTTCTGTAGTACAAAGCCAATCGGTATTCACCATTCTTAATTACAATAGCTTTTTGAACGCGGTGCTGGATCAACAGTATGGCCCTGATTCAAGAAAAGACTTCTTCATCAACTCCGGAACCTCCAACCCGCTCAATGCCAATCTTAATTTAAGCACCGTATACATTATCGCAACCGATGATTCCTACTCGGCAGCAGAATTGCTGACCCATTGCCTGAAGCCCTACATGAATGTGGTACATATTGGCAGCAATACCGGCGGCAAATACACTGCATCGATTACCATTCATGCATTTGACAGCAAAAATAACCGGGTAGCCACCGTATACAACCCTACGGATTTAAGTACTACCGAAAAATCACAACTCGCCAAATGGGCCATGCAGCCCATCGTGGCAAAATATGCCGATAAGAATGGCAATGATTTTTCGTTGCCGGGATACCTGGTTCCCAATTACCCCGTAACGAGTATTGAAAATCAGCCCAGCGCCTGGAAGCCCATTGGTGCCACCAATGATTACCTGCTGGCCAAGGCTATTTCCGTTATTACCGGCACGCCGGTGCAGGCCGAAGCAGATCCGTTAAGGCTGCGCCGGGCCGCCACCCCATGGGGTAATTATATACCCCTGTCGTCTCCCCGCGAAGAACGCATGAAGGGGTCTGTTCGGCTCAATGCGTCTTCCAATATAAGCGCTATACCGTTGCAGTTGATGAAACGGCAGCAACCTGCACTAAAATGACAGGGTCAGGAGCGAAGCGGAACCGGCTTAATCCGTTTGTTTTCTATTGCCTGGAATTTTACAAACTGCTCCCGGCTGAGGATCCTTTGGAGGGAGCTGCTTCGCAACGCATTAGCCCGCTGCCGTTTTGCTTCATCGCCGGCCGCGGTTTTGCATAGTTTAAGATAGGAGGACTCTGCATCCTCCATTTTTTTTACCTGTTCATAGCTAAGACCAAGCAATGGCTTCAACACAGCCACTTTTTGCCGGGCTTCCGGCAACACCGCCTTTTGGCCATGGGCGCAGGAAAAATGCAAAACCGCCAAAACGGCCAGGGTAAGAAATGTCCTCATATTTCAGGGTCTTTATATAAAGATGCGAAAATATGCCGGCGGGTTGTAGGGGAAGTGAAATTTGAAAATGAGTATCGGTTTCAACATTTACCTGTATTTTGTATCTCGATTGGAGGTTTGACGTTCGAAGTTTGACGTCCGGTGCTAACTGGATCTTCATATTAATATGAAGATTTGAAAATGTGAAAATGTGTGAATGAGATCCGGGGATTGACGGTATTTTCGTATCTTAACAGGTTTGTCGAAATCAGAAATCAAACACTAAGCCCGAAGCGGAAGCCAACCTCAAACCTGAAACAGATCTTCAGCGTTGAGCGTTCAGCCTCTAATACCGAATATGCACCCGCCGGCCGGAAAGCGCGCTTAAGGAATCCAAAACCCTTGTTGTATCTGCCGCCGTGGTATTGAGCTTCATCAAAATGGCATAACGCAGCGTATCCAGCTTTTCCAGCTCTACAGGCCAGTTTATTTTTTTGAGCTGGTTATACCGCTTTGAGGCCCTGGGCTCCTTTGCAATCTCCAGCACATAAATGGTGGCGCCAGTTGTTGATGTCTGAATTGCGGGGGCAGGAGTTTCCGTTTTTATCCCGCTTTGTGCGGTATCGGGGGCGGTTGCAGGATGTTCCGTTGTTTCCGGAACTTCCGAAACAGTTGCGGGTTGTTCCCCCGTTTTTGAATAAAACCAGATCGTGGCAGCGATGGCAATCACCGCCAGAACAATAATAATAATGGCGGGTTTTTTTGATCTTCCATTACCCGGCTTTTCCTCAATATAAGTTTGAGGAACGGTATTTCTTTCGGTAATGGGAACCTCTTTCTTCCGCGGCGGCAAGGGTGTTGTATGTGGCGCAAAATCGTAGGACCCGTTTGCTTTTTTTAGCAGGGTACCAATACCTGCAAAAAGATAGGGCTTTCCGGTATTCAGGAACCGTACCGCATCATCAAGCTGCGAATTGAGGTCGGATATCGCCAGCACTTTCATTTTCCCTGTTTCAGAAGATATGAATTCCACTACCTGTTCATCAAACCCATCCACCGGCTGCTGCTCAAAGCGGATGGCCGGGTATTCCGGGTTTCCATTATCTTCTGCATAAAAAATGCCCAGCCCAGGTAGGCTTAACTGCTTATGGGCTAACAGGTACTGTGCTAATAGTGACGATAGTTTCACAAACAATTGTTTGATCTGCAATATATACAAGATTTGTCAGATTGACAAAACTGCTTGTTTTTCATGTACCTTTGAAGGGTCATGTATACAAAGGAAGAAGCGGCTTTTATGAAGTACTGGGAAGCCAACCGGCTCAAAAAGAAGCGATCAATAAAAAATTTCCTGATCAGCACCCCTCTTGGCATCCTGTTGATGATTGGTATTTTTGTTAACTTTTTTAGCGGCTGGTATAAAAAAGCTACAATGGAAGCGAATGCCGATCCCTCTCTTTTTTTAATTTTGCTGATTGCCGGCATCATCATTGTTGCGTTTATTGGTATCTTTTCGTCTTACCACAAGTGGGATATAAATGAAAACTATTATAAAAGCTTGTTGGCCCGCAAAAACAAAAAGTAATTATTTGATTATCAATATTTATTAATTTATTATTCAAATCGAAAGAATGAAAAGAACGTTATTAGTACCCGTGATTGCCGTTGTTGCCGCCGTAACAACCCTTGCTTCCTGTATGAAAGACAATGGCCCCACCTGTGTACCCAATACACTGGATAAGGACCGGGCGGTTATTGACTCGTTTATTGATGATCATTCTTTAAACTACCTTGATTTTAATACCACTTATGGTGCCTACATGGGCGTTGCAGACCAGGGGGTTGGCAGCATACCTAAGGATGATTCCCTGATCAGTTATAAATTCACCCTGTCTTTAATGAACGGCACTGAAATTGGAACAACCGATACCATCAAACTAAACAATAACGGATCCGCATTAAGGTTAAAAGACCTTCTGGATCAGCAAGGCCAGCCTACCATGTACTATACGATTCTTTCTGCCTTAAGTAAAGGAGGAAGATATAAAGTAATCCTGCCTTCATCCTTGTATTTTTCCTGCAGTGCTCAAACTATTGGCGGCAAAACCGTTCCCGGCTACTCGCAGCTGATCTACGATTATACACTTACCGATGTAAAGGCGCCGGCTAATTGATGTAACAGCGTATGAAAGGTTGTCTCCTTTTCCTCTTAATGGCGGTGCTGGTTGCCGGATGTTCAAAATCTGATGATAAGCCCGCCTGCACCAATGGTTTCAGCCTGGGACGCGACCGGCAGATCATTGATTCTTTTTTGCAGAAGAACGGGCAAAAGGAGTTGTTTCAATTTGATAACCAGGAGCTGGTTTATTATTATATTGAAAAAACCGGCGCCGGCACTACAAAGCCAACGATCGATTCACTGGTATCTTTCCGGTATGTGGGAAAACTAATGAACGGCACCATTGTGGATTCCCTCACAGTAAAACAGCCACCAACAGCGCCGCTGCGGAATTTCAGTCCGGGCATTCGCGTGGTGTATGCCATCAGCAAAATTTCAAAAGGTGGAAAAATCCGGCTGGTGATCCCCTCCTCTTCCCAGTTTGGGTGTACGGAAGTGTCTGGTGTAAACCGGGTGCCGCCCAACTCCCAGCTGGTTTATGAATACGAGCTTACGGATATGACCCCCAGCTATTAAATTAATTATTTTTACAGGCATAAAATAAACACATGAAAAAATGGTTCGGCCTGGCACTGATCTTAAGTATGATAACGATCGGCTGCCTTAAAAATGATGATGTAAAACCCTGTACGCCCAAAACAGTGGAAAGCGAAAAAGAGGCAATGACAAAATTTGCAACGGATAGTTCCATAAATGTAACCACTGACCCCAGCGGAGTGATGTACGAAATCGTTGAGCCGGGCACGGGTGCTGCGCCCACCGCAACAAATTCGGTTATGGCTAAATATGTGGGCCGGTTTTTAAACGGAAAGGGGTTCGACTCCTCCTACGTAAGGGATCCCAACGGAACTTCCTTCTATTTAAATGAGGTAATCACGGGATGGCAGATTGGCATTCCTAAAATTAAGGAAGGCGGAAAAATCAAGTTGATTATCCCCTCCTCACTGGCCTATGGATGCGATCCCCGGTACGGACCAATGGCCAACCAGCCACTATACTTTTATGTAGAACTGGTAAAAGTGCAATATTATCAATGAATAAAAAAATATATGCCGGGCTGGTGATGATACTGGGCCTGGCAATCATCGGCTGTATCAAAGATGAAACCGTTCCCGTTTGTGAGGCCAAACCTGCTATCGGTGATACGGCACAGATGAAAAAATACATCCGCGACAGCGCTATTACAGCAGACAGTAGCACTGCCAACTGGCTGATGTGGCAAATCATGGACCCCGGCACCGGCGCCACGCCCGGCGCAAATAGTCAGATTACTGTAAAATATATAGGCCGGTTGCTCACCGGGGCAGGCTTTGATTCCAGCTATGCAAAAAAACCCGATGGGGCGGTTCTCCGGATGAACGAAATCATCCCCGGCTGGTACCTGGGTCTTTCCAAAATCAAAGAAGGCGGCCGCATCAAGCTCCTCCTGCCCTCCGCCCTTGCTTATGGCTGCGACACCCGGTATGGCACACTAACCAACCAGCCGCTGTTTTTTGATATCGAATTAATAAAAGTGGAAAACTGAGTATTGTTGTAATTTCGAGGTCTAAAAACTAAAATATGCAATACGAGCCAATTTCGGTTTTTGACATGTTAAAGATCGGGATTGGACCATCCAGTTCGCATACGCTGGGGCCCTGGCGGGCGGCAGAACGCTTTCTGCAATACCTGAAGGCACAACAGCAGCTGACTGCCGTAAGCACCATAAAGATTCTCCTGTATGGATCACTGGCCAAAACCGGGATAGGACACGGCACCGACATAGCCGTGCAGCTGGGTCTTTGTGGCTATGATCCCGTAACCTTTGACGTAGAAAAAATTGATTCCACTATAGCAGTAATCCGGGATACAAAAAGCCTGCTGCTGAACGGAAGCCGGCCCATCAGTTTTGACCCCCATGATTCCATTGAATTTCTTTTTAAAGAAACCCTGCCGTACCACTCCAACGGACTGACCTTCCTGGCCACACTGAACAATGGCGCAAATATTGCCAAAACCTATTACTCCATCGGCGGCGGATTTGTAAAAGAAGAAGGCGAAGACGCCATTTTAAATAATAATGTACAGCTGCCATTCCCGATTAATCATGGAGACGATCTTCTTCGATGGAGTATTAAAACCGGGCTCTCTATCAGCGAAATTGTAGCCGAAAATGAGTTAGCCTGGAGAAGCGAAGCCGCCACCAACGAGGGATTGCAAAAAATATGGTATGCGATGCGCGACTGCATCTACCGCGGCTGCCATAAAACCGGGGTGCTTCCCGGTGGGTTAAACGTAAGAAGACGGGCAGCCGCATTAAGCAAAAAACTCATCGGCCAGGCCAGTTATACATCGTATGATGAATGGATTCGCCTGATCCGGAAAGGAGGCAGTAATTTCAGTTATACTCTCGACTGGGTGAGCTGCTTTGCGCTGGCGGTAAATGAAGAGAATGCCTCTTTTGGCCGCGTAGTAACCGCCCCCACCAATGGCTCTGCTGGTGTAATACCGGCCGTATTACATTATTTTATTCTTTTCTGCACGCAGGCGGAGCCGGGGGAACACAGCCTGGAGTCGATCCGGAAATTCCTGATGACCGCTGCAGAAATCGGCAGCATCTTTAAAAAAGAGTCTACCATTTCCGCTGCAATGGGCGGCTGCCAGGCAGAAATCGGCGTATCCTCTTCAATGGCGGCAGCAGCTTTAACAGAAGGCCTGGGTGGCTCACAAAAGCAAGCCATGATGGCTGCTGAAATTGCTATGGAGCACCATCTGGGTATGACCTGTGATCCCATTGGCGGGCTCGTACAGGTCCCCTGCATTGAACGCAATACTATGGGCGCCATTAAGGCCATCACCGCCTCCCAGCTGGCCCTCCAAAGCACACCGGACTTTGCCAGGGTGTCCCTCGACGAGGTGATTAAGACCATGTGGGACACCGCCCAGGATATGAATTTTAAATACAAGGAAACCGCAGACGGCGGGCTGGCAGTAAACGTGCCGCTGAGCCTGCCGGAGTGTTAAACAAGGCACAACCTGAAACTTTAAACCTTGAACCTTAAACCCGAAACTATCCTTCATACCCCACATCCTCTGCCAGATTCCTCCCATCCGCAGCGGCCGTTGCCAGTTCATCGCACCGGTTATTATACGGGTTATCCGCGTGGCCCTTTACCCATACAAAACGGATCTGAAATTTTTGAGCAAGCTGGTAGTATTGCATCCACAGGTCTTTATTTTTTTTACCACCCTTAAAACCGGTATGCACCCAGTTATTCAGCCATCCCTTCGTAACAGCATTCACTACATATTGACTATCGGAGTAAATGGTAACCGGTAATGCTGCTGTTTTCAGTACCCGCAATCCTTCAATTACAGCCATTAGCTCCATCCGGTTATTGGTCGTATACCGAAAGCCGCCGGATAACTCCTTCAGATGTTTTCCATACATCAGCAAAACACCATAACCACCGGGCCCCGGGTTGCCACGGGCCGCGCCATCTGTATAAATCGTAATTCCCTGGGATTGCATAGCGGGCAAAGATAATGCCTTGCAACAGACGATCCGTTTGCAGAATTTTTCAAAACGGCTTTTTACAAAAACCAGCTATATGGCAGAAAACAACTATTCCGGCTTGCGAAGCAATCGCTGGTCCACATGAATATGCCGGCTGTAAATCAGTTTTACATTTTCAAAATCGGGATGCCGGGGATTCAGGAGGTAATTAAAATCTTCCTGCATTACGGCCGAAGGAACCCTCAATGCAAGAAAGGCGCCATCCTTCACAAATTCATCACCAATCCGCTTTAGCTGATCTGGAGGAGGGTTCCGGAACCACCCCTCCGAAAGCTGGGCCGGCGATATTTCCAGGATGCTTTTTTCCGGCATCTCCAATCCAATAATACAAAGTTCCAGTTTTATAATCGTTGTAATATGTACAACACTTTCCAGCAAGGCTAGCGATGGAGAAGCAGCCGTGTACAAAATATGGGTACCCTTACTATGCCAGCGGCCCGGAAAAGTTGCGGCTCCCTTGCCGCTCAGATCATCAATATAGGCACATTTACTAATGCGGTAGATTTTCATTTTTCGTTATTGAGAAGGCGGGCTGTTACCCCTGTTTTGCAGACCAGGAAGCTCCTTAGGCAAATATTCCATGTTCAATACGCCCCAGTTCATCCATGAGAAGTTCTATTCCCATAGAAGTATCTAAAAACTCAATGGGTTTTTTTGCACCTAACGCATCAACGGGAACACGCATCCAGGTTTTAAAATTGTCAAGATCATCAAAAACATCAACGCCTCTTGCATAGAGCCGCGCCAGTTCAATAACCCGTTCAGATTGTTCGGCATTTAATTTTTGGGCAGCGGTATACCGCCGTAATGTTCTGTCCGAAGTATGAATCATACGGGCCATTTCTGCGTCCGACACACCCATTACCCCAGCCAGATGATCCAGGGCTTTTTTGGGCAGCCCTTCACGGATCCGATCTATAAAGTCGGCGGTATTCCGGACCGTCTTGAAAGCCTGATCCTCCTTAAGGCCCATTAATGTAATCGAAAAACCGATCCTGCTGCTGCCGGGATAATAAGCCGCAGCGGGCTCCTCCAGGAGGTTATCAGGTTTATATTCCTTGTGATCGTTTTTCTTTGAGAATTTCATAGCCTGTATATTTGACACAAATATACGGTCATTTGTCCGGTTTTTGATTTTTTTTAGCCGGTTGGTGGGCCCTGGTATCCAAAAACCATCGGCGCTAAAAAAAACCGCCCAAAGGCGGTAGTGAATATACTATATGAATCTCCTTTTAAAAAATATACCGGATACCCAACTGCATGCCCCACGTACTTCTTAAACCATAATATTTATCATATACTGGTTTATTGGCATTAGACGGAAGGAACGTATACTTTCCTTTATCTGCCCCGGCAATAGCCTGATCAGAGTAGGTGCCATAACTATATATATACTGATTCCCCCATGAGCTATTCAGCAGGGAAAGAAAGTTTTGTATATCCAGACTGATCTGAAAAGTATGTTTTTTTCCTCCGACAACTGGCGCCATATCTTGCAGGAACCTTAAGTCAAGCCGGTTTATCCAGGGCAATAGTGCACCGTATCTATCCACATAACCGCCCTTGTGCTTCTTTAAGTATTTATCATTCTCAACAAAGGTCCAGAATGCATCTGCCTGCTGTGCCGGCGTATAAGATTCTACAATCGCTCCGGTTTTATCCTTTATATCCAATTGCGTAAACATCGATTCCAGGCCACTGCGGCTACCGGGAACATACAACAGGTCATTTGTTGCACCATCACTATTTAAGTCGCCGCTATACCGGTACAAATAACGCTCTTGTGAAGATCCTGAATACAACATGGAGATGGTGCTTGCCAGGCTCTTATTGGCATACTCAAACCGGTAGGAGGCAAACGCTGTTACACGGTGTGGAACACTATAAGAAGAATACCCTAGTTCCGGATGGTTCGGGTCATTTACAATGGCATTCTGCGTCCATGAACTTTGAGACCGGTCTCCGTTGTTGGGCGATACATCCTTGGCTATACTATAAGTATAGGCAATGGAGGCCTGCCAGTTTTGAGAAAATGTTTTTTGCAACTGGCCTGTAAGCGCAAAGGAGTATCCTTTATTATTGTTATCCATAACGAAGACCTGGCCAACATCCGATAACAGGCTCTTGGTATAAACAGGTCTTGCGTCCCCCGTGGCATTTAAGGTACCGGTAGTATTACCCAGGTTTGCATTGTAGTGGTACACAGAGTTCAGTGTCTTTGAATAGATTCCTTCAATAGTGGCCATGTAGCCGTTGCCCAAACGTTTATCTATAGCCAGGTTGCTCCTCCACACCTGGGGAACTTTAAACTCAGGAGAGGTAACACTATAATAAGAGGCATTTGTATTACCGCTGGCATTAGTTGGCAAAGGATCAGGAACATGAGCAGTCCTGTCCGTACTAAACGGATATTGGCTCATGTCATATTTAAATGATCCGTCCTTATTTTTATCGTACGCGTTTGCGCTAAACAGCGTGTTTAGCACACCGTTGTCGCTCGATTGATTCACCAGCCACACAAATGGGATTCTTCCTGTAAAGATACCCGTACCACCTCTCAGCACCCAGGATTTATCTTCCGTTATATCATAGTTAAATCCAACTCTTGGAGATATCAATAACTGTGTCCTGGGCCATACGCCTACGTCTGCCTTAAAGGGATTTCCATTCCGGTCCCGCAACGCTGCAGCGGCAAGAGCATCATTTTTAAATGTTGTACCCGGGTAAAACGGTATGTCAAAACGGGCGCCGTAGGTCAGTTTCAACTGGCTGTTAACGGTAAAAATATCCTGCAGGTAAAATCCTAACTGACCAAATTTTGCTTCAGCCGGTGTAATATCGGTACGATCTGTATTGCTATACGTTATGGCATACACAACCGGAGCTGAGTCATTGATAAAGTCATTGATGGAAGCAAACCGGTAATAACTTTGTCCACCGTAATTAGCAAAGGAGTTTATAAATGTGAGGTAGTCAAAGCTGGCACCTGCCAGTAAGCTATGCCGGCCAATGTTCCAGCTAAAATTATCAGATATATTCCAGGTACTATTACTCAGAGAATTTTTGTATGAATAGATCTCAGAACCAAAAGACATCAATACATTGTCCTTATCTCTCATGATATCCACAAACGGAAATTGAGTTCCCGGTGTTGCCCTGTAGTCTTTGATTTTTGTAAAAGAGGCCAGCAACTGATTGGCTGCACCTCCCGATAACTTACTGTTAAGTTCAAGAACCCCGGAGTAAACATCGTTGTTTTGCTGATAGTTGCTGCCTGAAAAATTTAAACCGTTGCCAATCACACTACCGCCCGTCCTTCCATTGGAGAGCCGCGGGTTAGGGCCGCTGCTGGTATTGGCAAGTACATCATCCGTTGTTTGAGACTGGTTATAGCGGGCGGTAAGGCGATGCCGGTCGTTGATGTTCCAGTCGATACGCGCCAGAAATTTCTTATTTGTAGTGCCAAAATCATAGTCCTGGTATTTTCCAGGATCGTAGCCTTTTGTCTTCAGAAAGTCACTCACCTTGTTCATATCCTCTTCTGTTACATATTGCAATACGTTGGGCTGACCCTTATTGCTGGCATTCTGAGCAATTCCCGTTTGTCCGGGAGCTGTCCGGTCTTCATATTCCCCGTTTATAAAGAAGAACAGCTTGTTTTTAATAATAGGGCCGCCAATGCTGGCACCCGCAATATTGGAAGATGATTTTAATTGCTCCGGAAGGCTCTTGCCATCCACTTTCCTTCCGTTAAAACTTTGATTCTTATAATAATCATATACCGTTCCATACCAGTTATTGGTACCTCTGCGGGTTACTGCGTTAATACCAGCCCCTGTAAAGCCGGCCTGACGCACATCATAAGGGGCCAGGTTCACCTGAATCTGATCAATTGCATCAATTGAAATGGGCTGGGAAGCACCGCCGGGAAGTGCATTGGATCCCAGTCCAAAATTGTTATTGAAGATCGAACCATCAACTGTTATATTATTAAACCGGTCGCTCATACCCAAAAAGCTTCCGCCATTAGATTGGGGGGTAAGCTTGGTCGCACTCAACAGGCTCCTGCTGATATTTGGAAGGGTGGTTATTTGTGCTCTGGAAATATTGGTGGCAGCGCCAATCCGCTGGTTTTTCGCAGTTCCGGTAACAATAACTTCAGTGAGCTGCCGTGCACTGATGGTCAGATCAACCGTAGCCTCGTAGGTTTCACCCAATGGAATATTAATATTAGACGAACTATAAGGTTCGTACCCCACATTCGACACCTCGAGGGTATAAGGGCCGCCCGGGTTGATGTTCTGAATATTGAATATTCCACCATTTTTCGTAGCAGCTTTGTAGGTCGTCCCCGTGGGTGTATGTGTCAATACCACAGTGGCCCCTACCAGTGCTGTATTTTTATCCCCCTTCACACTACCTGTAATACTACTGGTTGTTACCTGGGCATGCAGAAAAGCCGTGGAAAACAACACCACAGCTATGAATAGATAAATCTTCTTTAGCATAATTTAGGATTAAGTGATTTCAGGGGGCAAAGAAACAGAATAAACTTTAACATTTTAAGGGCCAATATTAACAAATTATAACCAATTAACTAACACTCGTTCATTTATTGACAGAAATCAATCTCTTTCAACAAGGAATCCGGATTTGAGAATTGAGACCTGAGCTCCTGGCATAAACGCCCGGGCCAACAGTCACCGGTAGCTGAACTGTGAATCTTAAACTACACCCGGTATCCAGCATGCAAACATTAAACCTCCTAAACCAAACCCCGCTTACAATCGTTATCTTTGTACAAATTTTTCCAAAAAATATGTTTGATACCATAGAAACGGCCATTGAAGCAATAAAAAATGGCAAGCTGGTGATCGTTGTGGATGACGAAGACCGTGAGAATGAAGGCGATTTTATTACCGCCGCCGCCACGATTACCCCCGAAATAGTAAATTTTATGGCCAAAAACGGACGCGGCCTCATCTGCGCACCGCTTCCTGAAGAACGCTGCAATGAGCTGAATCTTCCGCCAATGGTCACCAACAATACAGCACTGCATGAAACAGCTTTTACTATTTCGGTAGACCTGCTGGGCAATGGCTGCGGTACAGGTATATCCGCATCGGACAGGGCAAAAACCATTGAAGCGCTCAATAATCCTTTTACCAACCCTTCGGACCTGGGCCGCCCGGGACATATCTTTCCCCTGCGTTCCAAAAAAGGTGGGGTCCTGCGCCGTGTGGGCCATACAGAAGCGGCCACAGACCTGGCGCGACTGGCAGGTTTTCCTTATCCGCACGGAGCCGTACTGGTGGAGATCATGAATGATGACGGCACCATGGCCCGCCTGCCGGACCTGGTGGAAGTAGCCAAAAAATTTGACCTGACGCTTATTTGCATCAAAGACCTTATCGAATACCGGCTGAAACGCGATTCGTTGATTGAGGAGATTGTGCGGGTAAACATGCCCACTAAATACGGCAATTTTACCCTGGTGGCTTTTCGCGACAAAAACAGCAACAATGAGCACCTGGCACTTGTAAAAGGAGAATGGGAAAAGGATGAACCGGTACTCACCAGAGTACACTCATCCTGCTTCACAGGCGATATCCTGGGCTCCCTGCGCTGCGATTGCGGCGACCAGCTGCACCAGGCCATGCAAATGGTAGAGCAGGAGGGCAAGGGACTTATATTATATATGAACCAGGAGGGCCGGGGTATTGGCCTCATGAACAAACTGAAAGCCTATAAACTGCAGGAGAACGGCATGGATACCGTAGAAGCCAACCTGCACCTGGGTTTTAAAATGGACGAACGCGATTATGGCGTGGGCGCCCAGATCCTGCGGCACCTGAACGTGACCAAGCTGCGCCTGATGAGCAATAACCCCCGCAAACGCATTGGCCTTATCGGATACGGGCTGGAAATTGTGGAAAGCGTGCCCATTGTCATCAGCCCCAACGAGCACAACGAAAAATACCTGCGCACCAAAAAAGAAAAACTGGGGCACGAGTTTTAATGATACCAAAATGGTTATTTATCCTGAACATATATCCCGGTAACTTTTGCCAGTTACCGGGATTTTTATTGCCGGCGGCACCAACACCAGGGTCAGCCCCCTTAGCATGATCGCAATACTTTAAACTCAGGCTACGCTGTAATCAACCCGGTTGTAATATTTTTTTTTGATTACAATTCTGCTGATTACAAACCTGTAATCATAATTTTTGCAATCAGATACTTTGATTACAACCCCGCTGATTACAAATCAAGCCTTCGGGATTGCTCCACTTTTGTCCCGCAAGGAGGGAGCCATAGCTGGCAAAGAAAATGATGGTCCGGATCTTACTTAAACAAGTAGCCCCCAGGTACGGAGATCTTCGTTTATACCCACAGCGTCGCCTCCTCCCCAAAAAACAAATTACCCATTTTACTTTTCACCTGTGACCTGGAATAAAATACCTATTGACTATTCACTGCCTGCACCCCCACCGCCGGGTAGCCATTTACATCAATCCCCTCTGTCCGGATCGTATAATTTTTAACGGTTTTTGGAAGATAAAACTTCATTTCTGTTTGACCGGTTGTATCCGTAATCAGGTTACCATTCCAGTATAGAGTGGCCGCCCTGTTTTTTTCACCCTCCGGTGTGTGCAGGTATAAAGGAGTATACACGGTTTTGCCATAATGAAAAGGCACCGGACTATACGCCGCAGCAGCGTTACCCGGCCTGTAATACCCTGCCCTTCCGGCTTTGGTTGTTATCTCAATAATGGCGAATTCATATTCGGAAAGGCCCTTTATGGATTGGCTAAATCTTCTTATGTCTTCCATATATTTCCTGTAGTAGGCCTCCGTATATTTACGGGAATACATTACCTCAATGCCCAAAAGCTCATCCGCACTAAATAGATCATCCTTACTATATCCATCAATAGAGCCCGCCCACATTCCGTCAAACAGGAAATAAACCGGCCTCGCTATCATCTTTTTCGTTTTAGGGTCCATAATACTCCAGACCGTCGAAGCGGTATTAGCCCCTGCTCTATATGAGGGCATGGCCTGTAAGCCCGGTACTCTTTCCAGCAACGTCTGGGTCAGGCTCTTTCCCGCATTCCGTATGAGATCTTTTTGACTCAACGCCAGATCTACCTTCCCTGCGCCGTTCAGATTTTTTGACCGGGGAATCTTTTTGATCCCCTCCACAAATACTTCTTCCAATACGCCCTCACCCTTTAACACCTCCCTGGCATCCTCATAACGTAACTGATTATGCTCCCGTACCAATGCTGCATGATCCACCGAATCGCCCAGGATATAGGAAAGCCCGGGAGCCGGAAACCGGGGCTTTATGATCTCGAGGCCACGGCCCACTTTCCGTTTAACCGTGTACGTTTGCAGATCCCGGGGATTTTCAATCTTCCCTTCTGCAAACTCCCGTACATCAAAATAGGTGGTATCAAATTGCGGCACATTATTGAAGGTAAACAACCCCTTTTCCTTACTGGCAGTATACAGCCGGATATAGGTATCTGCGATCCCTTTTCCATAAAGGGCTATTTTTTTACCAGACACTCCCCTGAATAAAGCATTAGTGATCTTCCCCTTCACCTCAAACTCATGTTCGGCCTGTTCCTTAAAACCGGCTGGTTTCCATTCATACCTTACAAATCCCTGGGTCAGCATGAGGGCATCCAGCGCTTCGTTTGCAGCTGCATCCTCCGAAAAATACCAGGCTGGCCCTTCCACATACCCACGCAAATCCGACTCCAGCAATAAATAGGAAAGGATGCTGGAGCGATCTGCTGCAGGCTGCTCCAGGAAATCATCCGTTACCGATACCGAATAAATCCCAACGCCTTTGCCTGCAACATTCACCGGAGTATTAATTTTCACCATCACACTATCGTCCGCCTCCCGGCTTACAACGGTACGGATCCTCATCTTCCCTGCCTGGGGCTTAACAAAAAATGCCCGCTCATTCAAAAGGGCACCATCCTTCCGCATCAGTTTTGCAACATATACCCCCGGCGCAAACCCATCCAGGTCTGACGTAAACTGATACGTTTTCCCGGAGTTTTCCAAATCATTTCTTGTCATTTCCTTCCCTCTGCATTCAACAACCAAAAACAAATCGCCCTGTTTCCGGTCGGAGCAAATGGCTGTTATAGCCAACTGCTTTTGATCATTTTGCACCTGCAACAGTGTTCCCTCCGCCTGCACTCCGGGAAGCTGAATTGTTGTACCATCCTCTAAAACCGCCGTGTACTGCTCTCCGGCTAACGGTGTAAATGCCACGGTCCCCATCCCTCTATAAACAGAGCGAAATGGGATTGGAGCCGTATTCTTTCCTCCCACAATCTTCCCGGAAACGGATACTCCATACCCATCCGGTCCTATTGCTTTAAATGCTACCTTATTCAAATAACCGGCTACTAAATAACCGCTTTCAGGCATAAATTGCAGATCGAGGGCTGGCTTGTTTAATAGTTCCACAACATTATCAATCTTTTCTTCAGAGGCTCCCGTTTTCACTGTTAATGGTCCCGCAGCTTCTTTAGTGCTAAGGTCGAGATCAATTTTCGCCGCTCCATTTGTTATCGCTATTTTACTATTGTTGATTCGTTTTCCATTGGAATAAACAAACACATTTGTAACAGCTTCCGCATTACTTCGCCCCTTCTCCAGGTTCAGGTCCACATTGAGCCGGCCAGTTCCGGACTGACGCGCACCTGTAACCCGGGTCTTTTTCAACAACCATTGGGGATCCTTTTTAAAAACAGTCACCGCCCTTTGAAAGAACAGTGAGTCGCCAAAATTCTGCATCCAGCGTGTATAGGCCCGTATATAGTAGCGCCCGGGCTCCATAGTGGTATCTATTGTAAAATCGCCTACCGCCAGCCCCAGTTTTGTATTAAGCGCTATTTGTTTTACCAGTCCTTTATGCTGATCAATAAGTTCAATATAGCTAACGCCCGAAGAATCCGATATCCGGTTTTCATCATTCACCAGGTATACCTTAAACCAAATATGCTCACCCGTAAAATAATTTTCCTTATCAAGATGCAGATAGATTTTTTCCCTGCGCACCTGCTGTGCATCGGCAGATTGCTTCCCCAACATAAGGCAGGCAAGAAACAAATACAAATAAGTCAGATACTGTTTGGTGCTCAAATTATCAACCGTTTTAAGCTTATATCAATTAAACCTGTTCTCAAAATAAACTATTTGTAAATAAAAACGAAAAAAGGATAGCAGCCTACCGTGCAGTGCAGAAAAAAACAGGGGCGGCGGCACTGCAGCATAAAAAGCCCTCTCCCGTTTCCAGAACGAGGTTTCAGGATCAGGGACTTCAAACCTGGAACTTGAAACTGAAACTTGAAACATGAAACGTCAAACCTCAAACATCAAACTTTAATTATCTTTGCCGCCTATGAATAAAAAAGGAGAAATCGTTTTAAGCGGGGTGCGCCCAACCGGCCAGCTCCACCTGGGAAATTATTTTGGAGCATTACGAAACTACGTAAAAATGCAGGAGGAATATAATTGTTATTTTTTTATTGCAGACCTGCACTCATTAACCACGCACCCCGATACAAAAGAATTAAGGGAACATATACTTTCTGTTACTTCCTATTACCTGGCCAGCGGGCTGGATCCCGATAAATGTGTATTGTACTGTCAAAGTGATCTGCCCCAAACAACCGAGCTGTATCTTTTCCTGAATATGCTTGCCTATAAAGGGGAGCTGGAAAAAACCACCACCTTTAAAGATAAAGTAAAACTACAACCGGAAAATGTAAATGCCGGACTATTGACCTACCCGGTGCTGATGGCTTCCGACATCCTCATTCACCGCGCGCACTACGTGCCCGTGGGTAAGGACCAGGAACAACACCTGGAAATGACACGTACTTTTGGCAACCGCTTTAACCACCGCTATGGCGATGTTTTTCCCGAGCCAAAGGCCTTCAACTTCGGGCAACAACTGCTGAAAGTGCCCAGCCTGGATGGCGCGGGAAAAATGAGCAAGAGTGAAAACCAGTATGCCACCATCTATTTATCCGATGATGACGATATGATCCGTAAGAAAGTGATGAAGGCAAAAACGGACTCCGGTCCTACAGAACCCAATGCTGAAAAGCCAGATTATATCGTTAATATTTTCGACCTGATGAAACTGGTAAGCGACCCCGCTGTTATCGAAAAATACGAGGCAGATTTTAATGCCTGCTCCATTCGCTATGGCGATCTTAAAAAACAACTGGCAGAAGATATGGTGCGCTTTATCAGCCCCATCCGGGAAAAAGCAAAAGCCATCCGGGAAGACGAACAGGCCCTTAGCATTATTTTAAAAGTGGGCGCACAAAAAGCCGCGGAGAATGCAGAAAAAACCATGCAACTGGTTCGCCAGGCGATGGGCCTGAAATACTTTTAAGAAAAACAAACCCATTTGAAAAAGAATGGTTACTTTTCAAATCAAAACCCTTCGTCCTATCACCTTCCATATATGGCTAAATCGAAATCCAAACCCAAGCATATTGCCATAGCCGGCAACATTGGTGCCGGTAAAACCACCTTAACGGAGATGCTGAGCAAGCACTATAAATGGATCCCCAACTTTGAAGATGTGGACCACAACCCGTATCTGATGGATTTTTATGACGATATGCCCCGCTGGAGCTTTAACCTGCAGATCTATTTTCTGAACAGCCGGTTAAAGCAGTTGCTCGACATCCAGAACGGTACCGAAACGGTGATACAGGACCGCACCATTTACGAGGATGCCAATATTTTTGCACCCAACCTGCATGAAATGGGTCTGATGAGCAAGCGCGATTTCGACAATTACTTTCAATTTTTTCAAACACTAAAATCAATGGTGCGCCCGCCAGACCTGATGATTTACCTGAATGCATCGGTTCCCACACTTGTGGGCCAGATTCAGAAACGCGGCCGGGAATATGAAGAAAACATCCGGCTCGACTATCTAAAACGGCTAAATGAGTACTACAATAAATGGATCGGATCTTATAAGGAAGGCAAACTGCTGATCATTGATGTAGACAAAAATAATTTTGCAGACAATAGCGAAGATTTTGGAACCATCATCTCCAAGATTGATGCGCAGTTATACGGCTTATTTTAAAAGTCCTGCGGCATCCTTTCGCAGCCATTGTATTCCAAAATAATTGGAGGCTGTCTCAAAAGTCGCTTTGCAGCGCGATGTCGCTCTGAAGATGTCATCCCGGGCTTGACCCGGGATCTATTCTTGTTTCAACATCTATTGACTAACAATCACCTTTAGATACTCAAACAGGTTGCATGACAAAATAAAGACTTTTAAGACAGTCTCCTATCTTATTTGGCAGGGTAGATAAACAGACCGTGCGCAACACGCCGGGGTGTATAGCTTCAAACAGCGATCACCATCCCGGTGTTTGCTTATAGGCGCCACCGCTGAGGTTGATTTCGTCCGGTGCAATGGGCCATGCCATTTTTGTTTGGGTATAACTACGGGCCGGCCAAACCTGCTGAACGGTGTAGGGAGACGCCGGATTCGACTTATCCGCATGAATACGCCCATGCAACGGCGCATTGATCTTTGCCACATCATTCCAGCGTTTCAGGTCCATCAGGCGGTCTGTCCATTCACAGGCCAGTTCGCAGCGGCGTTCGTGCTTCAGATCATTGAGCGTGGGATTGGCGATCGGTAACAGGCCCACCCTTGCCCGTACTTCGTTCAACGGTGCGGCAGCGTCTCCGTTCTTTCCCTGTTGGATCAGCGCCTCCGCTTTAAATAAGAGGATCTCCGCATAACGCATTAACGGCAGGTTTAGTGCAGTGGTGGGATAGTCCCCGTTCTGGTTGATCTTGTCATTCGTCTTGGGTTCATTGTTAGTACCATAACTAAACGGTTCCATATATTTATTAATCTGGAAACCAGACAGGCTATTGGAGGACGAATAGCTACGCTGGACACCAAAAAAGGTAAACTTATCTCCGAACTTTAAGATCGTTGTTTCCCTTCGGGGGTCATTGGCTTCATACTCATCATACAATTCTTCCGTTGGTTGAAAATAGCCCCAGCCGTTATAAATGCCCCAGCCCTTATTTTCCAGTACTACACCCGGGAACTCGGAGCCACCGATTGTTCCCGAGGTTACCGACCAGATATACTCGCTGCTCCAGTTATTGGCTACTTTAAAAACAGCTTTATAATTCTCCGCCGGTGTTGCCATTCCGGTGATCAATGCGCGGCCACATTCGTTTTTGATCCGGTCGCAGACCGCAGGGATCAACGCCCATTTGCTGGCATCAAACTGTGCCCAATAGGCGTAGGTTTTTACCAGGTAGCCCAGCGCTGCAGCCTTATGCGCCCGTCCTTTATTAGCATCATCGTAAGTGCTAAACAACGGCAACAGATCTGCAGCCTTCTGAAGGTCTGCCGCGATGGCGGCATAATTATCCGTAACCGACTTCAGCTGTGGAGGTACGCGTTTTCCAAATTCGGGGTTCTCAATGGCATCATAGGGCACCCCCTGATCCTTATGCCCCCAGAGATAGGCCAGCCAAAAGTGTGAAAAGCCGCGCATAAAATAAGCCTCTCCCAATACCTGCTTCTTCAGGTCTTCCGGAATATTGGTAGCAGTAGGTACGCCCGCAACCGCCTGGTTGGCTTTATTCAGCATCCAGTAAAGATCGTTCCAGCCATCTCGCATATAGCCTTCGTTACCGGTACAAATAAAGTTTTTAATATTTTCACCATCTGCCTTGGTGCGTCCTACGATCAGATCATCACTGGCGTTCTGCATCCAGAAAAGGTTTCGCCCCCAGGTACCTTCATTGCGCATTGGGGCATATAAGGCTCCTATCGCCTTTAAAACATTCTTTTCCCCATCCCATTGATATGCTGTAGATGGAACGCCCTGCGGTTTTGTATCCACCCAGTTCTTGCTGCAGGAGCTGCACAAAAACACAACGGCTATTATTAAACAGGTAATATTATTTTTCATATACTGATTTTAGTTTTCGCTTCATCCATTTTTTAAAAAGTCAACTTAACACCCGCTGCATAGACCCTGGACACAGGAAACTGGCCGCCATCAAAACCAAAACCGCCTACTTCAGGATCCATACCGGAGTATTTGGTAATGGTGAGCAGGTTATCACTGCTTACATATACCCGCAGTTTCATATTGCGGTACAATTTGTTGAAATTATAGCCCAGCACTACACTTTTTAATCTCAGGTAATTCCCGTTTTCCAGATACCAGTCGGAGGGTGTCTGAAAATTATTATTGGGGTCATTGGAAGATATACGCGGGATCGTTCCCCCGGTATTGGTAGGCGACCAGGCATCCAGTATCTTATCCCAGCGATTATAGCCCTGCTCCGACGCATTGAGCGTAGATTCCTTAAATATATGGAACAGCTTTACACCGCCTACGCCCTGCCAGAACATACTGAAATCAAAGTTTTTCCAGTACGCATTTGCCGTAAAACCATAGGTAACTTTAGGAAAGGCATTCCCCATAAACACGCGGTCTTTTTCATTCAGTTTACCATCGCCGTTCTGATCAATAAACTTCAGATCACCGGCTTTGGCTTTTCCCTGTATCCGCTCTCCATTCGGTCCTACATAAGCAGCAGCTTCCTGATCGGTCTGAAAAATTCCTCCGGTCTGATACAGCCAGAAAGACCGGTACGGCTGTCCTACAACCGAACGGTAAGGGCTGATGGTTCCCCTCCAGGTGTCGCCATCGTTCCAGGCAGATTCCGGATTTTCATCAATATAAGCCACCCGGTTCTTCAGTGTGGCAAAATTCCCGTTGATGTCATATCCCACTGCACCGATCGTCCCCTTCCAGGTAGCGCTGAATTCCAGACCGGTGTTTTTGACTTTCCCCTGGTTAATCAGGGGCGCGCCAAAACCCATAGCTACCGGCCAGTTATTGCTTTGCGTTGCTATCAGATCGATGGTCAGCTTATCAAAATAATCGGCTGTAATATTCAACCGTTCATCCAGCAAGCTGATATCAATACCGAGGTCTTTTTGCTCGGAGGTTTCCCAGTTCAGTTTAGGATTGTGCAAACTAGCCAGGTAGTAAACAAAGCTTTCAGGAGCTCCCGTACCAATCTGGTTGGAGTTGCCTCTTGTAAGTGTGGGATACCCGTAATACAGCCCAACGGAGTTTATGTTCCCGATGCGTCCCCAGCTGGCTCTGAATTTCAGCAGGTTTACCAGGGGCACATTAAAGAAGGGCTCTGAACTGAGTTTCCAGGCGGCCGTTACACCGGGGAAATATTTCGACCGGTTTTGTTCCGGAAGCCGGCCTGCAATATCATTTCTCAAACTAGCCGTCATAAAATAGCGGTCGGCCCAGCTATAAGAGAACCGGCCTACATACGATTGGTTGCGGTCCTTCCAATCCCAATCGTTAGGTTTGATATCGGTAAAATTATCAGCAAATGCGAAAAACTGAGCCCAGCTGGCTTCATCATCAAAGGTCTTTGCCGAAGCACTAAACCCTTTTGCCGCATTCTGCTGTGCCGTGGTGGAAAGCATCAAACCGATATTGTGCCCGTTAAATACGCGGGCGTAATTCAGCGTATTTTCCCAAATCCAGTTATTGCGCTTATCCGTAGAATAATCCAGCTGGTTGGAGTTATTGGGTTTCCCCGGCTCTGTGCGGCGGGGTATGAAATTCTTATACAAGGATTGTCCCTGACGGTAGGAGAAACGGGTAATGAACGAAAGTCCGTGTGTAAACAGGTTATTGATCGTTAATTCAGAAACCGACTGTATATCCAACCCCTTATTATCGGGCTTATTCCGCAGCAGGGTAGCTACAGGGTTTACCACATCGCCATGGATACCCAGGTAATCCTTATCCTCTCTTGGACCTACGCCGCCAAAGCTGCCGTCCGGGTAATAGACTGTAGCCGAACGCGGCATATAGATCGCCGACAGGATGGTGCCGTCATAACCGCTAAATGTACCGGTACCCCGGCTGTCGCTGTTGTTGTAAAATAGCTCTTGTCTGAATTTTACATTCGAAGCAATCTGATAACCGGCGTTGAACCGGAACGACATATTCTTTGCATAAGTATTCAGAAGTGTACCCTGGTTTTCTTCATAACGCCCCTGGAACAGGGTGCTGAATTTTTCGGTACCCGCGTTCAGGGTTACGGTATGGCGCTGGATAAGCCCCGTGCGGAAAATGGAACCGATCCAGTCCGTGCGTGTTTCCTGTGCATAGGGATTTTTAGCCGCATTCCACCCGTCTAATGGCAGTACCCCGGCATTGGCTGCAGCCAGATTAGCCACTTCGGCTTCCTTTTGTGCGGTTAACGACTGTGGTAGGCGCCAGGCACTCTTTGCTCCTACAAAACCGGCATACTCAACAGAAGGAGTTCCACTCCTGGCCTGCCGGGTAGTAACCAGAATCACACCGGCCGCTCCCGAGAATGCCCCATAAATAGCAGCAGAAGCGGCGTCTTTTAATACCGTAATGGATTCCACATCCGCCGGGTTATAGGGGGCGTTGGGCACCCCATCTACCACATACAGCGGGCTTTCGCCGCTCCGGTTACCAACACCCCGGATTACAACCTGGGCGCCCCTGTCGGGATGGCCTCCATCGTTTACAATCGTGATCCCGGCCACTTTTCCCTGCATCATATTTTCCACGCCCAGTACCGGCCTGCTTTTGGCCTGCTCCAGGTCCGGAACGGTTGCCACGGCCGCCGAAAGATCTTTCTTGCGCATGGATCCATAACCAATAACCACTACCTTGTCCAGCGCACTGCTGCTGGGCTGCAGCTCCACGCTTATAGAAATGCGGCTGGTCTCATTTACTTCATAGCCTTCCAGGGTATCGGCCGCATACCCCACATAACTCACAATAAAACGATACCCCAAACCCGGGGGAATCCTATTGAATTGGAAGATACCATTCTGATTGGTTACTGCGGTTAGTCCGCGTACGGGGGTTTCCCCCGCTCCGGCTTTTTCAAGAACTACGGAAGCCCCCGAAAGAGGTTCTCCTTTCTCGTTTTTTACCACACCCGTTGCCGAGTTGGTTCCATTGTCTTGCCCAAATGCAATAAAAGGGGCACAGGCAAGCCATAGCAGTACCATACGTAATTGCTTCATAAGAGATGTTGATTTAGTTTTTCTTCTTTAAAAATCCAACCTCCTTCCGGAGATAAACAGCGTTGATTTATTTATAAGGCAGGCACCCGTTTATTCATCCAGGCCGATCCGGAACCCTGTCTTTGTTTTTTCGATACTAAGATGGTTTAATAATGCAAGCGTGTTCAAAAACTGTTCAATAGTTTCTGAAGATGGCCGGTACATGCCGGTAAAGCGCATATTCCTCACCTCCGGTCCTTTAAAGTCAACTTTTAAATGATACTGTTGCTCTATCGTTTTAAATACATTGGCCATTGGTTCATTGTCAAATACCAATACGGTGGTAATGGGCCCCGTTGGCGGTTCCGCATCTGCCTTTTGGAGCGCAGGCCCGTTCCCAAACCGCTGCACCTTATTGGAAAAATCGCTATTGTTAAACAATAATTCCTGGCCTGGAACTAAAAATACCACTTCAACTTTTTTTACTACGTGCGGCTCTTTTCCCACTACCACCTTTCCTTCTAAAAGCCGTACGCTCGTCAACAAGGTATCCTTGTCTTCAACACTAAAAACCGTTCCTAATGCTGTAATATTAATATTGCGGGTATGCACGCAAAAGGGTTTGGAACGATCTTTTGCTACAGAAAAAGAAGCGTTGCCCTTTAAGGCAATATCCCTTCGCCTGCCAAATACCGAATCAAAACTGATGATACTGCCCGGGGCCAGCGCCACCTGCGACCCATCCGGTAACCGGATGTTTTTTACAACAAACGAAGTGTTTTCTATTCGGGTACAGGCCATGGCCACCGGCTCCGGCACAGCGTCCGGCGCCTCCGGCTGAATCAGGAAATAAGAAAGGCCTATCAGCACAGCCAATGCAGCTGCAACGGCCGTCCATTTCCAATAACGGGTACGCGCCTGCATTTTTAAAGTTATACGCCGGAGTATGCGCGCGGATATAGCGGCAGGTAACCCGTTATGATACCGGAACGCTTCCCAGCTCTGCTCCGTCATATAGCGCGCAAGCACATCGGGGTGCGCAGAAAGCCAGACTCTTACTTCAGCCTCCTGCTCTTTGGAGCAGCCCCCCTCAAAAAACCGTTGCAATATTTCCGGGGAAATTTCCATACCCTATTATTCGAACAGGCTAAAAAAAACCCCTACATCGGTATGCTTTTTTTATAAAAAAAAGTGCAGCGTTTTTTTCAACCGGCGTACAGCCCTTGTTATATGTGTTTCTATTGTTTTTGGAGAAATGGAAAGCAGGGCGGCTGTTTCCTTATGAGAAAGGTTATTGATGCGGGTCTGTGTCAGCACCTCCTGCTGCATTACCGGCAAATTATGGATGGCTTTCATTACCTGCTTCAGGTCATCCTTCATTTCAATGGCTGTCATTGCTGAATTTTGTCCGGTAACCGATTCGGAATGCGGAAGCCTTACCACCTCCCGGATCCTGTTTTTACGCAGCAGATCAATGAGGGTGGATTTCGCCACCCGGAACAATTGCGTAGATAAACCATACTCGGTGGATAATTTTTCCCGCTGTTCCCATATTTTAATAAAACTTAGCTGCACGGTTTCTTCGGCCAGCCATTCCGAACGGGTATGCTTATAAATATACTGATACAGACGTGCATGAAACAAGTTGTAAAACTCATAAAATGAGTCATGATCCCCTTCCCTGATTTTCTGAAGCATCGCAAGCATATACCGCCGGTAGTAGACATTAAAATTACACCAATATATCCTTATAACAAGAAACTTTGTGAAGATAATGCTTTTAGAGGCATCCGGTTCCGCCTGTTATACATGTTTCCTAAAAGATAACAATCCGGTAATACAATATTGATTAATTTTCCTCCTTCCAGGTTAAAATCCCCGGCAAAGCATTAACTTGGCTCCCCGATGCCTGCAACTAAATACCTTATAATATGAAGCAATACTTACTGGCACTTACACTTGCCTGCGGTACTCTTTACCATGCCGCCGCACAACAGCTCAAAGTGGCCACTTTTAATATCCGGATGGAAACCAGCGCAGACCAGGGAAATCTCTGGACCGACCGCGCTACGCCCGTGGCCAATCTTATCCGCTACCACGATTTTGATGTATTTGGAACCCAGGAGGGTTTTAAAAATCAGCTGGATGATATCAGTGAGCGGCTACCCGGTTACGCCCGGTACGGAAAAGGGCGTGATGACGGCGGTGATAAAGGTGAGCACTCCGCCATATTCTATAAAAAAGACAAATTTAAACTGCTGAAATCCGGCGATTTCTGGTTGTCGGAAACACCCGATAAACCCGGAAAAGGATGGGATGCAAAATGCTGCAACCGGATCTGTTCCTGGGTTCATTTACAAGATAAAAAGACCGGTAAAAAAATGTATTTCTTCAGTGTCCACTTCGACCATGAAGGAGTCATTGCCCGGATAGAAAGCGCCAGGCTGATGCTGAAAATGATCCGGAACATTGCAAAAAATGAAAACACGGTCCTTGTTGGCGACTTCAACGGCGACCGGAACTCGGAATGGTACAAGATCCTTGCCAGCTCCGGACTTTTGAGGGATACCTACCGCGATGTAAAAGAACCTTATGAAAATAATGCATCATTTAATGCATTTGGAAAAGCGCTGAACCGCAATGAGGTCATTGATCATATCTTTATTACCCGGGGCGGCAAGGCAGTAAAATGGGGTATATTAACGGACACCTACCGGGGCAAGTTTCCATCAGACCATTTCCCTGTTGAAGCCTCAATTTACTTTTAAAATTTTACCACCATATAAAAACAAACAAATTACATCCAATCAAAACAATTGGGGGTTGTTTTCCTCTAACCAAAACGGAATCAGCAGTTCACCGCATATTTTTTAAAAATACCCCAAATGGGGTATTTTTGACATATTAATAAAAAATACCTTTGAGCTGCAAAATTTTAACCGCTTAACTATGACTGTTTCTGCTGATGAGCCTAACAGGAGTGTTCCGGCATATTATCCCGTTTCTGATAAAAAAAATGGAACAGGGAGCCTGTCTAAAATCATACAGACAGAATTGGCCAATGATGAAAACGTCCTTGGAATCAAAATCGAGGTCATCCATCAAAGCACGCCTTCAAAAAGAAAAAAAGTGTCCCTATCTATAAAATTAGACCGGGAAGATGTTTTGGAATATGTAAAAACCATTGATTTCTATTTAAGGAACAGGAAAATGCTCTCCAGATACAAAACAAGCATTGAGCAATTAAGCGCCCGTGAAAAAGAGATCTGCCGGTTCCTTTCCAAGGGGCATTCAAGTACCGAAATTGCTGAGCTCCTGTTTATTGCGACCGATACCGTAAGAACACACCGGAAAAACATCTTCAGAAAGCTGGAATGCAATAGCGTAAAGGAGCTTATTTTTTATTCCATGCTACTCTGACAGGCCGTTCAAAAATACCCCGGTTGGGGTATTGCAGAGATTAGGAAAGTAGTAGATATTTGTGTACTGAATTTACAACCAGAAAGAATTGATAGATGCAATTTAACCTGTAACCTGAACCTGCTTATGATAGTTCCGGCAATAAGGCGGTTATATCAGTTTAATTATTAAAATGAGTAAGGACATTGAATTACCCGCGTTGTAAAGGGTATGCGCATTTTTTTGGAATATTATTAAAAGTATATGCTTAAGATATTTTATTGAGGTTCATTATCCACTCAATAAAAAAGAATCGAGGTTTACATTGAAAGCAAAAAAAAGCCCATTTAACTTTTGTATAAGTGGTGTTTATTTTGAAGGCTGTCCTATTCTTAGGGCAGCTCTTTCTTTTGTATAAACGACAGGGCTTATCAGTATGGGTCTGCTGTTTTACGTATATTTGATACCCATAAACAACGGGTTCGGTATTGGCAACCCCGCGTTATTCTGATAAATACATACACATGAAATATTTACCGCTGGATCCACGGATCTTTATTAAAAACCGGAAACGATTCACTGACAAAATGGAACGCAACGCCATCGCCATTTTTTTAGCCAATGATGAAGTTCCTGAAAACGGCGATGCCCTTTACCGGTATAAGCCCAACAGCAGCCTGTTTTGGCTTTCTGGCATACAACAGGAAGATACGATGGTGATTTTGTACCCGGACAATCCGGACCCCAAATACCGCGAGGTCCTCGTACTGGTACGTCCCAACGAATTAAAGGAAAAATGGGATGGAAAACGCCTGCGCGCAGGGGAGGCTACCGGCATCAACGGTATTAAAACCATTGTTTGGCAGGATGCATTGCCGGCCCTGCTTATATCCTGGATCCATGCGGCTGAAACGATTTATCTGGATACTAACGAAAACGACCGTAAAAGTTCCTGGATCGAAACCCGGCAATACCGCTATATAAAAGAACTGAAAGAAAAATTTCCGCTGCACCAGTACAAACGGGCGGCCCCGGTTCTGAAAGAGTTGCGTGCCATTAAGACGCCCGAGGAAGTGGAAGTGATCAAAAAAGCGATCGGGATTACCGAAAAAACATTCCGCCGCTTATTACAGTTTATCAAACCCGGTGTTTGGGAGTTTGAAATTGAAGCCGAGATCCTCCACGCTTTTCTCAGTAACCGCGCTACAAGGGAAGGTTATGGCAGCATTATTGCCAGTGGCGACCGCGCCCGTACCCTGCACTATGTAAGCAATAACCAGCAATGCCGCGATGGCGAATTGATCCTGATGGATTTTGGAGCCGAATATGGTGGTTATAATGCGGATCTTACCCGCACCATACCCGTCAACGGAAGATTTACCAGACGCCAGAAAGAAGTTTACAATGCCTGCTTACGACTGCACCGTTATGCAGCATCTCTACTAAAGCCGGGCGTTACCATTATAGATTATCATGAAAAAATAGGCAACGAAGCCACCAGGGAGTTCATCAAACTGGGGTTGCTCACAAAAGCCGATCTTAAAAATGAAGACCCCGAAAACCGGGCCTACCGCAAATATCTTTACCATGGCATCAGCCATCACCTCGGTATCGATGTGCACGACCTGGGCCCCTTCCGCTCACCATTAAAAGCCGGTATGGTACTAACCATTGAACCCGGCATCTATATAGAAGAAGAACAAATGGGCATCCGGATCGAAAACAATTTCCTGCTTACCCGCAATGGGAATATCGACCTGATGAAAACCATGCCGATCGAAGCAGAAGATATTGAACGGCTGATGAATAGCTGATATACTATTTATTAGCCCGTCCAAGTCACATAGGGCATCCTTGTTGCGTCGCACACTTGTACACTTGCACAGGGCTGATCAGCATTGTGCCCCTGTTGGTGGTTGACTATTCGCATTTCCACATTTGCAAATCTTCAAATTACCCCTTTCCCTGCTTGTCATTTTTTTGTCATCAAATTAAACCTGATGCGTTAACTTTGTCTGCAATTTATTCACCTTCTATAAGAAAATATGAACTGGTCGCAATTTTTCACTTCCTCGGTTGGCAAGAAGATAACCATGGCGCTGTCGGGCATTTTTTTAATCCTTTTCTTAATTGTACATGCGGGATTAAATGCCTGTATCTGGGCAAACGATGGTGGAGTAATGTTTAACAAAGCCGCCCATTTTATGGGAGCTAACGTGGTGCCCCGTGTGTTGGAGATCGGTCTGTTCTTATTTTTCCTGCTGCACATCATTCAGGGTATTGTGCTGGAACTCCAAAACCGCAGCAAACGCGGCGTGGGCTATGCGGTAAAAATGGGCAATCGGGGCAGCAGCTGGAACAGCCGTGCCATGGGCATCCTGGGCGCATTGATCCTGATCTTTTTAGTAATCCACATCAGCGATTTCTGGATCCCCAGCCGTTTTGGCGGATTGGAGCCGATGTTCATCGATAATGCTACCGGCCAGATCGTTACCGAAGGCGCACCCGGGGCAAAAGAGTACCACGATCTGTTTGGTGAAATGAAACACCAGTTTACGGAATACCCCTGGATCATTTTTGTCTATGAACTGGGCGTTATTGCACTTTTCTGGCACCTCGTGCATGGCTTCCAGAGTTCAGGCAGAACATTAGGGCTTACCAATCATAAATACATCAGCCTGGTAAAAACCACAGGTGTTGTGTTTTCCGTTGTTATATGTCTGGCCTTTATGCTGATGCCCTTAAGTTTTTATTTTGGATGGATTCAGTAACCATTTGGTGAAGTGAACAGGCAATAGTGAATGGTGAATAACTCCCCCGACTTTTAAAGACAAAACTTCAAACAAGAAACTATAAACGAGAAACGTTTTAAATATGCTTGATTCAAAAATACCCGCCGGAAAATTAGAAGAGAAATGGACGGATTATAAGGGCCACTGCAAATTGGTAAACCCTGCCAACAAGCGGAAACTGGAAGTGATCGTAATTGGAACGGGGCTTGCCGGGGCTTCTGCCGCTGCAGCCCTGGGCGAACAAGGATACCAGGTAAAAGCTTTTTGCTTCCAGGATTCGCCCCGCCGGGCACACTCTATTGCGGCCCAGGGAGGAATCAATGCAGCAAAAAACTACCAGAACGATGGAGACTCCGTCTTCCGCCTTTTTTATGATACCATTAAAGGGGGCGACTACCGCTCCCGCGAGGCCAATGTACACCGGCTGGCAGAAGTAAGCGTAAACATTATTGACCAATGCGTGGCACAGGGCGTACCCTTTGCACGGGAATACGGCGGCTTGCTGAACAACCGATCCTTTGGAGGCGTACAGGTAAAACGTACCTTTTACGCTGCCGGACAAACCGGTCAGCAATTACTGATCGGCGCCTACCAGGCATTGGAACGCCAGGTAGCCCTGGGTAACGTAAAAATGTACAACCGCCATGAAATGCAGGACATCGTGATCATTGATGGCAAGGCACGCGGTATCATTGCCCGCAACCTGGTTAGCGGACAGCTGGAGCGCTTTTTCGGGCATGCCGTAATACTGGCATCCGGCGGTTATGGCAATGTTTTTTATCTTTCTACCAATGCCATGGGCAGCAATGTTACAGCCGCATGGCGGGCGCACAAAAAAGGCGCGCATTTTGCCAACCCCTGCTTCACACAGATCCACCCTACCTGTATTCCTGTTTCGGGCGATCATCAAAGCAAGCTGACACTAATGTCGGAATCTCTCCGGAACGATGGAAGGATCTGGGTACCCAAAAAACAAAATGACACCCGCAAGGCCAACGATATACCCGAAGAAGAAAGAGACTATTACCTGGAAAGAAGATACCCTGCTTTTGGGAACCTTGTGCCCCGTGACGTAGCCTCCCGCGCAGCAAAAGAACGCTGTGATGCTGGTTATGGCGTAGGCACCACCAAACAGGCCGTATACCTCGATTTTAAATATAACCTCATTAATAAATACGGAAAAGCAGAAGCCAACAAGCATGGCATTCAAAACCCGGACACCGAAACACTGATACGCCTGGGTAAAGAAGTGGTAAAAGAAGAATATGGCAACCTGTTTGATATGTATGAAAAGATCACGGGTGAAAATCCTTACGAAGTGCCGATGCGTATTTACCCCGCAGTGCACTATACAATGGGCGGACTTTGGGTAGATTATGAGTTGATGACCTCCGTAAAAGGATTGTTCTGTCTGGGTGAAGCCAACTTCAGCGATCACGGCGCCAACCGCCTGGGCGCCTCGGCGCTGATGCAGGGCCTGGCAGATGGCTATTTTGTGATCCCCTATACGCTGGGTAATTACCTGGCAGACGAGATCTCTGTAAAACCCATCCCCACCACCGACCGTTCATTTGTGGAAGCAGAAACAGTGGTAAACGAACGGATCAACCGGCTTATGGGCATCCAGGGTACCCAAACCGTTGAAAGTTTTCATAAACGCCTGGGAAAGATCATGTGGGAAAAATGTGGCATGGCCCGTAATGAACAGGGACTAAAAGAAGCCATCCAGGAAATCAGGGACCTGCGCACCGACTTTTGGAAAAACGTGCGGATCCCCGGCGGCATTCATGAAATGAACCCTGAACTGGACAAAGCCAGCCGTGTAGCCGACTTCCTGGAACTGGGCGAACTGATGTGTATGGATGCGCTGGAGCGTAATGAAAGCTGTGGCGGTCACTTCCGCGAAGAAAGCCAAACGCCGGATGGTGAGGCCATGCGTCAGGACAACCCGTATATGTATGTTTCCGCGTGGAAGCTACAGGGCGAAAACGCCTGGGAACTGGAAAAAGAACCGTTGGACTATGAGGTAATTAAACCAACGCAGCGGAACTATAAATAATGTGGGAATTTGGGAATTTGGAAATGTGAAAATTAGGGGGAATAAGTACATTTGATGTATTGTTCACCTATAAATTTCACATTATGGAAACGAAAAACATCATTGTAGAAAAATCCTTAACCTTTGGAGTAGAAATAGTAAGGTTTTCGGAATTATTGGAAGGAGCGAAAAAATATGTAGTGGCAAAACAAATATTGCGTTGCGGTACATCTATCGGCGCAAATATTTTTGAGGCACAACATGCAGAAAGCAGGTCGGATTTTGTTCATAAAATGAAGATATCCGTAAAAGAGGCAAACGAAACATTATTTTGGTTGTCGATTTGTGAGCGAAGCGAAAATTATCCTGTAAGTAGTTCTTTAAAAGAGATGTGTGGAGAACTGATACGGATTATATCAAAAATTATTATATCAAGTAAGGGCAGTATGAAAGGAAGATTACTATTGAGTTTTATCGCACTCTCTGCTGTATTTTTTAAAATAAGAATGGTTTTGACAGGCGTGTGATCTCTATTTACATATTTTCACACTTGTCACATTTACACATTATAGTTTGATTATGGAGCATTATTCAATGAATTTGACCCTGAAAGTTTGGAAACAAAAAAACGCTGAAACCGGAGGTAAATTCGAAACCTACAAAGTATCCGATATTTCTTCGGAAATGTCGTTTCTGGAAATGTTTGATGTATTGAACGAGCAGTTGATCCGCGAAGGAAAAGAACCCATCGCTTTTGATCATGATTGCCGCGAGGGCATCTGCGGCATGTGCTCCATGTACATCAACGGCCGTCCGCATGGGCCCTGGCACGGTACTACTACCTGCCAGCTGCATATGCGTGCTTTTAAAGATGGCGATACCGTTGTGGTAGAACCCTGGAGAGCCAAGGCATTCCCGGTTGTGAAAGATCTGATCGTAGACCGCAGCGCATTTGACCGCATCATCCAGGCCGGTGGTTATATCTCTGTAAATACAGGAAATGCTCAGGACGGTAATGCGATCCCCATTCCTAAAGAAAATGCGGACAAATCCTTCGCCGCTGCAGCCTGTATCGGTTGTGGGGCCTGTGTAGCCGCCTGTAAAAACTCTTCAGCATTATTATTTCTTTCTGCCAAAGTATCGCACCTTGCACTGTTGCCACAAGGTGAAGCAGAAAAGAAGGACCGTGCATTAAATATGATTGCGCAAATGGATAAGGAAGGATTTGGTTCCTGTACCAACACCGGCGCTTGTGAAGCCGTTTGCCCCAAAGAGATTGAGATCACCAATATCGCCCGCCTCAACCGGGAATACCTGGCTGCAGGACTGGCATCTGATACAAAGCACTAAAACCCCATACGCTCCGATATTTAAGCCCCTGTTAACAGCAGGGGCTTTTTTTATAATTTATTTTAGCGGTACACGTCAAAAACGAACCATAATGCATGCTGCAAAACAAAAACTCGGGCACCCGGCCTTCCTGCTATCGGTGCTGTTGCTGCTACTGAACGACTGGCTGCTAAAACCCGTTTTTCACAATGATCTTACGGGCAAGCTTTCTGATTTTGCCGGGCTCTTCGCCTTTCCCTTTTTCCTCAGCGCCCTTTTCCCTGCAAAGAAAAAAATGATCCATATTATTACCGCACTGCTGTTCGTATGGTGGAAATCGGATGGGTCGCAGCCCTTTATCGATGCGCTCAACGCCTGTTCCATCCCCGTGGGACGCGTGGCAGACTATACAGATAATATTGCACTGGTCAGTATTGCCTGTTCCGTTCTTGTTTTACAAACCAATACGGTATACCGGTTAAATAAAATAGCATTCAACAGCATCCTGATCATTAGTTCTTTTGCTTTTACCGCAGACCAGATGGCCACAGAGCAGTACGCTTTCAACAAGGAATACACCTTTGACTGCTCTGGTAAGAAACTAATTGCCGCCTTCAACACATTGCAGTTAAACTACGCAAAACGCTTTAAAAGCAGTTTGAATTTTGATGCGGAAAAAAATATCTTTTATTTCAGGAATACAAAAGACACGGCGGCTTATTTACTGGATCATACAAAAGTAAAAGAGGGCGACACGCTGACCTACCGGACGAAATTCTTCAAAATGATTTTTACGGGGAATCATCAGCAATCAAAGCTGCGGCTGATCAATGCCACGCTTTACTCCTCTCCGCCGCCGTTGCCGTGGTTTCCTTCTTCAAAAAAGGCAACAAAGGCCTTCGAACGGCAGGTGATCAAAAAACTAAGAAAATATACAAGAGAGAGGTGTATAACTTAAAAGATTAATATCGCATCCTTGGAAACGACAGCCGTTTTTGCACCACGATGATCCTGGTAACAAAAATAATAGCAATTACTATGAATTTGCTGATGTCGGTATTTATCTTAAAATGCAGCAGCAGCAGGTACACCACACCGCCAAAAATACAAACCGTGGCATAAATCTCTCTCCGGAAGATTAGCGGAATGGTATTTAAAAGGATATCGCGGGTAATGCCCCCAAAGCAACCGGTGATGGTACCCAATGCAATACAAATGCCGGGGTTCAGCCCAAAATTAATTCCCTTTTGCAATCCTACCACCGTAAATAAACCCAGTCCCAGGCTGTCAAATAAAAAGAGGGTCACTTTTAGTTTCCGGATATAGGTTTTAAAGATAATGGCGGCAATGGAAGTGACCAGGATCACCAGGCAAACCTGTACATCCCGCATCCAGGCTACCGGAGTATCACCAATCAGCAGGTCACGGATGGTACCGCCTCCAACCGATGTTACAAAGGCAATGATCAATACGCCAAATACATCCAGCTTCCGCTGCATTGCAGAAAAAGTTCCGGATATAGCAAAAGCAATGGTTCCCAGTATTTCAATTATTTCGGAGGTGTTGGAGAACATATTTTGTAAATGCTGTAGGCTTTGTGCTGAATGCTGAATCGTCAATCGTCAAAGTCAGCACCGAACTTTGAACTTGAAACTGAAACCTGAAATTCTGACCGCGTCCCCTCACCAGTTATTTCCCTGCTCTTCGTTCATCCGTTCCGACACATCTTCCGGCTTTGTGTACCGCCAGTCCGGGTCATATTTTACAAACCAGGAGAGCCATAAACTACGGGAAAAGCGCATCAGCCAGGGCTGTAGGCATACCAGTAACACCGAATTGAAGATCAGCCAGTAAATAAACCGGTTATCCTTTGCAGAAAAACCAACAGTAAGCCACCACAAAACCGCGCTAAATACAGTAAGTGCAACCGCAATAAAATAACTGACATACCCCGTGCCATAATAAAATCCTACTTCTATCTCCGTAGGCTGCGCGCATACCGGACAGTATTTATTCATTTTCAGTACGCCTCTTATCCGTAAGGCCAGGGGCTTTTCAAACAACTTCCCCTCCCTGCACCGCGGACAATAGCAGCCCAAAATAGTAGCCAGGTAGCCCCTGCTGCTTTTTTCCGGTTCCATAATTTACCCGTTTAAATACAAAGGTACGATTATCAGCGGTCAGCTTTCGGCTTTGAGAACGAATCCAGCGTTAAACTTGAAACCTCAAACATGAAACGTTCAAAGCGCTTCCAGTACTTTTTCCATCTGTGTGCTCCGGCTTCCTTTTACCAGTAGCAGGGCATTTTCCGGCTGATGCGTCTGAAGCCAGGCTGCGGCCCCAGCCGAATTTTCAAAATAACGGAACAGGTCTTTATAAAAGGCAAATGGGTTGCCCACCAGGATTACATCACTCCATCTGTGCTGCCCGATCAATTGTATTACCTGCTCGTGTTCCGCTGCTGTTGCAGGGCCCATTTCCGCCATAGCGCCCAATACCAGGATCTTTTTGCCGCCCTCCATTTTTGCCAGGTTTTCTATAGCCAGTTTCATACTGCTGGGATTAGCATTGTAAGCATCCAAAATGATCCGATTGGTTCCTTTTTCCAAAAGCTGGCTGCGGCTATTGGAAGGTGTATACCCTTCAATAGCTGCCCTGATCTTTTCTATGGGAACATTAAAATGCAGTCCGGCGGTGATGGCCGCCAGTACATTGGGCAGGTTATAATCCCCTACCAACCGGGTTTCAATAAGCGCTTCAAATGGCTGTTTTAGCGCAACGGTAAGAAAGCCGTCCTGCCCCGTGGCGTCTCCTAATATATCGGCATCAGTCGTGCCATAGCGGACAATATGGGCAATACCACGGCTCATATCCCGCAGGTAATTATAATCCCACATTACAAAGGCCGTTCCATCGCCGCGCTCTCTTAAAAAGTCATACAGCTCCCCCTTTCCCTTTTTAACCCCTTCAACACTGCCAAAACCCTCCAGGTGGGCCTTGCCTGCGTTGGTAATCAGCCCGTGGGTAGGTCGGGCAATTGCACAATACCCTTTTATCTCCTCCAGGTGGTTAGCCCCCATTTCGATTACGGCCAGTTGTGCATCGTTTTTTATTTTCAGCAATGTGAGCGGCACCCCAATATGGTTATTCAGGTTTCCTTCTGTAGTATAGGCTTTATAGGTAGTACTTAGTACGGCATGCACCAGCTCTTTGGTAGTCGTTTTTCCGTTACTGCCGGTAATGGCCACTACCGGAAATGAAAACCGGGCACGATGCCAGGCGGCGAGCTGCTGCAGTGCCTGCAATACATCCGGCACCAATATGGTTTTGCCGGGAATTGCGCAGGCGGCTTCATCAATCACTACTTTTGCCGCACCCGCATCAATGGCCTGTTGGGCAAACCGGTTACCATTAAAATTCGGGCCCTTCAATGCAAAAAACAATTCACCTTCTTTTATTTTGCGCGTATCCGTTTGCACATCAGGGTGCTCCAGGTATACCTGGTATAATGCTTCCGTGTTCATCAAACAAAAATAGGTTTTAAAAACATTAAGGAGTTAAGAACCATTAAGAATCAGAACAACTTAGCGATTCTTCATACAAAAAGAATTATTTTCATTTCAAAAATGGCGATCTATGTTTTTTAGCAAAAAAACATTCTTGCTACCTGGCATTTTCTACACCCATCTCGTTTCCTTCGCTCAGGTAAAAACGCCAGAAGATTTTGACTACCCTTATATAAAAATCAATTTTAATGGCGACCCGGTTGATGTTCTAATCAAATCGAAAAAGGGAAATGAGGACATAAAAAAGCCCTTGTTCCTGTTCTTCCAGGAAAGCATGCCTCAGCCCCTGATTAAAACAGATGGGAAGGATACCTGTGGTGTCTTTCCCTTCAACCAGGATGGGCTTGCGGAATTTTATCATCTGGCCATCATCAGGAAACCTTAAATACCGGTTATTATATACAAAGAGCAAATTTCATTATCCGCCACCTGCAATCCCAGCCCTTTATTGCTACCGGGGAACTGATCGTGGCCGGCGATACCAACAAATCACTGATTGAGTTTTCAGCGCCGCTGCTTCCCCATTTACTTGCACTAAACATTCCGGTTCTGGTATCTTACGGCAGTAAGGACTGGTGTACTCCCTTCAATGACTATTTTCATACCGAATGCATTCGTTTAAAAAAGAAAAATATTGTTTTTAATACCTATATTGGCACCGGGTACAACTATTTTCCGGTTGATGCCCCCGGAAAGATCAACTACGAGGGATTTAATTGGGATAAAGTGGCAGATGATTGGCTCAAATGGTTAAAAAATTAAAAACATGAGTTACAGAATTGGATCGGGGATCGATTTTCACCAGTTTGCCGAAGGGCGCGATCTTTGGATCGGCGGTATTAAAATACCTCATCATAAGGGTGCGCTGGGGCATAGTGACGCCGATGTATTGCTGCATGCTATCTGCGATGCCCTGCTGGGCGCCCTGAGCCTGGGCGACATTGGGGTGCATTTCCCCAATAATGATCCGCGGTATAAGGATATCGACAGCAAGATCCTGTTAAAAGAAACCGTACAGTTGATTTCGGAGAAAAGATACAGAGTCGTGAATGTAGACAGTTCCCTTTGCCTGCAGGAGCCCAAAATAAAAAAATTTGTACCGGCCATGCAGCAAACGATCGCAGAAATACTCAAAGTAACCACCTCCGATATTTCTATCAAAGCTACTACCACGGAAGAAATGGGCGCTATCGGCCGCGAAGAGGGACTGATGGCCATGGCAACTGTGCTGCTGCAAAAAATAGAATGCTGATCGGGGCTTGCAGCCCCGATCCATATAATGTTGCCTTTGGCAACCTGCCGGAAAAGCCTTCCGCATAAATGTTAAAGTAATATAATTTTCGTACGAAGCGTTTAACTTTGTTATAATGACCGCAATCGAAATAAAAATCATCAATCAGTCAACCAACCCCTTACCCAGCTATGCAACAACCGGTGCATCGGGCATGGATGTTCGGGCTCATTTAGAAACCCCCATTACCTTAAAATCCCTGGAACGGGCATTGATTCCTACCGGAATTTTTATGGAAATCCCTGAGGGATACGAAGTACAGGTAAGGCCCCGCAGCGGTCTGGCTGTTAAACAGGGGCTTACCTGCCTGAACACCCCGGGTACCATTGATGCCGACTACCGGGGCGAAGTAAAGGTAATCCTGATCAATCTTTCGAACGAAGAACAGGTTATTCAGCATGGCGATCGTATTGCACAGCTTGTTGTGCAAAAAGTAGAAAAAGCGGAATGGGTGGAAACTGTTGTACTGAGCGAAACCGTTCGGGCGGCGGGAGGATTTGGCCATACCGGCAAACAATAACAGCTTTAACAAAATATCTGATACACAGGGCGGCTGCGCTTTTTAAGATCAGCTGCCGGGCAGTTTTTTTTAAAAAACACAGCATGAAATACATTACTTTGTTTTTGTCGGCAGCCCTGATCCTTGCTTCCTGCAACTCAGCAAAAAAAGCACAGCGGACACCGCCCCCTCCGGCAACCGACAGCTCCGTAAAAACAGAAACAGCATCTACCGATGATGCCAGCGGCAAAAAGGACAGCGTGGCGGCTATAGAGACCATCTCCACCGTTCTCCAAAAAATCAATCATATTGAATATACCACCTTCTCCGGAAGGGCTGCGGTAACCTACAAGGCCAAAGGAGATACCAAGAACTTTGATATAAAGCTGCAGATCCACAGGGACAGCCTCATCTGGGCATCGGTAATTGGCCCATTGGGTATTGAAGTGGCCCGGGGAATCATTACAGAAGATTCTGTCCGGATAATTAATAAGCTCAATAAACAATATATTTCTTCCAGTTACGTTTACTTACAGGAGCAACTGGGACTGCCGCTTGATTTGGGCACCCTGCAGGACCTCCTGGTAGGGAATCCGGTCTTTATCGACAAAGCCAACAGCAGTTATACCAAACTGGCCGACACCCTCCAGGTTACCAGCCGCACAAAATTTTTCAGAAACCTGCTCAATGTAATGTTACCGGACTATTTGCCGGCCACAAGCAAGTTGGAAGATGCGGATGCAGGCAAAAAACGCACAGCGGAACTGACTTACGGTGCGTATGAGAAAATAAACAACGCCCAGTTCCCAAAATCAAGAACCATAAATGTAAAATACAAAACAGACATTGAAATTTATTTAGACTATAAATCTTTCACTTTAAATGAAGCGTTAAATACGCCATTTTCCGTGCCGAAGGGCTACAAAACAAAAAAATAGCCCTGTTAAAAAATTGGAGTGCTTATGTTTATGATAAGAAATGGGCTATGGTTGGCATTTATACTGTTGAGCGGTACCGGATTTGCCCAGGATGATGCCAAAACCACTTTACGAAAGGAACGCGCACTGATCCTCAATGAGGTCAACGAAATTCAACGGGCATATAACAGTACAAAAATCGTTTCAAAAGAGGCGATGGTACAACTAACCACGCTCAACCGGAAAATTGAGGGGCAGGAACGTTATGTTGTCAGCATGTCGCGGCAGCCCGGCTTTTTCAACCTGGAAGAAGTGCAGGACAATGACCGGGAGATTGGCCGGATCAAAAAAACCATCGCAACATTGCGGAATTTTTATTATCACCCCGAACCCCCGCCCCCCCCCGCCAAGGCAGAGGAGCCCGCCCCGGAGCCGGCACCCCAGCGGCAGTACCCGATACTTCCACCCCAGCATCATAACGCCTTCCCCATTAGCAATGCTGCCTTAACCGGCGATTTTGGTCTCTATAAGGGTCAGATTCCCTACCCTTTGGATAAAGGCACCATTATACAGGGATTTGGCCGGTTTAAAATTGAGGGAGCCGGCCCCGACATTGTAGGCGATAATCCGGGCTGCACCTTCTCTGCGCCGGTAAATACACCCGTAAAAGCTGTTTTTGAAGGAGATGTGATCAGTGTTTCTAAAATCAGCGGTACGTTTTATGTGGTGATCCGTCATGGACGGTATGTGACCGCTTATAGCAACCTGGCCGGATCTGCGGTTGTAAAAGGTTCAAAAGTAAAAACGGGACAGGTCATTGGCACCGTTGGACGTGATGATGAAACCGGGTATGGAAAACTGGATTTTATCCTGATGCTGGATGACAAGAACCTCGACCCCAAGGGCTGGTTTATTCCCATCCCCCTGCAATAGCAACTGCCGGATACAAAAAAAGCAGGTCTTACGATCTGCTTTTTTTATACGCTTCACCGGAAAAATCCGTTTAAATGATCAGCAATGCATCTCCATAGCTGAAGAAACGATACTTATCTTTAATTGCTTTTTTATAGGCCTCAATGGTCAGTTCATACCCCGCAAAAGCGCTGGTCATGATCATCAGGCTGGTCTTGGGCAGGTGAAAATTGGTCACCAATGCATTTGCAATATTGAAATCATACGGAGGATGAATAAACATGTTCGTCCATCCCTCGGAAGGCTTTAACAGCTTTTGAGCGGTAAAGGAAGATTCCATAGCGCGCATGGTAGTGGTACCAATTGAGCAAATGCGATGACCACTTTCCTTGGCCTTATTTACAACACGGCAGGCCATATCATCAATATGATAATATTCGGCATCCATTTTATGCTTGCTGAGGTCCTCTACCTCAATCGGGCGAAAAGTCCCCAATCCGGTATGAAGGGTTACTTCGGAAAAACGAATTCCTTTGATTTCCAGGCGTTTGATCAGTTCGCGGCTGAAGTGCAGGCCGGCTGTTGGTGCTGCCACGGCTCCTTCGTGTTTGGCATAAACAGTTTGGTAGCGCTCCTTATCGTCATCATCCGGTTTCCTTTTAATGTACTTGGGCAACGGTGTTTCGCCCAGGGCCTCCAGCTGAGCCTTGAACGCTTCCTCTGATCCTTCCCAGAGAAAGCGGATCGTACGGCCGCGGCTGGTCGTATTGTCGATCACCTCGGCTACCAGCTCTTCATTTTCGCCAAAATAGAGTTTATTACCCACCCGGATTTTGCGGGCCGGGTCCACAATTACATCCCAGAGGCGGTTCTGTTTATTCAATTCTCTTAAGAGGAATACTTCAATTTTGGCGCCGGTTTTTTCCTTACGGCCATACATACGGGCCGGAAAAACCTTGGTATTATTTACCACAAAAACATCTTTGTCGTCAAAATAATCCAGGATATCGCGGAAGTTTTTGTTTTCCATTTGCCCCGTCTGGCGATGTACCACCATCATGCGGGCATCTTCTCTTTTCTTTGTTGGATGTTGTGCAATGAGGTTAAGAGGCAGATCAAATTGAAATTGTGAAAGCTTCATTCTTTTGTTTAACGGTTTTAAATGTCAATACCCGAAAACAAGCGAAGCCCGGGGGAGGAAGTTTTGAACAAACTGGAAACCAGTATGTTTTACGCTTTCGATCCCCGGTCTTACGGCACCGGTTTTCGATTTGTGCGTGCAAAGGTAACACTATTGCAGTAATTTCCGGTTTATTTTTTATGTGGGGTGCGGCCTGTTAGGTCTTCAGGCCTAACAGGTCGCACCCCACCCCGGGGTATAGCTTCAATCAGCCTTTTGGTGTATGCACTTTTTGGATGCTCATAAATTTGATCTGCGGGGCCCTCCTCTTCTATTGTACCCTTGTTCATCACAATGATCCGGTCGCTGAAATAGCGCACTACCGACAGATCGTGACTGATAAATACGATGGTAAAGCCAAATTCTTTTTTGAGATCGTTCAGCAGGTTGAGTACCTGGGCCTGTACGCTTACATCCAGTGCAGATACCGATTCATCGCAGATAATAAAAGAAGGATTCAGCGCCAGGGCCCTTGCAATAACAATACGTTGCCGCTGACCTCCGCTGAACTCGTGCGGGTAGCGATCGTAATGTTCCGGCAGCAGGCCCACTTTTTCCAGTAAGGTTTCCACGCTTTTTTTACGGGCGGCTGCATTCGGCTCAATCCCATGCACTTTTAGCGGCTCTTCGATGGATGGGCCTATTTTTTTCCGGGGGTTTAAGGAAGAATAAGGATCCTGAAAAATAATCTGCAGCTGCTTGCGCAAGCTACGTAATGCTTCCTTTTTAAACAAACTCATATCCTGCCCCTTGTAAATGACTCTTCCCCCTGTTGAAGGGATCAGTTGCAGCAGGGCACGTCCCAACGTGGTCTTTCCACAACCGCTTTCCCCCACCAGTCCCAGTGTTTCATTTTCAAAGATCCTGAAGCTCACCGCATCCACGGCCCTGGTATAGCTGAGCGGCTTCCCCAGCCAGCTCCGTTCCTTTGGAAACCAAACAGAAAGCTCCTCCACTTTTACCAGGCAATTAGCCACAGCAATGCCGGGCAGGGGTGCCGGTTCCGCAGGTGTTTCCACAACGGGTTTCACCATGGGTGTATCTATAAAATCGCTCACCACCGGCAGCCGGGCTCCTTTCTTATGATTTACCGGCCGGCAGGCCATGAGCGCCCTGGTGTAAGGGTGCTGCGGATCCCGGAACAGCTGCTCCACGGTGCCCTCTTCCATTATTTCGCCCCTGTACAGCACTACCGCCCGGTTGGCAATTTCCGCCACTACGCCCAGGTCGTGTGTAATAAAGATTACTCCCATGCCGGTTTCCAGCTGCAATTCTTTAATGAGCTGCAGTACGGTTTTTTGCACTGTTACGTCCAAAGCAGTAGTAGGCTCATCGCAGATAAGGAGCCGGGGCTTGCAGCACATCGCCATAGCGATCATTACCCGTTGTTTTTGCCCTCCGCTAAGTTGATGAGGATACCGGTGGTATATAGCCGGAGGATCTGGTAGCTGTACACGCTCAAACCAGCGGATGGCCTGCGCCCTGGCCGCTTCCTTTGTTACATGAGTATGTACCCGGATGGCTTCGGCTACCTGATTGCCGCAGGTATATACCGGGTTCAGGGAGGTCATCGGTTCCTGGAATATCATGGAAATAGCGTTGCCCCGGATGGCCTGCATGGCCTCCCTGCTCTCATTGAGCAGGCTAATGCAGCTGCCGTCTTCTGCATAATAACAGATGGAGCCCTGTACATATTTTACCGGAGGAGAAGGGATTAACTGTAGTATCGACAAAGAGGTAACTGATTTGCCCGACCCGGACTCTCCTACCAGCGCCACAATCTCATTGGAATGCACCGTTACCGAAATATTTTTCAGCGCGTGGTTCACCACACCATCAGACGTAAAATCGGCGCACAGATCCCGGATCTCCAGTAAGGGCTGCATTACTGTACCACTTTAATATTCAGCTTTTTTTCCGGCGTGGGATAGTAAGCCATACAAACAGCACATTGCTGGTCTTTTTTTGCCGGTACTATTTCAAAATAAAAAACATCGCCTTCCTTAATGTTGGAAGGAAAATCGCAGGGGTTGGTGATGCCAAAGGCCTTCCAATAGGTCTTATTGGTTTGGGGATTGGTCCATGTGGCTGCTACCTGCCATGGATCAATTCTCCCTTCAATAACGGAGAAGGTATAATTGGAGCACATACCGGCTACTTCAAACCGGGCCTTATAACGGGTGCCGCCACCCTTTGTTGCTTTTGAAGAACAAGCGGTTGTGGCCGAAAATATGGCGGCAGCAATGATAAATGTCAATATACCTGTTTTCATATTTTATATGATTTTAAAATCGCAAATGTCGTACTGTTTGGCCGTTATTGATCAACTGTTTTAATGAATCAATACCGATCTTTAAATGAGTTTCTACATACTTTGCCGTCACCTTCCGGTCGCTGTCGGCCGTCTTTACCCCATCTGGTATCATGGGCTGGTCACTTACCAGCAGCAGGGCGCCGGTGGGGATCTTGTTAAAAAAGCCAACGGTAAAAATAGTAGCTGTTTCCATATCCACCGCATAGGCCCTCACCCGTTGCAGGTAGGTCTTGAATTCTTCATCATGCTCCCATACCCTCCGGTTGGTCGTATATACGGTACCGGTCCAGTAATCGGTTTTTGCTTCCCTTATTGTGGTACTTACTGCTTTCTGCAATGCAAATGCCGGCAGCGCCGGTACTTCATGCGGAAAATAATCATCTGAAGTTCCCTCTCCCCGGATCGCCGCAATGGGCAGAATAAGGTCCCCCACTTTATTGCGTTTTTTAAGCCCGCCGCATTTTCCCAAAAACAATACCGCTTTGGGGGCAATAGCGGTTAACAGGTCCATAATGGTTGCCGCTGTGGGGCTTCCCATACCAAAATTGACGATGGTAATATCCCCGGCCGTAGCGCATTGCATCGGTTTATCAAGCCCCACTACTTCTACCTTATTCCAGTCGGCAAAGAGCTTTACATAGTTGTCAAAATTGGTGAGCAGGATGTATGCTCCAAAATTTTTTAAACTTTCTCCTGTATACCGGGGCAGCCAGTTCTTTACAATCTCATTCTTTGTTTTCATGCTGCATCAATAATGTTACCGGGAAAACAGCGCTCAAATATCAACTCATCAACATAGGCGTCCACATCTTCATTTGAAATCGTTTTTAAGATTTTTTCAACTTCGTCAGCTGTCCAGTTCCCTCTTTGTTTTTTACTTGAAAAATTTCCAGGCTGGAGCCCGGATTTTTTGGCAATATATTCATTTTTGTACCCGAAATATCAATTATATGTGGCAACTCTTTTAACAGCAATCGATAACTATGTACAACACCAATCATATTACATACTATTTGAACCCCAAAATAATAACTTTTAGCCACATTTTAAATAATTTTCAACCCTGATAAGGCGTGGGAAAACCGGCTCCCTTTTTACCGGTATCCACCGCGAAACCGTTATTTTTGGCCCAATGATACGCGTTCAATACCCGCAACCAGCGTTTAAGATTGAAACCCGCAATGGCCAGCCGCATATTTTTGATGCGCTGCGCAGAAAGTGGCTGGTGCTGCAGGATGAGGAATGGATCCGTCAGAATTTTATCCAATACCTGTTGCAAACCATGCGGTATCCCGCGGCTCTCATCGCACTCGAAAAAGAGATCCGGCTGGGTGAACTGAAAAAACGGTTCGACATTCTCGTATATGATCGGGATCATCGCCCCTGGATGCTGATCGAATGCAAGGCCGGCCAGGTATTGTTGAATGATGCCGTGCTGGACCAGGTTCTGCGTTATAATATTGCCCTGCCGGCTCCCTATCTGGTTATTACCAATGGCAATCACACCTATGGATGGAAAAAAGAAACCCATCGCCTGACGCCAATCGAAATGCTACCGGAATTTTTCACTCACTACTAACTCCTTTGTTCCGGGTGTATAAGTATAAAAACCTTCCCCGGATTTAACGCCCAGTTTCCCGGAGTTGACCATATTAACCAGGAGCGGACAGGGCGCATATTTAGGATTTCCAAATCCATTGTGCAGTACATTTAAAATAGACAGGCATACATCCAGCCCTATAAAATCAGCCAGTTGCAGCGGCCCCATGGGGTGGGCCATACCCAGTTTCATAATAGTATCAATCGCTTCTACCCGGGCTACTCCCTCGTACAGGCTGTAGATGGCTTCATTGATCATCGGCATCAAAATACGGTTAGCGACAAAACCTGGATAGTCATTGGCCAGGGCGGGCATTTTCCCAAGCTTTTTACTTAACGCAATAATGGTGTCAGAAACCGCGGTATGGGTAGCATATCCGTTAATAACCTCCACCAGTTTCATCACCGGAACGGGGTTCATAAAATGCATCCCGATCACCTGACCGGGGCGACTGGTTACCGATGCAATTTTTGTTATGGAGATCGATGAGGTATTAGTGGCGAGGATGCAATCCGCCGGTGCGGCGGCATCGGTCATCCTGAATATTTCCAGCTTCAAAGTCTCCTGTTCGGTAGCCGCCTCAACTACCAGCTGCGCCTCGGCCACACCTTCTTCAAGACGGGTTTCAGTAGTTATATTTTGCAGGGTCGCTGCCTTTTCTTGTGCAGTAATGGCCTCCTTTGCCAGCTGCCGGTCCAGGTTTTTTTCGATGGTCCGAAGCGCTTTCTCCAGCTGTGCGGCAGAAACATCAATCAACACAACCCGATGCCCGGTTTGCGCAAATACATGGGCAATACCATTACCCATGGTACCGGCGCCAATAACGGAAACATTTTTAATCATAAGGGCAAGATAATTAAAAATGGATTAATAAATTTTGCAGTAGGTTTGCCCGATCAACGGAATAAAAATGCGCAAACAAAGCATCGTGCTGCTGCTGGCAGCGATTCTGATAGTGGGATACTTTTGGCACACCGGTACTCCGGAGCAAAGGGAGCAGCCTTCCACAGACCGGAGCGGAACAACGGCTCCGGTAGAGGCACTCACAAAAGAAACAATTGTAGTGCCATACTTGAAAAAGAACGGCCGTCTTCCCGCTTACTATATCACCAAACAGGAGGCCCGTCAAAAAGGCTGGATCGCAGCACAGGGCAACCTGTGCGAGGTATTGCCGGGCAGGGCCATCGGGGGCGACTTTTTCAGTAACCGCGAAAAAACATTACCGGTCAAAAGCGGAAGAAAGTGGTATGAGGCAGACATTAATTATCATTGTGGTCACCGCAATGCAGACCGGCTTCTTTTTTCAAATGACGGGCTGGTATTTGTTACAAAAGATCACTATAGATCCTTTGAAGAAAAATAAATGATATGAAGGAAATTATTTTTGATTTTGACCGGATCGGCACTAAAGCCGATTTCTATAAAACGGCGATCACCAAACTGGAGTTGCCGGAATACTTTGGCAATAACCTGGATGCGCTTTATGATGTGCTGACCGGGGCCATTGCACTTCCTGTAAAAGTACGTTTTGAAAACCTTTCGCTGGGACAACTGGAAACCTTCGAAGATATTATTACCGTTTTTGAAGATGCGGCTTTTGAACTTGAGGAACAGCTGATCTTCGAATATTATCTTAAGAAAATTTGAATCCCGATCGCCATCGCATGCGCGTCAAGTTAATTTTTGTCCTGGGAGCTGCAGCGCAGCGCTGATCCTGTTAGTAAACGACAATACGGGTAATAAAGGTGCAGCGCACCGGTAATCATTGCGGTTTGTACAAGCCGTGCACAAAAAATTACCACCGCGCTGCGGCTACGGGAGGTTTTGGAGGTTCATCGTTATAAGGGTCAACGGCGCGCTGCGCCTGTTTGCCATTAAAGATGCGATCTTTTTGGCGAGAAAGGCTTACCCGTACTACATTTCATGGCAACATGATCTGTTCTTAACTTGACGTGCATGCGATCGCCATCGGGAGTGGAGATGTGGAACCAGTCAACAGAGAATAGCAGGTAGGGAGTAGAAAACTCATCGAGCGTAGAAGGGCCGCTAACTTTAAACATTAAACCTGAAGACAGGGAAATACCACGAAGCATCAAACATCAAACTTGCTTACTTCCGCTTATAATCACCCCGTTTCCAAGACTTAATAAACTCGGACCATGCAGCAGGATTAAAAATATTCATAGGAGGAATTTGCCCCTGGTAACGGGCTTTTTGAGAAATCATGTTGAGCTGCATATTGGTAACCTCTCTTCCGTCATAGGCCGTCTTCCGCAGCATAGAGCGTTGCATTTCTTTGGTATTGTTTTTCCGGATGATCTCCATCTCATCATCAGCCACTTTCACATTTACAAAATCGCGGGCAAACTGCTCCGGTGTGGGCCGGGGCCGTATAATGGCCGCCGGAAGGTATACCGTGTCTTCGGTCATTAATACAACCATATTATATTGGTTCCCTTCCAGGTCCCTGGGAATGGGCTTGACCACTGGCTTGTAGGTCACATGCGAAAATTCGATCTGGTCGCCCTTCAGTACAGCAATGGAAAACACGCCTTGTTCATTGGTAATCGTTCCGCGTGAAGATCCTTTTACCGTAACGCTTACGGACGGGATGCCATAAAGACTGTCTGAAGACATTACAATACCAAAAAGCTGGATTACTGAATCGCGCGCTTTTTCGAACTGTGCGTGCGCAGTTGATGGAATTATAAACAATAAAACAATAACCGGTATGATTATTTTCTTCACGGCTTCAAATTTAAGTAACCATTTGTAAATAAGACAACAAAATGCCCAATAGGATGTTTAACTTTGTGGATTGTAGCTTTTTTAACATAAGCTTTAGTAAATAAATGACAAAAGAACTCGTTTTGCAGGCATTGGGTACGGTTCATATTCCCGGCTCTCATAAAAATATTGTAGACCTGGATATGATCAGGGACCTCGTGATTGAAAAATATTATGTTGCTTTTAATATCGACCTGCCCAGCCAGGATGCACAGCTGCGGGAACAGGTAAAAATGGCATGCATACAGGCTATTAAAACACAGGTGAATGAAAAGGCAGTGGTTAAAGCAGGCTTTGGTAGTCATACCCCCAAAGCACAGGCTGCTGCCGGTGCACCGGTAAAGGCATTGCCGGGTGTAAAAAATATTATTGCCGTAGTGAGTGGTAAGGGGGGCGTTGGCAAAAGCACGGTTGCGGCCAACCTGGCGCTGGCGCTGGCGCAATCCGGAGCCGCTGTTGGATTGATGGATGCTGATATCTATGGCCCAAGCGTGCCCATTATGTTTGGCGTGCGGGGCGAGCGGCCGATGATGAAAGATGTGAACGGCAAGGGCATGATCGTTCCCCTGGAACGCTTCGGCATTAAATTGCTCAGCATCGGGCTGCTGGTAGATGAAAGCAAAGCCGTGGTATGGCGGGGGCCCATGGCCAGCAGCGCTATCAAACAGTTTATTACCGATGTAGACTGGGGCAACCTGGATTACCTGATTGTAGACATGCCTCCCGGCACCGGAGATATTCATTTGACCCTGATGCAGATTGCCCATGTGAGCGGCGTGGTCATTGTAAGCACCCCCCAGGATGTGGCTTTAGCCGATGCCAAAAAGGGCATTGCCATGTTTGGCCAGGCACAGCTCAACGCCCCCATCATTGGACTGGTGGAAAACATGAGCTACTTTATCCCCGCAGAATTGCCTGATAACAAATATTACATTTTTGGAAAGGAAGGTGGAAAACGCCTGGCTAGTGAATATGATCTTCCCTTCCTGGGTGAAATTCCCCTGGTGCAAGGTATACGCGAGGGGGGCGACCAGGGCATTCCGGTAATGATGAGCGACGATGAAGTGACCAAGGCAGCGTTCAAGGCCTTTGCAAGACAGGTGGTGCATTTTTCGGAAACGAAAGCTTCAAAAAGATAAACTATCTGAGAGGTCTATTTTTGTTTAATTTCAAGGTGTTCAATTATGAATATTGCATCCCTTCTTAAAAAGTATGCAGCACTGATTGTAGGTGCCGGATTCCTGTTATTAGGGCTACTGACACTCGCAAAAGTATTTGACGATCTGTCCCGAAATGCTGGCGTTGCCTTGACTGTAGTGGGAATAGCAACTATTATTTATTTTTTATTCAGGAATAAATAGGACATGAGCAATGCGGGGTGACTCTTTTGAGAGGAGTGCATCACTGCCCGACACTTATGTTCAGGTTTGACAATTCCACCTGAAATTTTACCTTTGCTTTTAGTGCAGTAAATACGCGCAGCAAAGTATCCATAGTTACATTGCCTGCATTATTTTCAAGCCGGGAGATCTGGGCTTTTTGAACGCCCACCAGTTTCCCCAATTCCTCCTGCGTCAGGTTGCGCTCCTGGCGGGTTTGCTTAATGGCTTTGCCGATCAGATCCATCTGCAATTCATATTCAAAACGGTCCCGGTTGGGGGTTCCAATTTTCCCGATAAACTCGTCCTGTATTTCCGCCAATGTATATGTTTTCATTTCTTCTGATCCTTTATTTTTTCTTCAAAATATTTTGTTCGGGTTTGAATGGCTTTTTGAATTTCCTGTTTTGGAACATCACTCCGCTTTTTGATAAACCCATGAGTCGATATTACTAATGTTTCCATAGTAGAATCTTTATCCCCAAAAGCCAAAAGCCGGTATTGCAATCCCTGGTACAGCGTTCTAAATTCCCAAATATCATTCGTCAGTTTTTTAAAAAGCTCGGGATCATTTTTCTTCTGTGCTTTACGAATGTTATAAATTATTTTTTCGTAATGCTTTCTTTCCAGGCTCTTCAAAAACAAACGCACCTCTTCCAGAAGTACAATTTCAAAACGTGTTTCCATGTTAAAGGTTAAGCAGAGCAAAAGTATGCGAAAGTTTCATTAAAACGAAACCTTTAATTAGCTCATTTTACAGGAAAGATTGGGAAACAGGTAGTCGAAATTATAAGCAATAAAAAAATAAAGTCTTAATCACAGTTAGGTTTTTGGAATGCCATCAAAGCCCCAGCACATCCTTCATTGTAAACACGCCTTTTTTGTCGTTGATATACTCAGCAGCCAATACTGCTCCCAATGCAAATCCTTTGCGGTTATGCGCAGTGTGGGTTATGGAGATGTCGTCGATCTCTGAGGAATAAGTAGTGGTATGGGTTCCCGGCACGGTGCCGATCCTTTTGCTGATGATCAGTAATTCATCTTCTGCGGGCTCCACATCGTTAACCCATTTTTTCTTTTCCGTGTACACTTCCTGCACCTGCTCTGCCAAGGTGATAGCGGTACCGCTGGGTGCGTCCCGCTTTTCTGTATGGTGAATTTCTTCCAGGCTTACTGAATAGGTACCATACTTGTGCATAAGCTCCGCCAGCTTTTTATTGAGCTCAAAAAATAAATTCACCCCAATACTGAAGTTGCTGGCATAAAGGAACGTTCCCTCATTCCGGTTGATCACAGAGAGCAGTTCAGGCATCTTTTCCAGCCATCCTGTAGAACCGCTCACTACGGGCACTCCCAACCCTATCAGCTTAACCAGGTTTTCAAACGCTGTATGCGGCCCCGTAAATTCGATAGCAACATCGGCCTTACCGATATTTTCCGCATTTAGCTCCTGCGGATTGCTCACGTCTATTTTCAGTACTATTTCATGCCCGCGTTCCAGGGCAACAGCTTCGATAGCCTTCCCCATTTTCCCGTATCCGATAAGTGCAATATTCATTTGAAATTTCCGATTTTTAATTTTTGATTTGAGCTTTCAGCACCCAGTGTCCAGTGTCCAGCGTTCAGCATTTAGCATTCTGCATTCAGCATTCTGCACTCCGTCTATTTAATCCGCATCACCAGGCTCAAGCCGTTGGTCTTGGACATCTCGCTGTAACCGGGTTGCAGCCGCAGACTCAGCGTGGGCGACACATCAAAAGTGCTCAGGTGCGCGTCCACCGAAGCGTCCACAACGTTCAGCCCCCAGGCAATCAGGAAAAACACAAAAGAGTAATCCATGCTTTTCCGGTATTCGTCCCTGGTGCTTCTTAATATTTCGTACCGGTCGCTGTTTTGCCCAAAAAATATTTTCTGCACATATTGATCCAGCTTAAAATAGCCGGTGCTATCTCTCACTTCTCCTTCCTTCAATGGCTTTGAAAATTCGGTAGCTACAATAAACCCGGCTCTCAATCTCTTATACCATACCAGGTTATTTACGAAAAGCCCCCCTGTAGCGCCCAAAGCTGCATAAACAATGGGCACTTTCCATATTTTCCGGTTATAAACCTGTCCCCAGCCGGGAAGCACGGCCGATCGTAATGCCGCTGTTCCGGGGTTACGGTACCGTGGGTCTTTTCTTGCCACTGTATCAATATATTTATCCCGCGTCTTAGCCACGTGCTTCAGTTCTGCCTTTGCCTTTACTGCGGTATCCGTCTTTGCAGGGAGGCTATCGTGCCTCGCAACAGTATCTTTTTCCTGCGCACCAACTGATCCACAGGTTCCTGCAACAAAGAAAAGCAGCAGTATTATTTTGTTCAGGAATTGCATCATGCAAATAAAGCACTAATTAATCTACCGATACGTTAAAGTTGTGCAGCAACTTGTTTAATTCTTCAACGGAATAGTAGTCAAATGTGATCTGCCCGCTGCCATTGTTGCTGTGCTTCAATTTCACGCGCGTGTCAAACTGGGAGGCCAGCTTATCCTCAATACGTTGAAAAGAGTTGGAAAGTCCACTTCTTGTTACCGGCTTTTTAGCGGTGCCGGCCTGTTTGTAAAGGTTTCGTACCAGCACCTCTGTCTGGCGTACAGAAAGTCCTTTATCTTTTATTTCTTTAAAGATAAACAGTTGTTTTTCCACGGTATCCACATTAATGATGGCCCGGGCATGCCCCATGGAAAGTTCGCCGCTACGTACCGCCAGTTGTATATCCGGCGGCAATTTCAGCAGGCGTATAAAATTAGCAATAGTACTGCGGTCTTTTCCCATTCTTTCCGCCACCTGTTCCTGCGAATAATCCAGTTCATCCATCATCCGCTTATAACTCAGCGCCACTTCAACAGCATTCAGGTCTTCGCGCTGCAGATTCTCCAGCAAGGCCAGCTCCAACAGCTGTGCATCATTTGCCTGCCGTATGTAAGCCGGCACATCTGCCAGCCCCGCTATTCTCGAGGCCCTCAAACGACGCTCTCCCGCGATAAGCCGGTATTTGCCGGCGGCCGTTTTCGAAACGGTGAGCGGCTGTATAATGTCGTGGATCTTTATAGAATCTGCCAGCTCTCTTAGTGCCTGCTCGTCAAAATCGTGCCGGGGCTGCTTGGGGTTTACCTCTATGTCTGCTACCGGTATCCTTAGAATATTGGTAGCGTTCTCTACCACGGTTTTTTTCAACTGTTCGCCGCCGCCGCCTTTGAGTTCGGCATCAATACTTCCCAGCAGGGACCGGATCCCCTTGCCCAGTGCATCTTTATTTTGCTTTGTTGTTGCCATTACTTTGTTTCAGGTTTAAGGTTTAAGGTTTAAGGCCAAACGTTGAACCTTAAACTTTAAACATTGAACGAGGATCATTCCAGAATCTTAGCTTCGTTAGCAATTTTCGTCATATCATTTTTTTGCAGGATCTCTTTTGCAAGATTCAGGTAATTGAGGGCTCCCTTACTGGCGGCATCATACAAAATGGCAGGTTTCCCAAAACTGGGAGCCTCACTCAATTTTGAATTACGATGAATGATCGTATCAAACACTTTATCTTCAAAATGGCGCCGTACTTCACTTACAACCTGGTTACAAAGCCGCAACCGGGAGTCATACATCGTCATCAGGATGCCTTCAATAACCAGTTCAGTATTTAACCGGCTCTGAACAATTTTAATCGTGTTTAACAGCTTGCCCAATCCTTCCAGCGCAAAGAACTCACATTGAACCGGCACCACCACGGAGGCGGCAGCCGTTAAAGCATTCACGGTGATCAGCCCCAGGGAAGGAGAACAATCGATCACGATAAAATCGTAATCCTGCTGCACTGCTTCCAGGATGTTTTTCAGCACCATTTCCCGGTTCGGATAATTGATCATCTCAATTTCCGCCCCAACAAGGTCAATATGAGAAGGAATCAAATCAAGATTGGGGATATCACTTTTCAGGATCACTTCCCTTGCCGGCGCCTGGTTGGCCATACAATCATACAGGCTGTGTGTAACATTGTGCAGGTCAAATCCTACCCCCGTAGTACTGTTTGCCTGCGGATCTGCATCTACCAGCAAGGTCTTATATTCCAGAACAGCAAAGCTTGCCGCCAGGTTAATGGCTGTTGTGGTTTTACCAACGCCCCCTTTCTGATTTGCTACTCCAATAATTTTTGCCATAATTCTTAATTCTGTCTGAACAGGTGCAAAAAAACACTAAAAAAGTTCATTTAAGCAAATGTAAAGTATTTGATATTCTAAAAGCCGATAAAAAGCCGGCCGGAATCGGAAATTTGATCCCTGCTGTTGGGTTTGGAAATGTGAATGGTCAATAGCCAACGGTCAATGGTTGATACCAACCTCAAACCTTATAACATTAAACTTCAAACGATTTCTTAGTTTTGGCGGATTAAATCTCCCTTTTATGCGGAATACGTCATTCTGGTGGATCATGCTATTGATGATGCTGCTTATTGACCTCTACATCTTTATTGCCATCCGGTCTTCCCTGTTTGCCTACTCTTCCCAGCGAAACCGGAGCCTGTTTGCAATCGGTTACTGGAGCGTTACCGTTCTTATGCTGGGCACTCTGCTGCTGATACCCAACCTCCCGGATCATGATGCCGGCAGGCTTCGCCGAAGCGTGGTCTTTACCATCATTTTTGCTTTTTTTCTCGCCAAGATCCTTGCCGCTGTATTTTTCCTGGCAGATGATATCCGGCGACTGACCCAATGGGTAGGAGGAAAACTCTTTTCTGCGGGCAATAATGAGGTAGGCGAAGTTTCGGGGGCCGATACGGAAACGATTTCCCGGTCCAATTTCCTTAGCTGGCTGGGCGTTGCGGCGGGCGGCACCATTTTCTCGACCTTTATTTTTGGAATGGGCAATAAATACAACTACAAGATCAAAAAAGTGCCGCTGACCTACCCCAATTTGCCCGAGGGCTTCCGGGGCTTCCGGATGATACAAATATCGGATGTCCATAGCGGCAGCTTTAATAACAAAGCCGCAGTAAACCGGGGAATTGATATGATCCTGAATGCAAAACCCGACCTGATCGTATTTACCGGGGACCTGGTGAATAATATCGCTTCCGAAATGGAACATTACACAGAGGTTTTCTCACGCCTGAAAGCCCCCATGGGCGTGTTTTCCACGCTGGGCAATCACGATTACGGAGACTATCATCGCTGGAAGGATGCCGCTGAAAAAAACGCCAACCTGGAGCGTTTAAAACAGATACATGGCCAAATGGGCTGGCGCCTCCTGCTGGATGAGCACCTGCCGCTGGAGCGCAACGGATCGCAAATCGGACTACTGGGCGTGCAGAACATCAGCGGGAAAGCCCGGTTTCACAGTTATGGCAATATGGCGAAAGCTGCTGAAGGAGCTTCCCAATATCCTTTCAAAATACTGTTGAGCCACGACCCCTCCCACTGGGACGCGGAAGTCAATACCCGGTACCCCGACATTGACCTGATGCTGAGCGGGCATACACATGGAATGCAGTTTGGCGTAGAGCTTCCCTGGTTTCGCTGGAGCCCCGTCCAATACGTTTATAAACAATGGGCCGGTCTTTACGAAAAAGGGCACCAGAAACTTTATGTAAACCGCGGCTTTGGTTTTATCGGCTATCCGGGCAGGGTGGGCATCCTGCCGGAGATTACGATTTTTGAATTTCAATAATATTCCCGCATTTTTTGTCTAATTTTATAACTAAATAGTTGATTTTATGACACAAACAATAAAGACAACCGCCCTTTTGGTCTCCTGCTTTTTCCTCGCTATCGCTTCAAAAGCCCAGTTTCATATTGGCGTTAAAGCGGGCGTTAATGCCACCAAGATCAAAGGTGAAAGTTTTAAAGAAGCCTTTAATTATAATTATCTGTTGGGCGCTTTTGCCGAAATCGGCGTCAGCCCGAAGCTGAGCGTTAACCCCGAACTGATCTATTCCCAATCCTCAAGCACCCGGGACACCAGCTTTAAAAATGTTTTGCCCGATTTTAATAAGGAACAAACAAAGGCAAAGCTGAACTACCTCTCCATCCCCATCCTGTTGAATCTGAAACTGGCAGGCCCCCTGCATATTGAAGCAGGCCCCCAGTTCAGCATCCTTACCAGCACGGATAAAGACCTGCTCGAAAACGGGAAGGAAGCGTTTAAAGGGGGCGATTTTTCTATGGTAGGTGGCGTGCAATTCCAGTTTAGCGCCCTCCGGGTATCCGGAAGATATGTAATTGGTCTGAGCAACGTGAGCGATCTGCCCAACGAAGAAAAATGGAAGAACCAGGCCATACAGGTAGCGGTAGGATTTGCCTTGTAGCGCGCTCCCCGGTTTCAAACATCCCAAACGGTATCATCAACCGCCATTTTTCCGGACAATCCGTTTTTTTAGATTAAAAATCCGTCAATCTTTCCGCATTTTAGTTTGTGGCATCACAATTGACCTGCTAAAAGTTCTATTTTAAAAACAGGCGTAACCATGCGGCTATGCCAGTTTGTCCTGTTAAAAAAGACTAATGAAATTTGATATAAAATTTAGACCGGAAGATGAGATGGATTTTTTGCCCATTATTCCACTCAACGAAAATGAAGGAGACGAAAATCTGGATGAAATACCCGATGAAATTGCGATTTTGCCGCTGAGGAATACGGTGCTGTTTCCCGGCGTGGTATTGCCCATCACCGTTGGCAGGGATAAAAGCATCCTGGCCGTGAACGAGGCTTATAAGGGAAATAAATTCATAGGTGTAGTAGCTCAAAAGGACAGCAACCAGGAAAACCCGGAGGCCGGGGACCTGGAACAGATTGGCACCATTGCCAAAATCATTAAACTGATCAAGATGCCTGATGGGGGTACTACCGTCATCATCCAGGGCAGAAATAAATTTTTGATCGAGAAGATAAGCAGCATCGATCCCTATTTTAAAGCCCTCATCAAACGGATCCCGGATACAGAAACCCCGGTAGACCCGGATTTTGAGGCGCATATTGCCAATATAAAGGATTTGGCTACCAATATCATCCAACAGTCGCCCAATATCCCCTCAGAAGCATCAATCATTCTGAAGAATATCGAAAAACCCTCTTTCCTGATCCATTTTGTAAGCAGTAACCTCAACACCTCCGTAGAAGAAAAACAGCAACTGCTGGAGATGGATGATATCAGGGAACGCGCGGGTAGCCTGATGCAGCTATTGCAAAAAGAATTGCAGTTTGTTGAGCTGAAAAACAAAGTAACCAATAAAACGCGGACCGAGCTGGACAAACAACAACGCGAATATTTTTTACAACAGCAGCTTAAAAGCATCAAAGAAGAGCTGGGCGGCGACAACAACAGCCAGGAAATAAAGGAAATGCAAAAAAAGGCCGAAAGCAAAAAATGGCCCGAAACTGCAAAAGAAGCCTTTAAGAAGGGCATCGAAAAACTGGAACGGATGCACCCCAGCACCCCAGACTATTCGGTGGTATACAATCATGTGGACCTCATGCTCGACCTTCCCTGGGATGAGTACACGGCCGATCAGTATGACCTGGACAATGCCCGCAAAACACTGGATCATGACCATTACGGCATGGCTAAGATCAAAGAACGGATCCTGGAATACCTGGCCGTATTAAAATTAAAAGGCGATATGAAAAGTCCCATTCTTTGTTTCCTGGGCCCTCCGGGAATTGGGAAAACATCGCTGGGAAAAAGCATTGCCAGTGCGCTTGGCCGCAAATATGTGCGGTTAAGTTTGGGTGGCCTGCATGACGAAAGCGAGATCCGCGGGCACCGCAAAACCTATATTGGCGCCATGCCGGGCCGTATTCTTCAGTCGTTAAGAAAGGTAAAAAGCAGCAACCCCGTCATCGTATTGGATGAAATTGATAAAGTGGGCAACGATTTCCGCGGAGACCCCAGCAGCGCCCTGCTGGAAGTGCTGGACCCGGAACAGAATAACAGTTTTTACGATAATTACCTGGAGCTGGAATACGACCTGAGCAAAGTCTTGTTCATTGCTACAGCCAACAATATTCAAACCATTCAGCCGGCGCTGCGCGATCGTCTGGAGATTGTTGACCTCAGTGGCTATGCCATCGAAGAAAAAATCGAAATTGCCAAACGTCACCTGCTCCCCAAACAAAAGGAACTGCACGGGCTTACCAAAACCAATATCCGGTTTTCGGACAAGGTGCTGGCCCAGCTGATCGCCGATTATACCCGCGAAAGCGGGGTTAGGGAACTGGACCGGGTACTGGCCAGCATTATGCGGAACCGGGCCAAAAAAGTAGCTATGGGCCAGGCCGTTCCATCGCCCATTTCGGCCGATGCGGTACAGGAGATACTGGGAAAACCCCGGTACAGCAACGATCTGTATAAGACGGTGAACCTTCCGGGCGTAGCAGTAGGTTTGGCCTGGACCTATGTGGGTGGCGATATCCTGTTTATCGAATCCAGCCTCAGCGATGGAAAAGGAGAACTGCACCTGACCGGCAACCTGGGTAACGTGATGAAAGAAAGCGCCACTACAGCACTGACCTATCTGAAATCAAACGCGGGAAAATATAATATCGACAGTACGCTTTTTCAGAAGAAGAATATACATATACACGTGCCGGAGGGCGCAACACCCAAAGACGGCCCCAGCGCGGGTATTACGATGATGACCTCTATCGCTTCCTCGCTCACCGGCAAAAAGGTAAAGCCTTACCTGGCCATGACCGGGGAAATCACTTTGCGCGGACAGGTGTTACCCGTTGGCGGCATAAAGGAAAAAATCCTGGCCGCCAAGCGTGCCGGGATCAAGGAGATCATCCTTTGTTTGCAAAACCAGAAGGATGTAGAAGAAGTGGAAGCCGGCTTTATTAAAGGCCTCAAATTTCATTACGTCAGCAAGATGGAAGATGTATTAAAAATTGCAATCGGGGTTTAAGCTCTGGCTTGATCAAACAATAAGAAAGAGGCTGTCGCACCAACTGGTGACAGCCTCTTTTTATGCCTTCTTCAGCAAGCGGATAGCTTCGAGGGGGTCCTTTGCGCCAAATACTGTGCTTCCGGCCACCAGCACATCGGCTCCTGCCCCGGTAATTTCCGCCGCATTATCAAGTGTGACCCCGCCATCGATATTGATGAGCGCATGGGAACCTTTTTCCGCAATCAGTTTTTTTATTTCCCTTATTTTATTCAGGATATTCGGGATAAATTTTTGCCCTCCAAAACCCGGGTTTACGCTCATCACCAAAACAATATCCACATCTGCAATAATATCGCTCAGCAGGCTGGCAGGATTATGTGGGTTAATGGCCACACCGGCTTTTAGCCCCATTGCTTTTATCTGCTGAATATCCTGATGCAGGCGCGGGCAGGTTTCAATATGGATATTGATATGATCGGCTCCCGCATTCTTAAACTGCTCAAAATAGCGGGAGGGCTCTTCAATCATCAGATGCACATCACAAACCTTTTTGGTCACTTTTTTTACAAATTCAATGACCATGGGTCCAAAGCTGATATTGGGTACAAACTGCCCGTCCATAACATCCAGGTGCAGCCAGTCGGCCGCGCTCTCATTGACCATCTCCACCTCAGTTTGCAAATGAAGAAAATCAGCCGCTAATAAAGAAGGCGCAACAATTGCCATATACAAAAATTTGAGAGCAAAATAACATTATTTATCGGTAGTTAGGAATCCGGATTTGAGATTCGGTACCAAGCGGATGCTTTCTGTTAATTTGAAAATGTGCTAATTTGAAATTGTGGAAATGAGAGCCGGGTATTGACGATATTAATTTGAAGATTTGAGAATATGAAAATGTGTAAATGAGAACCGGGTATTGACGAAATTTTCGCACCTTAATGGTTTTGTCGAAATCAGAAATCAGAAAATTCAGAGTCTCCTATGTTTGCCGCTGAAGCACTGAAACACAGAATGCTTTAAGTTGCTCCCTCAGATGGCGCCAATTTCTACGCAGATCACTGTTCCCTTTTCTGTGTTTCAGCGTCTCAGTGGCATCAACCATCAAAATACACACCCTGTGCATAAAATAAATTGACTACTTTACGAAGTGTTGTATAAATTTGAGAAGAACGATTTTTAACTAAAAAAACGGAAAACATTGACAGAAACAATCATTAACCTGGAAACAGTAAATCCTATTGATTTTTTTGGGGTCAATAACGGTAAACTGGATATCCTGAAGAAGAAATTTCCACTCCTTAAAATACTTTCCCGCGGCACCCAGATCAAACTTAGCGGCGCACCCGAACAGATTGCAGAAGCCAAGGAGAAGATCAACCTGATCGTTTCCTATATTGAACGCAACGGCCATCTGAGCGAAAACTATTTTGACCAGATCCTGGGCGGTGATGATATGGAGACCATCGATCATTTCCAGGAACGCAATCCCAACGAAGTTCTGGTATTTGGTCCCAATGGCAAGTCGGTGCGCGCACGAACGGCCAACCAGAAAAAGCTGGTACAGGAGGCCGAAAAGAATGACATCCTTTTTGCCATCGGGCCAGCGGGTACCGGTAAAACCTACACTGCTGTGGCCCTGGCCGTAAGGGCTCTGAAGAACAAGCAGGTAAAAAAAATCATCCTCACCAGGCCTGCAGTAGAGGCCGGTGAAAGCCTCGGATTTTTACCGGGCGACCTTAAAGAAAAGATCGATCCTTATTTAAGGCCGCTTTATGACGCCCTGGATGACATGATTCCGGCAGACAAGCTCGGCTACTATATGACCACCCGGACAATTGAGATTGCTCCGCTGGCTTATATGCGCGGACGTACGCTGGACAATGCCTTCATCATCCTCGATGAAGCGCAGAATGCCACCGACCTGCAATTAAAAATGTTTTTAACGCGGATCGGCGCCAATGCCAAGGCCATCATTACGGGCGATATGACGCAGGTAGATTTGCCCCGCAACCAAAAAAGCGGCTTGCAGACGGCCGTAAGGATCCTGCAAAACATCCCCGGAATCAGTCATATTGAACTGGACGAAGAGGATGTGGTACGGCACCGACTGGTAAAAGCCATCATTAAAGCGTATCATAAAGAGCATGAAGAACTGGAACAACGCTTTCCAAAGGAATATCATCCGAAATCACAGGGGTAGCATATTCCATTTTACCTTTAAAGGGTGGCCCTGGGGCCGCCTTTTTCTTTTATTGTTCATTGCCGGTTGTCAGCCCGTCAAACCTGCAAACCCTGCTGTATCTTTGCAATTGGACAGCCTGAAACCACTTTTAAGATCCGGCGACATTATTCTCCGGAATGGCACCGATGCCACCAGCCAGGCCACACGGAGGTTTAACCGCAAAGACACGTCGTTCTCACACTGCGGCATTATCGCCGTGGAAGCAGATACTATATGGGTTTACCATGCCATTGGCGGCAGCTATAATCCCTCACAATTCTTAAAAAAAGAGCTCCTCGACCGGTTTTCAGATCCTGCAGAAAATGACCGTATCGCCGTTTACCGCTACCGGCTCACCAGCAAAGAGCAGGCCCGGTTAATGACCATTGTGCAGGAATCCTACAAAAACAAGCTCCCTTTTGATCTCTTTTTCAATTTTGAAACAGACGACCGTATGTACTGCTCAGAGTTTGTATTTAAAAGCATGGATAAAAGTATGAATGGCCGCCTCTCCCCCACCATCGGGCAACATCCGGGCCCCGTTTACGTGTCTATTGACGATCTTTTTCTGACCCCTTATACAACGCTTGTAAAAAAGATTGAGTACCTGATTCCGGCTACCCGGTGAAACCCCTCGCTTATTGTGCCTACATTTGCATTCTAAAACCATTTTACATGATAAAAAAAACAATTCAATTGCTGCCATTTGTCCTCCTGCTGGTGGCAGGCATTATGAGCTGCCAATCGGGTAACGATCCCAAAGCGGTGCTTATTAGTTTTTTTGAAAAGCTGGCAAAAAAAGACATCGATGGCGCCGCCAAACTGGCCACAAAAGACAGTAAATCCACGCTGGATATGATCAAAAAAGGGATGGATATGGCCCAGAAAATGGACACTTCTGCCCTAAAAAATGACCCCACCAAAGAATTCCGGGACGTTGAATTTGGCGTACCCCGCATCTCGGGCGACACCGCCTATATCAAAGTTAGCAGCAAAAGCAATAAACAGGAACCTTCAGAAATTGCCCTTGTTAAAGAAAACGGCCAATGGAAGGTAGATTTTTCAATGGCGTCCCTGATGAAAATGGGGGCCGACAAAATGAAGGAAAATGAAGGAATGGAGCACCCGGATGTTTCGCCCGAGCAAATAGAGCGGGCACAGCAAATGACGGACAGCATGCTCAAAAACGCGGACCCAAAAAAACTGAAAGAGTTACAGGAAATGATGAATTCTGAACAAGCACAAAAAACGGCAGACAGCCTCCTGAAACAGATTGATCCCCAAAAAGTAGAGGAACTGCGAAAAAGCCTCGAAAAGGCAAAATAAGCGATAAGTTGTTTATATTGCAGGAATGAAAAGATCTGGTTATTACTTTTTGTTCCTGCTTTTTTTATTGCCGGCCTGTTTGCCTGATAAGGCAGACAAAGATGAACCCGGCGATTCGGATATCGATGCTGCAAGAAATTTTATACAAGCCGCCCTCAGGGGTAACTTTAAAAGTGCGGCAAACTATATGCTCCATGATTCAGCCAATGACGAGCGCCTGGATGCTGTGGCCCGTATGCCACGCAGTCCTGACGAAAAACAGGGGCTCTGGGATGCCTCTATCAACATCCACGAACGCAAGCTGCTCAATGACTCGGTAAGCATCATTGCCTATTCCAACTCTTATTATAAAAACAACCGCGATACACTTAAAGTGGTAAAAAAGGACGGAGCCTGGCTGGTAGATTTCAAATACCTGTTTGACACCCATAAATAAAACGCTGCTGATAAGGAGCCCGATAGAGAAACCTATTACTTTTAAAAAATTAATGAATACGATGGCAACAATTACACACCCATGGCACGGCGTTAGTTATGGAGCAGGAGCCCCCGAAATTGTAAATACAATTATTGAAATACCCGAAGGATCGCGCGCCAAATATGAAATCGACAAGGAAACCGGGCTATTAAAGCTGGACCGGGTCATCTATTCCTCCTTTCACTACCCCGTTAACTACGGATTTATTCCAAAAACGCTGGGGCAGGATCATGACCCCCTGGATATACTGGTGCTTTGTTCCCAGCCCATCCGTTCCCTATGCCTGGTAAGAGCCAAGGTTATCGGCAATATGCAAATGATCGACAGCGGCGAGCGGGATGATAAAATCATTGCCGTAGCCATCGATGACCCATCGGTGAACCATTACGAAAACATCGATGAACTGCCCCACCATTTTTTGTTGGAAATGCGCAATTTCTTTGAACAATACAAAGTGCTCGAAAGCAAAAAAGTAGAGATCGATACCTTCCAGGATAAGGAAACCGCTTTATCCATTATATCCGAAGCTATCGACTATTACAAAAAGAAATTTAAAGACATGGCTTAAAAGCTGCTGTTTAGGCATGAGATACCTGCTCATATTTCTATTTCTTTCAGGGCCGGCAAATCGCGCTGCCGCCCAGGAAGATTTTTATACGGTGGTGAAGGATTACTTCCGGGTAAACCCCTTTGCCGGGCAATTCTCAGCCTTTATAAACGCTGTTAAAACCGACCCCGGGTTAATCATTACCCGAAGTGCCGACAAAACCGACACCAGCCTGTTTACCATAGAAGGCGAATACCGGTCTTTTAACCCTTTCAGTATCCGGGCCAACAAAGTGGAGATGGCACTTGGCGAAAAGCAGCGGGTATATGGCGCCCGGCGGCAGGTAGCAGACACCATCATACTCTACCAGATAACCGGCTTTTTCGACAGCACTGCACAAACAGTAAAAGCGCTCAAAAAAGAATATAAACGCATCAATAACAAAATAAAAAGAGGGCTCGCCGTACAAAGCGAAGTCCCGCTAACCGGAATCAACGGCATCCGGGAAGGGGCCATTACCAATCATGCAAGACACGAGCGCCTGAGCGCCCCCATTTCCGTGGTATGGTTTATACGGGAAGATGGCAAGCTGGGGCTGCTGGTTGCCCTTCGCATGAAATATGCCAATAACCGGGCCATTCCAAGCGGACTGCTAACAGAATACTATTACCTCAATCGCGTGCTCCGGTAGCCGTGAGCTGCGGCATCCGTTTAATGAGCTTGAGCCGGTGTGTACGCTTGCCCGTATCGCCATTAACGATTCCCTTTTTATCGATGGTATCTATACGCACACAGCCCGAAGCATGAATAATCTGATCGGGTCCAAGCAGGATTCCTACATGCACGATCTCCTCCTGATCATCAAAAAAAGCAAGGTCGCCGGGTTGGGCATCCTGCAGGTTTTTGATCACCGCTCCATGCTGGGCCTGCTGCCAGGCATCCCGCAGCAGCGGAATCCCCGCCATTTTAAATATGGTTTGTGCAAAACCACTGCAATCAACGCCCAGTATGGTTTTGCCACCCCACAAATAAGGCGCATTGAGCCATTGCCGGGCATATTGTTCAATGGCCGCCCGGATTGCCGCCGGTTCCCCAATGTCTTCCGCCAGGGTACCGGTATAGTGGTACTCCCGGCCTCCCGTCACCATTACACCATTTTCTGCCGGCCAAATAAAAGAGCCCATAGGTATATGCATGGGCAGGCCATCTACCAGCAGGGTATTTAATAATGCCCCTGCCAGCTCCGGACGGGCATTTTTTGGAGTTTCTTTACCCTCTTCCAGGATCATGTGCCGGGTAACCCATCCCTTGTAACCATCGTACAGACTTTTTACTTTATACCAGCCCTTTTTTTTAACCGAAAGGATGGTCACTTTTTCTCCAAACAACAGCTGGTTAACCATTTCATATTTATGATGCGGTTTTTTTCGAACCGGTACCGCCGGCATCACCGCCATTCCCTGCTTCATAGCCATACTTTAAAAAAGAATAAAGATAATACCCCTGCGGGGAATGAAAAATGAGAAATGTAAAATATTAAATGCAGAAGTCAAAGATATCATTTCCTAAGGCCGGGGACCCGTTCTCTAACAACGACTCAACATTTTTATATTCCCTGCAGGGGCTATGGAATCCTTAGTGTTTTGCGTCTTAAATCAAAACGTTTTCAAACTTTTTAAGAAAGTTCAAACGGATCTATAGTTTTAAATATCTTTATTTGTGTGAACAACGGCCGTCATGACCATATCGATGACCAGGAATTACTCCGGCGCTACCTGCAGGAACAGGATCGTTTATGGCTGGGCATTCTTCTGGAACGCTATACGCTCCTGCTTTTTGGGGTGTGTATGAAGTACCTGAAAGATGAAACACAGGCGCAGGATGCCGTTCAGCAGGTGTTCCTGAAAGTAATCCAGGAAGTACACAAGTACCGGATCGATTATTTTAAATCCTGGTTGTACACAGTAGCAAAAAATCATTGTCTTACGGTGCTGCGCGATAAAAAGCGGGCAATACCGGTGGAGTTAACAGATCACAGTCCCATTGCTGCCGTACAGGAAGAAGCGGAACCGGAGGAGGAAGCGGTAAGCCCCGAACTTTTAAAAGATGCGCTGGATGCATTGAGCGCGGAGCAACGGCAATCTGTAATTTTGTTTTATCTGCAGAAAAAAAGTTACCAGGAAATCAGCGCATCAGAAGGCTATAGCCTGTTGCAGGTAAAAAGCTATATCCAGAACGGGAAAAGAAATCTCAAATTGCTGATTCAGAAAATGCTTAAAAAAGCAAAAAACGAGAATGGCTGAAGATTTAAAAGACATATTATCCCATTTAAATAAAGAGGTAAGCCAGGAAACCCTGCTTCGGTATCTCCGGCAGCAACTGGATAAAGATACCGCGCATGAAGTAGAACGTAAATTATTGGAAGATCCTTTTTATAATGATGCACTGGAAGGCTTACAGGATATGGAGCATCCGGACCGTCTGATGCTGATTGCAGAAGCCCTGAACCGGGATCTGAAAAAACGCACCGAAAAGAAAAGAAAGGAGCGCAGCAAACATCATTTAAAGCCCCAGTGGTGGCTCTATTTTTCCGTACTTATACTCCTGCTGCTGATGGTATTGGTATTCCTGCTGCTTCACGGCAGGATGGCTCCTTAACAGCTTCTCAAAAAAACTTCACCCCGTGAAAACCCAGCCCATCCAACTAAAAATATGAAAATCAACAAATTAGAAGATTTCTATTTACATTGTGCATCAATTGTGCAAAAAACAACCCCTGGATTAAGTTTATATTAAGTTTACATTAATTCTTTATGAACGATACCGGATCCCCGCCGGTGCGTGTACCTTTGCAAAATAAATTTTTTGTTATGCAATGGAAGACTATTACATCCAGCATTGGCAACACCGCGTTTGGATTGTGGTACAATGGTCAAAAAATGCTAACCCTCGCATACAAACCGAAGTCCGATTCGGTTTATCTGGAATCAAAAGACGGGGAAAAGCGGCTGTTTCATTATAAAAAGAAAGGCCTTTTTAAAAACAAACAGGTATTAGAAAATGAGTATGGTGCGGAACTCGGAAAAATTACCCGTGAAGGGCGCCAGCAATACATTGAGGTGGACGACAAACGCTTTTACCTGAATTTCAAAAACGACAATAACAACCTTATTGAAATTATTGATGAGGCTGGTCAAAATCCGGTGGCTGTTTGCTCAGTTGAAGGCGACAACCCCAATGATGCCACCAACTATAGCCTGCTGATGGTTATGTGCTTTTATCTTTTTCAACCAAAGAATTACAGCCAGGTTCTTACAGCTACAGCAGGGGCAGCCATCTAAAGCGCGCGATAGATCTCCCGGGCAAACTGCTCCAGCGAGGGATCCCGCGCACCCATCAACAGCAGGGTAACACCGGCTTGCAGATGGGCTTTCACCTCTTTAAGTAATTGCCCCCTGTCTTCCACAAAATAGGCATTCTTACCCAGGGCCCTCAGATCATTGACGAGGTCGCCGGCCGAGATATCTTTTGTAGTGGTTCCTCCTGCATAAAATATCTCGCTCATCCAGATCTCATCCTGCAGTCTTAAGGCCTTGCCAATCTCTTCTACAAATTCTTTACGCAAAAACTTGGTAGGTGTATACCCGTGCGGCTGAAACCAGGCGATCACTTTTTCAGACACTGGCTGACAGGAACGGATGGCGGCTGCGCATTTCACAGGGTTGTGAGCAAAATCGTCCACTACCCAAACTCCGTTCTTTTCTCCCAGCACCTGGCTCCTGCGGTAAATGCCTTCATAATTTGCTAAAGCAACAGCAGCATCTTCCAGCGAAGCACCTGCAACGGCTGCAGCAGCTGCAGCAGCCACGGCATTCTCCATATTATGTTGCCCCAGTATCCGGATCCCAAAGGGCTGACCATTTATTTTAAATGCAATGTGGAACCCGTTCTGCACAAATTCCGTAGCCTGGAACCCCGCACCCGCACAGGCTCCGTCCACACAAAAATCATACGCCGGGTTAACGGATAATCCGGCCGAATGTGTGTTGGAACGGTTCACACAAAACAGCCTGCTGTTGTTCCGGAAAGTTTCAAATACCCGCATCAGTTCATCCAGCTCTTTATGATCCTTTTCAATATTCAGCAGCACACCGATTTCGGGCCTGTATTGCACAATAGAACCATCGCTTTCATCCGCTTCAATCACCAGCCATTCACCGGAGCCAACAAAAGCATTGCCGATCTTTCCTTTTTTGATGAGGCTTACCAGGCCTGCCCCGCTGATCACGGAAGGATGCATACCCGCCTGCTGCAGGATGTCGAACAACATACCGGTAGTGGTACTTTTACCACTGGTACCGCCAATGGCGATGGTTTTTTTGCTGGCGGCTATGAGGGCCAGCAATTCAGAGCGGCGGATAACCGGGATATTCAGCTCCCTTGCCCGCTTTATTTCACCAACAGTTTCCTCAATGGCCGTGGATGCCACTACCAGGTCTGTTCCCGGTGTGATCCCCTCCCCGTTTTGTAAAAAACACCGGATCCCCTCCGCTTCCAGTTTTTCTTTAATGTCGCCGGCCTTTCCCTCATTAAAAAAACGGTCACTTCCGGAAACATTTTTCCCGGTACCCTGTAAATACTGCGCAATGGCACTCATGCCGGCACCGGCAATACCAATAAAAAAAGGGTTGTTGATTTTTTGCAAATCAATATTCATGTTGTTTGGCTTAGTTGGTACAAATGTCGGTAAAGCAGGTGTTCTGACAAAAGAGAATTATCGGGGCCGGTTGTCAAATTTATACAAGCACATTCCAAATTCTCATTATGATTTCAACCGCTGGGAACGCAAGGGTTTCGCTCAGTTCGCAAGGAAATTCAACAGCAGGACTCACCATTGCGATCGTTGCGGATCCATCGCGCACTTTGCGTTAAAATAAAGAATAAAAAAAGCGGATAGCATGGTGGAAGCGCTATTTAACCAGATCATAAAAGAGTATAGCGGAGATCCGGACTTTGTGCAGCAAATAACAAAGTCGCAGCACCTATGGCTCGAAATGCGGGCGGCCGATTTAAATACCATCTTCATCAGTAAAGAACGGACGGCATACGGCGGCGCAGCAACTGCCTGCAAGTGCGATATGCTGGCAGATGCAGCCAGGGAACGGATCAGATTTTTGAGCGGATGGACGGATGGTATTCCGGAAGGCGATGTTTGTATTGGATCAAGAAAGATAAAACGATAATATTTTGATCAGGAGGATACTTCTGTCAAATGACTTAGCGAACCTGGCGAAACCTTAGCGGGCCTTACGGTTAAGATTCTGCAGGAAATAAAAGCCAATATGATCATTGCTCCTTAAAATACCGCATCATCAGCCCATAATCCCATTTACGCTGTAAGCTATAAATACATCTTGCTATGCGGGTTGCTTTTGTGGCATCCGTTTTTGCGGCATCCACCCATTTGCTGAAATAATTCTGGCGCGATGGCGGCAGGGACCGGAGATAAGCAAGCGCCTCCGGCTCTTCGGCCAAACAGTCCAGCAGGTCTTTATTAAGCTCATATCTTTGGGTGTCCAATTGTAACTGCAGTTCAACCATTGCTCCTTCTTTTTTACGAATACCCTTTCGCATGGCAGCATTTACCGGCAGGATAAACATACCGTTCCCCACGGGCAGCAGCGAAGCTCCGGCGATCTTATGATCGTCGATAGCACCCTTTACATGAAAGGTTTTTTTATTGCCCGGCAACAATTCCTGCGCAAGATCGGCCGGCACCTCAATATAGGTCCAGCCGGTTTTATCCCCATTTTCCGCAAACTTCAGCAACCGCGCGGTTAAAGAAACAGCAACCTGCTTTTTCATAGGCATAAAGTTCCGGCATCTGCCGTAAAAATTTCATTTCTTTGTAAAAATTTTCCGGATAAAAATCGGACATTATGCAGCAGACCATCACCCTTCGCGTTCAGCCCGAAGAGGCCGGGGACGCAGAACGGCTTCAACCCCATATCGCCCGGGCCCTGGGTACAAACCCCGGTTCCATTTCGGGTTATACCATTTTAAAAAGTTCTATTGATGCCCGGGGGCGCCAGCCCATGATCCAATTACAATTACTGGTTTATGTAAACGAGCCGGCAAAGGAGCGCAAACGGATCCTACCGGCTTATAAAGACGTGCACACCGCCGCTAAAAAAGTGATCATTGTAGGAGCTGGCCCCGCCGGGCTTTTTGCCGCCTTGCAGCTCATCGAAAAAGGCGTCCGCCCCATCCTGCTGGAGCGTGGCAAAGATGTACGCACCCGCAGGCGCGACCTGGCAGCCATCAATAAACAGGGCGTTATGAACCCGGAAAGTAATTATTGTTTCGGGGAAGGCGGAGCGGGTACTTACAGTGACGGAAAACTGTATACGCGCAGCAATAAACGGGGTGATATCAACAAAATACTAAACACTTTTGTACGCTTTGGTGCCGAGGAAAAAATATTATACCAGGCGCATCCGCATATTGGCACCAATAAACTGCCGCAGATCATTACCGCCATGCGCGAGCAGATCCTTGCAAGCGGGGGCGCCGTTCATTTTAATAAAAAAGTAACCGGATTTATCACTGATAAAAACGGGCTTAAAGGTGTAACCACCGCCGATGGTGATGCTTTTACAGCCGCTGCCGTTATACTGGCAACAGGCCATTCGGCCCGCGATATTTTTCACCTGCTGCACAATGAAGGGTTGCTGATTGAGGCCAAACCCTTTGCCCTGGGAGTACGGGCCGAGCATCCGCAAACCCTGATCGATCAGGCGCAGTACAAATGCGCATCCCGCGGTGAATGGCTTCCCCCCGCTTCCTATAGCCTGGTACAGCAGGTGGGCGATCGCGGCGTGTTCTCCTTCTGTATGTGCCCCGGCGGCATCATTGCCCCGGCAGCAACCGGCCAGGGGGAGATTGTAGTTAACGGATGGTCGCCCTCCAAACGCAATAATCCCTATGCCAACTCCGGCATTGTGGTACAGGTAGCCGAAAAAGATGTGCATGCAGTTCCCGCATTTAAAAAAGAATATGGCGCAACCCTCAACAGCCCCCTGTTCCTTCTTTATTTTCAGCAATGGGTAGAGCAGCTTGCCTTTAATGCCGGCGGCGGCAAGCTGGTGGCACCTGCCCAGCGGATGGTGGACTTTTGCGAGGGCAGGCAGTCCCGCTCGCTTCCGGATTGTTCCTATTTGCCCGGAATTCATTCTGCGCCCCTATGGGAGGTATTGCCGCCATTTGCAACCACCGCCCTGCAAAAGGGTTTTCAACATTTTGGTAATAAAATAAAGGGCTACTACTCCAATGACGCGGTAATTGTAGCCACGGAGTCCCGCACTTCCTCACCGGTACGGATCCCCCGAAACAAGGAAACCCTGGAGCATCCCCAGCTTAACAATCTTTATCCCTGCGGTGAGGGGGCCGGCTATGCAGGTGGCATTGTAAGCGCCGCAATGGACGGCGAGCGGGTTGCGGACAGCATTTGTTCCAGGTTCAAGGTTTAAAGTTCCAGCTTGGATCCTGTTTCATTCTCGCAGATCCATTGATTGCCAAATCTTCAAATTGCGGAATTATAGATTTGTCCTTTTGTATTGAGTATTAGGACGGAATCCAACCTGAAACCAGGAACATGAAACATGGAACTTGAAACAGCGTTCAACTTCCAGTTATCAGCATTGCGCATCAAGTATAAAAACAGGATCTAACGTTGAACCTTGAACTTTAAACCTTGAACTGATCTGCCCCCGAACCTGGCCCCTGAAACAAATTTTCCCCATAGTGTTTCCTGTACGCAAACGATTCGTTAACTTGCGCCCACAAATCAAATTTTAAAAAATTTTTCAATTTTTTCCAATGAGTTACATTTCAGAGGTATTTGCAAGACAAATTTTGGACAGCCGCGGTAATCCGACTATCGAGGTGGATGTACTAACCGATGAAGGCGCCCTGGGCCGCGCCGCTGTTCCAAGCGGAGCCAGCACCGGCATCCACGAAGCCGTGGAACTACGCGATGGCGACAAGAAAAAATACCTGGGAAAAGGAACATTAAAAGCCGTTAAAAACGTAAATAATACCATTGCCCCCACATTGCTGGGCTATGATGTAGCGGACCAAACCGGTATTGATCAGCTGATGATTGAACTGGATGGTACGCCCAATAAAGGAAAACTAGGCGCCAACGCCCTGCTGGCGGTAAGTATGGCTGCTGCCAAAGCTGCTGCCGAAGAAGCCGGCCTGCCTCTGTACCGTTATGTAGGTGGCACCAATGCCAAAACCCTGCCCATCCCCATGATGAACATCCTCAATGGTGGTGCACATGCGGATAACAAGATCGACTTCCAGGAGTTTATGGTAATGCCCATCGGCGCTTCTACTTTCAGCGAAGGACTGCGCTGGGGTGTGGAGATTTTCCACGCACTGAAATCAGTTCTGAAGAAAAAAGGCTTCAGCACCAATGTGGGTGATGAAGGTGGCTTTGCCCCCAATATCCAAAGCAATGAAGAAGCTATCGAAACCGTACTGGCAGCTATCAACGCCGCAGGTTACAAAGCCGGCTCACAGATCGTAATTGCCATGGATGCCGCCAACAGCGAACTCTGGGATGCCAAAAAGAAAAAATACGTATTCCATAAAAGCAGCGGCAAAGCTGTAAGCAGCGATGAGCTCGTAAAATTTTGGGAAAGCTGGGTAAAGCAATACCCTATTGCCAGCATTGAAGATGGCATGGCTGAAGACGACTGGAAAGGATGGGCAGCCCTTACACAAGCGGTGGGCGACAAATGCCAGCTGGTAGGCGATGATCTGTTTGTAACCAACGTAACCCGCTTACAGCAGGGCATCGACAAAAGCATTGCCAACGGCCTGCTGGTAAAAGTAAACCAGATCGGTACCATTACCGAAACCATCAACGCGGTAACCCTGGCACAGCACAACGGATATAACACTATTATGAGCCACAGAAGCGGTGAAACTGAAGATACGACCATCGCCGACCTGGCGGTAGCGCTGAATTGCGGACAGATCAAAACCGGTTCTGCAAGCCGTACGGACCGGATCGCAAAATACAACCAGCTGATCCGCATCGAAGAACAACTGGGCGAAAGCGCGGTTTATCCAAGAGGAAGTATTAAATTTGGTAAGAAATAGAATTGTCAGATCATGCTTATGGCCCCCGGCCTTGTGTCACACCCTTAAACAGTGTGCAGCTATCTGCTGGTTTTCATTAGCATATTTTCAAATTTTCAAATTACCACATTTCCATGGAAGAATTTGTTGACTTTGTCCCGGAAAAGGAACCCGTGCAGGAAGCTACCCCGCAAAAGCCCCGTAAGGCGCTGGGTAAAATTTCCCGGTTCCTGACCAATAAATTTTTTCTGGCTACGGTTGGTTTTTTTGTGATCATGCTCTTCCTCGACAAGAATGACCTGTTCTCCATTATAGAGCGCCGCAAGGAGCTTAACGACCTGGAGCTAAGCAAGGATCACTACAACAAAGAACTGATTGAGCTGCGCAAGATCAGGACCGACCTGGAAACAGATCCCGCTATTATCGAAAAACTGGCCCGGGAGAAGTACCTGATGAAGCGGAGCAACGAGGATATTTTTCTTACAGAAGATCAAACCAAATTAAAACAGGCTGAATAATCTTTCAGACTTTATATAAACACCCGGAGCCTCAACTCCGGGTGTTTTTTTATGGAGTTACGTTACCCAACAACCCCTCGCCATTTTTGGCTACCTGCAATCTTTCCCCGTTTTGTAACTTTACTTGCAAGCAGTATGTACACCAGCTTGCAGTTGTACCCGTGCCTTGCCATTATTTTTTAAGCCTACAAAATTATCAGCATGAATTATCCTGTTTTTCTATTTGCCATACTACTATTGTTGATTGCAGGTTGCAAAGAACCCGGGAAAAAAGCGGATACTACCACCGTTACCCCGGAGAAAGAGCGGATCGGGTGTGCACCAGCTACCACGGATAAGGCATGGTATACGGCAGGCACCAAAGCGCCCCTGTTTAAGGGATTGGAGGGCATCCGGTTCAAGATCTCCACATCCAGCAAAGAGGCCCAGGACTACTTCAACCAGGGTATGATGCTGGCTTACGGGTTCAACCATGCAGAAGCTGCCCGTTCTTTTTTTGAGGCAGCAAGACTTGATTCTAATTGTGCTATGGCCTACTGGGGTTTTGCCTATGTATTGGGGCCCAACTATAATGCCGGAATGGAAGACGACAACTATCAGCGGGCCTACGAGGCAGCTCAAAAAGCAATTTCACTAGCCCCTGGTTGTACACCAAAAGAGCAGGCCCTCATCCGGGCCCTGAGCCACCGGTACACGGAACAGGCGCCTAAAGAGCGAGGGCACCTCGACAGTGCCTTTTCCGCGGCCATGAAGAACGTTTATAACGCCTACTCCAACGATCCGGATATTGGCGCGCTTTACGTCGAGTCGCTGATGGACCTGCACCCATGGGACCTGTACGATAAAAAAACAGGAATGCCCCGGCCCTGGACCCCGGAGATCGTAACCATACTGGAAAAACTGATACAGCAATATCCCAAACATCCCGGAGCGCCCCATTTTTACATCCATGCTGTGGAAGCTTCAAAAACACCCGAAAGAGGATTGGCACAAGCCGGCCTCCTGATGCAACTGGTACCCGGCTCCGGCCATTTACTGCACATGCCTTCCCACATCTACATCCGAACGGGCAACTACCACCTGGGCTCACTGGCCAATCTCAATGCTGTAAAAATGGACAGTGCATATATAACCGCCTGCCATGCCCAGGGAGCCTACCCGCTGTCCTATTATCCCCATAACTATCATTACCTGGCTGCTACCGCTACTTTTGAGGGCAACTCCAAACTAGCCTGGATGGCCGCCAAAAAAGTACAGGAAAAAACAGCCCGGGATATTATGACACAGCCCGGCTGGGGCACGCTGCAGCACTATTATACGATCCCTTATTTTGTGGCGGTCAAATTTGGATTATGGGATAGCATCCTGGCTATCCGGCAACCGGTAAAGGAGCTTGTATACCCCTGCGCCGTACTGCATTATGCCAGGGGCATGGCACTCCTTGGAAAAAACAATATCGCAGGTGCCGGGCAGGAACTTACTCAGCTGAACACGCTTATTACCAACCCGGCATTGAAAGATATGACCATCTGGGATATTAACCCTGTTACCGACATTCTGCAGATTGCGGCACAGGTACTCACTGCAGAAATATACCGGAATAAAAAGGATTACAACAAGGCTATCATTTCCTTTAATAAAGCCGTTGCGATCGAAGATGACCTCAATTATAATGAGCCTCCCGATTGGTTTTTTTCTGTGCGGCACCATTTAGGAGCAACACTGCTGCAGGCCGGAAAATACAGCCAGGCAGAAACTACATACCGCGAGGACCTGGAAACCTGGAAGGAAAACGGATGGGCATTGGCGGGATTGCAACAGGCATTGCAAAAGCAGGGAAAAGCACAGGATGCACAGCTCGCGGGTCAGCGGCTGGCCAGGGCATGGCAGTATGCCGATTTTGACCTGGCGGCATCATTCAACCCTTAGCCGGCCTCTGTTTCGGGTTTCATGTTTCACGCTTAATATTGGATCCGTTTTCATCTTCAATGGATTGTCAACTACCCCTATTTTATCGTTGGACGTTCGGAGTTTTATGTCAGAACAGGCCTTACAGATGGTGCTCCATTGACCATTGACTATTCACAATTTCAGTTTGATGTTGGATGTTAGACCATTAACCGAACCTCTCTATCGTAGTAAGTTTGCCGGAAATCAGACAAATTACCGCCACACTACCTGCAGCGCGCTGCGCTTTTTTACCCGGTTATTTTTAAATACCGAACGGGTTACAAAATACCCCAGACTGGCACCAACCCATACATCGCTGGACCAATGCCGGTTGTGATAGATGCGTGAAACACCGGTAAGCCCGGCAATACTATAAGCCACCCAGGGAATCCACCGGTATTGTTTGCCATAGGCTTCGGAAACGGCTGTGGCCAATGTCATTACCGTTAAGGTATGGCCGGAGGGAAATGAGGTATGATAGCGATCGCCTGAAAAGGGCGGATAAAAATCCAGGCTATTATCGGTATAAGCAGGCCGGTTACGCCGGATCACCGATTTTGTAAGCAAATACAGGGAAGTTGAAATAGCATAGGACTTAAAAGTAAGCAACGCTGTATTCTTTAATCCCGGGTTCTTTATGGCAGCCCCGGCTACATACATTCCAGCCATGATGTAGGGGGAATAGCGGTTCCCGAAAGGCTCCACGATATTGGCCACCCTGCCGGTAAACGGGTTTTGATTTCGCTGAGCAATCCGTTTGATCCCTTTATCAGCCAGCAACAGCGCCCCGGTTGTTCCCATTACAATACCCAGGGTTCTGAAATCGCGTCCCTGCCAGTAAGCCGGCCGGGTAACCACATACTGCGCGTCTGAAAAGATACTTTTTAAAAAAGTGCCATTCAGCTTGTATTGGACCAGACTGTCGCTCTCCGGGGTTCCGGCACCTGCCGGCGCTGCTGCCGCATTATCAGCACTATCTGCAGGGGAAATCGCTACCACAGCCTGTGCTCCACACCGGGCCGCCAACGCCAGAAAAAGCCAACAGCAGAAAAAGTACTTTACAGCTTGCAGATAAAATTCCTTTCTTACAAAAATAGGGGAATGAGGCCTGTTATACGATGAGTACCAATAACGGTGCGGCACAGCCGGGGAACGTTTACCCCAAAAGCGGCCAGCGTTTCAGGTGGAGCACTTCCTTCCGGAATCGCGCAATTTCATCTGCAACATTGATAACCAATGGCTCCCTGTGCCCGGGACAAATGCCCTTAATACTCCTTCCGGATAATAGCTTAATAATGGATGCCCGTGCGCGCTCCTTATCCGGCGTAACAGGCCCCGCCATTAAACGCAGTCTTTGACGGATAACCGCCAGCGCATCACCGGCAAAAAGGAATCCGGAACTGTGGTCATAGATCGCAATATGCCCATTTGTATGCCCGGGTGTTTTTATGATCTCCAGGTCATCCAGGATCCTGTCGCCATCTGCTACAAAATGATCGATCTTCACTCGTTTTGGCACCACATCCCCGATCAGCCCTTTAAATAAAACCAGGATGCCTCTCTCGGGTATGAAATCCGCAAGCCTTCTGAACCCGGAGCCAGGCTCTTTCTGAAAATAACCCGCTTCATCTACATGACAAAACGTTTGGCAACCCGAAAGTTCCTTTAGTGCTGCCGTACCGGCAGAATGATCATTGTGCCAATGCGTTAAAACAATTGCTGTAATGCACTGTACAGAAATCCCCACCTGCTCCAGCGCGCTCCGGATATCAGAGGCATCCGATCGCATCCCTGCGTCAATCAGGATCGTATCTGCTCCTCTTTTTAAAATATACGTGCAGTTATAATAGGATGGTGTATACACCCAAAAAATATCCTTATGGATCTCCTTTACGATAACACTCATAAGATTAAATTAAAAATAACGCGGGGTCAACAAAACAGCTCCGGACTACTCAAATTCCAGTGAGAACAATCGCTCCTTCTCTGCCCTGCCCTTCAGTTCCATTTCACCGATCCCTGTTATCTTATAGGCAAAGGGTTGATGAAAATCATTCATAAAACCCCCTGATAAAATAAAAGATTGCTGCAGCTCATGGCACTTTCCCCGAAGCCGCGCGGCAGTATTGAGTGTATCGCCGCTGTAAACAAGGTCTTTTTTTACAATGCCCACCAACCCTGACGTTACTTCCCCGCTGTGGATCCCCGCTTTAAATGTGGGTGCCGCTGTATATTGCCGGGTGTAATATCGTTCTCTCCGTTTTAAAATGTAGAAGGTCTGCCGGATAAACCGCAATGCGTAGATCTTGTTTTCCGGGGACTCCTTCCATGAAAGAACCACCTCATCGCCCACATACTGGTAAATTTCCCCGCCATTGGCCAGCACCGGGTTGGTAATATCCGAAAAAAAATCTTTGAGTAGCAAAAAATACCGTTCATGCCCGATCCTCTCTGCAATGGTGGTAGCATTATTAATATCCAGGAAAATAAAGATCCGGCGTTCCTTCCTGGGCCGGTGATATTCGCCCCGCATCATACTCCAGAACCCACCGGGTCCGTATTTATCGGTAACTTCCAGCAACACCAGCGAAATGAGGGTTAGCAGCCCAAGGTCTGCCATCAGGATCAAAAACCCCTTTGTAAAAAAAACATCCCTGAAAAACCGGGTAGCAAACTGCGGCAGGCTTCCGTGATAACCGAAAACAAAATAGGCGGCCAGCATGGAAAAAGCCACCAGCACAAACAATCCAAAAGCCAGGGCCAGTTTCAGCAGGAATGCCAGCCATAACGGATACTTCCGGAAAGCCGCCTTTAAATAGAAGGTCAGCGCCGAAGCGATCACCAGCCCCATTACCGCAAACGTAAAACAGAAAATAGCGGGAGACCGGTTACTCAGCAATTGCTTTTCTATTTCCAGGATATTGAACAAAAAGAGAAATCCAAACAGGATCCAGATCATCGAAAGGGTCAACAGCATCTTCAGCCGGAAGTATAGGATACGTTTGGAAAGCATGATCGTTACGGCCTGTTAAATACGCCTATACAAAATTAAGGCGAAACAAGATGCAACGCCCCTCCTGTATGATCAGTCCCTCCTTCACTTAATTTCTTTGCCGCCTCCACGATAACCTGTTTCAGATCTTTATTGATACCGGTCAGCGATGGCAAGCCATCCTTCATTTTGCTGCAGGGCAGTGCGAGGAATCGCTTCCATCCCTCCAGCCCGTTCTTTTCATAGATCAGTTTTGCAAGGATACCACCGGTTGCATACAACCGCGATACATCATCATCTGTACGCACATCCTTAAACAACAGATCATCTACAGGTATATCGGGATATTTCAAAAGATACCGGTAAAGTGACCGGACTGTTTCTTTAAAGGATTTTGGATCGCTTCCGCCAAAATACGTAGCGATCCCCTCGGAGGCAATGGTGCAGGCGGCACTGCTGCCCTCGAGCTCCGGAATATAAAAATGAGCGATCTCGTGCGGATAATATTCCGCATTCCGGGCCGAATACAGCCCGTTGCCAATGCGCATTCCTCCCGTCCTGGATAAAAACATTTCATACCGGAAATCATAACCCATCAGGTTGAACATCTGTACCGGATCCTTACAGGAATAATAAATGATTTTTTTAGGAGGCACCTTAAAAAACGTCGCAATGCTGTCATTGTATCGATTACAGGCTGTTGCCTGCTGCAGATCAAACGCGTCCTTACTTTCTTTATAAAACAGGATGCTACCGATTTTCTGTTTGTACCAGTCACGGATAAAATAATTGGTATACCGCTCAAATGTAAATGCATCATTGCCTTTATGGTAGTTGGCAATCAGATTGAGGACCCAGCCCATATTCCCTTTTAAAGAATCCGCTGCTGGCAAAAAGGCCATTTTTACCAGATATTTCTGCTGTGGCATAACGTCGATGGCGCCCAGAAAAACGGGCGTCAGAAAACTTACTCCTTTTCCATTGTACCCATACGTTCCAAGATCGAAGGGATAGCCGAAAAGTTTCAGATCGTCCCTATCCCAGTATTTACCGCATCGTTGCTCATCCCACCCGTAAGTAAAAAAAGAATCCAGGGTCCGGATCAACAGGTCTTTTTTATAAAGCGGATTGATATTGTATTGATCCGAAAGATTAACGGTTAGCCGCTGGGCATTCACAAAATAAGTGAAGCTCAAAAGAAACAATAGCAGAAGTGGGCGATTCATAAACTAAATATATTCAAAAACGAGCAATCTTAAAAGATAACGAAAATCGCTGCCTTTGTTGGTGTTGCGTGCAGAACTGCGCGGTGGCCCTACACCAACAAAGTCTCCCACCTGCAGCAACACCGCTACTAGATACCAAACAGACCGTTCATAAATGATATTTATCCTGCTGCACAAGCGAGCGTGGCAAGGATGCTGATAGAAGCACACCGGATGACCCAGTAATAAACCGTTATATTATGGTTCTTAATTCCGCACCGGCTTCCCTGTTTTGATCACACTTTGCAAGCGCTCCAGCGTTTTACGTTCACCACAAAGCGATAAAAAATTTTGCCGCTCCAGGTCCAGCAGGTATTGTTCAGAAACCAGTGTAGGCTCACTCAGGTCGCCACCACACATCACATAAGCCAGTTTTTTAGCTACGAGGGCATCGTGATCCGTGGCATAGTTTCCTTTCTGCATGCCGTTAATGCCCGCCAGCAACGCACCCAGCGCACTGCGGCCCAGCACTTTGATATCTGTTCTGGGAACCGGCGCCACGTAGCCACTGTCGTATAACTCAATTACACTTCGCTTTGCTTCTGCAATACGGCGGTTCTGGTTGGCAACCACCTCATCAAGCCCCCTCCGGTAGATACCCAGTTCAAGGGCTTCCGCTGCCGAAGTGCCCACTTTTGCCGTAGCGATGGTCAGAAACCGATTTTGTAATGGAATATTTTCCGGCTCCCCATTCTGTACCTCATCCGCAGCCCGCAATGTAAACTCCTTGGTTCCGCCGCCTCCCGGAATAAGGCCTACCCCCAGTTCCACCAGCCCGGTATAGGTTTCCGCTGCTGCACATACCTTATCTGCATGCAAGCTCAGTTCGCAACCTCCACCCAGGGCCAGGCCGTGCGGGGCCAGAACCACAGGTACTGAAGCATAACGCACACGCATGGAAGTATTCTGGAAGAGACGCACCGCCATATCCAGTTCATCGTACTCCTGCTCTATCGCCAGCATAAAGATCAGCCCCACATTAGCCCCTGCCGAAAAATTGGCGCCCTCATTGGCAATCACGAGGCCTTTAAAATCCTGTTCCGCTTTTTCAACAGCGGTCTGGATGCCACCCAGCACATCTCCGCCGATGGTTCCCATTTTGGTATTCCATTGCAGGGCCAGCACATCATCGCCAATATCATACAACCGGCAACTGCTGTTTTTCCATACGGTCTTGTCGCTATAATTACTTAAAATAATAAATGCATCGCTTCCGGGTAATAATTTATAGGTTTTGGTTGCAGGATCATACGCCTTACGCTTTCCATTTTCAATGGAATAAAACGTCTGGTTGCCCGCTGCCAGCATCTCTTCCACCCAGGCGGCCACAGTAAAACCCGCTGCCTTCATAGCCTCCACGGTTTTGGCTACGCCCACTGCGTCCCAGCTTTCAAAAGGACCGATCTCCCAGCCAAAACCGGCTTTCATCGCATCATCAATGCGATACAGCTCATCAGCGATCTCCGGTATGCGGTGACTTACATACGCAAACAACCGGTAATGAAATTGCCGGTAAAATTCACCCGCCTTATCCTGGCCGGTCATCAGCATCTTCAATTTTGCAGGCAATGTTTCAATCAGCTTTGCCGTTTCAAGACTTGCATACTTTGACTTTACCCGGGGGCCATATTCAAAGGTCTTCAGATCGAGTACCAGGATCTCGGAAGCACCCTTATCATTCTTTATCTTCTTAAAAAAGCCCTGGCCGGTCTTATCTCCCAGCCATTTGTTTGCAACTATTTTATCCAGCCATGCGGGAATCACAAACAGCTGTTTTGCCTCATCCTCCGGGCAATTCTCAAACACGCCATTGGCCACTTTTACCAGGGTGTCGATCCCCACTACATCTGCGGTACGGAAAGTAGCAGATTTGGGCCTCCCGATCATGGGGCCCGTCAGTGCTTCGATCTCATCAATGCCCAGTCCCAACTGGTCCATCAATGAAAAGATGGCCATGATACTGAATACGCCCACCCGGTTGGCAATAAAAGCCGGCGTATCCTTGCAAAGCACTGTTGTTTTCCCCAGTATATGATCGCCAAACTCCATCAGGTAATCAATAACCGCCGGATCCGTATCCGGAGTAGGAGTGATTTCCAGCAGCCGCAGATAACGGGGGGGATTGAAAAAATGCGTCCCGCAGAAGTGTTTCTTAAAATCTTCACTTCGCCCCTGGCTCATCAGGTGGATGGGTATGCCGGAGGTATTTGAAGTAACAAGAGTACCGGGCTTCCTGTATTGCTCTACCTTTTCAAATAATTGTTGCTTGATGTCCAACCGCTCCACCACCACTTCAATTACCCAATCGCAGGATGCGATCTTCCTGAGGTCATCATCAAAATTACCGGTGGTAATCTTCTTTACCACGTCTTTAGTATACACCGGGGAAGGGCTGCTCTTAACGGCCGTTGTCAACGCCTCTTTTACGATTTTATTCCTGTCGGGTCCCTCTGCCGCTATATCCAGCAACAATACAGGAATGCCTACCCCTGCAAAATGACAGGCGATCCTCGACCCCATAACCCCGCTTCCCAAAACAGCAACTTTCTTTATGATCCTTTTCATGCCTAAGATATTTTAGCAGCAATTTTTTATCAACATTACACGAACGATAATTAGTTAGATAAACAACTATTTACTGTGAAGGTAAGGAGAAAAAAAGCAAAATTCAAAAAACAAAACACCGGCAGGATCGCTTCCCTGCAGGACCGGATCTGCTTTGTCTGCATATCTTTGATGGTAGTATTCCGCCCCTCTTTCGGGCAACAGGCGTTGCCGGCCGGTTACAGCGTCCCCCGCATGGCGGCACCGGGCGTTCACCTGTATCAGACGTGGTTTCGCCGATTTTATTTCTTGTGCAGAATCAATTAATGATACTTTTGAGTCCGACAAACCAAACCAGGTATGCATATATTATCAACCAACGGGCTTTCCAAGACCTACGGTACCATACAGGCGCTGAACCATGTAAACATTGAAGTGCCGGAGGGGGCTGTATATGGGATCCTGGGGCCAAACGGCAGCGGGAAAACCACGTTGCTGGGGATTGTAATGGATGTGCTCAAAGCCAGTTCAGGCAGTTATTTATGGAACGGCAAAGCCGGCGATGAAGCGCAGCGAAAACGGATCGGTACCCTGCTGGAAACCCCCAATTTTTATCCTTACCTAAGCGCAGAGCGGAACCTCGAAGTTACGGCAGCAATTAAGGGCCGTGGTATTGATGATATTCCAAGAGTACTGAGAAGGGTGAACCTGTTTGAACGCCGGCATTCCGCCTTCAGCACTTATTCTCTTGGGATGAAACAGCGCCTGGCCATTGCAGCAGCACTGCTGGGCGATCCTGAAATACTGGTGCTGGACGAACCTACCAATGGCCTGGACCCTGCAGGGATCGCAGAGATCCGTGAGCTGATCCGGCAACTGCATACATCGGGCAAAACGATTATAATGGCCAGTCATATACTGGATGAAGTGGAAAAAGTATGCACCCATGTAACCATTATCCAAAAAGGAACCATAAAAGCAAGTGGTACCGTAAACGACGTGCTGCATACCGACGGGCCAAAAGGATCTGTGACCATTGAAATAGCCTCCAGCAATCTGCAGGAGCTGCAAAATGTTATCGGCAAAAGAAAGGAGGTAAAAGAAAGCGAGCTGAAAGCGGGTCTGCTCCAACTCACCGGAGATTCCTCATTAGACCCACAGCTGATAAACCGGTATTGTTTTGAAAACGGGATCACGCTTACCCATCTGGCGCTCAAAAAGCAAAGCCTCGAATCCCGGTTCCTCGAGATCACCGGTTCCACCAGTGATCGCTGATCTGCTTTATAACCATCCGCATTATCCCAATAACTACTCCCTGTATGCTACAACTTTTTAAAACCGAGTGGCTGAAAATAAAGAACTACCGCACATTCTGGATCCTCTTTGGCTCCTTTTTTATCTTTCTTCCATCGATGTTCCTGATGACGGCAAACCAGTTTATGCGCCAGTTTGACCAAATTGGCGATAAAAGTATTGAAGCAGCCATGCTGAAACGGATGTTCAGCTCTCCCTTTGTATTTCCCAATACCTGGCACGGTGCAGCGTGGTTTGGCGGTATGTTTTTTATCATCATCGGCATGCTCTTTATCCTGCTGATCACAAACGAAGTGCAATACAGAACACACCGGCAAAACATCATTAATGGCTGGAGCCGGATGGATTATATCAAAGCTAAAATAACCCTGCTGCTCTTCTTTGTGATCACCACAACCATCATGGTCTTCCTGTGCGGGCTGGTTTGCGGGCTGCTGTTTACACCCGACCTTTCATCCATATCCTTTTTTGAGAACGTTTACTATGTGGGTTATTATGCTGTAATGGCGACCCTGTACCTGTTAGTAGCCCTCCTGGTGGCAGTACTTGTTAAACGTACGGGGCTGGCAATTGTTCTTTATTTTGGGTATGTATTCATTATTGATAACCTGCTGTGGCTGGCATTAACCTTTCGCAAAGGCCAGGCAGGTTACTTTCTTCCACTGGAGAGCAGCGATTCGCTGGTGCCCAACCCGTTTAAGCCGGGTATGGTAGAAACCCGCACCGTGTCCGATGGCAGCCTGCTGGTAACGGTTGTTATCTATGGAGCATTAATGACCTACGGCATTATCCGCTATTACCGGCATACAGATCTGAAAAACTGATTTGGAGACTCTTTTGCCTATTTCTTCCCGGAGTCTCCTAATGGCTTCTTTGGCAAATGCGTGTTCGATCCTTTCAGCGGCGTAGCAGCATGGCGCGCATCCTTATCAATATCAGCAACCTCACTCAATTCGGAGGGCTCCATAACAGGGGCGGCAATGATGGGTTCGCCCAGCGTTGAGAAGATTGTTTTTACCATGTGAAGATCCCTGTGCGCTGGTTTCAATGGCTTTCGCACCTTTTTAGAAGCGCTCTTTTTTGCTGCCGGTTTTGCGGTTTTTTTTGCGGGCACCTTTTTTACCGGCTTTTTCGGAGCAGCAGTTCCCGTGGCTGCCTTTTCATTTGTTTTTAATTTTTTCGCCGTTTTTTTCAACTCCCCATTTTTTTGTCGGGGTTTGCCGGTCGTTTTTGAGTGGGCCCTTTTAGTGTTCTCGCCGGAAGACCTTCCTTCTGCTGATGCGGATGCCATACTCATTTATTTTATAATGAATATTAAAGAGCCCCAACAATTATACCATTAAAAAAATCCCCATTCTTTCGAATGGGGATCTATAATCCAATTAAGTTTAGCCTCGTTGTAGCGATCGGTTATTCACTTACCTGGAAGGTGATGGGCTGTTTCCGGTATGCTTTTACCTCACGTCCGTTCTGGATAGCAGGTTTCCATTTACCAGATCTTTTAATTACACGCACTGCTTCTGCACCCATTCCAAATCCGGGATCCTTAATTACTTTTACATCGCTTACATTACCTTGTACGTCCACAACAAACTGTACCACCACCTGGTAATTACCGGTAGTTGCACCGTTTTCCACGGGTACTTCACCGCGCAGGTTGGTTTCCAGGTACCTTGGCCAGTTACCATTGTACTCGGCATCTTTTTCAACTTTGGTAAAAATTTCCGGTTCCTTTTCTACGGGTTTGGTTTCCACAATCCCTTTACCTCCATCAACGCCTGCAGGAGGTACAACAATACCCAGGTCTTTTACACCTTCCTGGTTAATGGTACCGATTTTTGTATCCTTTAACTCTTCCTGTACCGGAGGCGGTTCTTTTACTTCCTCATCTTTTACGATCTTAGGAGGAGTAAACGCTTTGGTTTCAATTTTGGGAGGTGGCTCCTGCTTGGGAGGAGGAGGAGGCGGCGGCGGCAGTGGCTCTTCCTTCTTCTCCTCCGGTTTAATTTCCTGGATGGTTACTTCCTCCATTTTTACTTTTTCCTTAACAGTGGACTTCATCTGGCTTTTTAAGACCACCAGACCAGCAATAACCACCGCGGCTACCACTGTTATACCCAGTGCTTTCCAGACACGTTTATTGTAGGTGCGGCGAAGCTCGTATGCCCCGTATTCTTTGTTCCGCCCATCAAACACGATATCCAGAAAATCGGAGGATAAAATTTTATTGGCTTCCATTATCTAATTACTTTTTTAATATGATGCATGATTATAAAAATTCCACAAAGAATTTTTATTTAGCAGGCGGTGTCGTTGCAGCACCACTGCCCAATGACAGCTTTGCAAATTCCAGGTCGGCATCAAAGGGTTTTACCAGTGCATACCTCGACACTTTGTTGATGGTCATTTCATCCAGCATATCCACTACATCTTTATATGTAGCATCATCTGTGGGCTTGATCACCACAAAAAAATCTTTTTGCTTACAATCATCGATCGATTTTCCTTTTTGCCGGGCCTCGTTTTCGCAGGCTGGATCCGTTACGTAACGGGAAATAACTTCCCGTTTTTTGCGGATGATCTCATTGCGGATCTCCTTAAAGGTTGCGCTCTTAAAGTTTGCACCGTCAGTAGCCAAATCCCCTTCATACCAAAACACGGTATGGTCCTTTGCCAGGATAACGCTCAGCGAGCCCGATTGCTTGATCTTTGTTTCCTCATCCTTCTTATCGGTATCCTTCGGCATATTCAGATCCATCGTTGTTGGATTGCTCATTGTAGCCGTAAAAATAAAGAAGGTAATCAGCAGGAAGCCGAGATCCACCATTGGCGTCATATCTACCCGGGTATTCAGCTTCTTGGCCTTCTTGACCCCCGGGCCTTTTTTCCCTTCTTCGCCGCCAGTATCTAAACTTGCCATAATTTTTTCTTTTTACTGGTTATAGTAAATAATTGAATTTAATTTCCTTTTAACCGATCCTGGTACAGATCCGTTCCCACAGGGGCATCCTGTGGCATGGTTACCAGGTTGTACTTCTGCTCATCATTACGCTTCATTGCATCGATAATCGCACCGAAGGTTGGGTACTTGGAGTCGTTATCTCCTTTTACCAGGTACTTCAGCGACTCACCGGAGAAAACATATTTTGCAGCGCCAATCCAGTTCACCAGTTCACTGGTTGCCGAATCCTTAACAGGGATACCATCCTGGGCTACTTTTGCCCGCTGGGCTGGAGGAAGCGCCAGGTATCCTTTTATTTTAGTAAAAGGCATCCCGATCATTTCTCCATCCTGGTAATTCTTCAGATCTGCATCCGAAAGTTCAACCCCTGCTCTTTTAGCGGCTTCCTTTATGATATCCTTGCCCTTTTGAATGTCAGACTTGGACATGATCGAAAAATAGACCTTGTTGTCCTTGTCAATGCTCATCATAACAGCATTGTTATCAGGCATTACCTGCGATGCAACAGAGTTCGGCGTTTTGATGGGAACCGGCTCAGTAGGCTTGAACTTTGTAGCCATGATAAAGAAGGACAGAATCAGGAATGCCACATCCACAAAGGGTGTCATATCCGTATCCGTTGACTTCTTTTGTATTTTTGCTTTTGCCATTATTGACTCTATTTTGATATAAGACGAAAAATCTGCTTTATTCCATAAAAATCTCCTGTTCCTGTATAAAATTATTTATACAGGGAAGCAAAGGATTGAGTCAGGGTAAAACCAGATTCATCGATACCATGTGTAATGCTGTCAATACGGGTTGTAAGCATGTTATAGATGATGAGCGCCAGGGCAGAAGTACCGATACCCAATGCGGTGTTATAAAGGGCCTCAGAGATACCGATCGCCAGTTCTGATGCGTTACCGCCGCCGCCTTCACCCAGGTTAGAGAAGGATTTGATCATACCCATTACCGTACCTAATAACGCGATCAGCGTACCGGTAGATACGATAGTTGATAAGAACACGAGGTTTTTTTGAAGCATCGGAAGTTCCAGAGCAGTTGCTTCTTCTACTTCTTTTTGAATAGCTGCAATCTTTTGCTCGGTTTCTAAACCGGTTTCGCTAACCATTTCTTTGTAGCGACGCAGACCTGCTTTCATTACATTACCTACAGAACCTTTCTGTTTGTCGCACTCAGCCAATGCTGCATCCACATTTTTATTAGCCAGGTGATACTGTACTTTGCGGATAAAATTGCTGTTGTTTCCTTTACCCAGCGCTTTAGCAATAGTAAGGAACCTTTCGATAGCAAAAACGATTACCATTAACAACATACCGATCAGTAACGGTACGATAATACCACCTTCATAAATACGGTGGAATGCACCTTTGGGGCCTTTATGGCCGGGCCAGAAGCCTCCCGCTTTGTCAGGCTGGTCAAACCCACTGTCTGCACCAATTACAAAACGCCAAATGCAATACCCGGCAACAATACACAAAATGGGCGCAACCCACGAAATCAAATTACTGCTTTTTTTAGGTTGAACAGAAGTAGTAGCCGTTACGGGCTTCGCTTGATTTGTCTCAGCCATGATCTTAGTTTTTTAGTTTTTTAAATATTGAACAAGTTTATTTGAGTGTACAATTCTAACAAAAAAAATCAAACAACAAGGTTTTTCATCATTATTTTTTTTTAATCGTTGGAAGATAATCTTTTTTCACAATTCATCAAAAAAAACAAAAAATTGTTGACATAATTTTATTTAAACCCATTATTATTTTCACAGCATTCAATGAAATTGGCTCAGGATTATTTTTTTTATTCATAGCGCAAAGCCTCTATCGGATTCAGCCGGCCCGCTTTTATCGCCGGGTAGATCCCTGCACCCAATCCAACAATTGTGCAAATGACAATTCCATACACCACCCAATCCCACGGAACCACAAACCCCGTATGCAATACCAATGAAAACAGGTTGCCGATAATAATCCCCAACAGGATCCCCAGTAAGGCGCCCAGCACGCTGATAATAATGGCTTCCAGCAGAAACTGGGTTTTTATCGCCCCCCTTTTCCCCCCTAATGCTTTTACCAGTCCTACCTCCTTTGTTCGCTCAGACACAGCAACCAGCATAATATTCATCAGCCCGATGGCGGCTCCCAGCAAGGTAATAATGCCAATCACAATGGCCGCCCACCGGATATAACGCAATACGTTCATCGCCGTTTGTACAGCACTGTCGCTTTTATCCATCGCAAAGTTGCTGGCTTCCGTAATACCGTTCTTTCGCACCGACCGGAAAAAGCTTTCCGCCTCTCCCATGGCGGCATCCAATTGTTTGAGCGCTGCTACTTTTACAGCAATCACGTAGGAAGTTCCGGGGTTGCCGAAATTGCGTGCCCAGTTCTGGTAGCCGGTTACTACCATATTATCCCGGCTAAAGCCAAAGGTTGACCCCTTGCCTTCCAGGATACCCAATACCCGGTAGGGCAGGTTATTGATGCGCACTGTGGTATTAATTCCCTTGTTCATGCCCTCTCCAAAAAAACTTTTGGCTACATCAAATCCCAGGATACAAAGGTTTTGTCCGCCATTAACCTCCCCCGCAGTAAAATTGCGGCCATACAGGAGCTTATAGGCATTCAGATCCAGGTAGTTTTCATCACCCGCGAGGAGTATTACATTCGGGCTGGTTTTTTTATCGCTAAATGAGAGGATATTACTTCTGCCGCCAAACACGGAGATGCCGGCAACCGCTCCGGGAAACCGGTAATGCCGGATAAAATATTCGGCCTGTTCCCGTGTAATGGGCTTGTTGAGATTGGATTGCTTTTCTTTTTTTCCTTTTTTTGAAACAGCAAGATCCCCTCCTCTTCCGCCGCCAAAGTTCATATTCCGCTCCTTGAACCGGATGGTAAAACCATTGGCGCCCATGGAAGAAAAACTTTCGGAAAACTTCTGGTTCATGGCCTTTATAGCGGTAATAATTCCCACCAACGCCATAATACCAAATGCGATAATGGTAACGGTAAGCCCCGTCCGCAGCTTATTGCTTTTAACGGTTCGGAACGACAGCAGCAATGTGTCTGTAAATTTCACCTGGCTAAGTTACAGGTTTAAGGGAAGTTTAAAGTTTAAGGTTAAAGCTGGATGCTGGATACTGGATACTGGATGCTCGATGCTCGATGCTGGATGCTCGATACCATTATTAACCATGAACTATTGACTATTCAATGTCGTTTCCTTTAGCACATAAACGTCTGATGTATTGCTCACTCCCGATCGCTATCGGGACACAGATTTTCACAAAACCGCTGCATCATTTAGCTGGAGATTTTTGGGTCCCCTTCTTAAGGAAACGGTATTAAAGGCTGAATGCTGGATACCATTATTAACCATGAACCATTGACATTTTCACAACCTGTCCCGCTCTGCGGGATTCCCACATTCCCACATTTCCAAATTATCAAATTGTTCTAAAAATACAGCCAGCCGAAAATCACATTGGGAAACAAGCCTGTAAAAATGATCAGCACGCAGATTCCAACCAGCACGTATTTTTCAAAACTGCTGATACCAGCGAAATGGTTGGGGCCTTCTTTAAAATACATGGCCTGAATAACACGGAAATAATAATAGGCGCTCACAGCAGCCATGAGCACACCCAGTATTACAAGCCACATATACCCGCCCCCCTGGATTACGGCCTTCAACATGTAAAATTTAGCCAGGAAGCCAGCGGAAAGCGGTATGCCCGCCAGTGACAGCATGAAGATAGTTACACATAATGCCACCAGCGGCTGATGATTGGCCAGGCCATTGAACCCATCAAAAGAATAATCCGACATTTTGCTGATAACCCCAAATATGCCGATGGTTGCCAGGGAATAGGCGATTGAATACAGTAATAACCCCTCATGGGCCGTTTCATTCATGGCAACCAGGGCAAACATCATAAAGCCGGCCTGGGATATACTGGAATAAGCCAGCATACGCTTTACACTTTGCTGAAATACCGCCGTAACGTTTCCAACCAGCAGGGTAAGCGCCGCTAATATGGCCATCCACAATTTCCATTGAACGGACACCGGCTCAAAGGCGCTGTAAAACAAATGAAGGAACCCGACAAAAATCCCCACCTTAACAATGGTGGCCATAAAAGAGGTAAATACGTTGGGTGCGCCGTCATATACATCCGGCGTCCAGAAATGAAAGGGAGCCACCGAAACTTTAAAACACATGGAGAACAATAACATCAGCATGCCGCCGGTAAGCAGGTTCGACTTCTGCAGTGCGGCCACATTCATTTTCCCGATCTCAAAAGTACCGGTGGCGCCGTAAATCAGCGCTATGCCCATTAGCATAATACCGGTTGAAAAAGCACCCATCAAAAAATATTTCAGCGCCGCCTCATTGCTTTTCAGATCTTTTTTTGCAGAACCGGTAAGGATATACAACGGGATGGAAATGATCTCAATCCCGATAAAAAGAATCAGCAAATTGGTAAACGCCGTTACCAGGAAGATGCCGGTGAGAATAAAGAAGATCAGTGCGAAATACTCTGCATAGTGATTTCCGACCCGCTGCATGTCTTTTGAGGAAATAAGGAAAAAGACCAGCGTACAAGCGATAGCAATGGAATTAAAAAACAATGCATAGTTGCTAAAAGAAAGAAAGGCGGCGGTATCTATATGAAAAAAATGGATGCCCTTTGTTTCGAGGACATTGGCAACCAGCAGCACCGCTGTACCCAAAATAGCCAATATCCGCACCGGGGCCTTTGTCCGGAACAAAAAGCTGGCGAACATCATCACCACACCTAACAAACCTGATAATAATACTGCGTTCATATTGTTTCTCTTAATGCTTCTGCTTCATCAACATCGGAAGCACATCTGAATTTTTTAAAATGGATTGACTGATCTTATCGAATGCATCCAGGAACGGCTGGGGGTAAATACCGACAATTAAGATAGCCCCTACAATAATGGCCAGGATCGCTTTCTCATGAAAAACAATATCGGTTCCCTTTTCAGTAAGTGCATTGGTTGCCCCAAAAAACACTTTACGTCCCATACGCAGGGTGTATACGGCCCCGAGGATAATTCCGAGTCCGGCGGTTGCCATAATCAGCACCCCGTTCTGCGAAACTTTTGAGCTTACAATACCTTTAAACATCAGGAACTCTCCTATAAAAGCATTGGTGAGCGGCAAGGCAATATTGGCAAAGGCAATGATCACGAAAAAGAAGGTGAGCGCCGGCGCCTTCTGTGCAATTCCTCCCAGTGCGGATATTTTTACCGTTCCAAACTTGCGTTCGATGATCTCTACCACGATCCACATACCCAGGATATTGATCCCGTGAGAGAACATCTGTATCATGGTGCCTTCCATGGCACTTTTATCTTCAGCAAAAACAGCGGCGCACATCAGCCCGATGTGGGCTATAGAGGAATAGGCCACCAGCCGTTTCATATCATCCTGCCGCATAGCAATCAGGGAGGCATAAACAATGCCCGTAACGGCCAGCAGGGAAATGGTATCGCCATTCATATAAGAAGCAATCGGGAACACCGGCAGCAACCAGCGCAACAATCCCAACACCCCCATTTTCACCATCAGCGCGCTCAATACCATTGTTGCGGCGGTGGGCGATTGCTGATAGGTATCCGGTTGCCAGCTATGAAAAGGAAACACCGGCATTTTGACTGCAAATGCCACAAAAAACAGCCAGAACAGCCAGGCTTGCTCTTTAGGAGAAAGGCCTGCCTGGTAAAACGCCGAAATGTCGAAGGAATGATCCGGGGTGCGGGTATACACATAAAGAATACCTACCAGCATCAGCAAAGAGCCTATAAAGGTATAGACGAAAAATTTGAACGTAACCGCAATCCGCTTTTCCCCGCCCCATTGAGAGCAGATAAAATAAACGGGAATAAGCGCCAGCTCCCAGAAAAAATAAAAAAGCAGTGCATCCATTGCCAGAAACACTCCCATAAGACCGGCCTGGGTCAGCAGCATCAATCCAAAAAAATTGTGCACCTTCCGGTAAGCGGTAGTCCAGGTGGAAAGGAAAATAACGGGGTAGGCCAGGGCTGTCAGCAGGCATAGCATGATGCCCATCCCATCGCCTTTTAAGGAGAAACTGCTATTCAGCAATCCCATCCAGCCAGCCCGGAATGTCCAGCAATCAGGGGCGGTACAAACCGCTACACCGAGGATGGCAATGATAAATGTGATGATGGCTGCCAGTAACGACCAGGTTCTTACCTGTTCCTCCTTTTTTATTAAAAAGGTAGCCAACCCACTCACTAAAGGCACCAGTATCAACAACAATGCGATCATATTTCAAATTTCAAGTTCCAAGTTTCAGATTTCACGTTCGGGTTGCAGGTTATTTTCTCAAAAAGAACTGCACAATAAAGATCAGCACCATCCCTAACACCATCATTAAAATATAGGAGCCGGTTTGTCCACTCTGCAACCAGCGCAGCTGGCGGCTGCCATAGCTTACCAGCCGTCCTACACCATTCACTGCCCCGTCCACAATTTTCCGGTCCACCACATTACCTAAGAAGGAGCCGAGGGCATTGAGCGGCCTTACAATTATTGCATCGTACAGCTCATCAACATACCATTTGTTCTCCAGTACTTTTCCCAGGCCGGTTGCCGGCTGCAGGTCCGGTTTTTTGGCAAACCGGCTCCAGGCAACGACAACCACAACGATCACCAGTATGGAAGAAAGGCCGGCCAGCGTCCATTCGGTATTATGAGATACCTCATGTGCCGGCAGCACTGCATAGGAATCTTTGAAGATAGGCTGCAGGAAATCCGATAAGGTATGTGCCCCGTGTGCCATAAATTCCGGCACCCCTACAAATCCCCCCACAACCGAAAGAATAGCCAGAACGATGAGCGGTACGGTTATTGCCGCAGGGCTTTCGTGCAGATGATGTTCCTGCTCCTGTGTGCCCCGGAAGCTGCCTTTAAAAGTGGTAGCATACAAGCGGAACATGTAAAAAGCGGTTAATAAGGCTCCCAGCAGCCCCAGTGCATACAACACCGGGGATTTGGCAAAGGCCCCGGCCAGGATCTCGTCTTTTGAGAAAAAACCGGAGAAGCCCGGGATACCGGCAATAGCCAGACAGCCCAGCAGGAAGGTGATATTGGTCACTTTCATGTATCTGGATAATCCGCCCATCTTACGCATATCCTGTTCCCCTCCCATAGCATGGATTACACTGCCGCTACCCAGGAAGAGCAGGGCCTTAAAGAAGGCGTGGGTCATCACATGGAACACGGCTGCTACATAAGCACCGCTTCCCAGGGCCAGGAACATGTAGCCCAGCTGGCTTACGGTAGAATAGGCCAGTACTTTTTTAATATCGTTCTGTTTCAATGCAATGGTAGCTGCCAACAGGGCGGTGGCAATACCAATAATGGCAATCACATTCAATGTTGCCGGCGCCATGGAGAACAGCAGGTTGGCTCTTGCGATCATGTAAATACCGGCAGTAACCATGGTAGCCGCATGGATCAGCGCCGATACCGGTGTAGGACCTGCCATCGCATCCGGAAGCCAGGTGTACAGGGGAATCTGCGCGCTTTTGCCGGTGGCGCCTACAAACAACAACAGGGTAATGGCTGTAATTTCCCCGCCTGATAATTTTGCCAGCGAAGCACTGGTAAAGATTTCGCTAAAAGTAGTGGTACCCAGTCTATTGATCAGCATGAACAGTGCGATCAGGAATGCAAGGTCCCCGATGCGGTTCATAATGAAAGCTTTGTTGGCCGCCTTACTGTACTCTTTTTTCTTAAACCAGAAGCCGATCAGCAGGTAGGAGCACAGACCAACGCCTTCCCAGCCAATGAACATGATCACAAAATTGGCGCCCATCACCAGCAGCAGCATCGAAAAAACGAAGAGATTCAGATAGGCAAAATACCTTCCGAAATGTTCCGCCTTTTCATCATGCATATAAGAAGTGGAATACACGTGGATCAGAAAACCTACGCCGGTAATGACCAGCAGCCATATAGCTGATAACTGATCGATCTGGAAGGCAAAGGGTATTTTCAGGTTTCCTACATTAATAAACGGGAAATACTCCGCCGTGTGCACATTCCCCGCCCGAACCTGGAAAAATGCCCACAGACTTAGTATAAAAGAGGCCAGGATCACACCGCTTCCAATAACTCCGATAGCTCCTTTTGATAAGCTTTTTCTTCCCAGCCCGTTTATGATACAACCCAGCAATGGCAGCAGCGGGATCCAATAAACGATATCTAACACATTATTCATAATAAAAAGAATGCCGGCGCAATTAATGTTTCAGCCTGTTTAAAAAATTAATATTTATGGAGTGTACGTTCCGGTACATCATCACAATAATGGCCAGTCCTACGCTCACTTCTGCGGCGGCAACCACCATAATAAAGAATACAAACAACTGCCCGTCTGTTCCCGCCGTAGCGGCCGCCCCTTTGGCAATATGGTGCATTTTTGAAAAAGCAACCAGCAGCAGGTTCACAGAATTCAGCATCAATTCAACGCACATAAAAACAATAATGGCGTTTCTGCGTGTTAATACCCCTACCACGCCAATGGCAAATAAGCAAAGCGCAAGGGTGATGTAGTAATTTATTGGCATGTAAAAAGTTTCAAGTTTAAGGTTCAATGTTTCAAGTCCCGGGTACCTGTAAGATGCACCCGCTCCGGCCGAAAGAAAAAGCTATTCTTTTTTACCGATCACCACGGAGCCGATCATGGCGCTTAAGAACAGCACGCTGCTGATCTCAAACGGGATCACAAATGTGGTGAACAACTCGCGCCCCAGGCTTTTTACCAGGCCGATATCGCCGGTTCCCATTTCCACCAGGTTCTTCTTTATTTCCGTATTTTTTAAAGCAGCAATCAATACCAGAAACAGGCAGCTTCCGGCAATGGCCCCCACAATCTGCAGCCATTTGTTCTTAAGGGTTTCTGTGGCCTTGCTCAGGTTCATTAACATGATCACAAAAAGGAACAACACCATAATGGCTCCCGCGTAAACAATAATGTTTACAATGGCCAGAAACTGCGCATTCATCAAAATATAATGTCCCGAAATAGCAAAAAAGGTTACGATCAACCCAAGCACACTGTACACGGGGTTTTTGCTGGTAACAATCGTCAGTGCGCTTCCTATTGCGATCACTGTTAATATCCAGAAGAGTAGTTGCGTAATATTCATTTCGTTTCTTAATTAACCCTTAAACACCTTCTTTTTCCCTGCTGATGGTTCCCAATGCTTTTTTGTAACCCTCCGGATCGGTCACCGGGTTGGGGATCAGCAGATCCTCTTTTTTATAAATAAAGCCTTTGCGCTGGTAGTTGGCCGGCGTAAAGGTTTGTGAAAGATAAATGGCGTCCTTGGGACAGGCTTCTTCGCAATAACCGCAAAAAATACAACGCAGCATGTTGATCTCGTACTTTGCAGCATATTTTTCCTCGCGGTACAACTGCTCTTCTCCCTCCTGGCGTTCGGCGGCTTCCATCGTTATTGCCTCAGCAGGGCAGGCCACAGCACAAAGCCCGCAGGCGGTGCACCGTTCACGCCCCTCCTCATCCCGGTTGAGGATGTGCAATCCACGAAACACTTTGCTAAACGGCCGCGTTTCCTCCGGGTATTTGATGGTTACCTTCTTTTTAAAAAAATGCTTTAATGTGATCAGCATTCCTTTAAAAATATTCACCATATATAACCGCTCCACCCAGTTCATCGGTCTGCGATCAACGGGCTTACTCCTGTTTGTTATTTGCACACTCATGTTTCTTCTACAGCGTTTTACTTTTTTATTTTTTTTGTGCCGGCCTTCGCCTATATCCCGGCATTGTTGCGTCGCACTCCTGTACGCCTGCACTCCTGTCATCCACCCCTGATAATGATCAGGGACTACATCTGCTTCTTACATACGCCATCAACTTCTCACTAACCACTATCCACTTCTCACTATTTTTCATCATTTCTTCAACCACAATATCACCAGGGCCGTTATCACCATATTGAGCAATGCCAGCGGAATCAGCCGTTTCCATCCAAGATGCATCAGCTGGTCGAAGCGGAAACGCGGAACGGTCCAGCGGATCCACATAAATACAAATACAAAGAACAGGGCCTTTGCCATCAGGGTAAGAAAAGTAAGCAGGGCTACCCAGTTTTCTCCTATATGCTGTGCCAGGCTGGCCTCGTTTACAAACGGAATATCATAGCCTCCAAAGTAGAGGGTAGCCATGATGACGCCGCTTATAAACATATTGATATATTCCGCAAACAGGTAAAATCCCAGTTTCATACTGGAATATTCCTGGTGGTATCCAAAATTGAGCTCGTTTTCTGCCTCCGGAAGGTCAAAAGGTGTGCGGTTGGTTTCTGCCAGCGCACAGATAAAAAAGATGATGAAACCGATGGGCTGGTAAGCGATGTTCCAGATGCCATTATACTGCTCACCCACAATAACGCTCATCTGTAAGGAGCCTGTAAGCATCAGTACCGCGATCAGCGACAGCCCCATCGCCAGCTCATAGGAAACCATCTGGGAAGCCCCGCGGACAGCCGCCAGCAGTGAAAATTTATTATTAGAAGCCCACCCACCCAGCATGATCCCATACACGCCGAGGCTCACCACGCCAAATACATAGAGGATACCAATATTTACATCCGCCACCTGCAGGGGAACCACCCGGTCGCCGATATTCATGGAAGCCCCCCAGGGAATAACGGCGCTGGTCAGCAACGCAGTTACCATTGCCAGCAGGGGACCCAGGATAAACAGGAACCTGGATGATGCCAGGGGAATGATCTCTTCTTTAAAAAAGAGTTTACCCCCATCAGCCAGCGGCTGCAGCAGCCCAAAAGGTCCCGCCCTGTTGGGGCCGATCCGGTCCTGGATAAAAGCCGCTACCTTCCGCTCCCCATAAGTAGCATACATGGCTACTACCATTGATAAGGTGACAATGGCTGCGATCAGCACCAGTTTCTCAATAATAAAAATCCAATCTATAGCCAGTAAATACATGTTATAAAATAATATAGCTTGTTAATCTTTCTTTTCTTCTGTTAATTTTTTCCGGTTAAACACCTCACCTGTTGCAGGGCCGGGGATCTTGCTCAGATCAACCCCCGGATCATTTACCTCACTGATGCTGTGGATATCCATGAGCAGTTTGGGTGCTCTTCCCCCCATTACCGCACTGATCGTTTCTTTTGGACGGTCCAGTACTTCATAGTGATTGGCGCCGATCACGGAATGCCGGGCCACTTTCATCGGTCCCTCTATTACCCAGTCATTGATATCTTTCTTCTCAAAGCGGCATTCATTGCAGATCCAGCCGGTCTTGCCATCTTCCGCGGGCAGTATCTCTCCCCATTGATCTTTACGCGCTGTAACACGCAACACTTCATTGCCCCGCTCCCATAAGGTCACTTTACCGCAGCAATTCGGACAATCACGGTGCGCATCTACCGGTTTGGTAAACCATACCCGGTTCTTAAAACGGAAGGTTTTATCAGTCAGCGCCCCCACCGGACAAACATCGATCACGTTACCTATAAATTCGTTGTCCAGCGATTTTTCAATATAAGTGGCTATCTCCGCATGATCGCCCCGGTCCAGTATCCCATGCTGCCGTTTATTAGTGAGCTGATCGGCAGTAAATACGCAACGATAGCACAGGATGCAGCGTGTCATGTGCAGCTGGATGTACTTTCCCAGGTTATGTTTTTTAAAGGTGCGTCTTTTAAACTCATACCGGGTTCCGGCCTTACCGTGTTCATAACTCAGATCCTGTAAATGGCATTCCCCGGCCTGATCGCAAACCGGGCAATCCAGCGGGTGGTTGATCAGTAAAAATTCCACCACACTATTCCGCGCATTAATGACGCGCTCGCTGGTAATGCTTTTTACCTCCATCCCGTCCATAACGGTAGTGCGGCAACTGGCCACCAGCTTTGGCATCGGGCGCGGATCCTTTTCTGATCCCTTGCTTACTTCTACCAGGCAGGTACGGCATTTACCACCGCTTCCTTTCAGGGGTGTATAAAAGCACATGGCCGGGGGTGTTACATCCCCTCCTATTAATCTTGCAGCCTGCAAAATGGTGGTGCCGGGCGGCACATCCAGGGTAACATTATCGATGGTTACCTTAAAATTTGCAGGTGGTTCTTGTTTTATTTCGTCTGCCATATTTATTTCTCGCAAAGACGCCAGGACTTCGCCAAGACGTCAAAATTTTATAAATTATTCACAATACGATGCATCCCATTTTTGATCAACGGTACATTAAAGTTGATCAACAGCCCTAATCTCAAATCTGTTAACTTTAAATATGTTAACACCTGCTTATAATGTACATCTGCCAATGCCTCGATCGATTTAAATTCCAGAATTACCTTACCTCCTATTATCACATCAGGAATAAAACCAATTCCCATATCTATCCCCTCATGTATCAATCGCACACCCTCCTGCCTTTTAAACGCAATTCCCGTTTTTTGCCACTCGTAACAAAAGATCTCCTCGTAAACGCTTTCAAATAATCCCGGCCCATATAGGCTGTGAATTTTGAAACATCAATCAACCGCAATTCTCGCTAATTCATTTTCCGTCATACCTTTTACTCTTTGCGTTGACTTTGCGACGTTGCGTGAAACAATGGTCTACACCGCAACTGGCTCCGGCACAGGCAGCGGGTCTGCATAATGTGCCAACCCAAAGTTCCGTGTCTGCGCTTCTGCGGCGTTGGTAATGTGCCACTCAAACTCATGGCGGAAGTGCCGGATGGCGGCTGCCACCGGCCATGCGGCTGCATCGCCCAACGGACAGATCGTATTTCCTTCGATCTTGCTCTGAATATCCCACAACAGGTCTATATCACTGAGCTTGCCCTGTCCCTGGTCCAGGCGCAACAATAATTTTTCCATCCATCCCGTACCTTCACGGCAGGGCGAGCACTGTCCGCAACTTTCATGACGATAAAAGCGGGCCAGCGTATACGTATGTTTTACCACGCACTGGTCTTCATCCAACACAATAAAACCACCGCTCCCCATCATGGTACCTGTTGCAAATCCACCATCAGAAAGGCTTTCATAATTCATGATCCGCGATTCCCCTTTTGCTGTTTTCAACAACAGGTTGGCGGGCAAAATAGGCACTGATGAGCCGCCCGGGATACAGGCTTTTAACCGTTTGCCATTTTTAATACCGCCGCACCACTCCTCACTATAAATAAATTCCTCCACGGAAATGGTCATGTCAATTTCATATACCCCCGGCTTATTGATATTGCCACAGGCAGAGATCAGTTTGGTGCCGGTTGAGCGGCCCACGCCAATTTTTGCATACTCCTCTCCCCCTATATTGATGATCGGTACTACGGCCGCCAGGGTTTCCACGTTATTTACCACAGTTGGACGGTCCCAGGCGCCTTTAACCGCCGGGAACGGAGGCTTAATGCGTGGGTTGCCCCGTTTTCCTTCCAGCGATTCGATGAGGGCCGTTTCCTCGCCACAGATATAGGCCCCGGCGCCCCGCTGTACATAGATTTCGCAGTCGAACCCCGAGTTCTGAATATTTTTACCGAGAAAGCCATTGGCTTTTGCCTCTGCAATGGCCTGCTCCAGAATGTCCGGGATCCAGGCATATTCTCCCCGGATATAGATATATGTAACATTGGAGCCCAGTGCATAGCTGGATACGATTAATCCTTCAATAAGCAGATGCGGCAAAAACTCCATCAGGTAACGGTCCTTAAAAGTACCGGGCTCGCTTTCATCCGCATTACATACCAGGTGACGGGGAACGCCTTCCGGTTTGGCGATGAAACTCCATTTCATACCTGTAGGGAACCCCGCTCCGCCACGGCCCCTGAGACCGCTTTTCTTTACTTCCTCTACCACTTCATCCGGCGTCATTTTCAGGGCCTTCTCCACGCTGCGGTAGCCTCCGTTCTTACGATAAACATCATAATAGCGGATGCCTTCAATATGTGCGTTCTCTAAAAGTAATTTTTTACTGCTCATTGTTTTTTTATCCTTTTCCAAAAACCGGCTGCAGGGCAACTAATTTTTGGGCGTATCGTAGTTGAACATCCAGTGAATACCAAACTTATCCTTGATCATTCCAAACTTAGCTCCCCAAAAGGTATCCTGCAAGGGCATAGTAATTGTACCGCCTTCAGCAATAGCCTCAAATGCTTTTGCAATGGCTTCCTCACTGGTAAAATTCAGCGCCAGGCTAACGGCATCTCCGGAGGAAACACTCACATCGGGCGGGCAATCGCTGACCATAAACTTCAGGTCGCCGGCAGCAAATAACGCATGCATAATCTTATCCTTATGGGATTCAGCCACGGGATAATCACCCTGTGTATCGCCAAAAGTTTGTTTATGTACAATTTGTCCGCCAAAGGCCGCCGCATAAAAATCCAGCGCTTCTGCTGCATCGCCGTTAAAATTCAGATAAGGAGTGACTGCCTGCATCGCTGTTTCTTTTAATTATTAACGGACGCATTATTCCTGCATTCAGCAATAATGACGTCTACTTTTTCTTTTGTAAGATGCTCTTTGTAAAACTTACCCATCTGCATCATTGGCGCATACCCGCAGGCGCCAAGGCACTCGGCCGCTTTCAGCGTAAAGAGTCCATCTGCTGTGGTTTCACCGGGTTTGATATTGAGCCGCTCACCGATATACGCAATGATATCATCGCTTCCCTGGATCATGCAGGGGCCGGTCTGGCACACTTCAAATACATATTTCCCCACCGGCTTCAGGTTGTACATCGTATAAAACGTTGCCACTTCATATACTTCAATGGGCTCTATCTGTAAAAGTGCAGCCACGTAGTCCATGGTTTCCGTACTCAGCCAGCCAAACACCTCCTGTGCCAGGTGCAATACCGGCAGCAGGGCGCTTTTTTGCTTACCCTCCGGGTACCGGGCAATGATCTGGTTCACTTTTTCTAATTGTTCCTGTGAAAACTGTATCATTATCTTTTGCTCCATTATTAAATCCATTAGGCATCCATTTCGCCTGCAATCAGGTTCATGGATGACATTACAACAATTGCGTCGCTCAGCATGGCTCCCTTTACCATTTCGGCGTAGGCCTGGTAGTAAATGAAACAGGGCCTCCGGAAATGCACCCTGTAAGGCGTACGCCCTCCATCGCTGATGAAATAAAAACCTAATTCTCCGTTTGCACCTTCAACTGATTGGTATACTTCTCCTGCCGGCATATTAATTTCACCCATGATGATCTTAAAATGCCAGATCAGGGCCTCCATCTTCGTATAAACATCTTTTTTGGGCGGCAGGTAATACTCCGGTACATCCGCATGATATATGGTGGCCTCTTCTCCTTTCAGATCATTTAACTTTTGCAGGGCCTGCTCAATAATGCTCAGGCTTTGCCACATTTCGCCGTTGCGCACCAGGAAGCGGTCATAAGAGTCGCCCGTGGAACCCACGGGTACTTCAAAATCAAACTCCTCGTAACGGCTATAGGGGGCTACTACACGCACATCATAGTCTACACCGGCGGCCCGAAGGTTGGGCCCTGTAAACCCATAGTTCAATGCCCGGTCAGCACTGATAGGTCCGGCTCCTATTGCCCGATCCATAAAGATCCGGTTACGGGTAAACAGGTTCTCGAATTCTTTTAATACGGCGGGATATTCCTTTAAAAAGCGTTCGATCTTTTCAAAGGCAGTATTGGTAAAATCTCTTTCAAAGCCACCGATGCGGCCTATATTGGTAGTAAGCCGGGAACCACAGATCTCTTCATAGATCTCGTAAACCAACTCACGGTATTGCATTACGTATAAGAAACCGGTATAGGCGCCGCTATCTACCCCCATAATGGAATTACAGATAAGGTGGTCTGTGATCCGCGCCAGCTCCATGATAATCACCCGCAGGTAATCGACCCGCCGGGGCACCTGAACCTTTAATAATTTTTCGCAGGTAAGGTGCCAGCCCATATTATTAATAGGAGCCGAGCAATAGTTCAGGCGATCGGTAAGCGGCGTAATCTGATACAGGGGGCGGCGCTCCGCGATCTTCTCAAAAGCCCGGTGAATATACCCTACCGTGGAATCAGCGGCGACAATTTTTTCACCATCCAGTTCAATAATGTTCTGGAAAACCCCATGGGTAGCCGGATGCGTAGGGCCCAGGTTCAGCGTAGTTGTTTGTTTCTCTATACTACCACTTGGCAGTAATACATTGTCGCTCATAATCGATATTCAAAAATTAACCTGTTTTAAAAACCTGTTCTGCCAAACATCTCATCATCCTTGTCAATCCGGCTCTGGTCTTCCAGCGGGTATTCTTTCCGCATGGGAAAGTAGTCCATCTCTTCTACATTCAGGATCCGCTTCAGGTTGGGATGGCCAACGAAGTTTACACCATAAAAATCGTAGGTTTCCCGCTCCATCCAGTTGGCCCCGGCAAATAACCCGGTTGCCGTATATACATCCGGCTGCGCAATATCGGTAAATACTTTATACCGGACCCGCACATTCTCCCTCAGGTTGTGCAGGTGGTACACCACTGCAATTTCCTGCCCCTTATTATCGGGGTAATGCACGCCGCAGATATCTGTAAGAAAGCCGAACTGCAAAGTATCTTCCTCCACCAGGAAATTCAATACTTTGAGATTCAATTCCTTGTCGGAGCGAAATGTCAGCAGCCCATACGGCTCCTCAAAATCCGTAACCTGGTCTCCAAATTTCTCTACCAGCTTTTCCCTTATATATTCGTTGGTCAATGCCATTGTTAATTTGAAAATTATAAATTTGAAAATTTGAGAATGTTTTGAGGAGCTATTTATTAATTACCCTTCGCCGTATTTTCAAATTTTCAAATTGAATTATTGTATCCCGTAGCTTTCCAGCAATGCCTTATACTGTTCCCCGTTTCTCCTGCGCAGGCTCTCCCGGCCTACCAGGTCCTGGATGCGCATCAGTCCGTCTAAAATAGCTTCTGGCCTTGGCGGGCAGCCCGGAACGTAAACATCAACCGGCACCACCTGATCGATTCCCTGCAATACGCTGTAGGTATCAAAAATACCGCCGCTGCTGGCGCAGGCGCCTACGGCTATCACCCAGCGGGGCTCTGCCATTTGCAGGTAGACCTGTTTTACTACCGGTCCCATTTTTTTTGCGATAGTGCCCATTACCATCAGCAAATCGCACTGCCGGGGCGAAAATCCTACGCGCTCACTGCCAAAACGGGCAATGTCATAGTTGGCTCCCATCGTTGCCATAAATTCAATACCGCAACAGGAGGTTGCAAATGGGAGTGGCCAAAGGGAGTTCTTACGCGCAAGTCCTATAACACTGTCCAGCGTTGTTGCAAAAAAACCCTGTCCCTGGTGCCCCTCCGGCATGTTCGCCATGCTGATATCGGCTTCAAGCGGTTTTTTCTTAATATTAAATGATACCGGTCTCATAAAAATTTATGATTTATGATTTACGATTTATGATTGAAACATGCGCGAGCAAGTCCCAAATCAGAAATCCAAAATCAGAAATATGTTAATCCTCCCACTTCAGGGCCCCGCGTTTGATGATATAAATAAAGCCACAGAGAAAGAACGCCACGAACATCAGCACGGCATAAAACCCGGCCCAGCCAAGGTCCCTGAAATTTACCGCATAGGGGTAAAAAAAGATTACTTCCACATCAAATAACACAAAAAGAATGGCGGTGAGGAAATATTTGATCGCGATCGGCTGCCGGGCATCACCATGCGATTCAATACCGCTGGCAAAGTTTTGGAGCTTATCCGCCGTCTTTCTTTTGGGGCCCAGCAGGTGGGTAACGCCCATCAGGGTAACAATCATTCCTGCTGCAAATAAGATCTGTAATCCTATGGGCAGGTAAGAACCGGAACTGTCTAAATTCGTCTGTATCGCTAAGTTAACCATCTCAATTATGCAATAAGCAAAAATAAGGTAACCATTTAACAAATCCTTTTTTTAAGGGTTAAAAAGCAAACAGCCCCGAAAAAATCCGGAGCTGTTTTATAAGATACAAAATATGTTTTGCTATTTCTGACCACCCGTAGTATCCTTTTGGGGGGGCGCAGCACTTGTGGTATCCTTGGCTCCTGCCGCCTGGCCCGTCGGTTTGGCATTCATTTTACTTACCTGGTCAATTAATCCCTGAACCTGCTGTTTCACATTGTCATCGGGTGCATTTTGCAGCGCTATGTTCAAATATTTCAATCCGGCCTCGTAGTCCTTTTTCTCGTTTACAAAATAAGGGAACAAAACGGCCGCCGCACCAAAGGCATTGCTTTTTGCATTGGCAGATGTATCTGTTTTAGAGAATTCAACCAGTTTTTCCGCATCCGGAATCTTGATGTTTTTCGCATTGGTAGAATCAAAGAACGAACTGGTCCTGAAGGTCATAAAATAACCATAGGGGTGATTGTACTTCGTACGCATTACATCAAAATCCTTCCAGGCTTTTTCGTATTCTTTTGCCTGCAGAAAAGCATTTCCTGGCAACCAGAAATCATTTACCGTAAGTGACGCTGCGGGTTTAATTTCAGCAATTTTATTCAGCATATCCCCCTGCAAGCTGTATTGTTTTTTATCCGCAAAGAACTTAGCGGCTTCCTGCAGCATTTTTATCCTTCCGGAAACAGTGGTATCAGCTTTCAGGCCGTCTTCGTACGCCTGCATTACTTCAGCTTCCTTACCCGGAGTAGCTGCATAAACGGTTGCCTTCAGGTTATAGTCCATCGGGTCCATATCATCTTTATCTACTTTTGCAAAGTATTTTTCCATATAGGGCAGGGCCGATTTGGGATCGCCTTTGTCTACATAGCTCCAGGCCAGCAATTTATAAAGATTGGGTTTCGCCAGATCGCCCATTTTTTGCTCAATGCCGGTTGCGGAAGCAATTGCCTGGTCATATTTTTTGTCCAGGTAAAAGGTTTGTGCCTTATAATAATCATTCCAGGGGCTGGGATCTGAATTGGCGATGATTTTATCGGCCACTTCATTGGCGCCCTTGAAATCAAATGTACCTATCTTATACTCATACAATGCATCATAAGCAGGTACATAGGCCGGGTTGGCGGCAATCGCTTTATCAATATTCTTGAGATAAAGATCGTAGTTACGTTGCGATTTAAAGATCATCCCGTTTCTCAGGTATGCTTTTGCAAATGAGGGTTCTGCAGAAACGGCATCGCTGTAAGCGCTGAATGCAGCCGTACCATCGCCTGGTTTTGCCTTGCGGTAGGCATCACCCAGGTTGGTAAGAATATCGGCCCTTAACCAGTTGTTCTTTGTTTTTTCGGTTTCGGCCTTTGCCTCTTCCAGTTTTTGAACGGCATAATTGATATCACCGATCTTATCAATATTGTTATATTCTTTGGCAATAGCAGCTCCTACGGCATTCAGAATCTCCGGGTCGTTCCCCTTCCGGCCCTTGCTGGCGGCTAATGCTGCGTCAAAGCTTTGTTTTGCTTCATTGGCTTTCCCTGCCATCAGCTGTAACTGACCTTTTGCCACCAGCAGCCAGGCATCATTGGGTTTTGCCGCCAGGGCTTTGTCCAGCGCCTGCTGTGCACCCGCTTTATCCTGATTATCGATATTTGCACGAACAAGCCAGTAGGTAGCTTCCGGCTTATCGCCCTGCTTTTCAAAAATTGTTTTTGCCCCCAGCACTTTTCCCGAGTACAGTTCTTTTACACCATCCTGTATGGACTGCGCATTTACTGCTACCCCCAGGATTACGGTAAGTGCTAAAAGACGGAGTTTTTTGTTGATCATTTTCCTAATTTTATTTTACCAGTAAATAATAGATTTGTAAATATAGCCTTTTTTGACTTTTATTCTTTTGTTTGCGCCGGGCGAATAAGAAAACTCCGCCGCCCCGGCATTAAATAGGCCCGCTTAAAAATCAGCTGCCCGATCTCCCCCCCCACAAATTCTGCAAACCCTGTACCCAACCCCCTATGCCCTTCTTTTAATATATATACCAGGTTGCGCGTCATCGGATAGCGGCTCGTATAAATATTTGCCTGCACCGGTAAGACATACCTCCCCGGTTTATCGCTGCTTTCCAGTTGTACAATCTTCACTTTTTTTAAAAAACTTAACTGTTCCGCATCATCTTTATTCCCGATCCAGCTTACGCCGATAAAACCAATGGCATCGGGATGGCTGGCAACATATTCAATTACCGAATCGCTGGTATTGGCTCCCATTGCTTTAGCCGTCACTTTTTGTCCTCTTAATACGCTATCCAACAGGAAGCGCACCGTGCTGGTGGCAGATAACCCATCCAAAACAGGAGTCAGCGGCTTGGTATAAGTTCCGGTAAGAACCGCTTTTACCTCCCCCATTGTCAGCAGGCTATCCCTGGATGAAGGGTGAACAATTACGGCCACCGCATCCCGCGCAACCGGCAATTGCTTTACAACCAGGTGCAAGGAATCTACCACAGACCGAAGCTGCTCATCCGACAGCTCCACGGTAGAAATCACCATCCGGATGCTGTCGTTAAACAAATCCTTCATACACTCCGACTCCGGTTTATACTGAACATGGATCTTTGTACTGTCATTATTCGATTCGTATACCTGGATCAATGCATCTACAATGGGCCGGAATGACTCATCGGCACTGATGGTGATCGTTCCTTTTTTTGGGGTGTCCGTAAACTGCCGCACCGGCTCGCTTCCCGATGAACAGGCAACAATCAACATCAGCACCAACCCCCATATTACGAAACTGAACCTGCTCATTTCTCTATTTAAAATAATTTTTCCGGTACCCCCTGTAAATCCGCCAGGCTCCATAAACAACAAACAACGCACCTAACAGTATATCTATTGTGTCTGGCGGAAACCGTTTATTCAACGCCAGGTTAAACCGGTGCCGCACCAATAAAAATACGCCCACAAAAATAATCACAACGCCCATCGAATAATCCAGCACCGATCGCATTCCGGCAACCTGTTTGTGCCTCCGCCTTTCATAATCTTCGTTTGATTTTACAGTCATATCGTTGATGAGGAGCGGCAATTTATTGATTTTTCTAATTAGATACAAAATTTTAAAATTCCATAATACAACAACGTGGTGAAGAACTAAGTTCCTGTTAAAAACCGGTGCAGTCTGAATTAAACGTTATATTTATTGATTGTATGTATTTTGTAAAAACCCCCTGGCTGTTAAAACGTATTTATCCCCATTATACCTGGGATCAGCCGGCGTCCAAAAAAAAGATTTTCTTAACATTTGACGATGGACCACATCCGGTTGCCACCCCTTTTGTGCTGGAGCAACTGCGATTATGGGGAGCAAAAGCTACTTTTTTTTGCGTTGGCAAAAATGTGGTTGCGGAACGGCTGCTCTACGAAAGGCTCCAAAAAGAGGGGCATAGTATTGGAAACCATACACATAACCACCTCAACGGCTGGAAAACCGACACAAATACCTACCTTGAAAATGTGCAGCTGGCGGCTACTTATATTAACTCGGGCCTTTTTAGGCCGCCATACGGGCGCATCCGCAGGGAGCAGGGGCGCCTCTTGATACAGGGAGCGTTGGGCACCAGGTTCCGGATTATTATGTGGGATGTGCTGAGCGGTGATTTTGACAGCAGCCTGCAGCCGGAAAAATGCCTGAAGCATGTGCTGCAACATACCCGGTCCGGGTCGGTAGTCGTTTTTCACGACAGCGAAAAGGCATTTAAAAATATGTCTTTTGCACTTCCAGGGGTGCTGAAATACTTTTCTGAAAGGGGATTTACGTTTGAAGTATTGCAAGACGGACTTCAAAAATAAACAGGGCCTGGGTGAATACCCAAGCCCGATTTTTAATCCGTACCCTATGAAAACTTAGGGATGAAGATATATTGTTTTCAACACTTTGTCAAAAAAATATTGGCTAATATTGCCACTTTAACAAACCCGGGCAGTTATGCTTATTGATACGCATTCTCATATTTATAGCAAAGAATTTGATAACGACCGGGCCGAAATGCTCCGGCGTGCGTTTGATACTCCGGTTTCCACCATCCTGATGCCGGCCATTGACGGCGCAACCCATCCTTTGATGCTGCAGTTGGAGCAGGATTATCCCGGCCAATGCAGGAGCATGATCGGGCTGCATCCCTGTTCGGTAAAAGAAGATTACGAGGAGGAGCTCCATCAGGTTGAAGTCCTTTTAAAACAGCGTTCTTTTATTGCTATTGGCGAAACGGGGCTCGATTTCTACTGGGATCTGAGCTTTAAAGAACAACAGATTGAGGCCTTCGAGCGCCAGATCGCATGGGCGCTTGAATATGAACTCCCACTGGTGATTCATAGCCGGGAGTCGACGGATGCCTGTGTTGAGATCATTAAAAAATATACCCCCCGGGGACTGCGTGGAGTATTCCATTGCTTTGGGGGAAATATTTCCCAGGCAAAGACGATCATTGAGGAAGGATTTTACCTGGGCATTGGAGGGGTGCTGACCTTTAAAAAGTCGGGGTTAGACCAGGTTATGAAGGAGCTTCCCCTGGATCATGTTGTTTTGGAAACAGATGCACCTTACCTTGCGCCGGTCCCCTACCGCGGCAAAAGGAATGAGCCGGCCTATATTTTAAAGGTAGCACAAAAACTTGCCGAGGTAAGGGGGATGACCGTTGATGAAATTGCAACGATTACCGCTGCCAATGCAAAAAAATTATTCGCTTTATAGCAACAGATCCCGTATTTTTGCAGCCCTTATGATAAAAAGGGGGGATTACTGATGTACCCTCTAAATTTATCAGGATCTTTGGCAGAGAAAAATTGAAGTTCATATAAATGGAGACGTGTCCGAGTGGTTGAAGGAGCACGCCTGGAAAGTGTGTATACGGGAAACTGTATCGCGAGTTCGAATCTCGCCGTCTCCGCAACTTGAAAAACAACACCTGTTTTGTATACATTTTGCAAAGCAAGAAAGACGGATCTTTCTATGTAGGACAGTGCGAGGATTTGGACAGACGCATGTCCAGGCATTTTGATGGATTCAGTAAATACACCGCAGCTAAAAGCCCCCTCATACTGGTGTACTTTGAAGTTTTGCCCTCCCGTTCCGATGCCATTAAACGGGAACGCCAAGTCAAGAAGTGGTTGGCATTATAGGATGGAGGCAGGACCAGGATCATTATAAATAAGAAGCTTTTCATATATGGCCCGGGCCTAAAATTAAGAAAATTCACAACCTACTACCCCGGTAGGTTGCTTTTTCAAATGGGCTATTCTTCCGATATTGCAAAAATTTATCGTTCGAATTGGAAGTCATTGGTTATATATGTTCCTTGTTGATTGGTGTGTCGCTGGGCCTTATCGGTAGCGGTGGCTCTATATTGGCTATACCCATACTGGTCTATTTTTTCAAACTGACGCCGGAGCATGCCACAACGCACTCCCTATTTATTGTAGGCGTTACTGCCGCTATCGCAGTAAGAAACCATTACCGGTTTGGCAATCTTAAAATGAAGGAAGCGCTTTATTTTGCCATTCCTTCTATCATCAGCCTGGTGCTTTCCCGGAAGTACCTGCTGCCCTCCATTCCCGAAGTTATTGCATACCGGGGAGTACATATTACCAAACAGATGCTGATGATGCTGTTATTTGCGGTGCTCATGATTGCGGCGTCATTTTCAATGATCCTGCGTACACGATTCCGGCAGGCGCCGGGAAAAATATCGGTGATCCGGTTAATGCTGTTAGGTTCCGTAATCGGTATCGTTACAGGCTTTTTGGGCGCCGGCGGCGGGTTCCTGATCGTGCCTGTGTTAATCTTTTATGCTGGCATGAACATGCGGCATGCCATCGCTACATCGCTGCTGATCATTACCATCAATTCGCTGAGCGGATTTATTGGCGACCTGGTGAACAATGTGGCATTTGATAAACGGATCCTCGTAACCGTTGCAGCCACGGCCATCACCGGCATGTTTACCGGACTTTATTTTTCGCGGAAGATTGATGGCGAAAAATTAAAACCGTTGTTTGGCTGGTTTATTCTCCTGATGGGGCTTTTTATATTGGCTAAAGAATTATTCTTTAGTCGCTGATGGCTCTATTTTTGCCGGCTGCCTTACCACACAAGATCCGGCACTTGCCAGCAGCAAAGAACCTTTTTGAAAACATTTCATTTTTTGCGGGCCTTACCGGCTCATTACGCCTCGTCCGGCCAGTTATTTCTGTAGGTGGAGTCGTTTAGCTTTATTTCTTTGGCGCTCAATTTCATGGAGATTTGCATCGGGTAGTCTCCATCATGGTTATACGCCTCCTGATAATCGATGCAATGGGCATCACTGAATTTCAGGGTTTTCAATTTGCTCATACTGTCCCGCCGGTAAAAGACCACTTCTCCACTTTTGGTTTGTGTGGAACTGATCATCCAATCGAACAGGTTGGTATTCCCATTGCTTTCGATTGTAATATCAATAACGCCTCCCATTGGGATGGAGGTGGGGCGGTTGGTGCGGTCTGTTTCCTGGGAAAAACGGAAACGACAACTCAACACCATTAATTCCTCGCCATCGGCTGTAAATTTTGCTAGAAAAGACATAGATTACAGTTTAAATAACCCGACCCATACACTGGACCGGGTTATGATTCAAATTGAGGTAAAGGCTGCATCAGCCTTAGGAATTCTGGCCGGTATTAAACCGCCCATTGGTTTACATGAGAAGCATTACCCATTGAAATTTCTTTTGCAGAAATCGTAAAGGTTTCTGTGATGGGATTATCGCTGGTGGAATTAAAGTTCTCACGATACTGTACCAGGTATCCCTCCTTGAAGTTCAATTCCTTCATGGTCGCATCCGAGTCTCTTTTCGTGAAAACGATTTTACCGTCTTTTCTTTCGAAATTGTTGCACATCCATTCGAAGAAATTGGTTTCTCCGGTAGACTCAACGGTTAGCGTAATTTTCCCTCCGCGGGTGATGGATGACGGGCGACCCGTCGCATCTGTTTCCTGGTTAAGGGCATAGTTCATGTCAAGAACATTCACCTTTTTACCAGCCACGTCTAATTGTGCTTTAAATGACATAACTGTACATTTTAGGTTAAAAAATAAAAAGTATAAAAACTATAAATAAAAAAAACATGGTCTGGACGGGTGCATTTCAAATTGTCGCTGTCATGCTGAATTTATTTCAGCATCTAATACATATTGTCGTTCAATGGACCCTGAAACAGAAATAGATCCCGGGACAAGCCCGGGATGACATCTTGGGCGACATTGCGTTTATGGGAGTGCGACAATTTGAAATGCACCTATCTGAACATACAACAACCTCCTTCCGCTGCACTTCTTTGTTGTATGCGGTTTTGTTCCTTCTGGTAGCTCCTCAAAATTTCCTGCAACAATTACTTACCTTCCTGTTCGTACTTTGACATCCATTCAACACCATCGGGGTCTTCACCCTTCTGGCCTTCCAGCTTAATAAGGAACGTTTTAGCCGGAAAATAGGGCTTTAAGTGTATATCCAGGTGAATCCGGTCTTTTTGCACCGGATCCTGTTCAAATCTTTTGATGGTAAAATTCTCGATCAACTTACTGGGCCCTGTAATACCATCAAGGAACTTCACAATTTGAGAATTGAGCTCCTTACGGGTATTGGCATTAAAGTTTTCAAAGGCCCGGCGGTTCAGGAAGTCCATCATTACTTTGGCTACATAGTCAAATACCCGGACAACCGAATAGGTCTGCAACCCGATATTATCTCCGTTAAACAGGGTCTTCGCAGAAAAGGCCATTACCTTTCCATACTCTTTCGCCATTGGAATCAGGCCCAGTTTCTCCAACGATGCTATTTCGCTTTTTTTAAGATCAAATTTTACGCCATCCACTTCATTCATACTTCCGTATTTCTTCCCGGCGGTTACCTGCGACATCAGGGTATAATAAATTTTACCGGCCAGCGAGCTTGATGGCGGTACATACAGATGATCCTCTTCACCCACAGCATCTGCCTTTCCGCGGCCTACCAGCCAGTTGCAAGCCATGATCACGTTGGAGCGGTAAGGATCGCCTCCCGTCAGGTTAGCCGCCTCAAACAGCTCCATCACATCATCCGGCGTATCCAGGTTTTCAAAGTCGGTTACCAGCATCACTTTATTATCATGTGCAATCTTGGCCCATTTTTCCACGATCTTGTTGGAGCCCAGGTACCCCGGCAGCACCAGGATGCCATAGTTATTGCGCAGATCCAGCCGGTCGTAATTGTTAACCAACTCCGCCTGCACGTAGTCAATGAAGCGGGTATTGTCCAGATCCTTTAACTGATCCAGTTCCGCGTTCATGATCGAAATATTTTTAACCTTTTGATTTTCGGTATTCTTGTAAAAAAGGGCTACGGACCTGTACGACCGCTCCAATTCCCGGCTGCGTTCCAGGGCCTTTTTCAGGTTGGATTTTAATGTATTTTCAGCCGTCTCGGCTTTGTGTTCACAATCGCTCACCATTTCGCTGAGATCATCGGTTTTGCCCATGACATCGATCCACCACTCCAGTGTTTTCTTCAACTCGGCCCTGTCGGCTTTTTTTGAGGATTCTTCCAGAAAAATTTTTTTCCGCGCTTTACGTTCGGGGTTCAGATTCTGTATACTATCGATTGCTGATTCCAGCAGGTCAAAGCCACCCAGCCGCGCCAGGGCCTGTAAATGGGAATCCAGCGAACCCGGTTCCCGGCTCTCCGGTTGTTTATATTCTTTCTGAAGGCTTTGTTCCTGCGGCGTTAGATTATTTTGTGCAGTTGTCATATAAGTTAATCAAAAAAAGGTCAATAAAAAATCATTATTTTGAACCATCCAACTCCTGTATCAGCACATTTAATGCGGCCAACAGGTTTTGCTTGGTTTCTTTATCGGCCAGGGCCTGTTTTAATAATTTATTGGTCTTAAGCTGCTTTACAATTTTCTGATACTGCTGGCGCTTCATATCCAATTCACTCAGGTAGGCGCTCTGACCGGTGATACCATTGGCGCCAAAATCGCTCAGGCCCTTAAAATGCAGCTCTTCCCGGCGGGTAGCCCCTTCTTCGGTTTCAAAGTCCATGGAAACAGCTGGTGCAAAATGATTGAACACTGCATCAATATTGGTTAGCCCCTGCACAATTTCAGGTTTAACAGGAGGTAGATCGGTCAGTTTTTCCGCTAATAAAACACGGTTTTGAGGTATATCTGCAAAAGCTTCAAATGCGTCTGTTTTTACTTCCGTACCACCGATACCATAAGGTTCTAAAGGCATAGCTATGATTTTTACAGGTTCATAAATTTTAATCTGTTAAAAGGGCACTGCTCAAAATTTACATGGCTGGTTTACAATTGACGTATTTTTCTGAGTCAGCTCTGTTCAAAAATAATGATAAAATTCAAAAAAAATCAAAAAAAATAATGATAATCTGGTAATAAATAATTATTAAATATCATCTACCCCGGCAGGTTTTCCCATACCAGCTCCTCTTGCATGAGCGTTAATCTTGCTCCGGTGCCAGGCGGCAGATCGCCTGAAATAATTTTTTTTGACAGGGGTCTCCGGATCTGGGAGCGAATGACCCCATGAAGCGGGCGCGCACCATATTCGGGGGTAAAACCCATTATTGCCAGTTTCTTTTTAGCCTCGGGCGAGATCTCAATGCGGATCTGCTGCTTTTCAAGCGCTGCATACAATGATTTGAGGTTGATATTGAGGATGCGCTCCACCATTTGCTCCTTCATAGGCGCAAACGGCACAACCTCAGTAAGACGCCCCAGAAATTCGGGCCTGAAGTGGTTACTCATAATATTAAGCAAGCTTACCGGGTCCGGCGGAGCCTGGGTAGTATCAAAGGCATCAACCACATGTTTACTGCCGATATTGGAGGTAAAAATGACCAGTGAGTTGGAAAAATCGCCCTCTTTGCCCAATTTATCGTGGATCTTTCCTTCATCCATCAGCTGGAGGAAAATATCAAAAACAGACTGGTGCGCTTTTTCGATCTCATCAAACAATACTACGGAATAGGGTTGCTGCCGGATCTTATTGACCAGCAGGCCCCCTTCTTCGTAACCTATATATCCCGGAGGAGCGCCGTACAGCAATGCCGCAGAATGTTCTTCTTTAAATTCAGACATATCAAACCGGATGATATTGGTTTCATCCTGGAACAGGAAATCGGCCAGCGCCTTGGCCAGCTCCGTTTTACCGGTTCCTGTGGGCCCTAAAAAGAAAAAACAGCCGATGGGTTGCCCGGGTTTGCCCAGGCCCGCCCGCGATTCCAAAATGGATTCGCTGATGATCTTTATCGCATGATCCTGGCCCACTACCCGCTGCCGGAGGATTTCTTCAATATTCAACAACCGCTCCTTTTCCTGCGCCTGTATCTTTCCGAGGGGGATGCCTGTTTTATCGGCTACAATGGAGATTACATCATTTTTATCCAGTTCTGTACGATCCTGTTCTACCAGAGGTTTCAGTGTTTCATATACCCGGTTCAGATAAGTTTGAATTTCTTCCGTGGTTTTCATGACCATGGGGTCATCTGATGTAGGCACGGCACTCCAGATCACCGGGCTCATTCCGTGCTTCAGCTGCTGGTAATGCCACTGGTATTCCGTCAGTTCCCCCGGCGTCTCTGCTGCTTTCAGGGCTTCATATTCCGCTTTGCGGTGGTCCAGCAGAGATATACCGGTATCTTTTACCAGGCGCAGCGCTGCCATGGACCGGTCGGCCAGGTCGATGGCGGCATCCGGCAGGCGGCGATCCTTGATGTACCGTTTTGCCAGCCGGATAGATTCATGCAGGGTTTCATCCGGGGCGCTGATCTTGTGATGGGCTTCGTACAACGGCATTACCACTTTCATCATCCGGAAGGCAGTAAGGGGATCCGGCTCCTCTACAGTAAGTGTTTCAAACCTTCTTGCAAAAGCCTCATCGCGCTCAAAATTTTTCCGGTATTCATCGATGGTGGTAGCACCGATAATGGTAATGGCCCCCTTGGCCAGTTCGGGTTTGAGCAGGTTGGCCGCTCCCGAAAAAGGTCCGTTCTTATCCAGCAATACATGAATCTCATCGATAAACAAGATGCCTTTTTCAAATTGTTTTATTTCACTGAGTACTGATTTCAGACGTTCTTCAGTTTCTCCTTTATAGGAGGCTCCTGCCGCCATAGCACCATTGTTCAACTCAAAAACGCGGGCATTTTTCAGGAAGGCAGGTACCTGACCCTGCTGAATAGCAATGGCAAAACCATCTACCAATGCGGTTTTGCCCACTCCCGGTTCGCCCACCAGCAGCACATTGGGTTTGGTGCGCCTGCTCAGAATTTCGGCCATCATTCGTATTTCCTGCTCCCGGCCAATGATGGGGTCCAGCTTGTCCTCAGCAGCCATCAGGGTCTTATCGATACAGTACTTTTGCAGTGCCTGCCGCTTTCCTGCCGTGGCGCCCTCTGCGGGATTCTGTGCGGCCTGCTGCAGTTCATTGAGCAGCCGGGCACCCCCGGCAGAAACGGTAGCCAGATCAATCACTTGCTGCCGCTGCAGGGGAAACGTTTTCAGCTGGTCAAAAGAGAAGGCGATTCCAGGTGTGCTTACAGAGGCCAGCACATGGACCGGTTCAACCCTGTCATTGCCGGTTTGCAGCCGGATATGATCCGCATCATCCAGCACAGCTGCAATATCATCTGCGGCCGGAATGTCGTCCCTCAGGGTGGCTGATTTCGGACAGGCTTCGATACGGACATCCGCCCAATCGGCAAGGTAATAAACATCCACATCGGCCTGTACCAACAGGGGATCCAGCTCCACATCCTTGTGCAGCAAGGCCTTCAGCAGGTGTGCTCCCGAATAGCGATTATGCCTGTTTTCCTTAGCAATAGCCCTGGCAATCTGTGTTGCTCTTTCAAGCGTTTTTGAGAGTTCCATTGGGTTGGTTAATTTGAAAAAATATTTTAAAGATCCCTCCAGGACATGCCCAGCATACCCGTCTTCACTTTCCCGATTACGTCTATCTTATTTACGCAATTGTTCTGTTTGTTTTTGTACAAGGTAGTGGTCAATGACAGCTTATCGCCTTTTTTAACCGCCGCCACTTTTTGGAAAAATTGCTGAAAGGTAGTAGCCTTCCCGTTCAGAATAACGGTTGTGTTCATATTGCCCTCACAAAAATATTTGCTAAAGGCGCCAATCGGCCGTTTTCCTCCGGCAGAACTCCGGAGCAGCTGGTTAAAGTCTGCCGCGGCCACATCGGGGTACATAACCACCGGTTCGGGGGTTGGCGTTGGAGCAGACTGTACCGGTGTACCGGGATTGAGCTGTTGTGGCAGGGGCGCGGTTTGCGGATCATCATTTACCCGGGGCCTGATCACCGGACCCGGAGTGTTAGCTGCCGTCCTGGGCAGCTCCGCCGGTGCTTTGGGCGTTACAAAAATTTTTCGCACCAGGGGTGTTTTCATATTGCCATTGATAACCACGGAAATTGTCTTCCAGCCAGGCGTTTTATAGGTATAATACTGGTTGCGGAGGTTGCCATCCACATTTGCGGTTTCGCCAAACCGCCACTCCCAGCTGCTGGCTCTTGAAGAAGTGTCTTTGAAGAGTACCGGCACATCCACCTCTGCGGTAGCGGGCATTACTACTTTTGCAATTAATGTGGAATCAATGATCTCCGGGGCATCATAAATGGTAATGGTCTTGTATTCCGTGCACTTCCCGTCTGCAATCAGCGTAATGGTATAATCGCCGGGGCTGTCGAAAGAATGCATCACGGAGGCAACTTCGGTAACGCTTCGCTGGTTATCGCCAAAATCCCAGTGCAGCCGTTTAAAATCGCTGGCATCGGTTTCAAACCGTACAATGGCACCTACACGAAGGTTGGGGCCTACTGTCTTAATCATGAAATCCGTACAGGGCTTGTAATTTTTAAACCGCACCACAAAAGCCAGAGAGGCCAGGATGCATACCGCTAAAAGCGTGATGATCACATTATCATCCAAACGAAAAACCATAAATTGTTTTTTCTGCATAAAAATGGTTTTGCGATTTTCAATTTTTTTTTAATTTAAGGACTTAATTTTGCTACATGTTACCACGAAAAATATTCGGCACCTTGTTAATCACCCTGATCCTCTCCAGTTGTTCACTTTTCAAAAAGCCTGTTGCCCCGGACTACAGCACTTCCCTGTACATCAACAACAACCTTCCAGACCGCAATAGCTCCGGTACGGTCAGTGCAACACCAGTAAACCATGCGGGCAAGCCTGCGGTATCAAGGGCTGACTCACTGCTGAAAGATAAATATGCCCGGTACCTGCAGGTGCCGGCAGACAGCATCACCAACCTGCGTCTTTACCGCTTTATTGATGAATGGCTGAATACGCCGTATCAGTGGGGCGGCACAACAAAGCGGGGGATCGACTGTTCGGCGCTGATGCAGCGCCTGCTCGCAGAGGTATATGATATTTATATCCCCCGGACTTCCTATCAACAATATTTTACTGATAATGTAGAACGCTTTGCCCGATGGGAATCATTGGCAGAAGGCGATCTCATCTTTTTTAAAACCATACCCGGCAACCCCATCACCCACGTGGGCCTGTATTTGGGCAACGGCCGGTTTGTAAACTCGGCATCGAGGGGGGTTACCATCGAAAATCTTCGCAAACCTTACTGGACGGAACGCTATGTGGCATCCGGCCGGTTAATTGTTAACAGATCCCGGAAAGTAGCAAAAAATTAAGTCAAAGAACAGCCCCGCGTTTAACGGGGGGTAGTTAATAAATTATTCATCTGGGTGCGGCAATCTGTAAGATCCCGGCTCAGTTGTGCATTATCCGTTTTGAGCTTTTCCAGTTCGGCCGGCATATCACCGATATCCGTTATTTTGTTGGTAGCCTCCAGGTAACGCTGAAATACATCAATTACATTCGTGTTTAACCGGGAGTACATGCTGCTGTCTTTATACTGCAGGTTATTTAATGTGCGGATCTTTTCCATGATAAGAGAGTTCAGATATGCTTTCTGAACACCCGGCTTTCTTAATGAATCGATCAGGTTCTTTGTTTCATCCATCGTTTGTACAAACCGATCCTGTGCCGCCTCCTGCAGTTTTAAATTATTCAGCTGCTGCCGCATCATCCGGTTATCTTTTGTTGGCACCGTGGTATCAAAATAAAAGGCCAGCAATACCAGCCCTATAGCCAGAATAAACAACAACAAAAACTTCCAGAAAGCCTGCTGGCGCTCCTTTGCATTGATAACTATTTGCGACATTTTTCTTCTGTTTTTAAATTCCAGTTAATGATAAAGGATTAGTCCGCCAGGAAAAAACCGCGTTTTCTTGCCTGCACTTCTTCTTCGGGTACCACCAGTTTTTCTTTTACAAAAATTCCGGTTTCTTTTTTCTTACCGATATAATCCAACGCGGCAAGATTGGTGAACAACTGCAAGATCAACGCACAGAATTTTACATTTTTATCGATACCCTGCCGGATGTTCAGATGATCATAGCGGTAGTTGGTGATACCGGTAATTTCGTCTTCCAGCTCGCCCTGGTTCACATTGCACCATTCCGTAAAGTAATTGATCATTTCTTCTTTTGCCGAGCCGGTATAGATATCAATGGCATTCTTGATGGTCCGCGCCAGCCCCGAAACCGAAGCCACCAGGTTCACCGGCGGCCCGTACAGTACATCATGCCGGTAACTGCCATAGATCCGGGAAACATAGAACAATACTTCCTCGCTTAGTTTGCGCACGGGCTCAATCAGTTCATTTTGCTGATTTTTTTGCAGGATCTTTTGCAGGATCTGCAATGCATTCAGCTCCATGCGGCCAAAGAACTGTTCCGTTTCCGCATGATGCTGAATCAGGCTTTCATGGCTGTTTACCGCCGTACAGGGAGGCAGATAATCCTCCTCCAGTGATACGGACTGATCATGAATAAGCACTTTGCCTACCGGAAGCTGAAATTCGCCCAGCGTATTGAGCGATGTATCGGCTACCGGGAGCAGCGATACCGTATAGGCGGGATCAGTAAAAGGCAGCCTGATGGGCTGTTCTTCCGGATTGGCCGCTCCATAGGGCACCGGGTTATACGGATCCAGCGAGAGGATTACATAGAAGGCCTCCGATTTTCCCTGCAGTTCCTTAAACGGCACGCTAAGCCCGGGAATCTTTGCGCCGAGCTGGTTGGTACTGCCGGCAGAATCAGCACTTAACCTGATCACATAGCCGCCCCGCGTTACAGCGGTGCAGGACATGACACGCACGTTTACATGCTGCATATTGTCAACGCTTACCCATATCCTAGGCGGTTCAATTGCAGTACTCATGGGCAGCAGGCCGTAATTATGATCATTTAAGAAAACGGTATTGCTGAGTGCCTGCTGAAAAACAGTGGCATAGTGCTGGGCAATAAAGTGATTCTTGTTGATCTTCATCCCGTTTACCCAGTTTACGGGTTTGTATTCTTGTGTGCGATTCATATCCTTTATATTTTATCAGGAAACCCTGGAACAAATAATAATATCGTTTTCTTTTACTTTATTAATAAATATGGTCCGTTCGGGGTCTATATATTTTGTAAATAAGGTATACCATCTGGGCTTTTTAAAAAAAATCCAACCGGAAGATTCGCCTTTATCATTGATATAGACGATACTGGAGCCGGGGTGGCGTTCATTATAATCATTGATAAAATAATAGAACAGCTCACCAAACTCCATATCAACAGGCGCCTTGGCCCGAAAGTTGGTAAAATGCTTATCGGTTCCTTTTTTATAAAATTCAAAACTGATGACCAGCAGGTTGCGCAGTTTCTTTTCATCCACCTCCGCAATTTCCATGTGGGCGGGATACTGCCATTGTTTGAGGATCTTGAACGGAATGGCAACGGCCTGCCGGTAGGTATAATAAACGATCAGCGGGATAAAGAAGATGACACCCGAGGTCACCATGGTAACATCCATATCATCTTTGCGGAACAGCCGGTACGTCATCATAAAACAAAGTCCTCCTATAAACAGGATAGCAAGTGTAAGGAAAACTTCTGCCCAGCAGGTCTTTTCATTCACCCATTTCAACCTTGTGGTCAGCGTGTATACATGAAGGATCCCCAGCCACAGGAAGAAGAACTGGAAAAAGAGGAATTGCTGTGTATTGCTTTCAAGAAACCGGAACCAGGAAAATAAACCAATGATAGCGAACCCCGCAGCATACAGTAAAATATAAAACACGGTGGGCTTGGTAAAGGGCTTAAAACTCCCTCTTATTTTTGAAACGATCAGCCCCATGATCACAGACATGCTGATAAAGCTGATCCCCAGGTAGGGCAGCGCCGATTTTAAAGATGGCGAAAACCAGTTTTCCATTTATTTCTGTTGTTCCTTAATTAAAAAACCGTTTACATAACCGATGAATACCCCAGGATTACTTCGCTGCCGGCATCAAAAGACATGCCCTCTGTTTGATGCTCAACGAGGATCTCTATCTCTATATCCGCTTCCACCGGTGCAAAATAATCATTGAAGGTCCGGATGAGGATGTCCTTATCCTTATTATTAATAAAATCACTCACTTTGCCGTTTTGCAACGGGCCGATCTTATATTGCAGCACGGGGTAATCTTCCATAAACTCCGATCCGCAAACCATATAATCACCCAGGGGCTGTGCTCCCAAACCTGCGCCACTGCCCAATCCCCCGGCATCATCTACCCGGATCACCCCGGCTTCTTTCCGGACGATCTGTACCGGCTCATTCAAAAGCGCCTTCAGACAGGATTCCATCACAGGCAGGTCACCGCTGATCTGGTGTGCATAGGGCAATAACAGCAAAAATGAAGCCGCTTCATGCTGCTTAAGCGATGAAGGCAGATCCCAAAAATCAAGAAAATATTTTGTCAGTATCTTACTTTTCAAAACATCCAGCAAATTAACCTCTTCCCGCTCCAGCATCAACTGCTGGTAAAAAAACTCGTTCTCAAAAGGCTGAAAGAATTTGCGGGTTTCATTTTCCCTGGCAAGGTTTTTCTTGTACCGGTCAATCATCTCGGCCACACCGGCACGCTCGCGAAATTCGCTGGTTTCGGGCTGATGAAACAAAGCTTCAGGCAGCATATCATAAAAGCCGGGCCGCGACAATCCTATTTCCACAAAAGTCCGGTACCAGTTATCTTCTATTACAGCTGTGTGATAAATATCCTTTACAAAGTCCCTGTAAAAGTATCCGTTGTTATGTGTTACATAGCCTTGCAGAGGGAAACCGTTATCCAGTGCATGATTCAACAGCACTTCCGCTTTTACATCGGCATCGCGCTCCTGCATCCATTTGGACAAATAATATATTTTTTCTTCTTTTTTCATTTGTCAGATACCGCCTTAATGAATACACGATAAGGAATAAATGCCATGGAACGTTCGGCCAACTCCAGCGCCAGTTCTTTTTCCCACTGCACGACTTCTCCTTTTTCCTGGGCCTCTATGAATGCCTTGCGTTTTATGGTAATCGTGACATCAATCGTTTTCATAAAGCCCTTGGTCGTCTCTGCAGAAATCATAAACCCTTTGTCTACATTTACCGCCTCCACCGCCGCTCCCAGGAATAGCCGGCAATACAACGCCATATCATTGCGGCTCATAATGCGATCCTTGGACAGGAGCGCATATTTATATGCCACCACGGCATCTGCCTGGTTTAACCGGTTCCTGCCGCTTTGCGTATTGGTGAGCAAAAACACGGAGGAGTGATTGACCGACCCGGTCTTGTAAGGTTGCATGCGGGTACCCGGCCGCAGGCCGTTGGCCGCATAGCCATTGGTGCTCCAGTACTGGATGTATAAAAACCTGGAGCTGGTTTGCCTGGGATTGCGCACCATCAGGTACGGTGTATATGCAGACTGGTTGGAAGTTGTATCTCCTACCAGCTGTTCAATTTTTGCGATGGATTGTTGCAGGCTTTTGATCTCCTGCGAAATGAGGTCTTTGCCCAGTTTTGAAAAAGCGGCGCTTTCATCCCTGAGCAACTGCACCAGGTTTTCCACCACAACAGTGGCATCGCGTTCATCAAAACGGCCGGCGCCTCCGTTGCGCAAAAGGACATTAATCTTCTGATGCTCTTCTTCGGTGTTCTGACGGATGTGCAAAAAACGGCCGCTTTCATCGGTGATCTCCGCCAGATCGTAAAACTGATCGGCATCTGTAAGCAGGGGAATTACATTGATCATTTCCTGGATGCGGTAGGTGATCTCATGCAGCCTCCGGTTCACCACAGGAAAACAGTTGGCAAATACGCTTACATCTTCCAGCATGGAGCTGGTAATATTTTCGGGGAAGATGATCCGGATCCAGCAGAGCGGTTCACGCACCGCCTGGAGTGTTTTGCCGGCAAATACTTCGTTCAATTCGGCCGGGATCCCTTTTTCCGCGACAGTGTACTGCTGCATTGCGGGATCTTTAATACTGATAAAGGCTTCTTCATACAGTTCGTTCACCAATTTAATATAGCGGGATGTGGCACTGGCCTCCTGCCGGATCAGCTGCGCGGCATACCAGTCGGGGTTGGTGTTGGCGGCTACATTATAACCCCGCTGCGTATGAATGGGGTGTTGCCCGTTCACCGCCCAGCCGGCACTTTTCAGCTGGTTGTAAAATACGTTTTTATTAACCTCGCTCCGGTATTGGAAATAAAACTGCGTATGGTTCAGATCCAGCTGCTGCTGATCCAGGGCAATCCAGAGCGTAGACGCCGGCAGCCATTGCTGCTCTTCAGCCAGCCCGATCAGCTCCTTGGTAACTCCTCCGGGGTACCGGTAGAGTTTATTTCCGGTAGCAGCGTACCGCACACGCGACTTATTAATGATAAAATTATCGGTGGGTGTAAAAAAGATATCGGTGCTTTTGGGAGCCTCTTCACTGCTGTTCGGGGTACTCCGGGTAATGAAGAATTGTTCTTTCACAGACAGGGTGGCACGCTCCTCAATACTGTTGGCGTTCAGAATAGCGGAGGCCAGCCTGGGGCCGGTTAATACATCCGGCGCCAGCAGTTGCACAATCCGGTCCATTACCCGGTTGCGCGAGTGATAGATCTCATTGGAGAGCCGCTCCAGTTCCGCAGCGTTCACCGATAAGAGCAATCCTACCAGCGGATCAAAATTTGATGCCTCCTCCGTTTCGGGATAGCCCCAGATTTTCGCTGCATTTTGCAGCATCCTGTTTCGGATATGTTCCCTGCTTTCGTTCATCTGTTCGGTTTAATTATATGCCAGCGGGCTGATGAAGAATCCGTCCCGGTAGGTTATCGGTTCATTGGTTGCCGTAATGACCGCTGTAATGGTAAACGCTAACTTTCTTTTCATACCCGGATCCCTGACGCCGAAAGGTGTTTCTTCCTGCTGCACCTGCATTTCGATCCGGACCTTCTCGATCCTCTTTTCGAACCGGGCAATGGTGGTACCCAGCGAAAGCAATATTTTTTCCTTCTGCTTGTTCCGGTACGATACGTTGTCAAAATCCTCCTCCCACAACCTGTTCCCAAACTGTTCATCACTCAGCAGCTCGCCAAAGGCAGTTGTCAGCATCAGGTGCAAATGATGCGCAATAGACTCCTTGAGTGCGCATTTTTTCATTTCCTTTTTGCCCACAATCTTCCCCAGTTCCAGGGGTAATTGATAATACTGGTGTAACATGCCCGACATCAGATGGATGGTAGTGACTTGTGATTTAGATATTGCGATTTGCCAGGCTCAAAAGATATTTTCTTGATAGGTAAACACGCGGCAGAGCTTCCTCTTCCTGAAGCAAATATGATTTTTTTTTTTATACTTTCCCAGTTTTGTCCAAGGTTTTTAAAAAATCACCGGTTCCGGTAATCCCTTCAGTCAAACTGAAACAAATAAGTTCTATTCATTATAAGACTGTAGCTCATCCGCTCTTATCCAACCGGAAAGCTTATAATCTGGGTTCGCTATGCTTTGAAACACAGCATAGTAGAAGCTCCTGTATTTTTTAGACACCTGGATCTTATTCCCCTTTGTGAGGTATTCATTGGTGCGCACCTGGTTCTGCGGATCTTTGTAAAAGTAAGCCCTGTCTGCAGCTACAATAAATTCTCCGGTAATGTCGTTTACCGTACCCTCCGGAACTGCGGCTACCTTCTCTTTTGACGAACCGGCAGCGATCCAAATCACCGAAGCGGCGATCACCAGCAGGCAAAGGGCCATCAGCGGCGTCCGGTAACTTTTTTTTACAGGATCTTGCGGCGCCATTAGTTTACAGGCCTTCTCCGCTTTAAGATAATCCTGTTTTGCTACAATATAAGCAGGCAGTTCTTCCCGGATCAGGACCAGGGCGGAGGCATGGGTATCTTCTTCGGGGTTTTCGGGGGCAGGATCTGCTGCGGACGCCTCTCCCTGTGTTGCTGCCTCCGCGGGTTCCCCCGCAGCAGTTTCGGCTGTTGCCGGCTCCCGAAAACTTCTTTTTGCCGCCTGCCGGTGCTCGTCATAAACCTGGTCATATTCCGCGCGCAGCTGCGGGTTGCTCAACACTTCAAAAGCTTCAATAATTTTTTTTGACCAATCCTCAAAATATACATCCCCTACATTTTTATCGGGATGAAATTTCAGGATCAGTTTCCGGTATGCCGTCTTGATCTGTTCGTCTGTTGCCGAGCGCGGCACACCCAGCATTTCATAAAAATTTTTTAATGTTCCTGCCATATCAGTTGTCTTTCCAGCCCTGTACTTTGTTATCAGAAATCTGCACTTCCATATTGTTTTTCCCCGTTCCACTGTTTTCATGAGGATAGATCCAGATGGCCTCCGGTTCGCCATCGCCCGCCTGTTCCATTATTGCCGCAGGATGCCCCCAGGCCATTAATAACAGTTCAGCAGGCATGCCCACCGTTATTTCCCCTTCCCGGATCTCCATGATATACTTTTTACCGATCTGTTTACCGATGATATCAAAAAGACGATGCTCGAGCCCCTCATATACGGTCCGGACCTGAGCCAGATTTACACGGGCCTGTTCTGTTGCAGCTTTTTGATCTGCGGCTTTATGCGGCCGGTTCAGTAAAAGAAAAACAAGTGTTCCTGCGGCAAGGGCGATCAGGATGATAGGCAAAAGGAGCATAGGGCTTGCAGATGATTACAGATTAACATTGTGTTGATTCAAAGATAAAGGCAATGGGCGAAAAAAAAATTTTTATTTTGTCAAAATATTTAGTATTTTGCACTAAAATAATTAGCCATGTCAATTGCCAATAAAAATCTGAAGTACCTGAGAAAGCTCAGGGGGTTGACGCAGGATGAGTTTGCCGGCAAACTCAACATCAAACGATCCCTGCTGGGCGCTTATGAAGAGGGACGGGCAGAGCCCAGGCTGGAAGTATTGGAGGTAGTCTGTGATCTTTTCAAATTAACACTGGATGATCTTTTACGAAAGGATCTGAGTGAACACACCGATAATTACCTGGCCCGGCGGCGCGCCCTGAAGATGTCCGATACTTCGGCCCGGATTCCATTTGTGCCTGTAAAAGCCGCAGCAGGTTACCTGAATGGCTATGCCGACCATGAGTTTATTGATGAGCTGAACACTTTTACCCTTCCAATGGTATCGGGTGGTAATTACCGGGCTTTTGAAATTGCCGGGGATTCGATGCTACCTACGCCAAGCGGTTCCATCATTGTAGGTGAAAAAGTAGAAGCGCTGGATCATGTAAGGAACAACACCGCCTGCATCGTAGTATCCAAAAACGATGGCATCGTTTATAAACGCATCCAGCGGAATGGAAAAACCAGGAACAAACTGATGCTGTTAAGCGATAACCCAACCTTCCAGCCTTACTCCATAAGCTCTGAAGATGTATTGGAAATGTGGGAGGCCCAGTTTATCATTTCTAAAACCAATACCATGCAAAGCTGGAATGTGGGTCAGCTGGTCAATATTGTTGCCGACCTGCAGCAGGAGGTTGCCGGTATGAAAAAGAAGATGAACTAAAAACCGCTAAAACTCTAATACTCATCCCGCCGCAGTTTTTTGCGGCCAGACTTAAGCTCGCCTTTTCGTTTTTTGTTGTCAATCCGCCGGGCTACCGCGGCCTTTGATATTTTTGTAGCAATACGTGCTTTCTTTTTGCGAAGCGCAACCGTAATCAGCTCATTGATCTTTTGAACGGCAGCTGCTTTGTTCTCCAGTTGTGTCCGGTGCTCCTGTGATTTTACCTGAAGGTAACCCTCCGACTGAATCCGGTTGGCCAGCTTAGCCAACACCATCTCCTTCTGGTCTTCAGAAAGCAGCACAGAACTTTGAACATGAAACGATGCGATCACCGCCGTTTCCACCTTATTTACATTTTGTCCGCCTTTTCCCCCACTCCTGGTTGCCTGGAATAACAGCTCTTTTGAAACGTCCATTTTCTTTATCTTATCGCTGATAAAACTACTGTATAATTATAAATTAGCCCGGATTCATCTTTTGTATTCCTATTTTTGAAGGAAGAACCAGGAATATGAAAGTTGTGATTCAAAGAGTATTGGAAGCACGCGTACGCATTGATGGCACTATTTTTTCAGCAATTGAAAAGGGATTGCTGGTGCTGCTGGGTATTGAGGATGCAGATACTGCCGATGACATTAGCTGGCTGAGTTCAAAAATTACCCAACTGAGGATCTTTGATGATGAAGAAGGGGTAATGAACCAGTCTGTAAAAGATGTGAAGGGTGCGCTACTGCTGGTAAGCCAGTTTACCCTGCACGCATCCACAAAAAAGGGCAATCGCCCATCCTATATCAGGGCCAGCAAGCCCGATATAGCCATCCCCCTTTACGAAAAAATGATCCGGCAACTGGAAAGCGATCTTGGAACAACCATTAAAACCGGTGTTTTTGGAGCCGACATGAAGGTGCAGCTTATTAACGATGGGCCGGTTACCATTATCATTGACTCAAAAAATAAAGAATAGGATCAATATGACAATAGATGAAGCACAACGCACCGTGGATCACTGGATCCAAACCGTAGGTGTCCGCTATTTCAGCGAGCTTACCAATATGGCCATTCTTACAGAAGAACTGGGAGAACTTTCGCGCCATATAGCCCGGATCTACGGCGACCAGTCGTACCGGAAAGCAGCGGACGAAAAAAATGCCCGGGAACTGATGACCGATGAAATGGCTGATGTATTATGGGTACTGATCTGCCTGGCCAACCAGACCGGCACCGATCTGACAAAAGCGCTGGAAAAAAATTTTGAAAAAAAGAATATCAGAGATGCCGACAGACATTTGAACAACAAAAAATTGTAGCGAATGGCGTTAAAATCGACCTGGACCATTATCAGGCAAACCCTTGAAGAAACCTTTACCAACCGTGTTTTTAAATTAAGCGCGGCCCTGGCTTATTACACAATCTTTTCTCTTCCAGGGCTGCTGATCGTAATCATCTGGATCGGCGATAGTTTTTTTGCCGATGCCTTGTTAAGCCATAGTGCCCATGCCGATGTAAAGAACAGCCTGCACATCCAGATCGAAGGTTTTATCGGGAAACCCTATGCAGACCAGATATGGCAAACCATTGATAACGCCGCACGCTTCCCGAACAAAACCTTTGCAAAAGTAATCGGGATCCTTACCCTGGTATTTGGAGCTACGGGGGTCTTCGCAGAAATTCAGGACTCCATTAATATGATCTGGCGTTTAAAAGCCCGCCCAAAAAAAGGAAAGGGATGGTTAAAATTATTATTAGACCGTTTGATGTCCTTTTCTGTTGTGGTAACGCTGGGCTTTCTTCTACTGGTATCCCTGATGATTAACGGGCTGATGGAGCTGCTTACCAGCCAGCTTACACGCATTATCCCCGATTCACAGCGGGTAGTGGCTTATATCTCCAACCTGGCCATCACGTTTTTGATCACCTCTGTTCTATTCGGTATGATCTTTAAAGTATTGCCGGATGCAAAAATAAAATGGCGGGCGGTAAGAGCCGGCGCTTTTGTAACCACGCTTCTTTTCATGGCGGGTAAGTTTCTGATCAGTTACTATCTGGGGCATAATAAAATGACATCAGCATACGGTGCGGCCGGCTCTGTAATTGTTATTCTGCTGTGGGTATACTACTCTGCTATTATACTTTATATTGGCGCGGTATTTACCCGGGTTTATGCCATCCACAACGGCATGAACATCTACCCCAGTCAATATGCCGTTTGGGTAGAGCACGTGGAGGTTGAAAATAAAGACTCCATCCAAAACCTGCACCAGGATCCTGTTGTAGCAAAATCAGCAGAAGAGCACCGGCTGGAGAACGTCTACACCGGTGAACATACGCACCGGAAAGAAGAATAGTTGAGGTTTGAGATTTGAGCCCAAAATCCCGAAGACCGTCAAATGAGAACGCGTGGAAATTTGAAAATGAAGATCCGGCAGCTGCCCATGCTCCTCCCCCGGATCAGGATCCTTTTTCTATTTCCTGAAACGGGAGAAGTTGATTTGAACAACTATCGCATTCAGCCTTTAAACCAACCGCACAACCATTAAAACTCATTGTACAACCGGTCACCAGGTATGAAAACATTTTAATCGAACTTGAAACATCAAAACCTGGAACTTCTCTTAATACCGGCCGTAGCGGCCCTGAAACAAGCCCACATTAACACCGGCGCGTATTACCGGTAATATCCGTACCCGTTCGTCAGCGGTATTGGGATATACAACATCCACATAAGGACTATTGCGATTCTTCAATACATCTGCCAAAATAGACAGGTAGAAAAAGGTAGTGCCTCCCTTAATTCTTCCAGTAGAGTAGCCTCCTCCCAGCAAAAGAGAGGGGGCATTGGCTGAAAACGAGCCTGGGGCATACATATTGCTCTCCGGTTTGGGAGTATACTTTTGGTTCGTAAAGTTCTGTTCAAACTGCGCCTGCAAAAATAAAAAAGGAATCGGATAGGCCCGGACAAATGCACCTGGCCCCCAAACGTGTTGGCGGTACTTATCATTGGGTTCATAGTAATCTCTTGTGCCATTGAATACATAGTTCAGCACCACGCCCCCGTCAAAATAATCGTTAATTTTATATCCCAGTACCGGGCTTACCCCCAGCACGCTCCCACCGGAATAAAAAGAAGCCGTTACACCACCTCCTGTAAAAAGATTTTCTTTCTTAAATCCCTTTTCTTCGGGCTGATCTTCATTGGCATTCCGCACTTTAACCGGTTCGTCCTGCGCCCGGGAGGCGATGATTAGCAGGAGCGCCGAGGCGATGCAAAATATTTTTTTCATCTGTCTGTTTTTTTGATTTTTATTGGTCAGATGGAATTCGACATAAAAATTATCATCGTTTTGGGTATCAATTACTCAATAATTTTTATGGTTTATTTCATGCGTTTTTTTTAATGTTTTTTGGCGCGGGTAGCCCATTATGCCTGCGCATCAAAGATTTTTCCGGCGTTTAAAATATTATTGGGATCAAATGCTTTTTTAATGTCGCGCATCAGCTGGATCTGGCGTTCTTCAAATACAATATCCATATAGGATTTCTGAATCAGTCCGATACCATGTTCGCCGCTGATGGTTCCGCCCAGGCTTTTTACCAGTTGAAATAGTTCCCGCAATGCCGCATTCATTTCCGGATCATTAAAACTGTTTTTATTGCCTTCTTTTTTTATGCGTACATGCAGGTTGCCATCACCGGCGTGTCCATAGCAAACCGCATGAAAATGATGCTTCTGTCCCAGTTCCTTTACACCTTTGATCAGCTTTGGAAGCTCCGCGCGTGGCACCACCGTATCTTCCTCAATGGTGTACCCCGATGATTTAACGGCTTCAGCAGTCCTCCGGCGCAGTTTCCACAACTCATCTTTTTGCTGGGCATCATCTGCAAAGAAAAGCTCACCAGCCTCATATTGCTCCAGCAACACGGCAATCTGTTCCATTTCCTGCATCAAGACATCCTGGTTATTTCCGTCTACTTCTACAATAAGGTGGGCAGCTATTTCGTCATTCACCGGCACGGCATAGCTGTCTACCATCCGGCTTACAATCTTCAGGGCGTCTATCTCCACCAATTCCAGTGCGCTGGGGTTAAATCCGGCCCTGAAAATAGCACTTACAGCTTCACTTGCTTTTTCAAGAGAGGCAAAAGGAGCCAGCATCAGTAGGTCATACTTAGGCAGGGGGATCAGTTTCAACACAATTTTTGTAACCACCGCCAGTGTTCCCTCACTGCCCACCAGCAATTGTGTGAAGTTGTAACCGGTCACGTTTTTCAACACATTAGCACCGGTCCATATTATTTCCCCGGTGGGCAGCACGGCCTCCAGGTTGAGCACATAATCTTTTACCACTCCATATTTCACAGCTTTGGGGCCGCCGCTGTTCTCTGCAATATTGCCACCAATAAAACAGGTTCCGCGACTACTGGGGTCCGGGGGGTAAAACAGCCCTTTTTCTTTTACCGCATTTTGCAGCACTTCCGTGATCACTCCCGGTTCTGTGGTTACCTGCAGGTTCCGTTCATCAATGTCCAGGATCCTGTTCAAACGCTCTGTTGAAAGTACCACGCCTCCTAAATGAGCCAGGGCGCCACCACTCAACCCTGTGCCGCCACCCCGCGGGGTAACAGGGATCAGGTCCCGGTTGCAGATCTTAAACAATTCCGAAACTTCTGCTGTGCTTCCGGGCTTTACCACTACTTCCGGCACAAAATGAAGGGTTTCGGTTTCATCATGCGCATAAAATTCCAGTGATTCTGTATCTACAATTACGTGGGCGGCTCCAACGATCTGCTTAAACGCCTCAATATGCTCCGCCGTGATCTTTTTGTCTGCCATTATTCTTTTTTACAAACAGTCTATAAATTTAGGAGGCGTAAAATTCGGGGAAATTTGGGAAAGGAAAAAATGATATAGCGCTCAACTGTTAGTGACGGATTACACTAACGATTGATAGCTTTAAGAAATCTTGCTCCACGCCGTTTTTCCTTTCTGTGAACGCAGAAATGCTCTTAGGACCTCATGTTCTGGCAATGAGAGGTCGGGATCTTCCTTCAAAAGCTGCTCACACTGTTGTTTTGCGGCTTCCACCATTGCCCGGTCGTTGACGATGTCCACCAATTTAAAGCTCAGGGCACCGCTTTGCCGGGTGCCTTCGATTTCTCCCGGTCCCCGCAGCTCCAGGTCTTTTTCGGCAATAACAAAGCCGTTGCTGGTTGCGGTCATGATCTTCATCCGTTCCCGGGCCTCATTTCCCAGTTTTTTACCGGTAAGCAGAATACAGTAGCTTTTTTCAGCGCCTCTGCCAACCCGGCCCCGCAGCTGGTGCAACTGCGATAACCCGAATTTTTCTGAGCTTTCGATCAGCATTACCGAAGCATTGGGCACATTCACCCCCACCTCAATCACGGTGGTTGACACCATGATCTGGGTGTTGTGCGTTACAAACCTTCGCATATTTTCGTCTTTCTGATGGGCCGGCATTTTTCCATGCACCATACTGATCCAGTACTGCGGTTCGGGAAAATAGGTCTTTATCTCGTCATAACCCTGCATCAGGTTTTCGTAATCCAGTTTTTCGCTTTCTTCAATCAGGGGAAAAATGATGTAGATCTGCCGACCCAGGGCGATCTCTGCCTTCAGAAAATCCATTACCACGCTGCGGTCATTTTCATACCGGTGCACTGTCTGTATCGGCTTCCGCCCGGGCGGCAATTCATCAATGACGCTGTAATCCAGGTCGCCATAGGCCGTCATGGCCAGCGTACGGGGAATGGGAGTAGCGGTCATCACCAGCACATGTGGCGGAATGGGTGCCTTATCCCAGAGCCTTGCCCGCTGGGCCACGCCAAAGCGGTGCTGTTCATCGATAATCACCAGGCCCAGGTTATGAAATTGCACCGGATCTTCGATCACGGCGTGGGTGCCCACAAGGATATGAATTTCCCCGGCTGCAAGCCGCTCCAATAGCAGCCGGCGTTCTTTTGCCCTGGTGGTACCGGTTAAAATGGCTACCTCCACTGGCAGGGGTTCCAGTAATTCGCTGATGCCCTGAAAATGCTGACGCGCCAGGATCTCTGTAGGGGCCATCAGCACTGCCTGGTACCCATTGTCCACCGCCAGCAGCATGTTGAGCAGGGCCACGATGGTTTTACCACTGCCTACATCACCCTGCAGCAGGCGGTTCATTTGTTTACCCCGGCCGGTATCGATGCGGATCTCCTTTAGCACCCGCTTTTGCGCATTTGTTAGCTCAAAAGGCAGACACTCTTTATAAAACCGATTAAACAGGTCGCCCACTTTTTCAAATAGCACTCCCTTTGAAAACCGGTGTCGTTCCCATCGCAGTAAATTCATCCGGAGCTGGGCAAAGAAGATCTCCTCAAATTTCAGCCGGCGCACCGCTGCTTCATACAAGGCTGTAGTCTGAGGGAAATGGATGTTCCGGAACGCCTCAAACCGGGGCATCAGCCGCAGGGCCTCCCGCATTTTCAAAGGCAGGTTTTCCGGAAGGTCCCGCTCCGTAAGATGTACGATAAGTGCCGCTGTCAGTTTCCCGATCTGCCGTCCACCCAGGTTTTTTGCCTTGAGCTTTTCGGTGGAGGGATATACAGGCTCCAGGTAATCTTTTCCCTTTAGCTTTTCCGGATCCCAGGTTTCCATTTCCGGATGCACGATCTGCGGCTTCCCCATAAAAAAGGAAACTTTTCCGTACACCAGGTAGGGCTGGCCGGGCTGAATCACCTTTTGGATGAGACTGATACTTTGAAACCATACCAGTTCCAAAACCCCGGTTTTATCCCTTATCTGGGCTGTAAGACGCCTCCCCCGCCGTTCGCCGATCAACTCAAAGGGTGACAGGATACCTGCTACCTGTACATATTCTTCCCCGGGAGTAATGCTATCAATGGGTGTCACTTTGGTTTTATCCACATGGCGGAACGGATAATGCTGCAACAGGTCGCCGAAGGTGAAAATACCCAGCTCCTTTTGCAGCAGCTCTGCCCGTTGTGGCCCTACTCCTTTGAGATAACCGATCGGGTTGGACAATATGTTGTGATTACCTGAAATAAGACTGCTTTTGACAAAAATAAAAAATATTAAATTCGCTACCAGACCCGATAAGAAAAACAATCATGAACACATTAGATATCTATATTGAAAAGGGAAGAAAAGAAGGCATTGAAAAAGGCAAAGAGCAGGTAGTAAACAACCTGCTGGCAACAGGGAAGTTTTCTGTTTCTGAAATTGCTGCCTTTACCGGAGTTTCCGAAGCCTTTGTAAAAAAGCAATTGCTACCTTCCAAATAGAACGCCTTCAACCACTGCGGTTACCAACGCTTTATTACCGGAGGAATTTTCCGATCAATGGCAGTCGCTGAAATTCTTTTTTTTCAACCCTGAGTATAAACAGGGTGTACAGAAGCAGTAATACAGTAGCCGATCCATAATTAAACCAGGAGCCGGAAATTTTGCTTACCATCCCCCGGTGTATAAAAGACAAAATCACCGCTATAATGATATAGGCACATAGTTTTTTCCATGCATAGGGAACCCTGTATTCTTTCTGTCCCCATATATAGGAAACCACCATCATGGTACCATAAGCCAGGAAGGTGGCCCAGGCACAAGCTATATAACTGTAACGCGGAATAAATACATAGTTGATCACCAGTGTAACCAGGGCCCCGATAAGAGTAATATAAGCCCCGGCAATGGTTTTGTTTCCCAGCTTATACCATATACTGAGATTATAATAAATTCCCACGAACATATTGGCCAATAGCAGGATGGGCACCACTTTTAATCCTACCCACATTTTGGGATTGCGGATAAAATGTTTCCAGATATCAAGATAAAGCATCACCGCAAGGAACATGAGGCAAAGCGTGATCACAAAAAATTTCATCACTCTTGCATAGATCCGGGTAGCATTTTCAGATGAAGATTGTTTAAAGAAAAAGGGTTCCGCCCCCATCCTGAATCCCTGTACCGCCAGTGTGATCAGGATCGACAATTTATAGCAGGCCGAATAAATTCCCACCTGGGCTTTGGCCGCCTGCTCGGTGGCTGCCGGCGCCCACCAACCCAGCATAATACGGTCAAAAGTTTCATTGACCATACCGGCAAACCCAGCCAGGATCAGCGGCATTCCATAAAGCAGCATTTTCCTCCACAACTCTTTACTGATATGCAGCTTAAACCCAAGAAATTCTTTTGAGAGCAATAATAAAGTAATAATGCTTTGTAAAAGATTGGCCACAAAGACATACCCAACAGCCCAATCTTTATTGTAGAAGGTTTTGAGCCAGTGGTGCGGATCTTTTTCCAGAATACCAGGCACAACACCCAGCAATACATAAACCGAAATAAAGTTTACCAGGATGCCCAATATCTTAATGGAAGCAAACTTTTTAGGCCGGCCATCTAATCTCAGTTTAGAAAAGGGGATCGTACTCAATGCATCGAAGCCGATGATCAGCGCCGAAATGGTAATATACTCCGGATGGTGCTCTACCTTAAGAAGCGATGCAATCGGGTATCGAAAGAGAATGAGTACAACCGAGAAAAAAACCGTAGTAAGAATGAGTGACAGACTGGAGGTATTGTATACATCCTTTCGATTATCCTGTTGCGCAAAACGGAAGAAGGCCGTCTCCATACCATAGGTAAATATGATATTCATAAACGGGATGAAGGAGTACACCATACTCATTTCTCCATAGTCTGCTATGGTTAGCAAACCGGTAAGCAATGGAGTGAGCAGGTAATTGATCAATTTTGCTACTATAGAACTACCTCCGTACCAAAGTGTTTGTCCTGCCAGTTGTTTAATGCCGCTCAATGGATCTTTGTATTAGTCAACAAATGTACTGCTCTTCTGCTATACTTCGTCCACGATAAATTTGTGCCCCATTAGTGAGTGGGGGAAGCTTTTTATAGCCAATTGATCAGTACCATCCTTAATATAAATGGTAGTATCTCCCGTTTTTCCCGAAAGATGAGGTCGGCTATTTCCTAATCGATGTATTTTCCTATAACAGGCAGCCTCCGGAATTCTTTCCGCTCTACTTTCAGGATAAAAACAGTAAACAGGGTTAACAATACGGTTGCCGTTCCCAGGTTAAACCAGTGATTATCCCACAGGCAAACCATGCCCCTGTGCGCTGCGTATAACACGATTACAATAATAAGATATGCCAGTAGCTTTTTGCGTGCATAAGGCACCGGGTAATATTTTTGCCCCAGCATATAACTGATGATCATCATTGACAAATAACAGGCAAATGTGGCAATGGCAGCACCCAGGTAATGATATTTTGGAATAAGCCATACATTCAAAACAATGGTTATAACAGCCCCGATAATAGTGATGCCTGCTCCTGTCATATTCCTGTTTGTTAATTTGTACCAGATACTGAGGTTATAATAAATTCCGAGAAAGATATTCCCTAACGCCAGTACGGGTACTACATTCAGCCCCTGTGCCCAGCTTTCGCGGTGAATAGCCTTAAAGAACCAGCTCACCACATCAATGTAAAGGCTGATCGTCAAAAACATAAAACAACAGGCGACTACAAAAAATTTCATGATCCTGGCATAGGTCCTTTGCGCATTTTCGCCTTTTGACTGGTTAAAGAAAAACGGCTCAGCGGCCATGCGGAATGCCTGGATCATAATAGTGATCATGACCGCCAGCCGGAAGATATTACCAAAAATACCCAGCTCATGTTTTGCCTGTGCCGGCGGCAGATCTACCACATGCTGGTAAATGAGGCGGCTCATCATATCATTTACCATGCCGCCCATCCCCACAATGATCAGTGGCAATGCATACTTCATTACCTCCCGCCACAACTTTTTATCAAAATGGAAGCGGATCCGGAGAAATTCTTTTTGCAGCACCAGAAACGTAACAATACTGCCCGCCAGGTTTCCGATGAGGTAATACCCAATGCCGATTTTTTTATTATAAATGGCATTCAGTACACTGTGTGGATGACTATGGAGGTATTGGGGAATGACTGCCAGGAAAAGAATGACGATCACCATCATGGTAAACACTCCCGAAATACAGGCAAATGCATAACGTCGCGGCCTGTTTTCCTGTCGCAGTTTTGCAAAAGCAAGCGTAGCAATGGCATCAAAGAAAATAATGGCCGCCATGTAGTTGACAAACCAGGGGCTTTCCTCCAGGCTTGCCCACACCACTATTTTATGCTTAAAGGTAAACAGGAGTCCCGTAAATAAAACCGTGGAGACCAGCAGCGAAATGGAGAGGGTATTGTACAGCTTCTTTCGATCCACCGTCTGTGAGAACCGGAAATAAGCCGTCTCCAGCCCATAGGTGAACAACACGTTTAAAAAAGGAATGATGGCGTAGATCTGGGTCAGGTCTGCAGTGGAGGCCGGCTGGGCAAAAATTAAAGGGAGTGCCAGATTCATGAGGTAGCCCAGGAATCTTTTCACTATAGTAGGAACACCATACCATAACGTTTGCCCTGCCAGTTGTTTAATGCCGCTCAATGGATCTTCGTATTCGTTAATAAATATGTTGTTCTGCTGCTTAAAGGTATTACCGGGTAAAATTTGGGGTTGGAATGACATCTTTTTACCTTCGCAGCACATCATTCTATAAAAATACAAATTAACATGAAAAAGTTTTCGTTGATTTTGGCTTTGCTTACCCTGACCGGCGCTGCTTCTTTTGCACAAAAAGCTTATGAAGGAAGGATCCGTTATAAAAAAATAGAACAACCTGCGCTTGCAGTGGAATACAGCTACCCCCTGAATGTGGTGGAAAATGCATTAAAGGCCAAAATGGCGGATCTTCGTCTGAAATACAGTGCCAGTAAGGGTTTTATTTCCTATAACAATAGCGTAATCCCTTCAGTCACTCCCTCCGTCCTGGACTATACCTTTAAAACTGTACAATCCGGAACAACCGGAAAAGAGAAAACCATTCTTTATATGATTATGGAGGGCGGCAACAATATTGCCGGCGATGCGGTGGTACTGGCAGCCAACGGCAAGTCCTTCCTGGAAAGCCTGGCACCAATGGTAAAGAAAAGCAATACCGTTTTTCAAATAAAAAAACAGGAAGACCTTCTAATTACGGAAGAAGAAAAACTAAAATCGCTGAAAGATGCATACGAAAAGCTTGACGAAAAAATGAAACTGAACCTGGAAGAACAACGGAAACAATCCCGGATCATTGCTTCTCAGAAAAGCATCCTGGATGATCTTAAAGGGAATTAGCCAGGGTTACCGTACTCTTTTAAATGCGCCGTTGGAATACTCCAGAAAGTACAGCTTTTTGTTTTCGTAATAATCAATCTTGCTGGTCTTGCTTACCGGCTGAATGTCATAATCATAAAACATCCGGTACTCCTTGCTGGCCAGGGCCGCGGCAAGATCATTACCATATTGATTTAACAGACGGCCAAAATGATAGGTAAGATCGTAGGCACGGAAAACCAGGTCCGAAGGCCGGGCATACATCTTTGAATTGTAGTAACTGATAATATTCCGGCTGGTTATATCCAGTTTGGAGCTGTAAAACGGCGTACTATAGACCAGGTCCAGCCCCTTATACTTCGAAAAATTCAGATTATCCCAGGTGGGCATTCCCATTACGGTGATCTGCGGATAGGTTTTACTGAGCCTGGAAAGCTGGTCGAGCAATTTATCGGCAAAGCTATTATCCAGTGACCCGATTACAAACAATGAAGACCGGTCTTTGAAAAGATTGGCTGCTATCTGCGCCGCGGACAACGAGTCCTTTACCTCTGTAAACTTAATATGCATGGCCGTACTCCGGTCCACTTTGTTCAACGTTTCAAAAACAGACCGGAGATAGGTTTCCGAGCTTCCCTTGCGGGTAAGATAAATGACCTGTTGACCGGGATAATTCTTTTTCAGGTAAGCATAGATCTGCTCGCCCTGCGTGGGTAGTGTGGAATTGACGACTACAAAATACGGGTTGTTCCGCACATTGCCGTCATTAGGCACAATGGCATTAATGAGCACCATTTTTCTGGAAGCTGCCAGTTTCGACAGGCGGTCCAGCTCATTGATCGCACAATTGGCGATGATCCACTCCACACCATCGGAGGCGGCTTTATTAAACTGGCTTTCAAGCGTCATTTTTGCCGACTTCGAGTCATAGATATAAATGTCCAGGGGGATGTTCAGCTTAGTAAGCGAGTCGATTGCCATTGCCGCGCCATGATAAAATTCCAGGCCGGGAATGGAGGCCTTTGGAAAAGACTTGTCGCTATAGTTATATGAGCCATCTGCACCAAAAGCATCGTCCAGGTATAACGGTGTAAAAATGGCCATTTTATGGCGCCCGCCGGCGGTTACCTGTGCCATTGCAACGATATCACAAACCGCCAGGAGTACAAATAATGCTATTTTCTTCATAGTTACAAGAATATTAAATCAGTAATCCCGGATCGCTTTCTGTAAAGAATTCCTAATCCGCAAAACCGGTATATCCTTAGCAAATATTATTCCCATTCGATGGTGGCCGGCGGTTTACTGCTAATATCGTAAACCACCCGGTTGATTCCCCTTACATTATTGCAGATTTCGTTGGAAACGTTTGCCAGGAAATCATAAGGGAGATGCGCCCAATCTGCCGTCATACCATCTACGCTGGTTACTGCCCGCAGGGCTACGGTGTACTCGTAGGTACGCTCATCGCCCATTACGCCAACGCTCTTTACCGGTAACAAGATTGTTCCGGCCTGCCAAACCGTTGCATAGAGGCCATTTTCTTTCAATGCATTGATGTAGATCGCATCTGCTTCCTGCAGCAATGTAACTTTCTCCTCCGTTACCTCACCCAGTATCCGGATAGCCAGCCCGGGTCCGGGGAAGGGGTGCCGGTCGATCAGCGCTGCCGGTATACCCATTTCCCGGCCTACCTTCCTTACCTCATCTTTAAAAAGAAAACGCAGGGGTTCTACCAGCGAAAGGTGCATTTTTTCCGGAAGTCCACCCACATTATGATGCGATTTGATGGTTACCGATGGACCATGTACCGAAACACTCTCAATTACATCCGGATAAATGGTACCCTGACCCAGGAAATCGATATCGGTCAGCTGGTTGGCCTCATCCTGAAATACTTCTATAAAAAGGCGGCCAATGATCTTCCGTTTTGTTTCGGGATCGGGATTATTCTTTAATTCTTTATAAAAAAGGGCCTTCGCATCTACTCCTTTTATATTCAGACCCAAATGTTTATAGGTTTCCAGCACCTGTTCAAATTCATTTTTCCGGAGTACGCCATTATCTACAAAAATGCCATACAGCCGGTCGCCAATAGCCTTATGAATGAGCGTGGCCGCCACGGTGCTGTCAACCCCACCACTCAGCGCCATGATCACCTTACGATCCCCGATCTGCTCCCGCAGGGCGTTTACCGTATCGGTTACAAAATGAGCAGGCGTCCAATCCTGGCTGCAGCCACAGATATCTGTAAGAAAATTCTTTAATATTTTTTTGCCTTCAACGCTGTGGTATACTTCGGGGTGAAACTGCAATCCGTAAAGCGGATATTGTTCTCCTGAATATTTAAATGCAGCTACCGGGATACTTTCGGTAGTGGCCAGTACCTCAAAATCGGCCGGAAGCTCCAGGATACTGTCGCCATGGCTCATCCATACCTGGCTTTTGGGCTCTACGGCCTTCAACAACGGCTCGCTGGCCTGCCGGGCTTGCATTTGCGCCCGTCCATACTCCCGTTTACTGCTCTTCTCCACCCGGCCGCCAAAGAGCTTGGTCGAAAGCTGCGCACCATAGCAAATACCCAGAACCGGCACCTGGCCCAGGAGGCTTTTTACGCTGATAACCGGCGCATTTTCATCATTTACCGAAAAGGGCGATCCGGAAAGGATAATTCCTTTTAAATTGCCATCAAATTCGAATGATTTGGAATAAGGGATTATTTCACAATAAACATTGGCTTCCCGTACGCTGCGCGCGATCAATTGGGTATACTGGGAACCAAAATCGAGTATTAAGATTTTTTCGGTCATGATGCGCGAAGGTAGTAAAATTGCAAATCACATAGGTGGTGAATCCGGAGAACCTTTGGTTAATTTGCCGGCACTTTTGTTTAATCATTTATTTTTATAACATGAAGCAGGATCCGGCCGCTTTTGTTTCGGGAGACATCAATCATCAACAACTTAAAAACCATACAGATGAAAAAAATATTTTTTATAGCATTGGCGGCCATTATACTTGTGGGATCCTGTAATATTATTGATCAACAACGTGTTAAAGGAAACGGAAAGATCGTGAGCAAGACCTATAACCTGAAGGATTTCAGCAGTATTGATATTGGTAATGCCTCAGCCGTTTTTCTGAAGCAGGATTCCGTCTTCGGCGTCAAGATTGAAACCGATGAAAACCTTTTCCAATATATTATTGCGGCTGTTGAGGAGGGCGAACTGGATATTGACGAAAAAAACGATTATGACCTGAGGCCCAGCAGCGACATAAAGATCTATATTTCTATGCCGGTAGTAAAAAAGGTCGCCATTTCCGGGGCATCCACGTTAAAAGGCGATAACAAGATTACACAGGATGAATCCTTTGCCCTGGATATCAGCGGCGCCTCCAACGGTACACTCCAGGTAAAAGCACCCACTGTACAAATGGATATAAGCGGCGCCTCTACCCTGAATATTTCCGGAGAAACCCGCGACATCCGGGGCGAAGCCAGTGGCGCCAGCACCATCCGCGGGTATGAACTGAAGGCGGAAACAACCAATATCGAAGCAAGCGGCGCCAGTACCGCCAATGTCTTTGCCAGTGTGCAGCTTACTGCCAATGCCAGCGGCGCCTCCAGTATTAAATACATGGGTAATCCCAAAGTGAGTTCTTCCGCCAATGGGGCGGGCAGTGTAAGCAAGGCGGACTAAAAACTGTTTAATGTTCCAGGTTGGATCCATCTCCCTGCTCAATATGGGCATTCCCATTTGCTCACATTTCCACATTGACGATTTTTCATATTAATGTGGAAATATGCTAATTTGAAAATGGAATTTTCGTTTGTTAACGGTGTCATCGTACCTTAGAAGGTTCATCAGACATCAGACATCAGACTATGAACAACCATTATTTCCGGCTGTAATTCGGAGCCTCTTTGGTTACATCCACATCATGCGGATGACTTTCATTCATACCCGCGTTGGTGATCTTTACAAATTGCGCGTTCTGAAGGTCTTTGATACTCCTGGCACCACAATAGCCCATACCTGCACGCAATCCGCCGGTATACTGATAGATCACTTCTTTTAAAGTTCCCTTATAAGCCACCCGGCCTTCAATACCCTCCGGTACAAATTTCTTTACATCATCCTCCGGATCCTGGAAGTAGCGATCGCTGCTACCTTTGGCCATGGCACCCAGCGAGCCCATTCCCCGGTATGCTTTAAACTTACGCCCCTCAAAAATGATGGTCTCGCCCGGGCTTTCTTCCGTACCTGCAAAAATGCTGCCCATCATGGCACAATCTGCACCTGCTGCCAGCGCCTTTACCAGGTCACCCGTATACCGGATACCGCCATCTGCAATGATCGGAATTCCTTTCTTTTTCAGCCCGGAAGCCGCTTCCATAATAGCCGTCAGCTGCGGCATACCCGCACCTGCCACAATACGCGTAGTGCAGATAGATCCCGGTCCGATACCTACTTTTACTGCATCGGCTCCTGCTTCTGCCATTGCCAGGGCGCCCGCAGCAGTGCCTATATTCCCCGCAATAATATTCAGTTTCTTAAAATTCTTCTTTACGTTTTTCAATGCGGTCAGCACTCCTTTTGTGTGTCCGTGCGCACTGTCCAGTACCACCACATCCACTCCTACCTGCTGCAGGGCATCGATCCGCTCTGCCACATCACCCGTAATGCCAACACCGGCACCCACCAGTAAGCGTCCAAAGGAATCTTTAATAGCGTTGGGAAACGAGGTTACCTGTAAGATATCACGGTAGGTGATCAGGCCGATCAGCTTACCCTGGCGATCTACTACCGGCAGTTTTTCTACCTTATGCTGGCGCAGAATGGTTTTTGCTTTTTTAAGATCGGTTCCTTCCGGGGCTGTGATCAGGTTGGTGCTGGTCATTACCTCGCTCACCTTACGGCTGGGGTTATCTTCAAAACGCAGATCGCGGTTGGTTAAAATTCCTTTCAGCTTTTTATTTTTATCAATCACGGGGATACCGCCTATTTTATTTTCAGCCATCAACTGCAGCGCATCGCCGATGGTGGCATCTTCCAGCAGGGTGATGGGGTCCAGGATCAGGCCACTCTCACTCCGCTTTACCTTGCGCACCTGCTCCGCCTGTTTTTCGATACTCATGTTCTTATGCAGGATGCCCAAACCTCCCTCGCGGGCAATAGCCGTAGCCAGGGCCGCCTCAGTAACCGTATCCATGGCTGCGGACAAAATAGGGACGTTTAAAGAAATATCTTTGGTGAGCTTGGTACGGATGTCCACCTCACGCGGTAATACCTGACTAAATGCGGGTACCAGTAATACATCATCAAATGTTAAGCCTTCAACGGCGATTTTGGGATTATTTGCAGAAGCTGCAGAAGATTTTCTTGTTGCCATGTGCAAAGGTAAGGAAAAATGGAAATATGATGTACGGTTTCATTATCGGATCATCGTAATTTTGCAATTTCATGACGCAAGAAGCCGCTGTAAGGCATACCGGTTGTCCATCTATTTGCCGGCTCCCTGCCCCTCCCGGGGGCCAATGTATCTTTATGTGCAATCGTTTGCGTAATTGCGATAGGTTGAAAACAGGTCAAACGCATAAACAGCGCTCTCGTTCCTCTTTTTAGCCCTACTTTTGCAAACAAATTTTAATTCAGTACGGAATCATGCTTAAAATCAATCATACGAAGAAGCCCGCGCCTACCGTCCTTTTTATTTTTGGCGGAAGCGGAGATCTGAATCAACGTAAACTGACCCCGGCCTTATATAATCTCTGGATGGACGGACTGATGCCTGAAAAATTCTCCATCATTGGTACCGGACGTACCGATTATTCCAATGAAAAGTTCAGGAATCACCTGCTGGAAGGTATCAATGAATTCTCAAGGAGGAAAAGCGATGGCAACGGAAGCTGGGAAAAATTTTCGCAGCAGGTATCTTATCTGCGGATGGATGTGGACCAGCCGAAAGACTATGCTGCCATGGCAAAGATCATCAGCGATTGCGAAGCCGAATGGGGCGTGGAAGCCCATGTGCTCTTTTACCTTGCAGTAGCCCCGCAACTGGTACCGGAAATTACCACCAACTTAAATAAGCTGGAAAAAGCAAAGGATAAAAACAAGGCACGCATTGTTATTGAAAAGCCTTTTGGTCATGACCTGAAAAGTGCGAAAGAACTGAACTGCCTGCTGACCGAAATGTTTGATGAAAGCCAGATCTACCGGATCGATCACTATCTGGGAAAAGAAACGGTACAAAACATCCTGGCATTGCGTTTTGCCAATGCCTTGTTTGAACCCATCTGGAACCGGAACTATATTGACCATGTGCAGATCACGGCGGCCGAAACCGTGGGTGTAGAAGACCGCGGTGGTTACTATGAGCGTTCCGGCGCCCTGCGCGATATGGTGCAGAACCATATCCTGCAGCTGATATGCATGGTGGCGATGGAAGCACCGGTATCCTTTGAAGCAGATGAGATCCGCAATAAGAAATCGGATGTATTGAACGCCATCCGGAAGATCAAAAAAGAGGAAGTACAGCAATACGCCGTGCGGGGTCAATATTCCCAGGGATGGGTGCAGGGAAAACAGGAAAAAGCTTACCGCGAGGAAAAAGGCGTTGCCCCCAACTCTTCTGTAGAAACATTTGCGGCCGTAAAATTTTATATCGATAACTGGCGCTGGCAGGACGTTCCTTTTTATGTGCGTACTGGAAAATTCCTGAAAGAAAAAACCACGCTCATTACTATACAGTTCAAAGAAGCGCCCAAATATGCGTTTCCACCGGAGGCTTCAGAAACCTGGCGCTCCAACCGGCTCACCATCAGCATTCAGCCGGAGATGGACATCCGCCTGCGGTTCCAGGCCAAACGCCCGGGCCAAACCATGTCGCTCAACCCCGTAAACATGGTGTTCAGCTACAGCGACAATTATGACGCCCCCCAGCCGGAAGCTTATGAAACCTTATTGCTGGATGCAATGATGGGCAACCCCACCCAGTTTATGCGGGGCGACCAGGTAGAAATTGCCTGGGAGGTAATAGCACCCATCCAGGAAACCTGGGAAAACCGTCCGCCGGTCGATTTTCCCAACTATGCACCAGGCACCTGGGGACCGGAAGATGCCGAAGCTCTGATCGCCCGCGAAGGCCGCAACTGGATCACGCTTCCTCCAAAAAGAAAAGAAGGATAAAACAATCCCATGCACTGCATAAACAGGCCCCGGAAATCGTTTCCGGGGCCTGTTCCGTAATATCCCGACCGGGGTTGCTACTGCATTTAACTTTTCCTTTTCAAAGATTCGTTGCAGGTTTGTGGTATACTGAGCAACGGATTTTGTCCCCCGATTTATCCGGACGAGGTACAATACCGGAATGACGTAACAAAGGACCTGACAATTACGAATTACAATAATGAAAACATTTATACTGACTGTTATTGCCACCCTAACCCTTACCAGCGCCTTTGCAGTCCGGGTAAAAGGCCTTATTACCGATGAAAACGGGGCACCGCTTCCCTATGCTACTATCACCATCAAAGGCTCCTCAAACGGAACCACGGCCAATAGTAAAGGCATTTATACCATTGATATAAACCCCGGCACTTATAGCTTCATATTTGAATACGTAGGGTATATGGCACTTGAAAAAACGGTTACTGTTACCGGTAAAGACCAGGCATTGGATATCAAGCTCTATACAAATGATCATCTTATGAAAGAAGTAGTGATCCAAAGCAAGGGGGAGGATCCTGCCTACAGAATCATCCGCGAAGCCATCAAAAAGAAATCCTATTACGAACACCAGAATGATTCCCTGTCGGTAACCATTTATCTCAAAGGGATCATCCGTACCCTGAATATTCCCAAAAAGGTACTGGGACAAAAAGTAGACCGCGATGCCAATGACGGGCTGGACACGGCAGGCAAGGGTGTGCTGATGCTTTCGGAATCCACGGTACAACTGGACGAAGTAAGACCCCGTCAATCAAAAATAACCGTGCTATCCAGCTATGAACGGGGAAGTAATATGGGGTTGAATTTTTCAAAGGTCACTTCCTTTTATACCAACAATGTAGCAGTTTTTGATATTGGCAGCAACTCACGCGGATATATTTCTCCCATTGCAGACGGTGCCCTGAATTTTTACCGCTACCAGCTGCTGAATAGTTATACAAGGGACGGCATTACGGTAAAGACCATCCGCGTTACACCCAAAAGAAAGCAGGAACCCCTGTTCGCCGGCACTATTGAGATAGCCGACTCCTCCTGGCGCATTTACAGCCTGGACCTGATGCTTACCAAAGATTACCAGCTTGAGCTCATTGACACCCTCCGTATTAAACAACTGCACGGACCGGTTACACCCGGTGTATGGAAAACAAAAAACCAGATCATGTCTATTTCCTTTAACCAGTTTGGTTTCCGGGGCATTGGCAGCTTTGTAAATGTATACAGCAACTACAACCTGCACCCCGGCTATACCGCCGGTTATTTCAACAATATCGTCATGAAATATGATACCGGTTATTATAAAAGGGATTCCAATTTCTGGAAGGAAGCCCGGCCCGTTACACTGGAAGAAGACGAAAAAAAATACTACGCATTCCGCGACAGTATCAATGCCCTCAACAGGAGCCGTCCCCCCTCCTATTATGATTCATTAAGACGCCATCAGAAGATCAAACTGTCGAATATCCTGTGGAGTAACCAGCAATACCGCTGGTATTCAAAAAGCCATACGCTTACCTATAACCTGAGAGGTCTGCTAAAGGGACTGGAGTACAATACCGTGGAGGGCGTAGCATTGAAGACGAACCAGACATTTAACTATATGCCGGTAAAAGGCAAATACGGATACGACCTGCTATGGAATATGCGCTATGGTTTCGAAAATCATCATTTCAATAGTTATGGTACATTTACCATACGGCCCCGGACACTGCCTTACCGCAAACGCTATCTAAGTTTATCGGGTGGTAAAAGAGTTTCACAATTTAACCCGGACGAGCCGATTGATGCCCTTACCAATACGTTTTATACGCTGTTCTTCAAAAGCAATTTTATGAAATTGTATGAGAACCGGTTCGGCAGCATCCGTTACAACAACCGCTTTGAAAACGGGCTCGCCATTAATGCAGGAGTATTATATGAAGACCGCATTCCGCTGCAAAACACCGCTGACTATTCCTTTTTCAGCCGGAACAAATCCTTTACCTCCAATCATCCGGAAGCACTGGCGCAGATCCCCTTTAACCCCCACCAGGCGCTTATTGGAAGCCTTACCCTTAGCTGGCAGCCCGGGCAAAAATATGTCCAGTACCCCAACTATAAAGCATCTATTGGTTCGGACAAACCGGTATTTTCCCTTAATTATACTGCCGGCATTCCAAAGCTCCTGGGCAGTGACGTTAACTATCACAAATGGGCGGTGGATATGACACATGATAAGAATTTCCGGCTCGCCGGTTTGTTTAAATACCGCCTGGGGGCCGGTGGTTTTATCAGCGCCAAAGAGTATTCCATTCCGGATATGAAGCATTTCAACGGCAACCAGACTTTTTACAACATCAAATACCTCAACAGCTTTCAGCTGGCGCCCTATTATGCATACAGCAATACCGCCCGTTTTTACGCCAAGGGAAATATTGAGCACCATTTTAATGGTTTGCTGACTAATAAGATCCCACTGTTCAACCAGCTCAAATGGAATCTTGTTGCAGGCAGCAATGCATTTTATGTAAACAATAACCAATACTATACAGAGATTTTTGCAGGTATTGAGAACATCTTCAAACTATTCCGGGTGGATGTGATCGCCGGTTATCAGCCATTGCTGAAAACAACTTATGGGGTGCGGGTTGGGCTGGGCGGATTGCTGGGAAGCGCGTTCCGATTTGAAAAATAAAGAGGACTGCCCGATAATTTGTGCCCTTGCTTCCGGGGAGTTCAAACGGTTTGTTACAGCAGTTGATACCTTTTCCCCGGCAGGGCCTGAATCACCTGCTGCATTTCGAGGTTCAGTACCGCCACGGCCACGCGGCTGCTGCTGAGCCCGGAGCGCAGGTGAATTTCATCGATATCTGCCGGTCCCCTGCCCTGCAGCAATTCCACCACAATCTTTTCTTCGGATGATAATTCAATAAAAAGCTCCCTCGGTTTCTTTTTTACAGTCTGCTTTGGAGGCGCCCAGCCCATGGCATCCAGCAGTTGCTTCCCGTCTGTAATAAGCTGCGCCCGATTGGTCCGGATCAGGTGATTGCAGCCGTTGCTCTTCTTATCTATTGTTCTGCCCGGAAACGCAAATACATCTTTATAATACCCGTTGGCCAGTTCGGCGGTGATCATGCTGCCCCCCTTAACCTCGGTTTCAACAACCAGGGTGGCATCGCTCATACCGGCCACGATCCGGTTGCGACTGGGAAAATGATGGCGATCCGGCTGGGTACCGGTCACAAATTCCGTCAGCAGCCCGCCCTGGCTGATCATTTCTTTTGCCATTGCAAAATGATCAGCCGGGTAAATTTTATCCAATCCATGCGCCAGCACACCCACAGTAAGCAACCCGGTTTTTAGCGAACGCTTATGCACCAGCGAATCGATTCCATAGGCCAGGCCGCTCACCACCAGCGCACCGCTGCCCTGCAGATCATCAAGCAGCTTTTCGCAAACCAATCTTCCATATTCCGTATGCGACCGCGAGCCTACAACGGCAATAATCCGCGACTGGTTCAGATCAGCATTGCCCTTATAATACAAAAGCACCGGAGCGTCATAACAATTCAGCAGGCGTTGAGGATAACCGGCATCGGTAAGAAAAAGCGGTATCACACGATGCTCCTCGATAAATGCCATTTCCGCCTCCGCCCGTGCAAAATCCTTAAACCGCCGGATACTGTCTGCACGCAGCTTTCCGACCCCGTCAATCCGTTCCAGGAGCGTTTTCTTTTCTGTAAAAATTTCTTCGGGCGATAAATGCTGTAACAGCAGCCGCGCTATAACCGGGCCAATATGCGGCACCAATGTCAGCGCTATGCGATACATGAGCGGGTGTTCCATGAGGTCATCTTTGTGTTAAAGATACAAAGATTTTTGTATTACTTCTACTGCCATTGAAACACTGAGGCTCTGAATTTTTATCTGAACAGGGAAGATCTTCAATACCAATGGGGTCAAACATCCAGTGTTTCTCAGTGCCTCAGCGGCCATGGTCTACAGCTTCCAGGTGCACCTTTGGCCGGTATACTTCCATCAATGTTTCCGTATGGGCCGGCTGCTCAAATCCATATTGCCGGTAAAGACCATGAGCATCCAGGGTGTTCAGCATCAGCCGCCGCAGGTGCTTTGTCCAGGGTTGCTCCATTAATGCCAACAGCAGCGCTTTTGAAATGCCTTTACCACGATAAGGAGGCAGTACAAAAAAATCGGCCAGCCAGCCAAAAGTGGTATAATCTGTGATCACTCTTCCAAAAGCAACCTGACCATCGTCAATAAACGCGCCGATACAGAATGAGTGCTTTACAGAATTTGCTACCAATTCAAAACCAATCCCCCTGGCCCAGTAAGATTCGTTACTCAAAAAATGATGGATCATCACTACATCCATCTGTGCGCTTCCCGTGCGGATAATCAATTCATTCATTTTAATTATTTTTTGCAAAAGAAGCTAAAATACAAAAACGGACACTGTTTAATTTTGCCTTACAAATCAAAGCGCGGAAGTGCGCCTGCCATAGACCAGGTGTGCCGCCAGCGCCAGCAGGGTAAAGACAAACCCAACTGCCACTGCGCCGTTCCACTGCGCATGCTTCCAAGCTTGCGCGGCCAGCCAGGTACCGGCAGAACCGCCTATAAAGTAGTTAAACATATAAACCGTATTCAGCCGGTTATTGGCCCCAAGGTTCAGGGCAAAAAAGGAAGACTGATTCATAATGTGCATCGACTGTAGCCCCAGGTCCAGCAGGATCACCCCGATGATCAGCCCGGCATAGGTATAGCCTCCAAAATAAAACAGGCACCAGCTCAGGCCCAGCATTGTAATGGCCGACAATACAATATTGAAGGGCGCGATCTTTTTAGCCACTCGCCCCACCAGGGCAGCGGCCAATGCCCCTACTGCCCCAATGATACCAAAGGAACCCGCAACCGCTGCACCGGCGTGAAAGGGCGCATCTTCCAGGTGAAAGACCAGCGTGGTCCAGAATACGCTGAACCCTGCAAAACCCATCGCACCCCTGAAGGCCGCCAAACGCAGCACCGGCTGGGTTTTGGTAAGATGCAGCAACGATCGCATCAGCGACCCATAGCTTCCCTTAAAGGAGGGATGCACTTCGGGTAATTTCCATGCGATCAACCCGGCCAATAATACCATACATCCGGTAGCAATATAATACATCACCTTCCAGCCCCAGATATCCCCTACAAAGCCACTCACTACCCGCGACAATAAGATGCCCAGCAACAGCCCGCTCATCACCATCCCGATAGCGGCACTTTGTTTTTCTTTTGTAGCCAGCTCAGCCGCCATGGGTACAAACAACTGGGGAAGTACAGAAGTAAAGCCCACCATAAAGCTGGCCAGGAACAGCCATCCAACCGTAGGAGCCACCGTGGTGCCCACCAATGAAAGAATGATCAGTCCAAAATCGACCAGGATCAGCCGCTTCCGCCGCACCATATCTCCCAGGGGCACTATCAGCAATAACCCCAGTGCAAAACCCACCTGGGTCAGCATGGCAATATTACTGATCCGGCCCCCACTTACACCAAAGTCACGGGCCATCAGCCCCAGCAGGGGCTGGTTGTAATAGTTATTACCAACCACCACTCCTGTGGCAATCGTCATCAGCCAAAGGGTACCGCGGTTGAGCGGCGGCCGCGCCGGAGCCTTATGCTGTTCTTGTGGTATCTTTTTAATTACCGGCGTTCTTACAGGCGCCGTCATCGTTTCTGACCGGATCATACGCTTCTTTATCAGGAGGTAAATGTGCAGCACAGGCATGCTTGTTGCATTGCGCCCGTATGCGCTTGTTGAAAATTATACTTCGTCATTGCTCAATATATGCCGGGATCCCGGCATAAAGAGAGAAGCCCCGGAGGGCCTCATCCTTTATTGAACAGTATATAAAAACATGGTTAAGGAGCTACCACTTATTTTTTTGTGTTCCGCTGCGTTGCTGCGTTTTCAAGCACGACAGCAATTTCTGCATACCCTCTCGACCGGGCATGCTGCAGCGCCGTAACCCCATCATTATCGGGTATGGTAACATTACACCCGGCGTTTACCAGCGTTTGTACCACTTCCACATATTTTTTGCTGCCATTGCCCAGCACCACAGCCTCCATCAGGGCTGTCCAGCCCAGCCGGTTTATATGGTCAATGGGGTAACCTTTGGTATTGGAAAGGATCTTCACTACCACCAGGTGTCCCCGCTCGCAGGCGGGTATCAGGGCACTTCCATTATACCGATTAAACACATCAAACCGGGCTCCATGCTCCAGGAACAAGGATACCAGCTCTGCAAACCCTGATGCACCGGCATATAAAAAAGGGCTATCTTTTATCTGGTCCTGCTGGTTTACATCGGCGCCGTTGGCTACCAGTAATTTTGCCATCTCCAGGTTATTGGCCTGCGTTGCAATCAGCAGCAGCGACCGCTTGCTTTTATCTGCCGTATTAACATTGGCCCCGCTTTTCAGTGCTGCGCTCACCACAGCCAATTGATTCTTTTCTACAGCTTCTATAATATTAACAGGCGGGGCATTCATATCAGGACTGTTTGTTTTTGCCTGGCAGGAGTTCAGGAAAAAAACAGCGCATACCAGGAGTAAATAATGCATAAAATTCAGGATTTAGAAAATACAATAGTTCCCCTGTGGATCAGCGATCGTACCGGGGATATACGCGACACCGCTTCGGCGGAACAGCTGGCATCCATCAACACCAGGTCTGCTTTATCGCCGGCCTTGGGCCATTGCCGGTTGCCTTTATCATCCAGCGGCAGTACATTGTGTGTGGCCAGTTTCAGGATCCGCGACAGATCAAACTCCGTCCGGTATCCATAGAGCTGCGCTGCAAGATTGGTCTTTTGTAAAACACTTCCGGACCCAAATGTGTTCCAGTGGTCAATAATACAGTCATTACCCGCGCGTACATCAACCCCGTATTTATACAGGGTAGGAATGGGCATAACAGTACCACCAAACGGAATGGTAGACATCACTCCCATTCTGGCATTGCCCATCTTTTCTGCAACTTCTTCCAGCTTTTTCCGGTCGATATGTGCCAGCGCAAAACAGTGGCTGATAAATGTTTTCCCCTTCAACGCCGGATTCTCATTTACTTTATCGATCAGGTATTCGATCGTTTTTAAACCGGATTCACCGCTCTCATGCAGGTGTATATCGATCCCCTTCTGATGATCCAGCGCCAGCTGCACCACAAAGTCCATACTCTTTTCTATACTGCCGTCAATGGAAGCAGGATCCAGCCCCCCGATATAGTCCACCCCCATCTGGGCCGCATCTTTCATCAACCCGGTGGAGTCCGTATAGTAAAGACCATGTTGCGGAAATGCCACCAGCTCGGCCTCAAAAGAATCCTTTTTATTTTCCAGCGCTTTTTGCAGGTGCTTTAAAGAATCCAGTTTTGAAGTGGGCTCAATATTTACATGACTTCTTGCAATGTTGCTGCCGTTCGACTGAAGCAACTCGATCAGCTTTTCTGCTTTGTAGGTTGAGTTTTTGAGCAGCTCAGGAATGATCTGTTGTTCCAGGGCAATCATACCCTTTACGCCCCCCTGCCGTTTACCGGTTGCCACCCATTTATCGCCATAATAGGTCTTATCCAGATGAATGTGCATTTCCTTAAATGCCGGCAACGCCAGCAGGCCCTTGGCATCCACGCCCTTTGCAGAAGGGTTGTTTGGCAGTACGGCCCCGATCTTCCCATCACGGATCTCGATGGTAAACAACTCCGTTTTTGTTGCCACAACATCTCCTTCCTTGTCGTACTCAAAACCCGTTTCCAGCCGCACATTCTTTAAGGTTAATGTTTTACCGGGCACGGGTGCCGTACGGTTGTCTGCCGCAGCTGCCGGGCCCGCTGTAGCCAGCAAACCGCTGCCTGCCGCTAAAAGAACAGAAGAATTTTTGATGAAATCTTTCCGGGAAATGGATCTGGGAAGCATATATCTTAATTTTTTACAAAGTTAGTATACACCCCCTGCCGGCCGATGGAGGATTTATGCTATAACTTGTAAAATTTATAACTGGCCCCTGAACTCCCTCGGAGAAAGCCCCGTTTTATCCTTAAAAAAATTGGAAAAATAAGAGAGATCACTAAATCCCAGTTCATACGCAATTTCTTTGACCGACTTCTCAGAAACCTGCATCAGCCGTTTTGCTTCCAGTATAACACGGCTTTGGATAAGGAAGGTCGCCGGCACATGAAAATGCCGTTTACAAAGGATATTCAGGTAATTGGGTGTTATATGAAGCTGCTCCGCATAAAACGTTACCAACTTCTGTTCCCTGAAATGCAGATCTATCAATGCATGATACCGGAACAGCACCGGTTTGGTGCGGTATACTTCCAGGTCTGCGAACTTCTGCTCCGCTTCCCGGCTTGCCAGCTGCGCTATCAGCCGGGCACGGAGATGGACCGTTTCCCAGTGAACGGGTTGCTGCTTCAGCTCCTCTTCTACTGAGCGAAACTCATACAACAGCTTTTGAAATACCTTCTCCGGCAGCTCAATAACCGGATGGTGCTGGTACAGCACAAATGAAAAGCGCAAGGAGTCTGCAAAGGTTTCAAATACCCGCCTGCTGATCATCAATTGATAACCCGCCGTGGCCTTTCCCAGCTTCCAGCTATGTACCTGGTCCGGAAACAACAGGTGTAGCTGGTGGTTTCCAACCCTATAGTCAACAAAATCGATGGAATGCGTTCCGTTTCCTTTTTCAAATAAAAGAAACAAAAAGAAATCATGCTTATGTGGCTTCTCAATAGACCGCTCGCCATGCAGCTCGTGGTACAGCAAACTATCCTCCGACTGTTGCTTGTCGTTAAAAGCACTGATACCGAAGATCGGGAAAGGGTCTTTTGTACTCACGGCAGAAAGTTACAACATTTCGGGAAGGGCGGGCTCACACCGGTCACCGTTCTTTTCGCTTGCCCGCAAATTTCCGGTAGGCCGTTTCAAGCAATTCCATAAACGCCGGCAGTGCCGGTTGCTGGTTGCCCGGATCAAAAGCCAGCACGGTTTCTGTAGTTACAGACAATTGCGGCAGGGTTACAAAATCCAGTCCGGAAAAACGGAACAGCCGGCGGGCCGATTGCGGAACCAGGGCCACCCCAATGCCGCTGGCCACCAACTCCAGGATGGACGGCATATTGTTACATTCATGGATCACCTGGGGCTCAAACCCCAGCTGATGACAACAATGAATAAACTGCTGATGATAATCCGGGGCATACTCCTTGTTAAAAGATACAAACGACTGAACTGCCAGCCGGGTAAGCGGAATCTTCTCCTTCGCCGGCTTTGCCAGACAAAAAGTTTCAGTAAGCAGCCGCCGCCGCTCCAGCTGCGGCGATAAGACCGGTGCCCGCACAATACCCAGGTCAAGCGTTCCGTTTTCCAGCGCCGCCAGCTGCCGCCGGGTGGCCGCCTCATAAAGATTTACCCGCAGGAAAGGGTACTGCTCCTTTACTGTTTTTAATACTGCAGCAAGCGCGCTACGAGGCGTGGAGCTGATATAGCCCAGCCGGAAAGTGCCCGCCACCGAATCATGAATCTGCTTGGTTTTTATTTTGGCCTTTTCCAGTTGCTGCAAGAGTGCCAAACTTTCCGACAGGAAATAGCGCCCGGCTTCGGTAAGGTATACCCGTTTATTATTCCGTTCAAAAAGCAAAACGCCCAGTTCCGTTTCCAGCTCCCTGATCTGCCGGCTTAGCGGGGGCTGCGAAATAAACAGTTTTTCCGCAGCTCTTCCAAAATGCAGTTCCTGCGCCAGGGTTCTGAAATAATTAAGATGCCGGATTTCCATGATACTTACAAAGTATTGATCAATGATAAAAATAGTATTTTTTAAGTATGGATAGGTAGTTTACTTTTGGATCACAAAAGAAACTATGGAACAAAAATCAACCTTAAAAGAAATTGAGGAACGCTTCGACAAAGATGTGCAGCGTTTTTCGAACCTGGAAACCGGGCAGCAAACCACCCTGGATGCGTCCTTTAATATGGAATTGATCACTGATGGCATTGCTGCAACGGCGCCGGGACTGAAAAAAATACTGGACATCGGCTGCGGTGCCGGTAATTACCCGGTTAAACTCTTATCAAAAACAACTACCAATCCCGATGTCACCCTGGTAGATCTCAGCAAGCCCATGCTGGACAAGGCCGCCGAACGCGTACAGCCACTCACAACCGGAAAGGTGACCACTATCAGAGGTGACTTCCGTACCGCAGCCCTTGAAGAAAATAGCTATTGTGTCATTATTGCTACGGCAGTGCTTCATCATTTGCGGAACGATGCCGACTGGGAGGCTGCATTCGCAAAATTCTTCAGCCTTTTAAAACCGGGAGGCAGCATCTGGATCTTTGACCTGGTAGCCCAGGATCACCCCGCCATACAACAGCTACTTTTTAACCAGCACTACGGACGTTACCTCACGAACCTGAAGGATGAAGCCTACAGGGACCAGGTATTTGCGTATATTGAAAAAGAAGATAGCCCCAGGAGCGTTCTTTACCAGGCCAATCTGCTACATAAAGTGGGCTTTAAAACGGTGGAGCTCCTGCATAAGAATCTTTGCTTTGCTTCATTTGCAGCTTTTAAATAGCGGCTATTGCGGATAGCGGACAACAAGCCATTCAATACTTTTCAGGCAGCCAGGGTAGACATCCGGAACAAAATGTTATCTGCCGGAACAGTTGGCCATCTTAAAAATCTTATCGAAATTTGCCGGGCAGGAAAGATCATCCTGTTTTTTGCAGATGCTTCGTAATGATGCTGTAACATAACACCGGGAGTACTGCAGAAATCGATTCATAAACAAAAGAATAATGGCAGGCCTGATCAATCATCTGAATGCGATACGCAATTTCTTCGATACCGGGGCAACCCGTTCCGCTGATTTCCGGAAAAAGCAATTGCAGCTGTTAAAGGAAAGCATCCGGAAACATGAAGAAGCATTGAGCAATGCCTTATTCACCGACCTGCACAAAAGCAAAGAGGAGGTCTGGATCACCGAAACGGGCATGGTCCTATCGGAGATCAACGCCTGTATAAAATCACTGGATGAGTGGATGGCACCACAGCCGGTACCGACCAATTTTGTGAATATCCCCGGCAAAAGCTACCTGCTGCCCGAGCCCCTGGGTGTGGTGCTCATCATTGCACCCTGGAATTACCCGTTCCAGCTATTGTTTATGCCCCTGGTGGGCGCCATTGCCGCCGGAAACTGCGTGGTACTAAAGCCCAGCGAACTGACACCGGCCACCGAAAAAATAATGGGGCAGATAATCGCCGAAACCTTTGCCCCTAACTACGTCTTATACGCACCAGGCGAAGGCGCTGCATTGATCCCGGAGCTAATGGACACTTTCCGATACGATCATGTCTTTTACACCGGCAGTACAGCCGTAGGAAAGATCATCTATCAAAAGGCTGCAGCGCAGCTTGCCCCGGTTACGCTTGAGCTGGGCGGAAAAAGCCCCTGCATCGTAACGGCAAATGCAGCCCTAACAGTTGCTGCCAAACGAATCACCAGTATTAAGTTTTCCAATGCAGGACAAATGTGCATTACCCCCGATTACCTGCTGGTGCACCACTCCGTTAAGGAAGCCCTGGTGCGGCAACTGAAAGCCACCCTGCTGAAGTTTTACGGAGAGCATCCCATAACAAGCTATGACTACGGACGTATTGTTAATAATAAACATTTTAACCGCCTGCGCAACTTAATGGAAGGGCAAACGATTCTTCACGGGGGCGAACACAATGAAGAAGAGCTGTTTATTGCGCCCACGCTCATCGATACGCCCTCCACAGAAGCTCCCATTATGAAAGAAGAGATATTTGGCCCTTTGCTTCCCATAATAGGTTATGAAAATGATGCAGAAGCCCTGGCGTGGATCCGGCAAAACGAGAATCCCCTGGCCCTTTATGTTTTTACCAGTAATAAAAGAGAGGCCAATCAGTGGCTGCAGCAGGTACCCTTTGGCGGAGGTTGTGTAAATACCACTGCCATGCACTACCTCAACAAAAATCTGCCTTTCGGCGGAAGGGGAAACAGCGGAATCGGGCGATATCATGGCCGGTTTTCCTTTGAAACGTTCAGCCATACAAAGGGCGTTTTAAAAGCCCGAACCTGGCCCGATATACCGCTTGCCTACCCTACGCTAAAAGGCAAATTAAAAACATTGAAAAGGCTGTTGGGTTAACCCTGTCGGCTTTGAAACTTAGCCTAACTCTTCGACAACTTCCGCTTCGGGCGCATTCTTCTTCACAGATGCGATCCCGTTTTCGCGGGCCGCTTCTGATTCATACAATTCGCTCTTACCAATGACCTGCCCGTTGCCTGCCTTTAAATTAAAAAAAGGCTTTTCGTTAGAAGATGTTTTCCGGTCGTAATTGCTATCATCCGGGGCGTTTTTCTTTACGGATTCAATACCATTATCACAGGCTGCTCTTGTGGTATAGCCTTCACTGGTAAGAATTACCTGGCCATTGCCAGCTTTCAGGTTAAATTGGAATTCGCCATTGGTTCTTTTGGAAACTACAAATTTTCCCATTGTTGATTTTCTTTTAAAGGTAACAAAATAGATTACAGGATTAAAATTAAGAAACCCTGTTCAGAAACGTACCATTACAGATCTACAATAAACCGGGTTATAACCCCAGCACTGCTTTTAATTTTCCATATCCGTTGCGGCTTACATTAATCTTTGTTCCGTTCTTTAAAATTGCCACATGCCCGTCTTTTTCATAAGGATCAATACGTGTAATTTCCTGTATGTTTACAATAAAGGACCGGTGGCTTCTTACAAACAGGTCCTGCGGCAAAAAATTCTCAAAAAAACTCATTGTTTTATTTTTCAAAAAATAGCCCTCCCTGGTAAACACTTTTACAAAATCATCGGCCGCCTCAAGATAGAGCACTTCCTGCACCGGGATGATTTTGATTTTACTTCCGTTCTTTACCACGATCCGGTTATTGGAGTTGGGCAGCTGTACATCGTTCAGCAGTTCCTGAGTATTTGTTGCATTGGGTTGATGCCGGGACAAAAATTTATTCACTGCTTTATCAAAACGTTCCTGATCAAAAGGCTTCAGCAAATAATCTACAGCATGGGCTTCAAATGCCTTGATGGCATATTCATCAAAAGCGGTCGCAAAAATCACCGAGGGAGGTTCCTCAATCAGTTCCAGCATTTCAAAACCGCTGATCTTGGGCATCTGGATATCCAGGAAGATCAGGTCGGGTTTATGTTCCTGGATCGCCTTCATTCCTTCAAATCCGTCTCCGCATTCAGCCACCAGCTCCAGTTGCGGAAATTTTTGAAGATACTCCTTCACCATGCTTCTTGCCAGAAACTCGTCATCGATAATTATTACTTTATTCATGCCCGTTGCGGTATTTTAACGATTGTATAATAAATATTGTCTTTTGTTTCTGTTGATAAGAGATCATTTCTTCCATACAAAAGATACAGTCTTCTTTTTATAGAGCTTAAGCCGAAGCCGGTGCCTGTTTTTGGCATAGAGGTATCCGGATCAAAAGGATTCGTTACCCTGATACACAATTCGTTCTGCTCGCGGGTACTCTCAATGGTGATCAGCGTTTCGCCAATAGTATCATAAAGTCCGAATTTGATCGCGTTTTCCACAACGGGCTGTAGCAACAACGTAGGTAACAACAGTTCCTTTGTTTCTTCAGCAATTGCAATGGAGGTCATCAACCGGTTGCCAAAACGCACTTTTTCAATTTCCAAATATAAGTTCAAATAATTGATCTCTTCGGTTAAGGAAATCATTTGGGATTCTTCTTTTTTAAGGGTACCCCTCAAAAAATCGGATAACTGTTGCACCATTTTACGCGCCTGCTGAGGGTTTAACCCGATGAGGGCGTTGATTGAGTTCAGGCTGTTAAACAAAAAATGAGGCTGCAGTTGCTGACGCAGTTTAAACAATTCTGCTTCGCGGGAGAGGCGGTCTGCATCCATGCGCCGCTGCTCTACTCTTTGCCGTTCCACCCAGTTGTACCATAAAATAGCAGCGATCGTCAAAATGGTCAGCACCAGGAAGGCCACCACCGCCCGGATCACCAGCGACCGGTTCAGAAACGAAAGGTAGGCTTCGGAGTCATCCAGGAATATTTTAAGAAAGGTATTTGAGATAAACAACCAGAGGCCGGTCATGATCAGGCAGGAAGCAATAACACTACTGTACTGATAACTGGATGGCAGGTAATATTTCGTGATATTGAGCATCAGCAACCCGGCCAGCAGCAACAGGAAATTGCTCACCAGGCTGTCTGTGATCACGATATAAAGCGGCAATTCAAAATAATTTCGTAAAAAAAAAGCCTGCACGTTCACCAGCACCACCCAGCCGATGATCAGGGAAATAAGAAATCTTTTTGCTGTTAACGGAGATGCAGACACTTGGAGGTTTCAGGTTTGAGTCCCAACAATCCCGATGGTTATCAGGATCGGGATGAGATTTGAGATTTAGATTTTAGTTCCGATAGTTATCGGAATGAGATGCCAGAACGAAGTATTTAGTCAAAACAGCTACCGCCCTATCCCGCTTCCTATTCACCAGCAACTTTTCACTACCCACTTTTCACCATTTTCTTTTCACTATTTTCTTTTCACTATTGCCCATTCACTTAAAAGCTCTTAATATCAATGCCCCCTAAAATTACAGTACCTTTCAATACCAGCGTTTTTGAAGTATCCACATTTCCCAAAGATACCCTCTTATCCTTCACTTCGCCCAATATAGCCACCGCTTCAGAAACCACATTCCAATGCGAGGGGATCAGCAGCGTAGCCCCGCCAAAAATAGCCGTCACCTCCAAAACGGCGGTCCCGCTGATATCCGCCTGCAACAGATCGATCTCGCTGCCGCCAAACACGTTCACCATATCCCCGCCGCGAAAATTCTTCGACAGTACTTTTTTCTTGGTACCGCCAAAAATAGAAGTGGCGTCAATCTTATCTTCATTGCTGATATTGCCTCGGTAGGTCTTCTTTCCGCCAGGTTCGCCTGTATTGGGATCCTGGGTAACAAATTCATAAGATTTTTTCGGGCGCAGGATAAAAAACAAGCCTGCCCCAATGAGGGCAATGGGAAAAATGAACTTACGCAGCCTGTTAAAAAGGAAAAACTCATTTACCAGGAGCAGCGATCCGATCATTATCAGGATCAGCCAGGCCGGCCCCCGAAAGTTGGTGCGAAAACCAATAAATACTCCCAGTACGATCAGGAACATTTGCCAGGAAAGCATAAAATCGGGAAAAACAAAGCCCATCCTCTTAAGCAGGTATACCAGCCCTATCAACACTAAAAACAACCCCACCCATATATGCCCCTGCGCGTTTCGTTCTTTAAAATACGGGGGCTGGGTACCGCCGGTCTTTTGATCGGTATTGCCGGCTTTCTCTGATTTATTATAGAATTCGGTATTGTACGGATTATTTTCACTCATCACTCACTATTTTTTGTAAAAATACCCCCCTAAGATAGGCCTTACAACAGATTTTTCGCCTGTAAACGCCAGGAATCGGTAAATAGACGGATTGTTGCGGCGAATGACGGCCCTATTTTCCCGGATATCCGGTTCGCCGGTCAAAATCACTTAACAGCAGCTACAAACTCAAATTTTTGTCCGTCAAACAGCCCTTTGTCACTTAGTTTCAGGGCAGGGATCACCAGCAGCGCCATAAAGGACAGCGTCATAAAAGGTGCATTCAGCGTGGCGCCCATCTCCTTTACCATCTGGTCTACAGCCGTGTAGGCAGCTGCTACCTGGTATCCGTCGGCATTGCTCATCAAACCAGCCACCGGCAGCGGCACAATCGCTTCCCGCTCCCCATCAACCGCTGCAACCCCGCCTTTTTCAGCAATCACAAGATTGACGGCCCTGCACAGGCTTTCATCATCTACCCCTACTGCAATAATATTATGACTGTCGTGCGCAACCGATGATGCCATAGCGCCGCGCTTTAAACCAAAATTCCTGACAAATGACACCGCTGGTACTGCTTTCCGGTAGCGGTTCACCACAGCTATTTTTAACAGATCCCGGTCAGGGTCACTCACAAAACAATCCTCCTTCAAAAGCGGAGCCAAAAGCAAGCGATTGGTTATCAACTGACCATCCAGGGCTTCGATAACCGGTACTTCCCCTCCTCCCCTGGCAGGCACCCTGAAATCGGATGACAGGACCGGCGGGCATTCAAAATGATTAATAACCGGTGCCCTGGAAGTGTTAATAAGGCTTTTACCGTTAAGAGCCACCAGCATTCCATTAATATAGGTCCTAACCGGCTTGAAATGCTGCAGGTCTTCCACCAATACCAGATCCGCGGGATCGCCCTCTCTCAGCAACCCTACATCCAGTTTATAATGCAATACCGGGTTGATACAGGCAGCCTGGAGTATATGAAACAGATCAATACCCTTTGCCACTGCCCGGGCGCAGAGTTCATTGATATGGCCGGATTCCAGGCTGTCGGGGTGTTTATCGTCGCTGCAGAACATGATCGCATCGGGATGGGTTTCTAAAAGACCGATCAATGCATCAAAATTACGGGCAGCGCTTCCTTCACGGATGAGTATCTTCATTCCCGCGTTTAGTTTATCCAGCGCTTCCTCTTCTGTAAAACATTCATGATCCGTACCCGGGAGGCCGGCTACAGGATCCGCAATCGCATCTGCATACTGCTGTGCCGCTGCGCCCCGCAAACCGGGCGCGTGCCCGTCAACCGGTTTCCCTGCCCGGTGGGCGGCTCTTATTTTTTCCATTACCTCCGTATCTCCGGCCAGTACACCCGGAAAATTCATCATTTCACTCAGGTACCGGATCTCGGGGTATTGCAGCAACCTGCTCACCTCCTGCACTCCCAGCCGGGCGCCAGCCGTTTCAAAGCCGGTGGCCGGTACGCAGCTGGGCGCCCCGAAATTAAATTTGAACGGCACCGTGTTCCCATTGTCGATCATATACTGCACACCCTCCATGCCGCAGACATTGGCGATCTCATGCGGATCGCTTACCGTGGCCACCGTACCGTGTACTACCGCCAGCCTGGCAAACTCGGATGGCACCAGCATACTGCTTTCTATATGCACATGGCTATCTATAAATCCCGGTACGATATAGGGTTCACCGACTACTTCATGATCCTCAAGGATCACTGTTTTTTTTATGCGCCCTTCATCCAGCTCTATCATCGCAAAGCAGATTCTCCGTTGGGCGATCATTACCAGATTTCCTTTTAGCTGCTTCATCCCTCTATAATGTTTCAGTAAATGTAAAAAATTGTTCCAGAATAAAATAATGGTTCCCGGTATCGTATAAGACCGGCAGCACAACTAATTTTGTATTAAATTATCTTCACATGGCAGGAGACGGACAGATCTTTCAGACGGAAAGCAAGGCAAGATGGACAACGTTCAAATGGCTGAGCCGGTTGTTGGTCTTCCTGGCCATTGCCATTATTCCATTGGGCATTTTTTCCATAAGCCGGGTAGATAATCTTTTACTGCCGGGCCTGGCCCCTACTGACACCAACCGGGCAATTCATCCGGTAATTCCCAAAAGTCTGAGTAAAAAAGAGCAAAAAAAATACAAGGGTATGCAGGCCTTTATCAATGCCCGTGCGCAGAACAACGCTTTTATCGCGCTCGAAAAGAAAAGGCCCTCCAACGCTAATATAAGAGCGGCCTTCTTTGTAGACTGGGATCCCCAGTCACTCTCCTCTCTCAAATCCAATATCGACAAACTGAACATGGTACTTCCCGAATGGTTTCTGATTGACCCGGAAGCAGATACCCTCCGGCTCAATATTGATGATGAAGCCCTGCAGGTAATGCGAAAAGCAAAAGTTTCCATTATACCAATGCTGAGCAACGTCCAGGGAGGAGATTTTGACGGCAACCTGCTGCACCGGGTGCTCAGCAATCCCCAAAAAAGAGACCGGCTTTTGCAAGATGTACTCCGGGCTATCGAAAAATATAAACTAAACGGCATCAACCTTGATTTTGAAGAGCTGAAACAAGCAACCCTGCCCTATATGCAGCAGTTCCAGGAGGCCCTGTACCAAAAACTCCACAGCAAGGGGTTGCTGGTTACGCAGGATATCCTTCCCAATGACGACAACTACAATATTGCCGAAGTTGCCCGGCTCAACGACTATATCTTCCTGATGGCATACGATCAGTATTACAATACCAGTATACCCGGGCCCATAAGCGAGCAGCGATGGATCGAAAAAGTGCTGGACGATGCAGCCAAGGGGGTTCCATCAGAGAAGATCATCTTATGCATGGCCACCTATGGATACGACTGGCCGGAGAACAGGGCGGCCCAAACGGTCACCTATGCCCAGGCCATATCCCTGGCTAAGGAGTACAACACGGAGATCATTTTTGACAACAACACCTACAATTGTCATTTTACTTATACCGATTACAATAAGGTAAAACACCAGGTATGGTTTAACGATGCGGCCAGTAACTTTAATACGATGCGGTTTGCAGATGACTATGGGGTAAGCGGCGTAGCCATCTGGCGGCTGGGCGCGGAAGATCAGCGGCTGTGGACCTTTTATAAACGGAACCTGACCACTGATGCCATGAAAGCCCAGGCGCGATTATTCCAGCGTCTTGAGAACATCCCTGTTTCCTTTGAAAAACCGGACTATGTAGGCGAAGGTGAAGTGCTGGATGTGATCTCAGAGCCTCAGAACGGCCGTATGAAAATTACGGCAGATACGATCAATGACTTTCTCATACAGGAAGAAAAATACATAGAGCTGCCCACCAAATATGTGATCCGCAGGTTTGGACAGGTGGATCCTGGAAAACAGGTGCTGCTCACTTTTGATGATGGCCCCGACCCTGAATACACGCCTCAAATCATAAAAATATTAAAACAGGAAAAGGTGCCGGCCGCCTTCTTTGTAGTGGGAATCAACATTCAAAATCACCTGCCCGCATTTGAGCAGGTTTACAAAGCAGGTTTTGAGATCGGCAACCATACGTTTACGCACCCCAATATTGCCAGCGTAAGCAACAGGAGGGCACAAACGGAAATTGATGCCACCCGCCTGCTCATTGAAGCAGTTACCGGCCGCAGCACCATCATGTTCCGCCCCCCTTTCAATGCTGATGCCGAACCTACATTACAGGTAGAACTGCAACCCGTAGCCCTGAGCAAAAAACTAAAATACTATGCAGTTGGCGAAAGCATTGATCCCGAGGACTGGGATGTTGACAGTTCACACGTAAATGCAGACAGTATCTACAACCGCATTGTGCGTCAATACGAGGCTATGCCGTATAAAGACCGGGGGATTATTTTACTGCACGATGCGGGAGGGAACCGCCAGGGTACGGTTGACGCGCTACCCCGCATTATAAAATACTTTAAGGACCGCAACATCCAGTTCATTACCGTAGCTCAATTACTTCACCTTACCAGGGACCAGGTAATGCCGCCCGTAAAAAACCAGATCCTCCGGGCCGACAGCTTTGCCACCAAACTGATCTTTTGGGTATCGCAGTTCCTCACTACCGCATTCTGGCTGGCTATTTTCCTGGGGCTGGGGCGTGTAACCTTTACGGGCATACTGGCCATTCTCAATTACAAACGCCAGAAAAAACAACAGATCCCATCCTCCATGTCATTTAAAGAACAGGTAAGCATCATTGTACCCGCGTATAATGAAGAGCTCAATTCTGTCCGCACCGTAGAGAGCCTCCTTAAGCAGGACTATCCACACCTTGAGGTCATCTTTGTCGACGATGGCTCCAAAGACCAAACCTTTAAAAATATCAGCGAAGCCTTTGCCGGTCATCCCAGAGTAGCCATACTTACCAAGCCCAACGGGGGCAAGGCTTCGGCACTCAACTATGGCATTGCCCAATCCAATGCAGACTACCTCGTATGTATTGATGCGGATACACAATTAAAAAAAGATGCTGTAAGTCAGCTTATGCGTTATTTCATTGACGAATCGGTAGGTGCCGTAGCGGGCAATGTGCAGGTAGGCAATATCAACAATGTGCTAACCCGCTGGCAATCGATCGAATACATTACCGCGCAGAATTTTGACCGACGGGCCTTTGACTATATCAACGGTATTACGGTGGTTCCCGGAGCCATCGGAGCTTTCCGCAAAAAAGCCATCACTGATGCCGGGGGGTTTACAACCGATTCCCTGGCAGAGGATTGCGATCTCACCATCCGCATTCTTCGCAAAGGTTATGTTATCCGCAATTGTAACGATGCCATTGCTATTACCGAAGCACCGGAAACCATACGGCAATTCCTGAAACAACGGTTCCGCTGGAGTTACGGGGTCATGCAAAGCTTCTGGAAAAACAAGGATGCCTGCTTTAAGGTGCGCTATAAAGGATTGGGTATGGTCTCGCTTCCCAATATACTTTTATTCCAGATCATCCTCCCTGTAATCGCGCCGATCGCTGACCTGCTGTTTTTCTTTTCCATCTACTACAACCGGCCAACGGAACAGCATACCAGCTGGGCCGATCTTAACCGGATCCTTCTTTATTATGGAATATTCCTGGTTGTAGACGTGCTCGTAGCCTTCTTTGCTTTCAGCATCGAAAAGAAAAAAAATTACTGGCAGCTTTTATGGCTCATTCCCCAGCGTTTTGTTTACCGGCAAATCATGTATATAGTGCTGTTCCGATCACTCCGCCGGGCCATAAAAGGAGAAGGCCAGGGTTGGGGCAATCTAAAACGTACCGGCAATGTTGTGTTAAAGGACCATTAACTTTTAGTTTGCCGTTGTTTCATCCAGGCCAAACAAAGCAGGGTATAGGGTTAGCATATAATAAGATGCTCGCAGCATACACAACAGCGACTCATAATCAAAAAGAAGATTTTTGCGGGGTATATTAAAAGACTCACCACTGCCCAGCGCACAATCCAGAACATACCAAAGGTAAATACGGGCCTTGTTCTCCGGATATTTCAAGCTAAACGCGGGAATGCAGGGGATGGCATCTTTCTTCTCTGCCAGGTACTTATAAGTTACGCTCCTGGAGACCCCCGTCATTTTTTTCTTTTTCATCTTACTCCATTCACCCAGAACACAATGAAGGGCATCCATCAGCAAATGAAAGTGGGCCGCAAACCGTAATAAATACCGCCTGTCATTTTCCTCGCTAAAAGCACTGTATTCCGAACAAACGGTACAATACACCCATTCGCCCCAGGTGGCCTGCAGATCTTCAAGCGCCGAACTATCCAATACACGCGTCAGGCAGTAAAAGGGATCTGATTTAACCAGGTGCAGAAAATGATAACTGGGTTTGAAATCATCCTCATTAAAATCTCCGGTAACAGATGGGGCATAGCCAAATCTTGGAATATCAATTGGCTCGGGCTCGCAAACGATAAGCGAAATCTCGTTATTTTTGTTGTTCATAAGTTGGTTATTTTTATTATTAGCACCCCAAAGATACAAACACCTTTATGGAAAACAAATATAAATGAACAAAAATTCAACTTTTTTTGAACGGTTAGAGATCTTTTGTAAAAAAGAAGGGTTCAATTCGATCAACGATTTTGCCATTAACGGGCTGAAATACAAATCATCACAAAAGCTCAACCGGCTAAGGAATGGCGCAGGAAGGCCTTCGCTGGAAATCATTGAAGACATTAAAAGCAGGTTTGAAAATATTGATCTGAACTGGCTAATTGCCAACCAAAGGGAAAAACAAGTGCCGGGAGTTGACAATATGCCGGAAAATTCCGAATCCTGTAAGGAATGCAAATGGCGGGATAAAATCATTGCTTCCCAGGAGCAAACAATCATGGCGCTACATGAAAAAGCAAACGCTTTACAATTGGCTATGGAGATCCTGGGCAGGAAAACTGCCGAAAAATAATCCTGATCCGCATCATCAAATGCAATCCGCCCCGCTTTAGATAGCCTGTATTAGCGATTGTTTTCCCTCTGCATATTCATTAAATTTATAACAGCTTAAATTCTAATTATATGCCTAAATATTTAATCGAACGGGAAATCCCGGGAGCAGGAAGTCTTTCTCCTGACCAGCTGCAAAATATTTCTCAAACCTCTTGTAATGTATTACGGGAGCTGGGGCCGGAGATTCAGTGGGTACAAAGCTATGTAACTGGCAATAAAATCTATTGCGTATATATTGCTCCAAATGAAGAGCGGGTCAGAGAGCATGCAGAGCTGGGTGGCTTCCCCGCCAATGCTATTAATGAGATCGCCACAATCATTGATCCCATTACTGCGGAGTAGCCCGCTGATCGGGAAATAACAATAGGAGCAATAAAACCTGCCTCAATCTATCATCAGGTCCGGACGGCGTTCCTTTGTACGCTGGAGCGCCTGTTCATAGCGCCATTCTTCAATTTTTGCATGATTGCCGCTCATAAGTACATCCGGCACAAGCATTCCCTCAAAATCTACCGGACGGGTGTACACAGGAGGCGCCAGCAGGTTGTCCTGGAACGAGTCAGTAAGAGCCGATGTTTCATCGCTCAGCACTCCCGGTAGCAGACGTCCGATAGAATCCACCAGAACGGCGGCGGCCAGCTCCCCTCCACTTAGTACGTAGTCACCAATAGAAATTTCAATGGTCACATATTTTTGCCGGATACGTTCGTCAATGCCTTTATAATGACCGCAGATGATCAGCAGGTTTTCTTTTAAAGAAAGCGTATTGGCCATACGCTGGTTCAGTGTTTTTCCATCCGGTGTCACATAGATGATCGCATCAAATTTCCGGTTGGCAGAAAGCTCCGTTATAGCAGCTGCCAGCGGCTCGCACATCATTACCATACCCGCTCCTCCGCCGTACTGGTAATCATCTATCTGGCCGTATTCATTTACCGCCCATTTACGCAGCGGATGCACCGCAACCTGTAACAAACCTTTATCCCGCGCACGTTTCATGATACTATGTTCAAAAGGGCTGGTCAGTAATTCGGGTAAAACAGAAATAATATCGATATGCATAAACGAGATTTGAGAGATGAGAATCGAAACAGCTAGATAGCCATACATAATGTCCAAAGTCCAAAACATTTTTCAGCTGGAACATCATGCAGTATTAAACCACTGCAAACGACCCTCAACTATGATAAACCTTAAATTCAAACAAAAGAGCTAATAATAGCTACCAGCCTTTAACAGCTGCAAATTACCGATTAAAAATCCAAAAAACTTCAATCTTCTTTCAACGCATTCAGCACCTGCTTCAGCTGCTTTACATAACGACCATAAAACCGATCGATCCAAATAACGGTAAACGAAACAATCAGGATGGTTACCACTACTACCAGCAACAGAGCGAAGTAAGGATTTTCAAATACAACCGGGTGCTTATTTCGGGTCTTTAGTTCCGAATAGAGCAGCAATCCTCCCGTAAAGTAAGCAAAGGGCATGATCAGGAACGAAAAGGATTTATACCGCTCCATATTCAGCCTCAGATTATAATACAATTCCAATAGACTATCCTTCGTGCTGGCGCCATATTGCTGCACCTCGTTGTAGAACTGATAAAAATGGTACATGTAGTAGGCAGTTGCCATTACCAGCAGGGCATAGGCCATATAGTAAATGGGAAATAGCGAAGGAAGCAGCTTCAATTGAAAAGGGAAAACCCCGATCAGGGCAATCGCTATAAGCTGCGCCACTAATTCTTTTTTCATATTCTTTTTCAACTGGTTCAGCGGGTGCTGTGCGGCTTTCAATTGTTCAACCGATGCAGGAAACTTTACATCATCTGCTCCGTCCTCATTCCATTGCGTTTTTAGTTCGTCAAAATTCATAACCCTGGTTTTTTATAATGGTTTGTAATTTTTCTTTAGTCCGGGCTAGCCGTACCCTGGCATTTCCTTCACTGATCCCCAGTTGTTGCCCGATCTCCTTATGGGATAAACCTTCCATAAAGTAAAAGATAACCGCTTTTTCTACCTGGTTCAGCTCCTGCGCCGCCTTGTAGAAGGCATTCAGCTGCGTTTCCTTATGCGAAGGTGGCCCTTCATCAGCACCATCGGGAATACCGGTATATGTCATCCGTTTTTTATAGGTCTGGTCCTTCCTCAAAAAAGTGATCGCTGTGTTAATGGCCACCCGGTACATCCAGGTAGAGAACCGGCTCTCTCCTTTAAAACCCGGATACGACTTCCAAAGCTGTATAATGATCTCCTGGTGCAGGTCTTGACGGTCCTCCGGCTGGTCTATATACATACGGGCCACCTTGTGCAGTATGCCTGCATGCTGTTGAATGCTGGCCAGGAAAAAAGCTTCTGATTGCGACACGTCTTTGTTCTGGTTTATTGATGGTAAAATAGGAAAATGGTTTACTGGATTAGTCACCGATAAAGCCCATTCGTTACACCGTTTTGAAAAATTATTTTTAAACCGGAATCAAATGGTTCATTACCCCCGTTCCAATACCGATTTTACCTGGTATCCCTGCTTGCGAAGCAACGTCAGCACGCGCCTGCCGCTCCCCAAAGGTGGCCCGCGCCAATGGCAAATACCGTGCAATCCCTTTGCATGATCTCCGGCAATGGCTTCGGTTTGCTGCTTTTTTTATTAGGCCATTATACTCACACATAAAATATTGGCTGCTGCTAAAAAGGGGTGTTATTTTCATCCTATCACCACTTTTATACCGTAGGTAAGCAAAGAGGGCAATTCGTTATAGTTTTTTCAGATTTTCTTTAATAACCTCATTTAATAAAAATACAGGCCTTCAAATGCGAACAGCCCACGGCAGAATGCCGGCACACTATCCGTCATCTCCTTCCATAAAATCATCCAGGTCCCTGCGCTCCTTTTTGGTGGGGCGCCCAATCTTGCTGAGTCTTTTTCCGCTAAAAAAGGAGGCCGCCTGTATCTTAGCCTTCTCCAACTCTTCAGGTGGGGTAAGATCGGTATAAAATTTTATAGCCTCCTCATATTTAACCCGGGTATGCAGCAAACCGGTAACGCGGATTACCCATTTACGGCCTTCGGTACGTACATCATAAACATCACCCAGATGCACGTTCTTCCCCGGTTTTGCCGGTTCCTCCTGGTATTTCACTTTGTTATCATTACAGGCGTCCGTAGCCAGTCTTCTTGTTTTAAAAAGCCGGATGGACCAGAGGTATTTATCTAAACGTAGTTTTTCTTTTTCCATTTTTTAAAGCCACGAATGCACGAATGACTTAAACTGATTCGTGCATTCGTGGCCATTTAGCTTATTTCCCGAAATACTGATGAAAATAAGGGATGGTTTCTATGCCCTTGTAGTAGTTTTCGATATTGTATTTTTCGTTGGGACTGTGCAGGCCATCATTATCCAGTCCAAAGCCCATGAAGATGATCTTGATGCCCAGTTCGTTTTCCAGTACAGAGCAAATAGGAATGCTGCCGCCGCCTTTTACCGGGATGGGTGTTTTACCAAAAGTGGTTTCCAGCGCTTTGGAAGCAGCCTGGTAGCCCTTACTGTCGATGGGGGTGCCGTAAGGTTCCCCGCCATGATGTTCAAAGGCAGTTATATCCACGCAGGAAGGAGCGATCTTCTTGAAATGATTCAACAATAATTCAGTGATCCTGGCACTGGACTGGTTGGGCACCAGTCTTGCGGAAATCTTTGCCGTGGCTTTTGCGGGCAATACCGTTTTGGCGCCTTCCCCGGTGTAACCACCCCAGATCCCGTTCAACTCCAGCGTTGGGCGGATACCGGTACGCTCATAGGTAGAAAACCCCTGCTCGCCATACAACTCTTTAATACCGATCTCGGCTTTATATTCCTGCTCATTAAAAGGTGCTTTATTGATCAGCTCCCGCTCACCGGCCGATACTTCCAGCACATCATCATAAAAACCGGGGATAGTAATATGATTGTTTTCATCATGACAGCTGGCGATCATTTTCGACAGGATCACGATCGGGTTGGCTACGGCACCGCCGTAAGTGCCACTGTGCAGGTCTCTGGCAGCAGCTGTTACTTCCACTTCAATATAACTCAGTCCGCGTACACCTGTATCCAGTGAGGGATTTTCCATGCTCAGCAGCGAGCTGTCGCTGATCAGGATTACATCAGCTTTCAATAGTTCTTTATGCGCCGCTACAAAGGCACCCAGGTTAGGAGATCCTACTTCTTCTTCGCCTTCAATGATGAATTTGATATTGGTGGTCATGGTATCGGTTTTTACCAGGGTCTCCAGTGCCTTTACGTGCATATAAAACTGCCCTTTATCATCGGCACTGCCGCGTGCAAATACTTTACCATCCTTGATCGTCGGCTCAAAAGGAGGCGTATTCCACAACTCCAATGGTTCCACCGGCTGTACATCATAGTGCCCGTACACCAGCACGGTAGGCTTTGCGGGGTCAATGATCTTTTCGCCATACACCGCCGGGTGGCCACCTGTTTCCATTACTTCCGCCTTATCACAGCCGGATGCCAGCAGGGCCGCCTTTACCGACTCTGCACATCGCTTCATATCCTCTTTGTTCTCACTTTTGGCACTGATGGAGGGAATGCGTAAAAGATCCATCATCTCATTGAGAAAACGCTCTTTATGCTCCTCCTGGTATTTTTTCCATACTTCAGACATAGTACAATTTTTTATCCTGCGAAGGTACGGAATTGAGCGGTTTGCTTTAAAAACAGGGCCAGATCGGGTGCAGGCCCGGATCCGCCCCTCAGGGGAGCAACGGGATATTCGGCGAGCAAACCTTTTCAAACCCGGCGAAGCTTGTCCTGCAAGTATGCAATGAATATGATTATGTCGTCTGGAAAAACAGGAAGCAGCGCTGTACCCTGGGAGCCGCATCAGTGGTCTTTCCGCTTAGCCTTCCGGTACTCAATAATGGGTGGGTAAGGACCGTATTTATGCTGAGCTGCGGAAAAAGTATCGGCAAATGGCCCCCTGTCATAGTCAATGTCCTTTTCTTCATAATTTGGGTATTGAAACTCATTAACATCCGGACGCTGATGAATAGCGTCATTATTAATAAATGCAGCAATATCCAGGGCTTGTGTATGTGTAAGTACAGGCTTTAAATGAGTAGCCGAATCAAAGGGCATATTGGCTACCAGCCACTGTGCCATCTTAATAATACGGTGCATACTTGATCCAGGCTGATACGATTGATTTCCCCACAGGGGCGGGTAAGTATAGGTAACATTATCAGGCGTCATTACCCCTTCTCCGTTCTGGCCATGACATCTTGCACAATGGGATTCGTACAGAAGGGCTCCCGCAGCCGATGAAGCCGCGGTATCCGGCAAATCGATCTGCAGCGGTTTCACTCCGGGTGTACTCTTTGTTACCCCCGAGGAATCGCTGATCCACTTCAGGTAAGCCATAAATCCGATCATTTCCTTTCCGTCCAGGGGCAGGGGCCTTCCCAGATGCGGATGCATAATACAATTATTGATGCGTTCGGCAAGCGACAGCACTTTTCCCTCCCGGGGCCTGTATTCCGGGTAGCTCTGAAAACTGGTCTGCAGGTTAAAAGAGTAGGGCTTCGTTCCTCCATCCTGATGACAATTGGAGCAGTTCATTTTATTATTTGTATAGTGGCCATTTACGCCCTCCGGGCCGATCAGGTAGGCGGTGCGCATCATCAGGTCTCTGCCATACCGAACCGCTTCACCGTATTTCCCCGATGGTATCCGCGATGTATCGAGATGAAACAGGTTAGCCGTGCTTTCCACAATGGGTTGTTGGTCCGTTTTTTTTGTTTTGTTCTCATTACAGGAAATAATATGGATACCTGCAGCCACTAACAGGCAGCTACTCAATAACAAATAAAATTTCTTCATACTTACTTTTTTTTGAATATTACAACGGAAGGCGGTCTATAAATTCCGCACGGTAGGGAACAAAGCCCGTTCTTATTCTCCATAAAATTTTCCCGGAAGGCCCCAGCAGCGATACTGAACTGGCCTGGGCGCTGCACACCAAAACACTGGAGTCATCTACCCAATAGGCGCTCCCCATTCTTTCGCTATAAAGGTACCCGGGCAGTTCGATCGATTCGTTCAGATAGGCCTTGTGGCCAGGCTCATCCAATTGGTACACTAAAACCCTCGACCGTTGGCGGTGGGTTCCGTTCTCAAACAATGTTAGCCGGTTCCCCGGAGCCTTATATGCAGCATGGGCCTCATGGAACATACCTCCCCGGGGAAAGGCATAGTCTCCTCCACGTCCTAATGTCCATATCCGCTTACCGGTTTTGGCATCAATTTTCCATATCTGGCCCGACAGGTAGAACGACAGCAGATAATTCCCATCGGTATCAACGCTCAAACTATTGGCATGAAGCCAGTCGGCCTTGTCCTTCAGGATTTGCGGATCGGTCAACGGATCTAGTACGTCAAATACGGTCCAATGCCAAATCTTGTTGCCTTTATCATCCAGTATCAGTATCCCATCGCCTGTTACCGTATCGGCTTTGGTGCCGCCCGCGCGGCTCAGATCAAACACCTTCTTTTCAAGGGTGAGCGTAACCATCTGGCCCAGGTCGTTATAAAATATTTCATGATGGATCGTCTTATCAAAACCTTTTTCTCCTTTCTTTAAATGAAATACTGTATCCCCTGCCAGGGAGATCTCCAAAATCTCATTACCATAGCTGGTGGGATAAGAAAGCGGGGCCGCAATGGATAAAACAGTGGCTTTTTTTGTAAAATGCGCCACTTTAAACCCTGCATCTTTTATGGTATGATACCATACAATTTTCCCTTTTGCATCAACTATGTACATCTGTCCGGGAAGGTCGCGCCGGGCAATCAGCGTGTAGCCATTCAAAAAACGCCCTGGCAATGTATCCTGCATCTCAGAGGGCATTACCATTTCCTGGGTCGCCATTGGTATTTGTTTTGTCACAAAGGTTCTTACAGCGCTGATGCTGTTTTCAGCTTTTCCGCTTCGGGCTACAACCTCGTATTGATAGGCAGTAGCAGGCTTTAGCAACAATAAAGAGAGGGTGTGTTCTTTTTTTCCGGGAGAAACCTTCGTAACAAAAATTTTTCCGGGGGCAGCGCTCTCCCAATACCGTACAAAGATGTCGGCTTTCTGATCGCAGACAATATGGATCTTTTGCATCAGTACATTAACTGCAGAAGCGCCTTCGTTTACTGCTATCAGTTTAACCCCGCCATCCGGTCCGCAACCGGAAAGCAACAAAAAGAAAAAAGACACTACAGGCGTTGCCTGTAGTATCTTAAAAACACGATATATCATTATTTCCATAAGGGGTTTTGAGTCATCTTCTTATTGGTTTGCAGTTCTCCTGCCGGTATCGGAAAAATATAGTTCCGCGCTTGTATTTTATCCGCTCCTTGTTTCAGATTGGCAGCCATATACGTTTTCAGCGCATCGGCTGCAGGGTACCATCTCTTCAAATCGTTCCACCGGTTTTGTTCAAAATACAGTTCCAGCAATTTCTGATGCTGGAGCTCTGCCATGAGGCCGCTATTACCCGGAAAATCGGCTACTGTTTTGGAAAGCAGCCCGGCCCTTACCCTTATCCGGTTAATATCTGCCATTGCCTGCTCCGGGTGATTGTTCATAAGGGCGGCTTCCGCATGAAGCAGCAACACTTCGGCAAAGCGCATTACCTCAACATTCGCTGTAGACGGCGTTGCTGCCCAATAGTTGTCGGCACTGGCTTCCGGCCGTAACGCATTCGTGAATTTTTTATTCAGGAACTTACCTTCCGGAAAATTCTTATACAGGGGCTCAAACCGGTCAATACTGGTCCAGGCAGCCGTCCACAAAGCATCAAATGTCATGTTATTATACCAGGTTTTATCAACTTCTCCAAAATCAGAATACTTCCACATAAATGTAGCATACATCCGCTTGTCAAACTTGGTATCGGCACCGTTGGGCCGGGGCTCTTTTTTAAATTCTTTCACCGCAAACTGGGAAGGAATGTATTTAAACCATCCGCCGCTCCCATTGCTTCCGGTAAGCTGCGGACGGTAATTATACATAGCGTTTCCACCGCTTTCCTCATTCCAGGGACTGTACTGGCTATTAATCGGTCCATAAACCCATTCCAGAACGGACTCTCTGTTAAACTCATTTTTATCCGTGAAGTTATCTTCAAAATTATCAATAAGGTCGTAGCCGGAACCCGGCGCAACTAATTTAGCCAAAGTGGTTTCCGCATTTGCATAGTCTTTAATGTACAGGAATGTTTTTCCAAGAAAGGCAATAGCAGCTCCCTGTGTGGCCCGGCCTTTATCACCAGTAGGCCTTGTGGGTGGCAGATCAGCTGAGGATTCGGAAAAATCCTTTATTACCTGCTGGTAAACCGCGGCCACCGGCGCGCTCTCTATATTTGCATCATCAGAAGATACAGCCACGGTTAGCTTAAGCGGCACATCACCAAAATTGGACGCCAGTATAAAATAAGCGAGTCCCCTAAGAAATTTTGCTTCTGCTACATAGCTTTTGGTAAGTGCTGCATCCAGGTTGGCCTTGTCTGTATTTTCAATTACCAGGTTTGCACGGTATATGCAGCTATACAGCTTGGCAAATATGTCCTGCGTATCTCCGTTCGTTGCATCGTTGGTAAAATAGGCCATTTGCATTGTTGAGGGCTCCCCCCCGGGGATAGTAAGCACATCATCGCCAAGGGCATTGACATCCTGGTACCCTCTGAAGGCTCCCCAGTAACCGCTCAGTGGCAACCGCATAGGACTGTAAACCGAGGCAATAGCCGCCTTTACATCCGCTTCCGTTTTCCAAAACTTGGTTTCTGTAAGCTGGTTAGGGTTCGTTGTTTCTAAAAAGCTTTGTTTACATCCTATCGCAACGGCCACAGCAATCACCATTGCAATAAAAGATAGCTTGAAGATCTTATTCATTATTTGCGATTTAATGTTGTTAATGATTAAAAAGACACGGTAATACCTCCCATAATTGCCCTCTGGATCGGGAAGCCGCCCCAGTCATTACCCCTGCTCAGCGGATCACCGCCATTACCAAGATCGGGGTTAAAGCCACTGTATTTTGTAATGGTCAGCAGGTTTTCTCCCGAAACAAATATCCTGGCATGATCCATCCCCAGCCTGCTTTTAACAAGCATTGCAGGAAGCTGATAGCCCAGCTCCAAACGTTTTAAACGAATGTAGCTGCCATTCTCCAGCCATCTGTCACTATTATTTCGAGCATTCCGGTTGGGGTCTGATAAAACAAACCGGGGAAAATTGGAACTGCTGTTGGAGGAGCTCCAGGCATTCAAAGCATCACTGGAGAAATTGGTATACTCATTCATCTTCTCCATCCAGTACCGGGGACCGTTATATATTTTGTTGCCAAATACGCCCTGGAATAAAATATTGATGTCAAAACTTTTCCAGGAACCGTTTGCTGTAAAACCGGTTTCAAAAGTGGGTATAGGCGACCCCACATATTGCTGGTCATTGTTATCAATGATGCCATCGTGATTGTAGTCCTCAAATTTCAGATCACCGGGCGCCGCATTGGGCTGTATCATTTGTCCGCCCGGGCCCTTATAGGCATCGATTTCCTGCTGTGTTTTAAATGTGCCTAAATTTTTGATCAGGAAAAAACTGCCCAAAGGATAGTTCACAATACCTCTTTGCAGATCTCCAAACTGCTGGTTGCCGCTGCCAATGGTCACTGCCACCATCTTATTTTTCATTGCGGCCATGTTCCAGCCTATGTTGTAAGACCAGTCCTTTTTCTTATCGCCGTAATTGATGCTTAACTCAACGCCGCTATTATCGATATTACCGGCATTCTGGGGTGGTCTTGCATTGATCCCCGTACTGAAAGGGATGGGTACGCTTAACAATACCCCCTGCGATTGTTTCTTAAACCAGTCAAAAACAATATTCAGTTTATTATTAAACAGGTTGGCATCAAAACCGATATTGGTGGTTTTTGATTTTTCCCAGGTAAGATTTTTGGGTGATTGCGCTCCATTGGGTATACTGCCGATCACCATACCGCCATCGGTAAGAAAGTTGTAATTGGTACCAATGAGCGCCTGGGTTGAATACAGGCCGATACGGTCGTTTCCAAGCGTACCGATACCACCACGGATCTTAAAATAATCAATAACACTTGTAAGTCCGGAGGCTTTAAAGAATGCTTCATTGCTTATATCCCATGCAGCCGAAGCACCATAGAACGTTCCCTTATTATATGCAGGATCAAATATGGAGGAAGCATCCTGGCGTAGTGAGCCATAAACAGAGTAGCGGTTATCATAAGAATAAGTAAGTCGGCCAAATGTTGAATTCCGGGTACTGCTATTTGTAGAGCCATTGGGCTTATCCCAGGAAGTGGCCGCAGATACGCCATAAAAACCTACGGACGGATAGTAGTAACTAATCCCGAATCCGTTTGAGGTATCTTTTTGAGCAGAATAGCCTGCCATTGCGGAAAAATTATGCACTCCGATTGTTTTCTCATAGCTCAAAATATTTTCTACCAGCCATTGGCTGTTCAATCCTGTGCCACTGCTGGCTTGCGGCTTCGCAATGGTGGTTGTACCATCAACATAAGGATTTAAATAGTTGTTTGAAAAGCTGCGATTGGTGCTGTACCCCACATTCATCCGGTATTTGAGTTGGTCTATCAACCTAACCTCAGCAAAAGCATCTAAGATAATATTGGCATTATTGCCGTAATTACGGTTTGCATCGATCTCTGCCACAATATTGCCCAAATTCTTCAAAGCCGCAGGACGCATACCCCATCCACCATTTGGATTGGAAGGGTCGTACACCGGTACGGTGGGCGAAGCAACCAGTGAAGTAATGATGGTACTGTGGGGCTGGCCTCCAAGTCCGCCAATATAATTCCTTCCACCCGTTTTATTGTAGATAAAGGTTTCACCCACTTTTACCCGGCCCTTTTCGTACAAAGATTTTACCCGAAAATTAGCATTTTCGTAATCGGAACGGATAATAGCGCCATTTTGTTTGAGATAGCTGCCAGACAAGCTGTAGGTGAAGGTTTCTGATCCTCCCGTCACATCAATATTGGCTTTATAGTTGGGGGCTGCACGGAAAATTTCATCCTGCCAGTTGGTATTTACACCATTGCCAGATGGATAAGCCCCGCCATTGTCGTTGAACATTTTAACAAGCTGGTCGCTGTTTAATACGGATATTCTCTTAGGAATGCTGTTGGAACCATACACCCCGTTAAAGGTTATTTTGGGAGGGGCATTTTTTCTTCCTGATTTGGTGGTTACGATGATAACACCACCGGCGGCCCTCGATCCGTAAATATTTGCAGCAGATGCATCTTTTAAGATGTCGATGCTCTTGATATCTGCAGGATTCAGTCCGTCAAGACTACCAAAAGGAATACCATCTATTACTACCAGCGGGCTATTATTACCCAGCGTTCCGGAGCCTCTTATGGTAATGGACAGGCCTGATCCGGGAGCCCCGCCACTCGATTCTACCGATACACCCGGTATGCGCCCCTGTATGGCTGATGTTACATTATTAGACGCATCGGCGCTTAGTTCATTCATCTTTACGGAGGCCACGGCGCCGGATACTTCTTTTCTTTTTTGCGTACCATAGCCAATCACCACCACTTCTTCCCCTTTGATCTCAGCTAATTTCAAACTGATCCTGAGCGTTCCGGATTTTGACACCCTTACTTCCGTTGTTTCGTAGCCAATATAAGAGATCTCCAGCACACCGCCGGTATTGGGCACCTGCAATTTAAAATCCCCATCTGCATCGGTCATCGTGCCATCTTCCGTACCCTTTAACTTTACAGAGGCGCCATTCAAAGGTTTCCCATTCTCACCCGTTACCGTGCCTCTTATATCAATGGAGGCCGCCGCTACGTCTTCCATAACGGGAGCCGGTATTGAACGAGGTTTTACAACCACGGTTTTTTCTACGATGGAATACGTGAGCGGCTGATCCTGGAAACAACTGTTCAGCACCTGCACCAACGGTGCATTTGCCACTCGTATATCCACTTTTTTTGCCCGCCTGATCAGTTTACCTTCATACCAGAAATCATACCCGGTCTGTTTCTTGATCTCCTTAAACAGTTTTTCCAAAGAGATATTCCTCCCGGATATCGACACCGTTTGCGAAAACCCCTTAGCCCCCACCTGCAGACAGGCAGTGAGCAGAATAATTGCTGTCAATTTCATAATCAACATCGCCTGTCTCGCCGGCAGGCAGGTTTTGGTAAATCCCCTCAGGGACGTAACAAAGAGTGTTCCTAAATACATAACTTTGCTTTGTTTGGGTTAAAAATGGCAATTCTCCAAAATTGTATTCACAGGGTTAACCCTTACTTCATACCGTTCCGGCCTCGACCCCGGAGCGGTTTCTGTTAGTGGCCAACCGTTGTTTCTTTATATGTTCATTTAACAAGTCTTCAAAAAGTCAGGGCATAACCGTTAGTGTCTGCCCACGTATTTCAAAACGAATATTGCTCTGTTCCAGTATTTTCAGCACACTGGAAAGGGGCTTATTCTTTGAAATATCTGCCGTAAAATACCGTTCAGGTATATCACCTTCATATTTTACATCCACATCATACCATCGCGCCAGCTGGTGCATGATAGTTTTGAGATCTGTATCCCTGAATACAAAATGCCCCTCCTTCCAGGCCACAACCCCGGCAACATCAACATTAGAAGCCACATTCATCTTGCCGGCACTATTAACCTGCGCCTGCTGCCCCGGCCTGATCACTATACTGCCGGCCGCCTGCTTTACCTTTACGCTCCCTTCCAGCAACGTTGTATTTACCAGCGGTTCATCGCCGTATGCGTTAACGTTAAAATGTGTACCCAGCACTTCTACTTCCATACCTTTTTTTCCGGACGCGGGAAGCAACGAAACCTTAAACGGATGCGCCGGATCCCTGGCTACCTCAAAATACACTTCCCCGGTTATAGCAACGCCCCGTTCATTGCCGGCAAAAGATGCCGGATAACGGATAGAGGATAATGCATTAAGCCACACTTTACTTCCATCCGGTAAAACCAGCTTGTATTGGCCGCCCCGGGGTGTACTCATTGTATTATACAGAAGCTCATTCTCTTTACCTCCAGCCTTTTTATAAACAATCTGCCCATTAGTCAGTTTGATCACTTCCACGCTTCCCTGCTGGGCCAGCTTCCCGTTTGCAGTGCTATCCAATACGATCTGCGAACCATCCGCCAAGGTCAACACGGCACGGTCGCCGCCCGGCTGTATATCCTTTTGCTGTTGTTGTACGGGCGCTGCCTTTGCAAGCTCCGGCTTAGCGGCTTCACGCCGGTTCAGCCACAGGTATAAAGCAATACCCAGGATGCCGATGAAGACAGCAGCGGCACGCCACCAATGCCATTTCATACCAGAAGGAACGGGCCGTATCGCGTTCCATACCCGCTCCCAATCAACAGCGGTATCCGGCGCCTTTCCGTCCGTTTCGCTACGCAGGTCTTCAATAAGTGCGTACAATGCAGCATCATTGGTATCTTGCCTTAATAACGACAGCATTTCTTCAATTTCCTCCCCCGCTATTGCATTATTGGCAAAACTTTTTAATAAATGCCGCAGCCGTTGTTGATCTGATTCCATAAATCGTTCATTTAAGTTCCCGACCGGGCTTCTTAAAGAGCCTCCTATATATATAGAGTATTGTTACGGGAAAAATGATGAGTCGGGCGAAAAAAAATTTCAACATTGCCCGTAAACCTGCGAGTTCCTCAGTGAATGAAAATACAACCGGCTATCACATAAGCAATAACAGCCCTCTCTCTCAGGAAATTTCTCATAAATTCAGTAGCCTTTGCCAGATGGCTTCGCACTGTATGCGGGGAAATATGAAGCTGGAGAGCAATTTCATCATTGCTCAGCCCCTGTTGCTGGCTAAGTCTGTAAACATTTTTCTGCTGAGGAGGCAGCTGATCCAGCGCCTTTTCTATCAGTCGCAGGCTTTCGTTGGAATCAACCGTTTGCTCTGTCGTATTTGTGCCCGGCACCCTGTATTGCAGCTGCGCTGCTGCAATGATCCGGCGCTGGTTAGCTTCTTTTTTAAGATATGCTGCCGTTTTATTCAGCAACACCCGGTACAGGTAGGCGGCCGGGTCCTCCACTTTTGCCAGATGCTTCCGGCTGATCCATAAACTCAGAAAAACATCCTGTGTAATTTCTTCAGCAATATCCTGCAGTTTGGTAAGCCTTAACGCCACTTTGAACAACTGAAACTTATGCAGATCAAAATAGGTTTTAAATGCCTGTTCATTGCCGGCACCGATCTGTTGGAACAGCACTCTATCACTATTTGGTTCTTTATTCATCAATAACCTCATCTGTCAGGCAATCAAAATTTACTCAAAATGCTGATAATGAACACATAGCAAAAAGACCAACCTCATATCACAAAAGCAATTTTTGGAATTAAAACACAGGATACAGTTGCAAGAACTGCTCCATCATGCGTAAAACTGACGAAAATACCCCGCCTCAACAACAACAAAATTGATAATATCTGATGCTATTTTTGCCCATCGATGAAAAATGCCGGTTTGCAGGAGGTCGTCCGCCGCAGCTTTTCCTCCAAACCCAACAAATAAACAGGGACCCGGTTTGGAGCTATCATGCTCAAAACACGTAAATATACTTAGCTATAAAGAACGGGTATGTGCAAAAAAATGCTCTGCCTCCGGGTAATCTCTTAGCCGGCCGACAAAGCACTATTATCTTCGACAATTAAAATTTTCATGCCTGCAAAATCAAGCAGGAGTTCCGAGCTCTTAGCTGACGGCCGCGAGCTACTTCTTCTTCGTGGCAACGATCATTGCCCTGAAATATCCAACAGATTCTGCAATTCCCATAAATGGATTATCCATATTGCGCTCATGCTCCAGACTTACCACTCCACTATAGCCCACTTTACGCAGCATTTTTACAAAGGCAGGAAAGTTGATGATTCCCCGGCCCACTTCTACTGAATAACCCTGCTTGGTTGGCCCTGTAACGTCTTTCAGGTGGATGTCAAATACTCTTGTATGATATTTTTTCAGATCGGCTACCGCGTCTTTTCCATTACGGGTATCATGTCCAATATCCAGGCACATCCCGATGCGCGGATCCAGGTTCTTAACATGGTTCCAAACATCTTCTGCGTCAGGGTACACCTTGGTATCCGGTCCGTGCAGATGAATGGCATATTTCATGTCATATTCCTTCACCTTTTTATCAACATAAGGGAGCAGGTCATAATTGGGTACCCCCACAATCAGTTTTACACCCACCCTTTTGGCATATTCAAAAGCACGGTCAATTTCGGCCTCAGATTTCATATAAATAGGACCTACGCCATAACCGGTTACCCCTTTTGCTTTCAGTTTTTGATGAAAAGCAGCAATCTGTTCATCGGTACTGTTCAATGGAAGGTGAAAATCCTTGATGCAGAAATAATGTACATCGGCCCGCTGCAGGGTTTGCAGGGCCGTATCCAATCCAAACCGGGCAAAGGTATAACCGGCCATGCCCAGTTTAAATTTTTCATGCGTATCGGCAGGCGGCTGCGGATCAGGACGTTTTGGGCCTCCCTGGGCCATCGTTACTACACTTAACTCAACTACCAGCAGTAGGAGCAAACAGATTCGTTTCATATTCAGATTCAACTTATGTTTAATACACTGTACAAGTGGCCCTAAAAATATTAAATGTTTAGCTGTCCGGACAAAAGTCAGCCGATATTTTTAATACAACGTTTTCGTTTGGAGCAGACTTTTTGTGGGAGCTACACTTTTTGCTACCCTCCGGGGTTGTTCTTCCAACTGCTTCGGGCTATCATTTTTCACCATTCTCCGTCTCTTGTGCGCCGTTGGGCGAAGCTTAACTTCAATCAACCGGGCTATCCGGGTTTGGCCCGGTTCTTGAAAATGTTATTCTACAAATATAAATTATGACCAATTTGTCAACCATATTCGGAGCATTCCTGTTCCTCTACGGCATTGGGATATTTGCAGCTATCCGGTTTAAAAAATAATGCCAGATTCTTTGTACCTTCGAATTATGGCTATTTTAAAATTCAGGGTATATTTTGAAGAAGATGACAGTGTCTACAGAGATATTGCTGTGTTGCATACCCAAACTTTTTTTGACCTGCACGAAACAATCCTTAAGGCATTTGATTTTGATAATAAACACCAGGCAACTTTTTTCCGGAGCAATGATCAGTGGCAGAAAGGCCGTGAAATAACGCTGGATCAATACCCCGACAAAATTTATAAAGTAACGCCCTTGCTGATGCGTACCACAACAATCGGCTCGGAAATAAAAAATACCAACCAGCGTTTTGCCTACAGCTATGATTTTCAGAAGCATTGGGATTTTTTGATCGAATTGATCAATGTATCAAAGGAGGGAAACGCTCTTGCAGAATATCCCAGGATTACCCGCACAGAAGGAATCAGTCCCAAACAATACGGAACCAAGGGCTTGCTGGGTGAGAAATTTGCTGATATTGAGGAGAAATATGATCTTACCCGATCTGCCGAAGGCTTTGGTGAAAAAAGCGAAGATGGCGAAGACGTAGGTGTTGATGAAGGTGAAGGTGGGGAAGATTATAACGATGGACTGGAAGATTAGCCGATGCCTGTTAAGATTGGGGACCGATAAAACATACCCGGTAATCCGGAAAATATAGCATTGACCATCCCCTGCTTCCTTTTCACCATTCCCTATTCACTATTGCCCATTCACAAATGTTGCCTCATAAAAACGTACTTATTGTTATTGCCGGCCCCACAGCCGTAGGCAAAACAGCCATCGCTATTGAAACCGCGAAGGCACTGGGGACGGTGATCCTTTCGGCAGACAGCCGCCAGTGTTTTAAAGAATTATCCATTGGTGTAGCCCGCCCTTCTGCAGCAGAACTGGCCACTGCACCCCATTATTTCATCGCTTCCCACAGCATTCATGATGAAATGAATGCCGCTCTTTATGAAACCTACGCCTTACAGCTGCTGAAAGAACTGTTTCAGCGTTACCCTGTCATTGTGCTTACCGGAGGTACCGGCCTTTATATAAAAGCGCTTCTCGAAGGTCTTGATCCCATTCCGGCGGTGCCTGAAATGATCCGGCAGAAAATAGCCCATGAGTACCAGGCAAACGGGATCGGCTGGCTGGAAACAGAGCTGGCAGAGAAGGACCCGCTCTTTGCCGCCAGGGGTGAAATGCGCAACCCGCAGCGGATGATGCGTGCCCTGGAAGTTGCAACCGCCACGGGCAAATCCATACTCGGATTTCAATCAAAAATCAGTGCAGAACGCCCCTTTGATACAATACGTATCGGACTCGAACTACCACGGCCCCGGCTGTATGAGCGCATTAACCAACGGGTAGATGCGATGATGAATGCAGGACTGGAAGCAGAAGTCAGCAACCTGCTGCCGTTGCGTCATCTGAATGCCTTACAAACAGTCGGCTACCAGGAACTCTTCCGGTATTTTGATAACACCCTTACCAGGGAAGCAGCCGTAGCCCTCATTCAACAGCATACGCGGCACTACGCCAAAAGGCAGCTGACCTGGTTTAAAAAACAACCTGGCTTTCACTGGTTTGACGCCACCGCTTACCCTACTATATTACCGTTTATAAAATCCCGGCTGGAACAACCCGCAAAATAACATCTCATTTTCAAACTTTTAAGAGGGTGGTTGTTAGTATCCCTTTTACCAGAAAATAAGAATTAAAGATTTTTTAATACCCGTTTGTTCGTATTTTACCGAACCAACCATATCTTTGCAGTTCGATTTTATATTACTATGATTATATCAGATGACAAAAAAGACCTGTACAATGACATGGTAACCTTTTATTCAAACTTATATGGGTTGCCACCGCTGAGTGCAAAAATTTATGTTTATATGATGTTTGATGTAAATCATGAGGGCTTTGTTTTTGATGAACTTCTGAACCGGTTCAATGTAAGTAAAAGCTCACTCTCTACCAGCTTACAAATGTTGCTCCAGCATAAATTTATTGAGTATATCACCCCCATTGATTCACGCAAGCGCAATTACCGGATCAATCCGAAGTTTATGGAGATACGGGTGGGGAGCGCCCTCGACAAACTTTTGTCCGAACGGGAGCTCATGCAACGCATGATACGGTGTAATAAACAGCTCAAAAAACCCAATGATGTTGTTATTAAAGCCGTTGGGCAATATGTTTCCATCTTAGATTCACATATCAAAACATTTGAAGACACACTTAAAAAAATAAAAACCATACATCAATAACCCGAAATCAGAACATATATGAATACAAAGATCAGTATTGTAACAGGCCCCCTCATCTTAATGCTTTTGGCCGCCTGCGGAGGAAAGAAGCAGGCCCCCAACCCCAATGCCGCCAAACCTTACCCGGTAATTGCCGTGCCGGTGAAGACGGTAACTGGTTACAGCGCCTACCCGGCAAGTATCCAGGGCCGCAATAACAATGATGTACGGGCAAAAATATCAGGATACATCAAAGCCGTACTTGTGGATGAAGGACAGGTGGTGCGCAAAGGGCAGGTGCTGTTCCGCCTGGAGACCAATACGCTTTCGCAAACCGCCGATGCAGCCAGGAGTGGTGTGGGTGCAGCAGATGCCAGCATCAGCGCAGCGGAAGCCAACGTAAACGCAGCGCAGGTAGAGGTGAGCAAACTGGCTCCGCTGGTGGAAAAGAACATTATCAGCAATGTTCAGCTTGAAACGGCAAAAGCCAACCTGCGCTCGGCACAAAGTCAGCTCCAGCAGGCCAAAGCCAATCGCGGCCAGGCGCAGGCCAACTACCGGAGTGCGGCTGCCAACGTGGAATACTCCATTATCCGCAGCCCTATTGACGGCATTGTAGGCAAGCTTCCCCTGCGGGTAGGCAGCCTGGTAGGGCCAACTGATCCCACGCCGCTTACCACCGTTTCGGATGTAAGTGAAATCTATGCTTACTTTTCGATGAATGAAAAAGAGTATCTGAACTTCCTGGAAAAAACACCCGGTCTTACGGTTGCGGAAAAACTCAACAATATTCCACCCGTTTCCCTGGAGCTGGCAAATGGCTCTGAATACGGGCAAAAAGGTAAGGTTAAAGCCGTTACCGGCCAGATTGATCCAGGTACCGGTACCATCTTATTCCGGGTATCGTTCCCTAACCAGGGAAGACTGCTGGCCAACGGAAACAGCGGCACCATTAAAATTCCAAAAACATATACCGATGTACTGGCCGTTCCCGAGGCAGCTACTTTTGAACAGCAGGGCATCATTTACGTATATAAGTTGAGCAAAGACACCGTAAACTCCGTTGGAGTAGGCGTTCTGGACCGCATCAATAATATGGCGCTGCTGGGTGGCGGCGTTAATAAAGGCGACACCATTATTGCTGCTGGTGTAGGCGGATTGAGGAATGGTGCAGCGGTAGTTCCGCGCCCCGCAGATTTTGACAGTATTACTAACGCCATTAAACCTGTTTTTTAAACCATGATTAAAACATTCATCAACCGACCGATCCTGTCTACGGTTATTTCTGTAATACTCGTATTACTGGGAATCCTGGGGATAATTTCCCTTCCCGTAACACAGTATCCTGATATTGCCCCGCCTACGGTAAACATAAGGGCAACCTATACAGGCGCTAATGCCGAAACCGTACAAAAAAGTGTAATCATCCCCATTGAAGAACAGGTAAACGGAGTAGAGGGAATGGATTATATCACTTCCACCGCAGGTAACGATGGGAGTGCCACCATTAACGTATTCTTCAAGCAGGGTATTAATCCGGATATTGCGGCCGTAAACGTGCAAAACCGGGTGGCTCGCGCTACGCCATTACTGCCGGCCGAGGTAACCCGCGCGGGTGTTGTAACGCAAAAACAGCAAACCAGCGCCCTGATGTTCCTCACCTTCTATACCACCAATAAGGAGCTTAATGACGTGTTCCTGCAGAACTATCTCGATATTAATGTAATCCCCGGTATTAAACGGATCTATGGCGTGGGCGATGCTACCGTATTTGGTGGAAAGTCGTATTCCATGCGCATTTGGCTGGATCCTCAAAAGCTGGCATCATACGGGGTGCAGCCCAGCGATGTAACGGCCGCCATCAATAGCCAGAGCCTTGAAGCTGCCGCCGGTTCCGTTGGCCAAAACAGTGGCAGCGCTTTTGAATACGTAATCAAATACAAGGGAAAATTCAATGAGCAAAGCCAGTACGAAGACATCATCATCAAATCATTGGGGCAGGGAGCATTTCTCCGCCTGAAAGATATTGCCACCATAAAACTGGACGCCCTTTCCTATGCTGGTGTGGGCGAAAGTTCCGGGAAGCCGGGTATCAGCATGGGCATTTTTCAAACGCCCGGATCCAATGCCCAGCAGATCATTGTCGATATCAAAAAGTACCTGGAAGAAACGGCAAAGACCCTGCCGCAGGGCATCAATTATGTGATCAACTATGACACCAATGAATTCCTTGAAGCCTCTATCGAAAAAGTGATTCATACATTGATAGAAGCTTTTATCCTGGTGTTCATCGTGGTATACATTTTCCTCCAGGATTTCCGTTCCACCCTCATTCCGGCCATCGCGGTTCCGGTGTCTATTGTTGGTACGTTCTTCTTTCTTAACCTGATGGGATTTTCGCTCAACCTCCTTACCCTGTTTGCCCTGGTGCTGGCAATCGGTATCGTGGTCGATGATGCCATCGTAGTGGTAGAAGCCGTCCATGCCAAAATGGACCATGGAGAGCGGGATCCCAAAAAGGCAACCATGGATGCGATGCACGAAATAACAGGGGCCATCATTTCCATTACGCTGGTAATGGCGGCGGTGTTCATTCCCGTTACGTTTATCAGCGGGCCTACCGGCGTGTTTTATAAACAATTCGGAATTACACTGATCGTAGCCATCCTCATCTCCGCGGTAAATGCCCTTTCACTCAGCCCGGCGCTCTGCGCCCTCATTCTGCGCCCGCATCCCGAAGATCACGAACATAAAAAACAAAATTTTCTTCAGCGCTTTTTTTCGGGTTTCAATGTAGCCTTTACGACTATGACCAAGCGTTACGGAAAAGCATTCACTTTTCTGATCCGTCATAAATGGGTTACACTCATTATCCTTGTAGCTTCCATGGGGCTGATCTTTTTCATCAGCAAAAAGACGCCAACCGGCTTTGTGCCTGCAGAAGACCGCGGTATCATTTTTGCCAATGTGGAACTACCGCCCAGCGCTACCATGGATCGTACCTACCAGGCCATGAAAGAGCTTACCGCCAAGGCCTCAAAAATACCCGGTGTACAGGGGGTTACTTTTAGCACGGGCCGAAGCCTGATTTCCGGTTCGGGAAGCAACTACGGTCTGGCATTTGTGAAACTGGCGCCGTTTAGCGACCGCAACGCAACAGACGGGCAAAGCGTGGATGACATCACCAAGAAGTTGTTTGGTATTGGCGCTTCCATACCGGACTCAAGAATGATCTTCTTTAGTCCGCCGAGTGTTCCCGGTTTCGGTAACAGCGCCGGCTTCCAGCTTTCGCTGCTCAATAAAGGCGGCCAGTCCATCGCCCAACTCGATGGCACCGCTCAGCGCTTTATCGGCGAACTGATGAAACGACCCGAAATTCAGTTTGCACAAACATCCTTTAACACAAAATACCCCCAGTATGAAATGGTGATCAATGTACCCAAGGCAAGCGAAGCCGGGGTATCAGTGAGCAGCCTTTTATCCACCATGCAGGGATACATCGGGGGCGTTTATGCTGCAGACTTTACCAAGTATGGTAAGCAATACCGCGTAATGGTACAAGCCCTGCCCGAAGCAAGAACCGATGCCAACAGTCTGAACTCCTTCTTTATTAAAACAGGGAACGGAGAAATGGCGCCCGTTTCGCAGTTTGTGACCCTCGAGCGCGTTTACGGACCGCAATCGGTTACCCGTTTCAACCTGTTCTCCTCCGCCGACCTTACCGGTGCCACCAATCCTGGTTACAGTACGGGTGATGCCATTAAAGCAGTACAGGAAGTGGCACAAACAACCCTGTCCACCAGCTATGGTATCGATTACTCTGGTTTGACAAGGGAAGAGATCAATGCAGGTTCGCAAACACTCATCATCTTTGCATTGAGCCTGATATTCGTCTATTTTATTCTTAGCGCACAATACGAAAGCTATATCATTCCCCTTTCGGTGGTTATTTCCCTGCCAATGGGGGTAATGGGCGCCTACCTGGGGCAATGGTTATTTGGACTGGAAAATAATATTTATTTCCAGATCGCACTGATCATGCTGGTAGGACTCCTTGCCAAAAATGCGATCCTTATTGTGGAGTTTGCTGTACAACGCCGCCATAAAGGCGAAAGCATTCCGATGGCAGCCATCAATGCGGCTAAAGCCCGTTTGCGGCCGATCCTGATGACCTCCTTTGCCTTTATAGCAGGTATGATGCCGCTGGTATATGCAACGGGTATCGGGGCTATCGGAAACCGATCCATTGCTACGGGTGCAGCCTCGGGGCTCCTGATCGGTACGATCCTCGGATTACTGGTGATTCCCGTACTCTTCGTGATCTTCCAGTGGCTCCAGGAAAAAATAAGCCCGATAAAGATCAATAAGGCAGAAAAACTATCCGAATAACCGTCTAAAAACAGATATGAAATCAAGAATTGATAAAACAATATACAGCGTCTTACCGGGATCACTGCTGGCAATGATCCTGCTCACAGGATGCTTTGCAGCAAAGCCTTACCAACGGCCCAAAGACCTGGTAGATGACCGCTACTACCGTACGGACCAGCTCCCTGCAGACAGTGCCAGTATGGCCAACGTTTCCTGGAAGGAGTTGTTTACAGATGACAAGCTCACCGGCTACATTCATAAAGCGTTGGAGCAAAACCTCGACATTCGCACCGCCATCCAGCAAATGGCCGCTGCAGAGGCTTATATGAAACAGGGTAAAGCCAATTTTTTCCCAACGCTTTCAGCAGGCCCCTCCGTTGCGTATCAAACCAACTCTCTAAACACGCCGCTGGGGAAGCTTTCCGGTGAAGACCGGCTCCATGTGGTCCAGTATGGCATTAGCGGAAATGCATCCTGGGAGGCCGATATCTGGGGAAAAATAAAAAGCAATAAAGACGCCGCCGTTGCTAATTTCCTGAAATCGCAGGCCGCACATCAGGCCGTAAAATCGGATCTGATCGCCGCCATTGCGGATACTTATTATCAGCTGATGTCGCTGGATGAACAGAAGAAGATCACCGAAGAAACGATCCGCTATCGTGAGCAGAACCTCGAAACAACAAGAGCGCTCAAAAATGCAGGCAGTCTTACACAGGTCGCAGTAAAACAAAGCGAAGCACTGTTATTAAATTCAAGAGGCATTCTTGTAAGCCTTGATAACAGCATCAAGCTGATGGAAAATTATTTTTGCATGCTGCTCAGCATTCCGCCTCAGCCCATCGGGCGAAATACGCTGGATCAGCAGCAGATCAATACCGCACTCGCCATTGGTGTTCCGGTTCAGTTGCTCACCAACCGGCCCGATGTAAAAGCAGCAGAGTTTGGATACATGAATGCCTTTCACCTTACCAATGCTGCAAAAGCGGGCTTTTATCCCTCTTTAACCCTTAGCGCGAGTGGTGGATTGCAGAGTGTGGATTTTGACCGGCTCTTCAGCGTCAGCTCCCTTTTTGCCACAGCAACGGGATCGCTGCTGCAACCATTGCTGAACAAGCGTCAGATCCGCACGCAATATGAGGTATCACAGGCCAGCCAGCAGATTGCCTACAACAGCTATAAAAAAACCATCTTAAACGCCGCAAAAGACGTTTCCGATGCGTTGTTTAGTTACGATGCGCAGCAAAAGCTGATCGGCTTCAAAAAGCAGGAGTTTGGGGAATATGATTCAGCAGCACAATACGCGCAAGAGTTAGTAAACAATGGCATGGGCAATTACCTGGATGTAATCACGGCTATGACTAATAAATTGCAGGCAGAACTCAATTATGTAGATGCCAAATATGGCAAACTCAGTGCCATTATCCAGTTATATAAAGCATTGGGTGGCGGCTGGAAATAAGCAGCAAACAACCAGATAATGGAAACGGGCAGCCCTGATGCTGCCCGTTTCTATTATAATATAACATGGAGGAGCTTTGCCCCTTTACCATAAAACTCTTTTGAAAACCACCCCCTTATTCAACCTGATCCATCGACCGGGAATTCGTCAACCCATGCTGATTTGTAGAAAGATAGTTATAGTCTTCAAGCAACTTGTCGAGGAATTGATACGGCTCCATGTCGGTTTCTATTTTCAGGTAGGATTTTACCCGGTCCGCGGCAGTCCTTAACCCTTCATATTTATAGGTTTTACGGGCATTATCCAGCAGATTTTTAATAATATTCAGGTCCCTGTCGGAGATCTGCATCACCTGCGGAAAAACCGGGACATAATCGCTCCTTACTTCCCGGAAGATCGTATCCGACAGGTCTTCATACCGGTTAGTCCGGATCAGGATAGTATGCGCCAGCAGATCCCCGATGCGCTGTGCCCTTTTCGAGGATGCTACCAACACAATATCGGTAACCAGGAAACCCAGGCCCAGGATAAACATAAAAAGAGTTTGCAGATTGGTGCCGCCGCCCATACTCAACAGTAATATCAGAAGAATCACGATCCAAAGATCCGAAACGCGCAGCAGCCAGCGTATCAGGAACTGGCTCACGCTGGCCTTTCCCCCGTTATGGCTCACCACACGCAGGTGCATAATCTTTTTGCCTACGCTTTGCCCATTGGTCGTTATTTCCATGATGATATGATACAAAAAGACAGGGGCAATCATCAGCAACTGTGCGGCCCACAAATTATGGCGTCCGTCCTCATCCCAGCTAAATGCATCACTAAACAACCTGGCCCCCAGCCAGCTGACGCTGATCAGGTAACAGACCTCTACAGCCATATCAATGAGCAGGGAAGCCATACGCCTTCCAAAGCTGGGCACTTCAAAAGCCACATCAATATTAAATGAAGTAGGTATACTGATTACAGGCATCAGGCATCTGTTTTACAGGGCAAAATACGGCTAAAATCGCAATCCGGAGCACGATATTTAGCCATCAGTATTGAAGTTTTTAAATAAAAATTGTATTTTGGCCAAAAATCAATTTGCTTGAGAGAAGCACTTTTCATTAAGAAAAACAAAGACCGCTGGCTGAAAAACCAACAGGAGCCCTCCACATCCCCGGATGAAATGGCCCGTTCCTTTACACAGTTAGTGGATGACCTCGCCTATGCTAAAACCTTTTATCCCACCGGCAAAACTACGGCATACCTCAATAAACAGGCATCAGATATGTACCTCAGCATTTATCAGAACCGGAAAGAAGATTCGGGCCGGCTGGCCTATTTCTGGAAGTATGAGCTGCCGCTGGTCATCAGGAAGCATCACAAAACCGTTTTATTTGCTCTTATCCTGTTTATTACATTTTTCCTACTGGCCTTTTTCATTGCAGCCAGAGACCATGAGATCGCGAATAATTTTTTTGGCGATAACTATGTACAAAAAACGATGGACAATATTGCAGAAGGCAACCCCTTTGGCATTTATGAAACCGGCAACCCGGTGTTGAGTTGGCTGGGGATCATGATCAATAATATACGGGTAGCCTTCCTGTTCTTCGTTTCCGGGATTTTTTGCGGTATCCCTACCATGTATAAATTGGCGGAAACGGGTGCAATGGTAGGTGTTTTTGATCAGCTTTTTGCTTCAAAGGGTTTTGGCCTTCAATTCTGGATGGTCGTTTTCGTACACGGCACGCTCGAGATAACCGCCATCATCCTGGCAGGGGCCGCCGGCTTTATTTTGGGAAAAAGTTTCCTGTTTCCTGGTACAAGAAAACGTATGGAAGCATTTAGGGACGGTGCCAGGGATGGTGTAAAAATTATGATCGGTATTTTACCGGCCTTTATTATTGCCGCTTTTTTTGAAGGGCTTTTTACCAGGCTGTACAACAATATGTCCTGGTTTACCACACTGCTGACTACCGCGTCCGTACTCTTTGTGATCTGGTACTTTATTATTTATCCCATTCAGCTGGCCCGGAAGGACCGTAGCATTATAAAGGAGGGCGCAACGGATCATGCATAGCCGGTTACGTTCTATATTGCGGCTCCGCTGCAGCATTTGTCTGCTGCTGATCACCATTACCGGTTTTGGACAGGTTGCCGACTCCATTGCGGTACCGGCGTCAGACACATCAATCATTTATGATGAAGTCGTAGAGACACCGGAAAGAACCACCCGCTCTTTTAGCCCTGTTGAGAGTTTTGAACAGGAGCGCATAACAGTTCGTACGCTACCTGACAGTTTCGTAAACCGTCTCCGGAAAGACGGCGACTTCAGCTATGTAAAAAAAGGACTTAAGCATGCATCCGAAACAACACCGGCATCCACCGATGGCCAAAGCAGATCCTTTCGCCTGTTATCCGGTTTACTATCTGCACTCCCCTATATTGCCATCGCTGTTTTCATAATCCTGCTGGTATGGTACCTCACAAGCAACAATTTTATCCTGCTCAAAACAAAAAGCAAGTCAATAGCGCCTGCTTCCGCAACGGAAGAACGTCAGGATATTTTTTCCATCGATTATGCTACATCTATCCGTCAGGCACTACAACAAAAAAACTACCGGCTGGCCATCCGCCTTCAATACCTGGAGTTGTTAAAAAAATTGTCCGAAAAAGAACTCATCCACTTTGTACCCGACAAAACAAATTTCGAGTACCTGTCACAAATGCGTTCCTGCTATTACTATGACGATTTTTTTGCTGCAACACGCCATTATGAGTACAGTTGGTACGGGTTATTTGATATTTCAGAAAATGCGTACCAGAAAATAAACAGCACCTTCCAGCAACTCAAGCAAAAATTATAACGGTCATTTTGAAAAAATACCTTCCATATCTCCTGGGGCTGTTGCTGATTATCCTGCTGGTGTTTTTCTTCCTGAAAAATGAGGATAACAGCGGTTCAAAAAAAGTAAGCACTTTTGTTTCGCTCAAAAAAGAAGACAAAAACCCCTATGGCACCTATGTGGCTTATAACGGGTTAAAGCGTTTTTTTTCCAATGCCCGGTTTCTGACAAATACCCGGAGTATAGCAGACGATACCCTGTTATCGCAGTACAACGATGGCCAGCTCTTTATCAGCATTGCGCCCCAGGCAACCTTTTATGAGTATGAACTGGCAGAGCTGATGGACTTCATCAACAAGGGCAATAATGTATTTATCAGCTGTCTTAAGCCGGGCAAAGAACTGGAGCGCTTTATTAATGTAAGAGCCGGCATTCCACCGCTGCAGTCCTATCCCTTTGCGGACTACGGTCCGGATACCATGCAACTGGAACTGGATTCCCTTCCCTTACCCAAAGCCTATAACACCAGCTATCCCGGCGTAGCGCTTGAAGGTTATTTTGTAAGTACCGACCGGAGTACCACCCGCATCCTGGGCCGGGGAAGCGAAGGGCGGGCTAACTTTATCCAGCTCAAAAAAGGCAAAGGCTCCCTGTTTATCCATCTTTCTCCTTTAAGTTTCAGCAACTATTTTTTGCTTTACCGGGACAATATGGCATATTTTAACCAGGTATTTTCATTAATACCCGCCGGAACCCGCACGATCATTTGGGATGAGCATTACCGCAAAAGACGATCCGATAATAATGAAAGTAACGGTTGGTTCAGGGCTATCATGGGGCAAAAGGCCTTCCGCAGCGGCATCCTGCTGGCGCTCCTGTTGTTGCTGATTTTCACCTTACTCGAAATGCGGCGGCGTCAGCGTTATATTCCCCACATCGCTCCGCCCCAAAACGACACCCTCGATTTTGTAAAAACAATGGGACTGCTCTATTATGAAAAAAAAGACAATGCTAATCTTGCCCATAAAATGAGCGCTTATTTTATGGAACATCTGCGGAGCAAGTACCATATCTTTTCAAAAGAGCTGAACGAAGCATTTATCAAAGAAGTAAGTGATAAAAGCGGGGCAGATACCGGTCTGGTATCCGCAATTGTTTACCAGGTAAAAAAAGTTCAGAACGAGGGCGTCATCGCTGATACCGATCTGATTTTTTTACAGACAAATATTGAAAAATTTTATAACAGCATTTAAAAACAAGATACATGGAAGAATCCATTTTTGAGAATCGCGTCAACCTCAGCGAGCTGAATGAGGCGGTAATGAAGATCACCGGTGAAATAAAAAAGATCATTATTGGCCAGGATGAAATGGTCCGGCTGATCATTACGGCATTATTGGCCGACGGTCATGTACTGATACAGGGTGTGCCCGGAGTTGCCAAAACACTTACGGCAAAATTGGTGGCACGCGCTGTAAATGCCGTTTTTTCACGCATCCAGTTTACCCCGGACTTAATGCCATCCGATGTGATTGGCACTCCCGTATTCAACCCCGCAGACGCCCGTTTTGAGTTTAAGAAGGGGCCGGTATTCGGAAATATTATCCTGGTGGATGAAATCAACCGTGCTCCGGCCAAAACGCAGGCCGCTTTATTGGAGGTAATGGAAGAGCGGCAGATTTCTGTAGATGGCAAAACGTATACCATGGATGCGCCCTTTATGGTAATCGCCACTCAAAACCCCATTGAACAGGAAGGAACCTATCGGTTGCCGGAGGCCCAACTCGACCGCTTTCTTTTTAAAATCGAAGTTCCATACCCAACGGAAGAGGAAGAACTCCGGATCCTCAGCCGGTTTCACCAGCTTGGCAATCAGCCGGCACTTGATTTGATCCGGCAGACATTAACGGCAACGCAGATCAACCAGCTCCGGCAACAGGTAAAGGAAATTATCATTGAAGAAAAATTGCTGGGCTTCATTGCAAAGCTTATTCATCAAACCCGGAACCATAAAGCCGTTTATCTGGGCGCTTCACCCCGGGCCTCCCTTTCCATCATGAACGCAGCCAAGGCCATGGCCGCTATATCCGGAAGAGATTTTGTTACACCGGATGATATACTAATGGTGGCAGCGCCGGTGCTGCGACATCGGATCATCCTGTCTCCCGAAAAAGAAATGGAGGGTATTACGGAGAACGAAGTCATCAAACAGATCATCAACGGGCTGGAAATTCCAAGGTAATATGCTGAAGGCTTAACACTGAAAGCGCTGGCCTCATATCTCGAATCCCAAATATCACTGTATCCTTGCAATCCTTTTATCTCAATAAAATCGTTTATTATATCGGCGGCGCCATCGCCCTGCTGTTTATTACCAGTTATTTTCACCCCGTGCTCTATGCCCTGGCCGCACTCCTACTTGCGCTCCTGGTCATAACCATACTGGCTGATGCGATGCTGGTTTACCTGAAAAAAACCGGAATCGTTGCCACGCGAACGTTACCCGACCGTTTGAGCATCGGTGATGATAACAGGATTATCCTCCACCTGTTTAACAACTACTCCTACCCGGTGAACTTTTCGGTAATAGACGAGCTTCCGGCACAGTTCCAGGAACGAAACTGGATCAGGAAAGCATCCCTGGCCGGAAACCAGGGTACCGACATACCATACACGGTAAAACCGCTTACCCGGGGGGAGTATATATTCTACGATATCCATGTATTGGTAACCGCACCATTGGGTTTTGTGATAAGAAAATATACCATCCCTGCACAAAAAACTACCCGGGTATATCCCTCCTATGTCCAAATGCGCCGTTTCCAATTGCTGGCTATCAGCAACCGGCTGCAAGACGCAGGGGTGAAACGATCGCCCCGGCTGGGCCATAGCATGGAGTTTGAGCATATCAAAGAATATGTACGGGGCGATGACTACCGTACCATCAACTGGAAAGCTACGGGTCGCAAGGGCAGTCTCATGGTTAACAACTATACTGATGAACGCAGCCAACAGGTATACTGCATCATCAACAAGGGCCGCGTTATGAAAATGCCCTTTGAAGGCATGACCCTGCTGGACTATGCCATTAACGCCTCGCTGGTGCTGTCCAATATCTCCCTTGTAAAACAGGATAAGGCCGGCCTGATCACCTTTGCTGAAAACCAGGATAGCTTTGTTCCCGCAGACAAACGTCCCGGACAAATGAGCCGGGTCATGGAAACCCTTTACAAACAGGAGACCCGCTTCCTGGAGGCCGACTATGAAAAACTGTATACGGTGGTCCGGAATAAGATCAACAACCGCAGCCTTTTGGTGCTGTTCACCAATTTTGAATCGATGGAAAGCCTGCAGCGGGAGATGCCTGCCCTCAAAAAAATGGCCCACTATCACCTGTTACTCGTAGTGCTCTTTGAAAATACAGCCATCAGAGGGTTAACGGAATCCTCCGCTACCAACCTCGAAGAAGTATATATAAAGACCATTGCTGAAAAATTCGCCTTTGAAAAACGACAGATGATTAAAGAACTGCAGCAAAACGGTATCCTTGGCATTCTAAGTACACCCCAACAGCTTACTGTTAATACGATCAATAAGTACCTTGAGTTGAAGAACCGGGCGCGGATCTAAAAAAATACCAAAAAAAGCCACACAAAAGGAATCGCCACCAGCAGGGAATCAAACCGGTCCATAAATCCCCCATGCCCCGGCATAATGCTGCCGCTATCCTTTACTCCTGCCATGCGTTTGAGCTTGGACTCCAGCAGGTCGCCAGCCGTACCCGTAATGGCTGCAATCAGCGAAATTCCAAGCAGTGGCTGCCATTGAAACCAGTACTGCAATATTAAAGTAATAGCCGCTACACAAAGCAGCATACCGCCAATAGTGCCCTCCATCGTCTTTTTGGGCGATATTTTGGAAAACGGCGTTTTCCCGATCATGGACCCCACAAGGTAGGCACAGGTGTCATTGATCCAGATGGCCATGATCAGCAAAATGGGAATAAAAAACCCCGAAACCGCCTGCTCAGCCCCATCCTTCATAATAGCTATATCAGCAGTATAACGTAGCCGGAGCAATAGTGCCCAGCTCAGGGAAATATAGACCAAACCTGCTGCTGCAGCCCCCAACGCTTTTAAATGGATGCGTTGTTGAAAAATTCCAGCTGTCAGAAGCACCAACCCGGCAAGCAGAAAGGGCAAAGAGAAACTGGAAGCCAGGTTATAGCCAGACACTTGCAGCGTTCCGCAGCAAAACAGCAGTAAATGATAACCGGTTAAGCAAAACCCCAGTTTCAAATAGGAATGCAAGTTGGTCCTGAAAATTTTTTCAACCAGTTTCAGGTACTCCCACCAGCAGCCAAAATGGATAATGCTCACCAACAGCAGGAAACTCCATTCATTATAAAGCAGCCCGGCCATCATGACCGCCACAAAGATGAGGGCCGTAAAAGCCCTTGTCCAGAAGGTTTTCCAATTAAATGCCATCAGCCACCTTTGTTTGTTGTATTTTCTTTTGCATTTGCATAAAAAGAAGCACCACCAGGGGAATAGCAATAAGTCCCAGGTAGCTGCCGCTCTTGTCCGTCATTGCTTCTGCCATCGATTTGCCCGATTGTACCTGTGCGTACATAACAATAACTGCCAGGGCATTGTTAATAAAATGCACCAGGATGTTCAACCAGATATTGCCCGACAATTGGTAAATCAGGCCCAGGATAATACCCAGGGCCAGCCGGGAAAGAAACCCATAACCTGACAGATGGATCACGCTAAAAATCAGGCTAACCACTACTACGGACAGCCACAGGTTACGATTGCCCCGGTACATAAAATTTTGCAGGCCGCCCCTGAAAAACGTTTCCTCACAAACGGCCGGTATCAGCCCCAGCACTACAATGGAAAGCAGCAGATCGGGTATAGTTTTAAAGTTGACCAACCCGGCAGCCTGCTCCGCATAAGCATTCTCCCATTGGTCAAACCGCAGTTTAACAGAGGCCGGCAATGGCAACTGGTAGCTCAAGTACCCAAGGCCGGAGCTTATCCCCAGGCCGCACAGGATAATAGCAATAGCAAATAATATCTGCCAGCCCGCTGCTTTTTGGTCAAAGCCCACCAAACTCAGTGGTTTTCGACTTAACATTGAAGCAGTTACGATAGTAGGTAATAAAAAACCAAAAACGGCCTGAAGCGTCTGCAGCACCTGCATTTCCCTTAAATAAGCCGGGTTGCCAATGGCCAGGTTCAGCTCAGCAAGCCCCTTCCCGGTCATGAGGTTCCAGGCTACGCCTCCGATAGCTCCGGCCAGGAACATACCCCCAACCCCAAAAGCGATCAGCATAAAAAAACCAGCAGTATAGGATATGTCTTTCTTATAGAGATCCGTCATAATATCATCAAAAAAATAAATCGTACCTTTGCGGGCTCAAAAATAGTTGATTTCCGCAAGCTGAACGCGTAAAGCTCCGGCTAATAGCTGATAACAGAAATAATGGTAAACATTGGTAACATAACGCTCCCTGATTTTCCGCTTTTACTGGCTCCCATGGAGGATGTAAGCGACCCCCCTTTTCGCGCCGTATGCAAGGACAACGGTGCCGACCTCATGTACACCGAATTTATCAGCAGCGAAGGATTGATCCGTGATGCCATCAAAAGCCGCAGGAAGCTTGATATTTTTGACTATGAACGCCCCATCGGCATCCAGATCTTCGGGGGCGATGAAGATAGCCTGGCCATGGCCGCCAAAATTGTGGACGTGACCCAACCGGACCTGCTCGACATTAATTTTGGTTGCCCGGTTAAAAAAGTGGCACTGAAAGGCGCCGGGGCCGGCGTACTCAAAGATATCGACCTGATGGTACGGCTTACCGATGCAGTGGTTAAATCCACCTCTCTGCCAGTAACGGTAAAAACCCGCCTGGGTTGGGATGATAGCATGCTCAATATTGAGGAAGTAGCCGAACGCCTGCAGGATGTTGGTATTAAAGCCCTGGCTATCCATGGCCGCACCCGCTGCCAGATGTACAAAGGCGAAGCCGATTGGACCCTGATCGGGAAAGTAAAAAACAATCCCCGCATTCATATCCCCATTTTTGGTAACGGCGATATTGACAGTCCGCAAAAAGCACTGGAATACAAGAACCGCTATGGTGTAGACGGTATCATGATCGGCCGGGCCGCCATTGGTTACCCCTGGATCTTCCGCGAAATAAAACATTTTGTACAAACAGGAAGCGTACTGGCGCCTCCTACGGTAGCAGAACGGGTAAATGTAGTACGCAAACATTTACAAAAAAGTGTAGAATGGAAGGGCCCCATCGTTGGTATCAACGAAATGCGCCGTCATTACGCCAATTACCTGAAGGGATTGCCCAATATTAAAGAATACCGGAGCAAGCTGGTACGGCTTACGGAAGAATCCGCCATTCGTGAAGTACTGGATGAAATTATTGAAAAATATTCCGCCCTCGAAATCGAAGCCACCCCCATTGAACTGATCAACTACCACGAAAAATGCCCGGTGAATTAAAAGGGGTATCTTTACAGCAACCATAGTGCTTTTAATGGACTCCGAAAATAAAGCAGAAGAGCCCTTTGTTCCTTATGGAGCCATCACCTCCCTGGATCAGCTTGATACGTCACAACGGTATTCCTATGCCGATTATTTCCGATGGAAATTCCAGGAAAGAGTGGAGCTTCTAAGGGGCTGGATCCATAAAATGAGCCCGGCACCGGGTATGAAGCACCAGTCAATATCCTTAACGCTCACTCTTCAAATCGGGAACTACTTTAAAGGAAAAACCTGTAAAGTTTTCACAGCACCTTTTGATGTGCGCCTGCCAGACACTAAGAATCGGAAGCGGGATGAACTCGTTTTTACCGTAGTACAGCCCGATATCTGTATCATCTGCGATGCTGAAAAAATCGATGACCGGGGTTGCATAGGCGCTCCAGACCTTGTAATAGAGATCCTTTCTCCGGGCAACACGCAAAAAGAGATGGGGATAAAATTTGATCTTTATGAGGAAAGCGGTGTAAAAGAATACTGGCTCGTAGAACCGCAGGATAAAGTGGTTCTTGTTTACCTCTTAAAAGAAGGGAAGTATGTTGGCCTTAAACCTTTTACGGAAGACAACGAAATAAGCTCCGCTCTATTCCCTGATCTGAAATTCAAAGTGAGCGACATATTCGAATAAAGTATGCGTCGATTTTGCTCTGTATAAATCCGGATTGGCTGTTTCCGCACATCATTGGCTCATCTTCTTTACTTTTACCGTTCTATGGATACTACAATTTATAAAGAACGGGCAGAGCGGTTTTCTAAAAATGCAGGCCTATTGCAGCAAAAGCTGGGGTGGCTCAGTTTTTCCCGGCTTTTGTTCTTTGCCGTTTTCATCTACCTCCTTTACCGCGCTACCCAAACCGGGGCTGCCGCTACCATTGCAACTGCTGTATTCTTTTTTATCGCGTTTATAATAGTTGTAAAATGGTATGATCGCCTGCTGCAAAAAACAGCCTACTATAAAGCCCTGGCAAAATACAATACGGATGAAATAGCGTTCCTCAATACCAATCAATCGCCCTATCCAAACGGAAAGGGTTATGAAGATCCGCATCATCCTTACTCCTATGACCTGGACCTGTTTGGCGAAGGCGGGCTTTATGCACACCTGAACCGTTGCAGTACTTCTTTTGGGCGTGAAGAACTGGCCCGCCTGCTGCTAAACCCCGATACAGCAACCATCATTCAGCGGCAGGAAGCAATAAAAGAACTAGCCGCCATGAACGATTTTCGACAGCAGCTGTACGCCAGCGGCAGCCTGCAGGAAAACAGGGAGAAAGAGTTGAACCAGCTCATGACCTGGGTAAGCTCTTCCAAGACCGGAATCAGCAAACCTTTGTACCTGTTCCTGATGCTGTTTCCATTGGTCACGATTGGCAGTTTGCTATATTACATGTTTATTTCAGACAGCAATGAAGCGTTCCGGATCATTTATCTCAGTTTTGTATTGAACCTTTTTATTGCCTTCTCATTCGGAAAAAAAATTGCGGCTCAGCTAACGGTCTCTACCTCCGTAAATAAAATACTGGTTGCGTATAAAGACCAGCTGCAGCGGATCGAAGATCAGTCATTTAATACGCCCCTCCTGCGGACTTATCAGCAGCAATTGAAGCAGGATGTACCGGCCGCATCCCGGCAATTGCATCAACTGGCATCGTTGTTTGAGTATCTGGAATCCATTGTAAACCTGGTTGTAAGTATCCTGCTGAACGGGTTATTGCTGTTTCATGTACACATCCTTTACCGGCTGGGTATATGGAAAAAAAAGCACGGAGCACATATTGCCGGTTGGCTTGAGGTGATCGGGCAGTTCGAAGCATTGAGCAGCCTGGGCAATTTTTCGTTCAACAACCCCGGCAACTGTTTCCCTGAAATAAGTGCAAAGCCCACCCTGTCAGCTACAGACCTCGGTCACCCCCTCATCCGCCCCGGAAAAAGGATCTGCAATGACGTAAGCTTCCAGCAGCAGAAATTTGTTATCCTTACCGGCTCCAACATGAGCGGCAAGAGCACTTTTTTGCGCACCGTGGGTATGAATCTTGTGCTGGCCCGTTCCGGCGCCCCGGTAACTGCATCCCGTTTCGTGTTTTTCCCGTTTGATGTATATGTAAGCATGCGGATTACGGATTCCCTCCAGGAAAGTGAATCATTCTTCTATGCAGAATTAAAACGCCTTCAGACCATTGTACAACACCTCCAAAAAGGGAACAACACTTTTGTGATCCTGGATGAGATCCTCCGGGGTACCAACAGTAATGATAAGCGAAACGGAACGATTGGCTTAATCCAAAAAATGGTGGGCTTTGATACATTCGGCATCATTGCCACGCATGATGTGGTAGTGGCGGATCTGATACAGGATTACCCGGATTATATTTCAAATAAGGCCTTTGAATCCGAGATCGTCAATGATGAACTGATCTTTGATTATAAATTAAAGGACGGCGTTTGCACCAAGCTCAGCGCATCCTACCTGATGAAAAAACTGGGGGTCATCGATCAGTAGCTGCTGCAGTCTATAGTAATCAAGCTTCGCATCAATATGCCATCCGCGCCGCCATTTTTAAACAGTAGTTCCAATTCAACAATATATTGAATACAAAGCTTTTGCATTTTCACTTTTTCGATAAACAAAATAAATTTATTGTAAATCAATAAATTTATTTTGAAATATGATAAACAGAAGATAGTTTTGCTTAAACTTCTGGCGATGAAAAAAATGACGACCGATGCTATAATCAATATCTTATTAGTAGTTATAATCAGCTCCGCAGCATTGTATATGCTCGTTCCCGCCGGACTCATCAGCCATACCGCTGGAAAATCTGCAATATCAGATACTGCAATATCGGAGCGTTCCAATAGGGTTCCCGTTCAGGCGACACCAACAAGTTGCGACCGGTGTCGGCAGCAACAAGACAGTCTTGACCGTGCTGCTGAATTAAGAAACGGTAAGTTCCACAGAGACATGGGAACTCCTTTTGGTCAGGCAGTCAGGGGATCCTTTTACACCGATGCAGAGATCATCGGTTCCAGGGGATATGAAAACATCAACAAAGATGAGGATCATTTTTTTGCGCTTCCCTATTGGGACCTGGCCGATGCAGATAGCAGGCATGGCACAGTGATGTACTACGTTAGCAACAAACAGGCATACGTCAATGCATTCGATTATTCGCAAAACAAGCAGGGCACCCGGAAAAGCAGGGAAGTCTCATTCAAATATGACCCAAAACATAAACAGATACTCATTCCGGTTAACGGGTCTCAGTACAAAGCAATCAGGATTTCATTTATCATTTTTGCTGTAATATATATATCCCTGACCTACCTGTTTGTAATTGAAGGTGTCATAAAGTTTCTTTTATCGGTTGCAAGGGGCGTGGTCTTCACAGAAAAAAACATTCGCAGACTAAAAATGATGGCATTCGTTTCCTTCTTCGTGCCGCTTTCTTTCCTGGCACTTAATTATTTCTACAAATTCATTTTCCATAACTATTTTAATGAATACGTAGTATTTAAGACAGAATTATTTTACGACCAGATCAAATATTTTGGAATTCCGCTCATTTGCTTTTTGCTATACAAGGCGTTTAACAAGGGCTATAAACTGCAGCGGGAAAATGATCTTACGGTATAACATCAACAAACTAAAATTGCTAAAAATGAAGTTACAATCAGCTATTAAGATTTTAAGGATCATCGTCCATATCAGCTTTTATCTGCTATCACTGTTTATTGTCCTTTATATTATCATGTCCGTTATGAAACTATCCGGAGTCAATATTAATAAAGAGATCAACCCCTCAAATGCGATAGCAGTGCGTTCGTTCAATTCATCGGTAGCGAGCAAGGAAATCATCAACCAACAACAAACAGGCAGCTATCGACAAGCGAGCAGCTATCTTTTTCAGCCCAACCCTAACACTCCCGCAGGCTACTATCTCATTTTCACCAGGGTCCTGTTTTTTTTAATCAGCCTTTCCGTACTCTGGCTGCTGTTGCGCGTCCTGGATACGATCAACAATACCAGCCCCTTTCATGCAAAAATCACCCGTTATCTCCGGTTTCTTGCATTTCTATATATAGGCAGTGATCTGCTTGGCCTTATTGATTATTTTGTAATGCGCACGTTTCTCAATCAGGAATTTCCGGCTATGCGTTTCCGGCCCGAAATAGATTTTGGCGATGATCTCATCACCGGTCTGATCATCTTTGTGATCGCCTTTGTATACGCCCGTGGTGTACAGTTGAAGGAAGAACAGCAATTGACTATTTAGCATTGATACCCACCGTTTTATCATCAACAATACAATCGCATAATAATGCCGATAATTATCAATTTAGACGTCATGATGGCACGGCGCAAAATGTCCCTCAATGAATTGAGTGAAAAAGTAGGCATCACCCTGTCGAATCTTTCAATATTGAAAAACGGAAAGGCCAAAGCCATCCGTATCGAAACCCTGGAGGCCATTTGCAAGGCGCTGGATTGCCAGCCGGGCGACATTCTTGAATATGCAAAAGAAGCAAGCTGAAAAAAAACTGAATTTACTGTAACTTTTTTAAACCTTATACGACCTATAAGATAGCTTAAATTAAATTGACCGTCAAATGCTTAAAAAATACCTGGGATCTGTACTGCTGACCCTTTTCCTTATGAATGGCGCCTATGGCCAAAAGACCACCATCACCGGCATTGTAATGGACAGTAGTGCTAATGTACGGCTTAGCAACGCTTCTATTGTATTGCTCCAGGCCAAAGACTCCTTTATTGTGGCCGACACCAGGGCCGATAAGGAGGGCCGCTTCAGTTTTCAGAACATGAACGACACTGCCCAATATGTATTATTCTTTAGTTATCCCAAATACGCCAATTATGCACACCGGGTTTCGATGCAAAATGCAAAGAACAACCTGTTTAGCATGGACCGGGTCAACATGATCCTTAAGGAAAAACTGCTCCAGGAAGTACTGGTAAAATCCAGGGCCAGTGCTATAAAAATAAAGGGAGACACTACCGAATATACGGCAGACAGCTTTAAGGTGCAGCCCAATGCTACTGTTGAAGATCTTTTAAAACAATTACCGGGGCTACAGGTAGACCAATACGGTAATATCACTGCCCAGGGGCAGAAAGTAAAGAAAGTACTGGTAGACGGTGAGGAATTTTTTGGAGATGACCCCACGCTCGTTACCCGGAACCTGAGGGCCGATATGATCGACAAAGTGCAGGTATACGATAAAAAATCAGACGCCGCCGCCTTTACCGGTATCGATGACGGCATCAAGGACAAAACCATTAACCTGAAAATAAAAGAAGATAAGAACCACGGTATTTTCGGCAAGATAGAGGCGGGCGGAGGTACAGACCAGCATTATAATGTACAGGGAATGGTAAACGCCTTCAAAGGCAAAAGAAAAATGTCCGTTTACGGGACCACCAGTGATATTGGCCGCGTTGGCCTGGGTTCTGCAGACAAGCAAAAGCTCGGTGACGATGACAGAAGCAGTAGCAACTATGATGGCAAGGGCCTTCCCAGGGCCTTATCCGGGGGGGCACACTATGATAAAAAATGGAACCAGGATAAAGAGTCGGTTAACGGAAACTATAAATACAATTTTATGAATGTGGAAGGCGATGAGTCCACCATTTCACAAAACAACCTCCCCTCCGGCTTCATCCGGAGCGAATCCAACAGCCATTTCCAGAGCAGCAATGAAAACCACCGGGCTAATGCCAAATACATTCATAAATTTGATACCACCTCCACCGTTACCGTTTATGCAGACGGTTACACAGGCGATTCAAAAAATGCATCGTCCGCATCATCAGAAAGCAGACGGGCAGACAATAGCCGCATCAATGCTACAGAAAGTGCTGCCAATAGCGATTACAACATAAAATCATCCAATATCAACCTCTCCTGGGAAAAGAAGTTAAAAAAATATGGACGAACCCTTTCCTTTTACTTCAACAATAGTTTTAGTGATGACCAGGCCGATGGCTTTAGCCGCTCCGAAACCCGGTTTTACAATACCAGCAATGTTCAGGATAGCAGTGGGGGGTTGAATCTGCACCGCCAGATGAACAACAGCTGGCGCGGCAACAATCTGACGATCAATTACACAGAACCGCTGTCCCCAAAACTGTCACTCCTGTTTAACTATAAACTCGGAAATAACGAAAGTGACGAAGACAGAAGGTCGTACAACCTGGCAACCGGAGCGGGGCAAACAAAGGTGGACTCACTATTCAGCACAAAATTAAATTCGATAGAATGGAGCAATCAGGCCGGTGCGGGCATAAACTACACACATCGTAAGCTTATCATTAAGGCAAATAATAATATTCGTTTTACCAATTTAGACATTGATAACTTTTATCAGCCCGTAGCACTAAAACGAAACTTTGTAAACTGGAACCCAACGGCCAGCCTGCGTTACAACCCCAACCAGCTGAAAGGCTATTATTTTGAATATACCGGAAACAATACCAACCCTGACAAAACGCAACTGCTTCCTTATCGCTACAACAACAGCCAGCTGGTCACCTATTTGCCAAATACGGATCTAAACAGCAGTTTTACCCATTCCATTAATTCCAATTATTACCAGTTAAAAAACATGGGGCAAACTTATATGGGCGCCAATGTAAATGCCGGCATCACCAGCCGTCCCATCATTATTGCCTCGGTACTCGATCTATCATCGGGCGCCTATACCTATCAATATGAAAATTTAACCGAAAAAAATAACCGCAGCTATTCTGCCAATATTTATTATGGCCGGCAGATCAAAGGGTGGAACTTCAATTGGGGCCTCACTACCAACGGAGGCACCATGTACAGCAAAATGAACAGTGCCTTAAACAAACTCAACTATTCCACCTATTCGCTTTCCTTATACTCAGGGAAAGAAAAGACAAAAAAATATGGAGTAGGTTTATATGCAACTGGTGGCTACACCCTCAACAGGTCATCCCTTCAGCCTGAGATCAGGAACAACTATTTCTCTTACAACCTGTATCCATCGGCTGCTGTTTATTTTCTCAAAAAGCTGGAGCTTCATACAGACGGGAACTATTTCTGGCAACAAAAGACCCAGACCTTCGGCCAAAACTTTAACCGGTTTATCTGGAACGCCTGGCTTGGGTACAATATGCTAAAAAATGATCAGCTCACCATTAAAGTTTCCTGTAACGACATTTTAAATCAAAACAATGGATACTCCAGAACTGCGAACAATACCCTGTTTACGGAAAACAGGTATACTACCATCCGTCGTTTCTTTATGATCGGCGCTACCTGGAGCTTCACCAAATTCAATAACCTAAAGCAATAAAAGATGAAAAAAATATTCCTGCTGGTTACAATAGCATGTTGCGCTGTAACCATTTATGCACAGCACGCTGCGTTTATGGAAAGTGGCAAAATCACTTTTGAGCGTAAGGTAAACACATTTGCTACAATGAAAATTTTCCTGGAGGAAACCAAACAGGTACCCGAAGATCAGTTAGCCGGTTTTATGCAAAAATACCGGCAGAACTCACCCCAGTTCTGGACAGACAGTTTTCAGCTATGGTTTGACAAGGATCATAGCCTGTATGAACCGGTTAATAAGAACATTGGGTTCTCTCAAACATTCCAGATCCCTGCAGCTTATAAAAATACGGTGTACAGCAATTTTCAATCGGGCGAGTCTGTTTCAGAAAAGGTCATTTTTGATAAAAACTTCCTTATCAAAGATTCCATAAAAAAGATCCGGTGGAAGTTAACCGATGAAACCCGGGAAATAGCGGGGTACCAGTGCCACCGGGCCAATGCGTTATTTTTTGATTCTATTTATGTGGTGGCGTTTTATACAGATGAGCTTCTTATGAAAGGGGGGCCCGAAGCGTATAATGGATTGCCCGGTATGATCCTGGGCATAGCAATTCCCCATCAGCATATCTCTATTTTCGCCACCAGCGTTACTGGTTTTGATACAAGTTTTGATAAATGGAAACTTCCCCAACCAGGAAAAAACACGGTCGTTAATAACAAGGAATTTAATGCCACCTCCTCCAAGCTGCTTAAAGGTTTTGGGCTTACCTCGCCCTGGGTGCAGTTTTTTATGGATATGTAGCCCGCTGCCCGGTACTATTTAAACAGATCCGGCATCCACACGGGAAGGCTGGCAACCTGTTTCTTTGCATCATCAGAAACCGGTATTTTCAATTTGTCAAAGTAACTGCTTAAATTTTTTCCGATAGCTTTTGACAACAAAACGAAATACGCATTTCTTCTTTCATTGTTATCTGCAGCCCGTTTAAAGCTTATATTGATGCCCTTGTATTTTTCTTCATAGATCTTTCTGGCGGATCGGTTCATCTGTTTTATGGCATCCCAGCCATAGGCATCAATAATGGGATAAAACAAGGTATAAAGCTGCAGGAACGGATCATTCCTCCATCTTGAATAATCGGGATTGTGAATATAATTCCTTATCAGTTTACGAATACTGTCTCTTGTGGCACCTTCCCGGGACTGATAGATGTCTTTTCCTAGCACCGTTCTGTAAGCGTAAAGTGTATACAAATTCACGGTCACTTCTCCCAGCTCATCAAAATCGATCCCGAAGAACTGGTGCCGGTGGCCGATTTCATGAAAATGCCCCCAAGACCCGGAATCCCGCAGATAGCGTTCATTCAAAAGCATGGAGAGACTTCCGTCGTTGGGCGCTACAATTTTTGATGCAGTTGTATACATATACCCGTACGCCACGTTGTTGTCAATGATAATCCGCTCCGGATGCCGGCGCTCCCTCGGAATCTGCGCCAGGTCGGCATTAGCATCCATGACCGCATCCCAGAATCGCATTAGCTTTTCCGGGTCTTCAAGATTCCGAATGCTGTCTGAGGGAACAGTGAGGATGATCTTATTACTTGCCAGCTCCGTCCAAGGCGCTTCATAATTTTTTACCCGCGTCATCCATTCCTTATTGGAGGTCTTTCCCAATTGAAAATAAGGAGCATGCACCGCTCCTGTAACGGTTGCTTTAAAGGAATTGGCGCTGTCTGTTGCCGGTATATTAAAATACAGCAGCCCTCCGTACAGCGAGTGAATACGCACTGTATCCCTATCCAGATTGAAGCTTTTAACCAGGTCAAACGGGTTCCGTAAATAGGTTTCCGCATTGGTAACATCATCTTCATGTATCCCGATCCGGGCTTCGATATGCCGTGATGTATCCCCCGGCCGGTCCAGCACCACTGTAACAAGATCTCCCGGTGCCACATACAATCCTGTACTGTGCCATCGTTTAAAACTGGTATCGGGCTCCGGCAATCCGCTCCACCGGTTGGAGTAGACTATTTCAATGCGCTCTGTAACCCGGGGCACATGGTTGGGAACAATCCCCGGGAACTCCTTGTTATTCGCAGATCTGTGGTGCGGATCCAACCCGGCCTTGCGTTCATCATCTGCCACCCGTAGAAAAAGGCGAAAAACATCGGGCCAATAGGCTGTATATAACGGCTGTTTCAAGCCAGGAAAACCGATACTATCGAACTCATGGCCCGAAACGGATTGTACCAGGTCCTTCCGGATTGTGGCACTTGAATCGCGCCAGCAGTAAATAAGTTTCAGTATGTTCAGTGGTATCCTGCCGGTTCCTTTATCGTAAAACAAGGGGATGTACTGATAATTGCGGATATTCGGAAGGATCTTCTGCAGTTTCAGGTAATCCGGTATCGGGCCGGTATACAGGGTATCTTCGGGAGCGCCTGAAACAATATCCCCAAAATGAAACAGGCCCGCCCTTGTCAGTAACCGGTTGCCGGGAATGCTGTCCAAATGATAACCACTTTTTTTAAGGGCCTCCCATGCCGAGGAAAGATAAACCAGGGTACCCCCATTCTTTACAAAATCACTGATCTTTTCCAGACCGCCCGGGGTCTCCGGCATATCGTTTAAGAACAAGGTTCTCGCTCCGGAAGGAATGCGGTTTCCCGTTATATGCCGGATGATCAAATGCTGCTGCCCGGCAATCCGGTTTAATTCTTCCCGTTTTTCTCCGCTAAAGCCAATGGCTATGCTCCGGCCAGGCGCCCAATGAAATACATTCTTCCAGAATTGATGAACATCCGGCCGGGTTACAACCGTTTTACTAAGAAAATGGGCATTACCAATAACCAGTATCTTTCCCTTTCCCAGTCTGCCGGTGATGATCACCGGCGCGTATAGGGGAGGATCTGTGCCTTGAGCTATATTTCCTGAAGCAACCACCTGGGCATCATATCCTATCGGGTAAGTTACAATTGCGGGAACAGTATCTGCGTACAAATAAAATGTACCGACATCCTTTAATAGGGCTGCCTTATCCGTCAGTTCCTGGGAGCTGCTGCTTTTTACAAAGACCAGCAGTAACAGCAGCAGCCACAGGTTCATTAAACAATTAATCTTACCGTTTTTCATGCCATGAATTTAGCAAAAATCCTGCAGGTCCTATATAAACTCATCCCCGGCATCAGGGCGGTAATACATTCCGCCAAAACGGATTTGCTCCGGGAGTCCTTTTGAGCCGTCAACCGCTTTCCTGACCGCAGCACTCTATGCCACCTGGCAAAGCATTCGCCGCTTCAGCAGTACTGCTTTTTAGTTGAAACGGCGTTTACAGCAGGATTTATATAAAATAAATAACCATGAAAATTTAAAATACAATTTTAGATTTTCATGGTTATATTTGTGATATGATTCAAAGAAAACTGGGGGGAGAAATCAGAAGATTGCTCAAACAGTTTCCTGCTGTAGCCATCTTAGGACCCCGGCAGGTAGGCAAAACCACACTAGCCAAACTGATTGCCCGGCATACCGGTAAGGAATGCATCTACCTGGATATAGAAAAACCTTCTGACCAATTAAAGTTGAGCGATGCAGAAACCTATCTCCGGTTCCATAACAAAAAACTGGTAGTGCTGGATGAAATTCAGTACCTGCCGGCACTCTTTAGCATCCTGCGGCCGCTTATCGATGAAAAACGAAAAGCCGGTCGTTACCTGCTCACCGGATCTGCCTCTCCAGCCTTAATTAAGGGTGTATCAGAATCGCTGGCCGGCCGCATTGCCTATACGGAATTACCACCCATCGGGTTTTCGGAACTGCCTGCCAGCATCTCCTTGCAGCGTCATTGGTTCCGGGGCGGCTTTCCGGGTGCTTTAACGGCCAAAACCGAGGTCCAATCCCGCAGCTGGCTGGATCACTTTATAAAAAGCTATATAGAACGCGACCTGAATCAATTTTTTCATGTTACGCTAAGTACAACGCTGGTACGTAATTTTTGGCAAATGCTGGCATACAATAACGGGGGGATATTGAATGCGGAAAGCTTTGCCCGTGCATTGGGGGTAACCAATCCCACGATCAATCGCTATCTTGATTACCTGGAAGGTGCTTATCTTGTAAGAAAATTGCAGCCCTGGTTCGCCAACGTAAATAAACGGCTGGTAAAATCTCCCAAAGTGTATATCCGTGACAGCGGGCTCCTGCACCGGCTGGCACAAATCAATACCATGGATGAACTCAGAGGGAATCTATTGATTGGCACTTCCTGGGAAGGATATGTTATTGAACAAATCATACAACTGCTTCCGCCAGCTCTTACCCCGTTTTTTTATCGTACACATAATGGGGCCGAGCTGGATCTGCTACTGGTGAAAAAAAACAAGCCACACGCAGCTATCGAAATCAAAGTAAGTGCCAGCGCACAGCCCTCACGCGGTTTTTATGAAAGCATTGATACACTAAACCCCGCAAAAAGTTTTATTATTGCGCCTTATGGAGAGGCCTATCCTGGCAAGGAGAACAGCATTCACTGCGGTTTAAAACATTTCCTGGAGCAGGAATTACCCAAAATATAAACCATGAAAATTTAAAATCATATTTTAAATTTTCATGGTTGTAATATTTTCTAATTTACGTCAAAATTCTCCGTATCCCTCGTCTCTACTGCATTACATAAACTCATACCCAATATCTCTTCGATAGTACATACCATCAAAATGCACCTGATCAAGAATGGATTTTGACCGGCTAACGGCTTCCGTAACCGTGGCGCCAAATGCTGTTGCACAAAGCACCCGTCCGCCGCTGGTTACCACCTGCCCATCTACCTCCCTTGTTCCCGCCTGAAACAGGATGGCATCGCTCAATGGTTGCTCCAGTCCGGTTATTTTAAATCCTTTATCATAGTCGCCCGGATAGCCCCCGCTCACCGCCATTACGGTTACCGCGGTACGCGGATCTTCCTCGATCGTAATTTCGGCCAGCCGGTGTTCCGCAGCTGCTTTACATACGGCGGCAATATCATTTTTCAACCGGGGCATCACTACTTCAGTTTCGGGATCGCCCATGCGGCAATTGTATTCGATCACAAAAGGGTCATCGCCAACTTTGATCAATCCTATAAATACAAAACCGGTATAATCGATCTTTTCTTCCGCCAGTCCATCAATGGTAGGTTTAATGACCCGGTCCGTTACTTTTTGCATAAAAGCCATATCCGCAAAAGGCACCGGGCTTACCGCCCCCATACCGCCCGTATTCAAACCGGAATCTTTCTCACCAATACGTTTATAATCTTTTGCCTGCGGCAGCATTACGTATTCCTTTCCGTCCGTAACCAAAAACACACTCATTTCTATCCCTGATAAAAATTCCTCCACCACCACTTTACGGCTGGCCTCACCAAATTTTGCCTCCTGGATCATCGCTTCAAACTCCGCCACGGCTTGCTCATTGGTCTGACAGATCACCACTCCTTTGCCCGCCGCCAATCCATCGGCTTTTAAAACCACCGGCAATGCATGCACCTGCAGGTACCGGACGCCTTCTTCAAAATTTGCTTCGGTAAACTCTCTATAAGCAGCCGTGGGAATCTGGTGCCGTTCCATAAATGCCTTTGCAAAAGCCTTGCTGCCTTCCAGCTGCGCGCCAAACTGCGATGGTCCGATCAGCGGTATGGTTTTCAGTGCTTCATCCTCCAGGAAAAAATCCCGGATCCCTTTCACCAGGGGTTCTTCCGGACCTACCACCACCATTTCAATATCTTTTTCCCGGCAAAATATACCAATCTCCGCAAAATCATTGATCCCCAGGTTCACATTGGTTCCCAGCACCGCCGTTCCCGGATTTCCCGGAGCAATAAACAATTCATGATTGCCCCGCTGCTGCATATTCCAGGCTAAAGCATGTTCCCGCCCGCCGCTTCCTAAGACCAGTATTTTCATTTTTTTGCTTTTGATCAATATTAAGGACGGCAAGATAGCTATAAAATGAAAAAAAAAGGTGATTCCGGATTTTTCTGTACTTTGGCCGGTAATTTTTAAATAGAATATATGACTCAAGTACCTGCCAAAGCAAAACATCACCGCTCGCTGTTTGTGTTGTTTATTACCGAAATGTGGGAACGTTTCGGATACTATTTGATGGTTGGAATTTTGTTCCTTTATCTTACCGATAATAAAACAGGTGGAAAGGGATTTGATAATAAAACAGGCGCCGATATTGTGGGTACCTTTATTGCTTTGGTGTATTTGACCCCCTTTATAGGAGGTCTGCTGGCCGACCGGTATCTTGGTTACATCCGGTCTATTTTTTTAGGGGGCATCCTGCTGGCAGCCGGCTATATCGGGCTGGCAATACCCGGCGATACGGCCATGTTTGTTTCACTGGGGCTGATCTGTATCGGCAACGGCTTCTTTAAACCCAATATTTCCACGATCCTTGGTAATATTTATAACCGGGAGGAACTGAAGCCTTTAAAGGATAATGCGTACAATATTTTCTATATGGGCGTGAACATCGGCGCCCTTTTCTGCAATTTTGCGGCGGCTTATTTACGCAATACTTATGGCTGGGGTTATGCTTTTGCAGCCGCAGGGGTAGGATTGATACTGGGATTGATCTGGCTGGCCACACAATTAAAGCATGTAAGAGAGGGCGATATCAAAAAACCCCTGCAAAAAGAAGACATGCCCATGTCCAGGATCATGCTTTATGTATTTTTACCCGCAATCATAGCAGCGATCATTGGCTGGATCATTCCCGGGAACCTGTTTGGTTCTGATACCAACGATGCCTTTATGTTTGCCTGTGTGCCCGTAATCCTCTTTTATATAAATATCTGGCGCAAAGCAGCAGGATCCGATAAGCGGTCGATCGGGGCTTTGCTGTTTATCTTTGCCATCTCCATTATTTTCTGGACCATCTATAATCAGAACTCCACCGGTCTTACCATCTGGGCACAAACCTATACCGACCGTAAAGTAAGCGGCGCTACAGAACAAATCGCCGGAAAACTGGGTTTTCTTGAAAAGGTAACGGATAGCCTGCGCCAAACAGATAAAGTGGATGCCCGTTTAATTCCAGTAACGGATACCAGTTCGGCGATCCAGGCCGTAAAAGGCAAGGACCTGTTACTCGCCAACGGCAACCTGGTAGATTCTGCCACAAGGATCGTACAGATGCAGGGACCGGATCCCTATTATAATAATGTACCCCCGTCCGAATGGCCACAGGGTAAAACCGAACACCTTGCCAATACCGAATTGTTCCAATCGATCAACCCGTTCTTTATTGTGGTGCTGACTCCAATATTGGTTGGATTACTGGTGTGGCTCCGCAAGCGGCGTAAGGAGCCCGGCACTTCGGCAAAATTTGGCCTGGCCCTGTTCATTTCAGGGCTTTCGGCCCTGGCCATGGTATTTGCGGTAATGTCTGTACCCTCGGTTTACACCCATAAAACGGCAGCCTACTGGCTATTTATTACCTATTTTGTATTTACTATCAGTGAGATCTTATTGAGCCCCATCGGCCTGTCCTTTGTATCCAAACTCTCTCCTCCCCGGCTTACCGCGCTGATGATGGGCGGCTGGTTCCTTTCAACCTCGCTGGGCGGAAAAGTGGCCGGTGTAATGGCCAGCCAGTGGGATCATTTTTCTGATAAGAAGATTTTCTTCCTGATCATCGCAGTTGCTGCCTTCATCGGTGGTATCTGGATTTTTGCCCGGATCAAATCATTAAATGCGATCGTAAAAGAACGGACGGGTTCCGTCTGACCCGCCATTGAATACCCCGTCTTGAAGACACGCAGTCCTTTGCTGCGTGTTTTTTTCATTTTATAAACGATCATTTGTTATCTTTCGCCCCTGAAACAAATTGGTCATGTGGAAAAGACATCCCCGGGCGTTGCCTTTTTTATTTTTTAGTGAGATGTGGGAGCGCTTTGGCTTCTATCTGTTATTGGGTATTTTTACGTTTTATCTGAAAGACGCCGCTGGTGGCTTTGGCATGGATGAAAAAGAATCCGCCTCCCTTTATGGTACCTTTATTGCGCTGATCTATTTTACCCCTTTTCTGGGAGGATTACTGGCCGACCGTAAAATGGGTTACGGCAATGCCATCATCATTGGCGGACTGCTGATGGGTGTGGGCTATTGCCTGATGAGCGTACGCTCCGTACCCATGTTGTACCTGGCCATGACATTGATCATTATCGGCAACGGGTTCTTCAAACCAAATATCTCCACCCTGCTGGGCAATGTATATTCCACCCCCCAATACCAGGATAAAAAGGATGAAGGATACAATATTTTTTATATGGGGATCAATATCGGCGCCTTTATCTGTAATTTTTTCGGGGCTGCATTGTATACCACCATCGGATGGGGCGCCGCCTTTATTGCCGCCGGTGTGGGCATGTTCCTCGGCGTGATCATCTTCGTGACCGGCAGGCGGCACTATAAAGCATTCGATACCCGGAAGCCCCTGAAAGAAGGCGATATGTCTATGACCAGAATATTCGGACTGGTGGTGCTGCCTGCCCTGGTTTTTGGAGCGATCGGTTACCTGATAAAGGGCGCCGATGGGGCTATTTTTGACAGCAGCAGCACGGATGCATTCATCTTTGCCTGCTTCCCTGTTGCTGTCTTCTTTGTTGCTCTCCTGCTCCGGAGCCCGAAAGAAGAACGGCGTCCGATGGCGGCGCTGCTTTCGATCTTTGCTGTAGTCGTCTTATTCTGGGCCATCTTCAAACAGAATGGTTCTGCACTCAATACCTGGGCCAGCCGGTATACAGAGCGGCATGTGGAAGGCACCCAGGGCAAAATCCTGAGTTCGTTGAAGCTTACCGAAACCATACCCTATAAAAAGGATTCGGTTACCCTGCTCGACAATCAGTTCCGAAAAATAAAAGAGAACGGGAAGGATGTAAAAGGACTGGATTATCCGGCTTATTTTAAAAACATGAATATGGCGGAAACCCCGCTTGAAGAGGGCGACCAGGTGAAGGCCTGGGCCCCTTCCCTCTCACAGTCCATCAACCCATTCTGGGTCATCGTACTTACCCCCTTGCTGGTAGCCTTTTTTACCTGGCTTCGCCGGAAAGGAAAAGAGCCCTCCACCCCTTCCAAAATAGCGCTGGGCCTGTTGGTTTCGGCCATCTCGGTATTGGTAATGATCTTTGCCGTAAAAGCCGGCAACAATGGCGCCGAAAAAGTAAGCATCTGGTGGCTGGTGGGTAGCTATGGTATCATTACGATCGGAGAACTGTTTTTGAGCCCGATGGGATTGTCGCTGGTATCTAAATTAAGCCCGGTGCGTATAACTTCTCTCATGATGGGCGGATGGTTTCTGGCCATCTCCATCGGCAATAAGCTCAGCGGTATTCTTTCCAGCAAATGGGATGAGTATACCAATAAAGAAAGCTATTTTTGGTTGAATTTCGTATTGCTTTTTGGTGCGGCATTGTTCCTCTTCGCCATTTTAAAATGGCTGAACCGCGTGATGAAGGAAAAAGGGGTGGTATAAAAACAAACACCGCTGCAAAAGCAACAGGAACAGATCCGCAATCATTTTTTTAAGTATATCTATGCAAGAAACAAAATCTTCATTTAAGCCCTTTGTGCCGGATGACACGCGCATGGCGGAGTTTACACTAAAGTCGGTGCTCACAGGCGCTGCCTTCGGAATCATTTTTGGTGCGGCCACCGTTTACCTGGCATTAAAGGCCGGGCTTACCGTATCGGCCTCCATTCCCATTGCGGTCATTGCCATCACGCTGGGGCGTAAATTTTTAAAGACCACTATCCTCGAAAACAACATCATACAAACCACCGGCTCTGCTGGTGAAAGTATTGCTGCGGGAGTCGTGTTTACCCTCCCCGGCTTTCTGTTTTTGAGCGATGGAAGCGGAGCCCATTTTTTTAACTATATGACGATCCTTACCCTGGCCATTATAGGTGGCATACTGGGTACGCTGATGATGATCCCGCTCCGGAAGTCGCTGATCGTAAACGAACATAAAACCCTGCCCTACCCCGAAGGCACGGCCTGCGCCGATGTATTGAAGGCCGGTGAAAAAGGGGGCAATTTTGCAAAGACCGCTTTCTGGGGGCTCGGCTTTGCCTTTGTGTATGCGGTATTACAAAAGATCATTCATGTAATTGCGGAAACGCCTACGTTTGTAACCAAACAGACTAATAAATTTTTCCCATCTGCCAAAGTCAGCGGGGAAATTACCCCGGAGTACCTGGGTGTCGGTTATATCATCGGCCCCCGGATTGCAGGGGTGCTGGTGGCAGGAGGCGTGCTGGCCTGGCTGGTGCTCATCCCATTGTTATCTTCCGTGGTAGCCCCCGACCTTATTGCAAGCCAGCTGGTAAAGCTGGGGTACCTGGCCGATATCGGCACAGCGGGTGGCAAGGGCGGATGGGACCCCGTGGCCAAAACTTTTGAAGATTTTTCATCGGCCATTTACTATGCGTATATCCGGCAAATTGGCGCCGGTGCAGTGGCAGCCGGGGGATTTATCACACTCATCAAAACCATTCCAACGATTATTTCCTCTTTTAAAGGAAGCCTTGGATCTATAAAAGGCGGCGCCGCCGCTGTAACTTCAGTTAAAAGAACCGAACGCGACCTGAGCATGAAAGTGGTTGCTTTGGGAAGCCTTGGACTCGTAATCCTGATAGCCCTCCTGCCCCAGATACCCGGTAATACCATTCTGCAAAAACTGCTGATCGGTATCCTGGTGGTGATCTTCGGCGCCTTTTTTGTAACGGTGTCATCCCGTATTGTGGGCCTTATCGGATCTTCAAATAACCCTATCAGCGGTATGACCATCGCCACCCTGATGGGTACCTGCCTCATCTTTATTGCCGTAGGCTGGAGCGGAAAAGCCTATGAACCCATGGCCCTGGTAGTAGGCGGACTGATCTGTATTGCCGCCGCCAATGCCGGTGCTACATCACAGGATCTGAAGACCGGCTATATTGTGGGTGCCACACCCAAATACCAGCAGCTGGCTTTGTTTGTGGGAGTGATCGTGTCTTCGATCGTCATTGGTCTTACCGTGAACTTCCTCGACAAACCAACTGCAGATATGGTAGCAAAGGGTGTAACGCAACATGCGATCGGTTCTGAGTACTATCCTGCTCCACAGGGTACGCTGATGGCCACACTGGCGAGAGGGATTCTTTCCTTTAACCTCGACTGGCAATTTGTATTGGTAGGGGTGTTTATTTCCATTGTACTGGAGCTTTGCGGTGTAAAATCACTAAGCTTTGCCGTAGGAGCCTACCTGCCGTTATCTACCACATTGCCCATTTTCATCGGCGGATTGATCCGCGGGGCCGTGGATAGGAAAGCCGGGAAAGCAGCAAATCCCGAAGAAGAGGAATTAGGACGCGGCAATCTTTTTGCTACCGGCCTTGTAGCCGGTGGTGCGGTGGCCGGGGTGGTCATCGCCATTCTTTCCGGCTTTGATGGACCCGCTGCCGCCTTAAAAGCGGTAAATGCAGAACATGGACTCAGCTCCGCACTCGGAGACGGCGGTTATTATATATTGGGCACACTGGCCTTTGCCACCATGGCCTTTGTACTGTACCGGGTAGGTCTTTCAAAAAACAAAGAATAAACGGACCTTATTTCACGCAAAGTGCCATGACGCAACGGTTTATTTAAACACATCATTCTCGTATAACAACGCAAAAGGTCACGTCCCGTTTAAAATGGGCGGGGCCTTTTTTAATTGCCTTTATTTCTGCTGACATATAGCTGTCACGACCCGGTATTTTCTTTGTATCACTAAAACATGAATCATGGAGAAACCGGATCTTACAAAGCAATACCGGCACTATTACACCGCAAAGCCGGAACCCGCGCTGGTAACCATCGAAGCCGCGCAGTTCCTGTCCATTACCGGCAAGGGCGATCCATCCGGCGGGCAATTTAAAAAACATATTGAAGCCTTGTACAGCACTGCATATACGCTCAAGTTTGCCGGCAAGGCCCGCAACCGGGATTTTGTAGTTTCAAAACTGGAAGGGCTCTGGTGGTTTAACGAAAGCCGGTTCCCGGTGCAATCGGCGGCGGAAGCATCACAGCTCGTGCCCCGGAGTGAATGGGAGTACCGGCTCCTGATCCGGCTACCCGACTTTATCACCAAAAAGGACGTACAGGAAAGCCAGACTGCGGTGCTTTTAAAAAAACAGCTCTTCGATGTTCAGTTTGTCGAACTATTCAATATGGAGGAAGGTCTTTGTGTGCAGCTGCTGCACAAGGGGCCTTTTGCCGCAGAACCGGAATCGCTGGAGAAGATCAGCGCTTTTTTGAATGAGCGAAATCTCTCCCGGAACGGGGTGCATCATGAGATCTATTTATCCGATTTTAGAAAAACAAAACCGGAAAAACTGAAAACGATCTTAAGAGAGCCGGTAAAATAAAAAAACGGGAACTGAAATACAGTCCCCGCCTTAAAATTGTTCTACTCAACAGAAAAAATACTACATAAACGCATCGCTCTCTCTGTATGCCGCAATCAGCCGCTCTTCGCCTGCCTTTCCCGGTTGCGAAACACCATGCTCCATTCCCAAAATGCCTTTATATCCTTTTTTATTAAGCCATTTAAATACATTCTTATAATTGATCTCGCCTGTTGTGGGCTCCTGCCTTCCAGGATTATCGCCAATCTGGATATAAGCAATCTCACTCCAGGTAAGCTCCATATTTTTAATAAGATTCCCTTCATTCTTCTGCATGTGGTAAATATCATACAGGATCTTACAGGAAGGGCTGTTTACGCCCCGGCAGATTTCATAAGTTTGGGCCGAAGTGCGCAGGAACAGGTCCGGCGAATCGCTGAGTGGTTCCAGCACCATTACGATCCCGTGGGGCTCAAAGATCTCCGCTCCCCTTCGCAATGCATCAATTACATTACCGGTTTGCACTTCTACGGGAAGGTTACGCTGAAAATCGCCCGGAACAACGGTTACCCATTTGGCATTGCACCGTTTGGCAATTTCCACCGATTTCCGGCAGCCATCCAGAAAAATATCAAGATGTTCTTTTTTATTTGCAGCCAGGGTGTTGGCACCGTTGCCTCCTTTCGGCACAACAAAAACGCCCATCCGCATATTCAGCTTGGCAAGCGTTTCCCCGATCTTTGATTGCATTTCGGGGGTTCTTCCGGGCATACCATTGTCTTCAATAGAACGGAATCCCTTGTCATACATATATTTTATCTGATCGATAAAATCCCTTCCAGCGCTATCGGCAAACATGCCATCATGCGGCGCATAGTCCATATTAAAGGTCTTGTCGGCCTTTAGCTCTTTTACAGGTTGTCCCCATAAGCCCGTACCCAGGCCAAGCGCGCTCATCGTTAATACATTGTTTTTGACGAAATTTCTTCGATTCATTGTGGCAATTTTTTTCGAACTAAAAATAGGAAACTTTCCCATTTATAAAAATAATTTGGTAATTATTTTCATTTTGTGATATTTTGAGCCCTTTTAATTGTCAAATTGAAAATTTACCTAACTTCGGAACGATGAAAAAATTGATTATAGGAGTATTGCTCTGCTCAGGGGCCGGTATAGTGATGGCTCAGGAAAAAAAAGATGGCGGCTTTCAAAAATATGAACAGGAAATCCCCGGCTCTGCAGTAAAATTCACCATGGTACCCATTCCTGCCGGGTCTTTTAAAATGGGAAGCAACTCGGGGGATGCTGATGAAAAACCCCAGGTTACCGTAAAGTTGGATGCTTTTTATATGGGTTCTCATGAGGTAACTTTTGATGAGTATGCCCTTTTTCAAAACGATGAAAGCCTGGGACAGAATGTAGATGCAGATGCTGTTACAAGGCCAACTCCACCTTATATTGACCTTACTTTAGGCATGGGCAAAGAAGGCGGTTTTCCGGCCAACAGTATGCAGCAGCGGGCCGCTGTTATGTACTGCAAATGGCTTTATTCAAAAACAGGCGTGTTTTACCGCCTGCCTACCGAAGCCGAATGGGAATACGCAGCGCGCGCGGGTTCTGCTACCCCTTATTTCTTCGGTTCCGATGCAAAACAGCTGGACGCCTACGCCTGGTATGCAAAAAACAGCGAAGACAAATATTACAAGGTTGGACTGAAAAAACCCAATCCATGGGGTTTGTATGACATTTACGGAAACGTGGCCGAATGGGTACTGGACCAATACCAGGCCGATTATTATAAAACCCTGGGCAAGGCAGCCTCCAACCCGGCCCGGCTGCCCCAATCCCGGAACCCGCGCATCGTAAGAGGTGGCAACTATAAGGACGATGCCGCTTCCCTGCGCAGTACCAACCGTACCGAATCCGATCCGATATGGAACCGCCGCGACCCGCAGATTCCAAAAAGCAAATGGTGGAATGCGGACGCGCCCTTTGTGGGCTTCAGGATCGTACGCCCGGTGAAACAGCCCAGTGCCGAAGAAATTGAAAAGTTTTTCTCAACGTATATTTTATAATTTATAGCGATTAAATACCATATCATGAATCACAAAACAACAAGAAGAGAATTTGTAAAAAACGGTTCTCTCATAGCCGGGGGCCTGCTTGCAGCTCCGGCAATGGGCAATGTTAACTTTTTTTCCGGTGCTAAAGGAGAGATCAAAATTGCCCTGATTGGCTGTGGTGGCCGGGGTACCGGCGCCGTAACACAAGCCTTGTCTACCAAACAGAATGTAAAACTGGTGGCTATGGCAGATGCCTTTAAGGACCGCCTGGATGGATGCTATAAAACAATCACTTCCGAAGACATGGCCTCGCTAAAAGGTAAGATTGACGTACCTGAAGCCAATAAGTTTACCGGATTTGATGCTTATAAAAAGGCGATGGCCCTGGCAGACGTGGTGATCCTGACCACACCTCCGGGATTCCGCCCTATTCATTTTGAAGAAGCGGTAAAACAAAACAAACACATCTTTACGGAAAAGCCCATGGCAACCGACCCTGCCGGCATTAAAAAAGTACTGGATGCTGCAGAAATCGCCAAACAAAAAAAGCTGAACGTAGTGGTGGGTCTGCAACGCCGCTACCAGGATTCTTACCGGGCGCTGTTTGATCGGAAAGACATGATCGGCGAAATCATTTCCGGACAGGTTTGGTGGAACAACTCGGGCGTGTGGGTAAAACAAAGAGAGCCCCAGCAAACAGAAATGGAATACCAGATGCGTAACTGGTACTACTTCAACTGGCTCTGCGGAGACCATATCAATGAGCAGCACATCCACAATATAGATGTAATGAACTGGTTTAAGAATGCCTACCCGGTTAAAGCACAGGGCATGGGTGGCCGCCAGGTACGTACCGGTAAACAATACGGGGAGATCTATGATCACCACTATGTAGAATTTCACTATGCAGATGGTTCTATCCTCAACAGCCAGTGCCGCCATATCCCCGGAACGATGAGCAAGGTAGATGAACTGCTGGTAGGTACAAAGGGATCTATTTACTGTGACCAGGCCGCGATCAAAGATCGCTCCGGCAAAGTACTGTACGCCTTCGACAAAAAGAATGAGCGGAACCCTTATCAAACCGAGCACGATGAGCTATTTGCCGCCATTGCCAAAGGGGAGCATAAGTTTAACAATGCTGAATATGGCGCCAGAAGTACCCTTACGGCAATTATTGGCCGTATGGCTACCTATAGCGGCCAGGTGATCGAATGGGATAAAGCACTGAATTCCGGTATCGACATCATGCCTAAAGAATACTCCTTCAATGCCACACCGCCTGTGGTTCCGGATGCTGATGGCTTTTATCCCATTGCAATGCCCGGAAAGACAAAATACTTTTAGTTGTTGCGAAAGAGAAGTGAATGCTCTCTGTAGCAATTAAAAAAGGAATTCAATAAAAATGGGCCGCTATTTCAGATTACTCAATTGTAAACCCTCCTTCAGATATCAAATGTGAAGAAGGAAAGCCTGTATTGGCAGGCGGACCCTGGGGGGATTTAATTTAGCGCCACAATAGTAAGGCCCGGGCTGTTCGCCCGGGCTTTTCATTAAATAGTGCCGGCATTTGCCGCCAGGAAGTCATTAATAGCATCACCTAATTCTTTTAGCGGGTCTTCGGGTGGTTTTACAAAATCCCTGGTATTAAGCGTATAGGCCCAATCAATACCATCACCCCTCGAAACGGCCAGGGTAGACGCCCCGGGCGTGCCTCCCGATCTGGCGGAATTAGCCATGCGCCCGCCGGTACCCCAAACCGCCCGTTGATGGATAAACTGCACCATTGCACGAGCCGATGATGCCAATCCGCAGGAGGCTGCTGCCACTTCTTTAATCATGCCATCACCACCATATACATTTGGTACCAGTACCGCGGTATTGATCACCAGGGCGCTTTCTCCCAGTCCCCAGCTTTCGGTAGCCACCTCATCGGCTGGCCGGGGATTGGCCATTGTTTTCCAGATCTTCACTTCAGAAACGCCGATCTTATCCAATACCTGCTGTTTCAGATACTGGAAATAGTCCTTTCCTGTAACCTTCTCAATGATTAATGATAACAGCACATATCCATAATTGGAGTAGTTATCCCTGGCTCCGGGATCATCTATCAAATCCCGTTTTTTATACATATACTTTGCCAGGTCGTGTTTGGTAACAGGCACCGCCAGTCCCTGCTCTTTTGCAATAAAACGCATAGAGTATGTAGCATCAAAATCTTTTGCGTCAAAGCCGCCCTTATGATCCAGCAGGTGCTGAATGGTGATATCATCACTGCGTGTGTCTTTAGGATTGCTGAAGCCCAGTTTTGCATACGCCACGTCACCGGGCGCCAAGTCCTTGCTATCAAAAAGCGCCTGTATGGCCGCACAAAGAAACATTTTACTGCAGCTGGCCAGCAGGAAGCGGTCCGATGGCTGAGCTGTTTTATAGTTAGCCTCCGCCCAGGTAAAAGCCCTGTTGTATTTAACATTTCCGTTCTTTCCCAAGCAAAGCTGCGCATACCGGATGGCATGTTTTTGCATAAAGGTTTTCATCACCTGGTCCAGGGCTTTTGTGGCTGTTGTTTGGGTACCGGTAACCGCCCATTTCCGACTCTGTGGAACATCGCTTTCGGCAAAGACGCAGGCATATCTTGTGCCGCTACCGGTTCCGCCGCCATCCACGTAAATGGGCATCAGGCCCTCCTTTGTGTATTTGTCAAACGCCGCCTGATAAGCATCTGCCGTAAGGCCATGCTTTGCCACCCAGCGGCCCACAATACTATCGGTAAATACCGGACAATAAACAGCGTCCTCGGAAAGCGCCACTATTTCGGGTTTATAATAGGGCAATTCTGTATTTGCATTGAACATGCCCTGGTAATTGGCCGCCGGCACATTGGGATACACCAGCCATTTAATAAAAGAGGGGTTGGGGATCCATACTCCCGCGTACCTTCTTCCGGAGCCGGAACCATAAACCGTAACGGATTTAAGACGCAGATTATTTTTCCGCGCCTGTTTATTTTCATTATTAAAAGTAGCCTCATCAATATGATGACGGGCCACCCATGCAGGATAGTTGTGTTTTTCAAAAACGGCGGCGAAAACAGCATTGGACCCGCTGCCGGTTGCCGTTATCAAAGCAGGCACAAACCCCTTCCCGGACCAGGTATCAAAAAATGATTGATACTGTGCCGCACTGATACCATGGGTAGCTACATACTCCGGACCGGGCCGTTTCACCCATACTGCGGCGTAACGGGGATCACCCGCCCCTCCGTAAACACTGAGTGCGATCATGCGATAGCCCTGTTTGGAAAGATGGTTAAAATGTTGCTGGTGCTGACCGGCGTTGACGCCGTGATAGGCGGAGAATGGGGTAGCCATAACAAACTGATTAAAGATGAGTCTTGATAGTATAACGATTACTCCAAGCGAAGCAACCGCTTGTCAATACGAAAATAAACGATGAAAGCCACCGTATCAATAGCCAATTTGAGCGAAAAAAACCGCCCCCGGAAACGGAGGCGGTCGCTTATATGCAATGCGCTTTTTTTTAAATAGCTGCGTTATAATGCGCTTCAACTTTTGCCCAGTTCACTACGTTCCAGAATGCTTTCAGATAATCCGGACGTTTGTTCTGATATTTCAGGTAGTAAGCATGCTCCCAAACATCCACACCGAGGATGGGCGTACCTTTTACGTCGGCAACATCCATCAGGGGATTATCCTGGTTAGGCGTGGAAGTTACTTCCAGTTTGCCGTCTTTTACGATCAGCCAGGCCCAGCCGCTTCCGAAGCGGGTAGCACCAGCGGTGTTGATCTTTTCTTTCAGTCCATCCAGGGAACCAAAGGTTTCATTGATCGCGTCTGCCAGTTTCCCCGAAGGTGCGCCACCATCCGCGCTCAGGATCTCCCAGAAGAAAGAGTGGTTCCAGTGACCGCCGCCGTTATTGCGTACAGCAGGAGATATTGCGCCTGCGTTTTTCACCAGTTCTTCCAGCGATTTATCTGCATGTTCGGTACCATCAATTGCCTTATTTAAGTTGTCCACATAAGCCTGGTGATGCTTGTCGTGGTGAATTTCCATTGTTTGTTTGTCAATGTGCGGTTCCAGCGCATCGGACGCATAAGGAAGGGCCGGTAGTGTAAATGCCATGATTCTTTATTTTTTTTATTGAGTAAATAATAATAACTAATTGTCCAAAGTTAAACCATTATCACCGGGCGGCAAAGTTCCATCAGAAAAGCAGCCTCTGGTGGCCACAAAGGCACAGCGACTCGAAGATGCATGAAGGCCTGGGAATGCTCGTCCATGCTTCCAGCAATTAAACCCGATTTACGTACCGCCGTATGTCATTTATTCTTGTGATCTTTCGTGCCATTGAGGTCAAAAAAAAACACTTCCAGGTTGTTCTAAAAATCTGCGGCTTTCTGCGAATTATCTCAACTTTATGCATTTTTGGCTATAAAATAACGTATATTTAACAAACTGTCAGTTTTTAAATTAAAACCAATTTGCATGAAGAGATCGATCGCATTGCGCATAGTGGCGTTATTTTTACTGCTTTGCCCGCTCCTCCTTTGGGCGCAACAACGGCAGATCCGGGGCTCGGTTAAAAACGAATCCGGAGAACCCGTTCCCGGGGCTACAATTCTGCAAACAGGCACCCGGAATGCTACCGCATCAACTGATGATGGAAGCTTCTCGCTGCAAATAATCGGGAATAACGCTGAACTGGAAATTTCTGCGGTTACCTATGCCCCGCAGAAGGTGGCCATTGGCAATAACACCGTCATTGTCATCACCCTGCTCCCAAATGACAAAGCCACAATGGACGAAGTAGTGGTTACGGCATTAGGGGTTACCCGCGCACAACGATCGCTCGGATATTCCACACAACAGCTGGAAGGCAAAAATCTTACAACAGCAAAAGAATCAAACCTGATCGCCTCGCTGGCGGGAAAAGTTGCCGGTGCACAGATCGTTGGTTCTTCCGCTGCAAACCTGGGCGGCACCCAAAAAATCAAACTAAGGGGTGTAAATTCATTGAACGGTACCGGATCTCCTTTACTGGTGGTGGACGGAACGCCCATCTCAAATATCAATTTCAGTTCGGATAACTCAAACGGCATCGATCTTGGTAATATTGGCCAGGATATTAACGCCGAAGACGTAGAGAATGTAAGTGTATTAAAAGGCCCGGCAGCATCTGCGCTCTATGGTCTTCGTGGTCAGTACGGGGTTATTATGATCACTACAAAAAAAGGGGGCCGCTCTAAAAAAGCAACGGTTAGTCTAAACTCCGCTTATACCGTTGATAAAGTGAGCAACTTTCTGCCACTGCAAAACATTTATGGAGTTGGTAACAATCAAACATTTCTAAAGCTGCCCAGTGGAGAACTTTATGTGAATGGCAACGACGAAAGCTGGGGACCAAAAATGGATGGTACCCCTGTAAGAATGTACTATAGCTTTTACAAGCAGGACCCGGAATATGGAAAGGCAACACCTTTTCTTCCGCAGCCCGATAACATTAAAGATTTTTTTGTAACAGGGCATAATATCAATAACACCATATCGGTTTCAGGCGGTGGCGACCGGAGCACCTATAAGCTGAGTTATAACAACAATTATGTAAAAGGCACTTATCCAAATACGTTCTTAAAACGCAACAATCTTAGCTTGAACGCTGCGTTGAATGTCACTGACAAACTAACTGTTGGTACAAATGTCAATTATGCCAACAACCTGGCGCGGCGACCGGTTCAGGGTTACCAGGGATCATTTACCGGGGCAACCCAATGGTTTCAGCGAAACATCGATATTCATCGTCTTAAAAACTACAAGTATGCCGACGGAACCATTTTGAACTGGAACGTAAACCCAAATACAACGGCGGGTGTTATCACCAACAATCGTCCAAGCGACTGGAACAACCCTTATTTTGATGCTTACGAAAACCTTAATTCCGATTCGAGAGACCGCTTGTTTGGAGATGTGAACGTAAAATACCAGGTCACACCCGAACTGCGGCTAAGCGGCTTTGTAAGGGGTGATATTTTTGCCCAAAAACTCTCACAGCGTACTGCAGTGGGCGGCCGGCTGGATCCCGGTTACAGCGAAGGCAAATATCAGAACAGAGAAATCAACTATGAATTGCTGGCAGAGTACGCCAAAAAATGGGAAGACTTTTCGTTAAATGTAAACCTGGGGGGCAACCTGTTCAATGCTCAGTATTCTTACTTGTCTGGCTATACGGTGGGTGGCTTATCAAGTCCCGGCTGGTACAGCCTGGAAGCATCTGTAAACAGACCATCGATAACGCAGCGTTTACGAGAAAAGAGTGTACGCAGTGTGTATGGAATGGTCTCTGCCGGTTATAAAGATTTTCTGTTCATAGATGGAACATTAAGGAACGACATTTCATCTGCGCTTCCCAAAAACAATAATTCTTACACCTACCCATCGGTATCCGGTAGTTTTGTTTTTAGTGAGCTATTAAAATCCCGCATCCTGTCTTTTGGGAAACTGAGGGCGAGCTATGCCAGCGCTGGTTCTGATCTTGACCCCTATCAGATTCTTGATATTTATACCGCAGGCTCTATTTATGCCACCCCTTCAACAACGATCAATACGATGCGGCTCCCGTTTACGCTTAGAAATGAGGATATCAAGCCTGCCTATGCCAATTCTTTTGAATTAGGTACAGAGCTCCGGTTTTTAAGGAACCGCATCGGGCTGGATGTAACCTACTATGAGCAGGTCAATAAGAACCAGATCCTGCCCCTGCAAATTTCAGCGGCTACCGGCTTCACCAACGCAATCATCAATGCGGGGCGCATTTCCAACAAGGGCGTTGAGGTATCTTTAAAGGGTACGCCGGTTCAATCAGAAAACTTCCAGTGGAACACCTCTTTGAATTTTGCCAAAAACAAAGGCATGGTTGACGAACTGTATCCGGGGGTAAACGCCTATCAACTGGATGCAAACACCTATTCCAGTCAAACCATTTATCTGTATTCAAATGTCAAACAACCATTTGGAACCTTAACCGGGCCCGGTTATAAAAAAGACGCAGCCACCGGCAAAATATTACTGGATGACAACAATATGCCTGTACAGGAACTCAACAAGAACTTTGGATCTGTAGTGCCCAATTTCACAGGCGGCTTTTTGAACAGCTTCCAGTTTAAACAATTTGATCTAAATGGAATGATCGACTTCCAGTCTGGTGGAAAATTCTTTAGCTGGTCGCAAATGCTCGCCGTAAAATCAGGGCAGGCCGCCATTACCGCCGCAATGAATGATAAAGGGAAGAACGTAAGAGATCCATTGGCAGATGGAGGTGGATACAAAATAGACGGAATATCGCAAAAAACAGGCGAAGCTGTTACCGCATATGTAGATGCGAGAACTTATTTCAGAAATAATATCGGCACACGCATCTACGACGAATGGCTCTATGATGCATCCTATATAAAATTAAGAGAAGTAAGTTTAGGCTACAACTTCAGCAAAAAAATACTGGGGAAAACACCGGTAAAGGCATTGCGTCTGGCTCTAATTGCACGGAATCCTTTAATGATCTGGCAAAAAGCTCCTAAAGGCCTGGACCCTTCCGAGCTTTCGTCGGGCAGTGCTTCTATTAGCTGGATCGAAAAAGGAGAACTGCAAACCGTACGTTCCTATGGTATTAACTTAAATATTACATTCTAAGGATATAATCTGATCATTATGATAAAGTTTATAAAACTTTCAACAATACTGGTACTCCTGACTGCTGCCGGATGTACAAAGTTTGACGACAAATATTATGTGGATCCCAATAATCCCTCAAAAGCATCCGGAACCCAGCTTATTGCCAACGCCCAGTTGTTTTTGCCAAGCATGAGCTCCAATGCCTATGGACCACTGTACCCGCAATATCTTTCCCTGACCACCTTTACGGACAATAGCCGGTATATGACTACCAGTTTTAATTTTGCAGACTGGTATACCGGCCCCCTGATGGACCTTCAAACAGCGCTTACCAATCCATTGGATGCTAATGAAGGACCGGTGGAAAACCAGGTAGCCGTTGCCAGCGTACTAAAAGCGTATTTCATGTGGTTCCTCACAGACCGCTGGGGCGATCTGCCTTACAGCGATGCTTTTCAGCGACTCAACAAAATAGCTCCAAAATATGATAAGCAGCAGGCTATTTATGACTCCATGTTTAACCTGCTGACCACCGCCAACGCTGCCTTTATTTTAACCAACGGTGCCATAAAGAACGATATTATCTATAACGGGGATATGGGCAAATGGAAACGGTTCGGAAATACCATTCATATGCTGATGGCATTGCGCCTCTCGAAGATTGATCCGGAGAAAGGGAAGGCGGAATTTGCAAAGGCACTTGCCGGCGGAATTATGACTGCGAATACGGATAATTTATTTTTTCCGCATTTGGCAGATCAGTCGATGGAAAATTATTGGTATAATTCCTTTACCCGGCTGGGCCGGGAATGGTATGCGCTCAGCAAGCCGTTGGTAGATTATATGCAGCCCCTGAATGATCCCCGGCTTCCGGTATTTGGTAATAAAAATAAAGATGGTAATTATGTAGGTCTTGAATTTGGGAAGGCAGTTCCCAACGCCAATGACATCCCCGGCATCTCCCTGTTGGGCTCTGGTTTGCGCCAGCAAAACTCACCGGTATACCTGACCACTTACGCACAGGCTCTATTTGCAAAAGCAGAGGCCGCTAAACTTGGATGGATACCAGGCGGTGATGCGGAGGCAAAAACCAATTATGAGGAAGCCATCCGACAGTCTATTATTATGTGGACCGGAAGCGCTACGGGCTTTGATGTGTTTATGTTGAACCCTTCCATTATTTACAACCCTGCAAATGCGATCCGGCAGATCGCCTACCAGCGCTGGGTGCACCTGTTTTTAAACGGATACGAAGCCTGGGCAGAATGGCGCCGGACCGACTTTCCAATATTAACGGCCCCTGCAGGAGCCAATGATGGAAAAATTCCCCGCCGCGAAGGGTACCCTACTGTTGAAGCCCAGATCAATAAAACAAACTATGATGCAGCCGTGGCCGCATTTCCTTACGGTGGTTCCGATGGATTAAATGCAAGAGTTTGGTGGGATAAACCATAGAGCAAGAAGATTTGCCCAGGGCTGTTCCAGGCAACTTTATGGGTAGGGGTAAGCGGGACTTGGAAGCATGGGTGTTACGGCTATTTTTTGAAATAGAACAACTACGGTTGCCCCGGTCGACCAGGGCAATAAAAGCAGCCAAACACTGGGGATTGCTCAACGTTGCACCAGTCGCCCAGGTCCCCCGAAAACAACCAGCTGCCCTATATTAAAGTGCTGTCCCGCTTCCAGCGGGACAGGCAGCAAGACCGCTGCCATCCCGATTGCCATCGCATGCGCGTCAAGTTAACTTTTGCCCTGGGAGCTGCAGCGCAGCGCTGATCCTGTTAGTAAACGACAATACGGGTAATAAAGGTGCAGCGCACCGGTAATCATTGCGGTTTGTACAAGCGGTGCACAGGAAATTACCGCCGCGCTGCGGCTACGGGAGGTTTTGGGCGCTCATCGTTATAAGGGTCAACGGCGCGCTGCGCCTGTTTGCCATTAAAAGATGCGATCTTTTGGCGTGAAAGGCTTACCCGTACTACATTTCATGGCAATATGATCTGTTCTTAACTTGACGCGCATCCCGACTACCATCGGAACTACAGCCGGGACAATAAACAGCCCCCTACCGCTTTCCCTTAAAAAAAGCCTTCATCAAAGCGGCACATTCTTCTTCCAGCACACCGGTAACGATCTCCGTTTTGGGATGAAACGGCGAAGTTTCCGGCTTTACCCGGCTAAAGCCGTTCTTGATATCCGATGCCCCCCATACCACCCGGCGGAGCTTGCTCCAATAGAGCGCTCCGGCACACATCACACAGGGCTCTACTGTGACATACAAAGTAGCATCCGGTAAATATTTGGCATTCAAAAAACTGAACGCCGATGTTAATGCGATCATTTCCGCATGCGCCGTGGGATCATTCAGTTTTTCGGTCATATTATAGCCCCGGGCAATAATCCGGTCGCCCTGAACCACCACGGCTCCGATGGGGATCTCGTCTTCCTCAAAGGCCCGCTGCGCCTCTTTCAGCGCCTGCTGCATAAAATATTCATCCGTCATTGATCTGCTTTGAAGCGATAAAATTAAAAATAAGAAACGAGAATGCGGGAATCCCCACTCCAAAGCGTTGATTTTTTCCTACCTTGTATTTTTAAATATAGAATAGCGGACCCGTAACCGGAAAACAGCGGCTGGGGCGATAAATAAACACAAGATGGCATTTCCCAAACAGAAACTGGAAGAAAAATTTAAGGAAGTATATCAGCAGCTTAATGACCAGCAGCGCATCGCCGTAAACACGTTGGAAGGCCCGGTGATGGTAATTGCCGGCCCCGGGACCGGTAAAACGCAGATCCTGGCGGCCCGCATTGGAAAGATCCTGCTGGATACGGACGCCCTGCCGGAAAATATTCTTTGCCTTACCTATACCGATGCGGGTGTGGTGGCCATGCGCAAGCGCCTGCAGCAGTTCATTGGGGCCGATGCCTATAAAGTAAATATCTATACCTTTCATGCTTTTTGTAATGATGTGATCCAGGATAATCTTTCGCTTTTTGAAAAAAATTCGCTGGACCCCATCTCCGAATTGGAACGGATCGAATATTTTAAAAAACTGATCGATGCTTTTCCTAAAAGTCACCCGCTAAAGCGTTACCGGGGCGATGTGTATTTTGATGCACCCCACCTGCAACAATTGTTTTCAGCCATGAAACGCGAGGGCTGGACCGCCTCCTTTATCAATGAGAAAATTGATGCCTACATCCAGGATCTTCCCAACAGGGATGAATACATCACCAAGCGGGCCACCAAGGATTTTAAGAAAGGCGATCTGCGTACCGATAAAATTGCGGAGGCTACGGAAAAAATCGAAAAAGTGCGCGCTGCGGTGAATGAGTTTGATGCCTTTCAGCAATTACTGAATGAAAAGCGGCGCTATGATTTTGATGATATGATCAATTGGGTGATCCGCGCTTTTGAAGAAAATGAATCGCTGCTGCGGAACTACCAGGAGCGCTTTCAATATATTTTGGTGGATGAATTCCAGGATACCAGCGGTACCCAAAACCGGATCGTACAGCTGCTGATCAACTACTGGGAGCAGCCCAATGTATTTGTGGTAGGTGATGATGACCAGAGTATTTACCGTTTCCAGGGCGCCAATGTGCAAAATATGCTGGACTTTGCCCAGCAATACCAGGAGGCATTGAAAACGATCGTACTTACCAACAACTACCGGAGCATTCAGCCCATACTGGACGTTTCCAAATCGGTGATCACCAAAAACAATGAACGCCTGGTAAATCAGCTGCCCGGCCTCAGCAAGGAGCTGGCAGCGGCCAACAATAGCATCAACCACCTGACCACTCCACCCGTGCTCACCGAATACAATAGCGAAAAAGAAGAGATGGCTGGTATTTGTATGGAAGTGGAGCAACTGATCCGGAATGGTACGGCACCGGGCCGAATTGCCGTTATCTATAAGGAAAATAAATATGGAGAAGAGCTTTCCAACTACTTCCGGTTAATGCAGGTACCGGTGTTCAGCAAGCGCCCCATCAACCTGCTGCAGGATCCGTTCATCAAGAAAACGATCACCATTCTTCGTTACCTGAGTGCTGAGCACGATATTCCCTATGGCGGTGATGAACTGTTGTTTGAATTATTGCACTATGATTTTTATAAAATCCCTGCCATTGAGATCGCGAAGCTCAATGTAGAAGTTAATCGCCGGCAATTCAAAGGGGAGGCCACCTCGTTGCGTCAGCTACTTTCCGAAAAAGCCAACACCCCACCCAAAGATCTTTTTGATACCGGCATCCATCCGCAACTAAAACAGTTCAGCAGTACCTATGAACAATTGATTGCGGATGTTTCCAATCTTACCCTGCAACAGCTGGTGGAAAGCGTGATCCGCAATGCCGGTGTATTGGCCTATATAATGCAACATGCGGAAAAAATAGAACTGATGCAGTTCCTGTCGGCATTCTTTGATTTTGTAAAAGAAGAGAACAGCCGCAACCCGGCCTTTAACCTGGACGGGCTGATCAGCATTATTGACCTGATGGAAAAAGAAGGGGTACCGCTTTCCATGACGCGCACCATCGGGAACGATAAGGGCGTAAACCTGCTAACAGCGCATGGGAGCAAGGGCCTGGAATTTGAGTACGTGTTCCTTGCAGGCACCAATGCTTCTTATTGGGAAAAAAAGAAAAGCTTCCCTACTATTTTCAAACTCCCGGATACCCTTTTTAGTTCCCAGCCGGATGGCGATTCAACCGAGGAACTGCGGCGCGTATTTTATGTAGCGCTTACAAGGGCCGAACAGTACCTGCATATTTCCTGGTCTAAACGCAACAATGCCGGCAAGGAACTGGAGCCCTCCATGTTCATTGCCGAAATACAGGAACAGCATGACCTTCAAACACTATTCCGTTCCATCCCTGAAGAAGACATGACCCGCTTCCGCCTCCTGCAGTTCACCGCACAGGCACCTACCATTGAGCAACGTGAGGACGATTTTATTACACCGCTGGTAGATAAGTTTGTAATGAATGTAACGGCGCTTAACAGTTATCTCGATTGCCCCCTGCGGTTTTACTACCAGAACCTGATCCGGATACCCTCCGGTAAAAATGAGAATACGGAGTTCGGAAGTGCCATCCACTTTGCGCTGGAACGCTTTTTCCGGAAGATGCGGGAAAACGCGGCCAATGCTTTCCCCCCGGTACAATCGCTCTATGAAGATTTTAAATGGTATATGCAGCGGCACCGGCAGAACTTTACCCGCGAATCCTTCAAACGGCGCATGGAACAGGGCGGCATTATTTTACCGGAATATTACAACAACTATATTGATGCCTGGAATAAGGTAGTGGTGGTGGAGTTAAATATCAAGAACGTGGTGGTGGACGGTGTTCCGTTGAAAGGGAAACTGGACAAGCTGGAATTTAACGGCAAAGATGTGAATGTGGTGGATTATAAAACCGGGAATGTTAAATACGCCAAACCCAAACTGCTACCCCCTTCTGAAAAAGATCCCAATGGCGGTGATTACTGGCGCCAGGCGGTTTTTTATAAATTACTGGTGGACCATTATGATGCCAAAAGCTGGACGGTAGCCAGTACCGAGTTTGATTTTATTGAACCGGACGAGAAGAAAAACTTTGTCAAACAAAAAGTGGTGATCCTTCCGGAGCATCTGGAAATTGTGCGCCTGCAGGTGCGGGAAACCTGGCAGCATATCCAGAACCATGAGTTTTATAAAGGCTGCGGGAAAGAAGATTGTCACTGGTGCAATTTTGTGAAGGACAATCAGCTGTATACAGATCTGGAAGCGATAGAGGAAAACGAAGCATAATGAGTCAGGGGCCACGAAGACGGGAAGGCACGAAGATGCACCAAGAACGAATAGCTTACCCCGTTGCGATTCCTGGAGCCTTTGTGGCGTATTTATTTCACGCAGTGACGCAGAGGAGCAACGACGCAGCGGCCGTTTTATTTCGCCTTTGCTACGAAGGAATAATCAACAGAACCCTTTGTGTTTCTTTGTGCCATAGTGTCTCCGTGGCCTTTTATTGCGGATAAAACCGGATCTGTTCAAAGGTATAATCCCCGCTTGTCTTCAGCCGGTCAACCAGCTGCTTCAGTGCGCTTTCCTCCCATTTTGTCTGGAACATTTCGTCATGGATCAGCAGCACAATATTTTCCTTTGTAAAAGAGTTCCCGGCTTTACAGCGCTGTTCAATTTCATCAAACATCGCATCCACGGTTTGTACCGGCCGGCCATCCGGATGGTGCTGCCACTCCAGGTCCCACCCGATCACGCTATAGCCTTGCGCGGCCAGACCGTCCGCAGTTGAGGCACCGCTGATCCCATCATCGCGTTTCTTCCCGTTCAGCCGCCACATATTCCTTCCCGGCAACCGCACTATTTTATAATGCAGTTTCAGCAGTTGCTGATTTCTCAGGATATCCGCAATGGCCGTCTGCGGGTTGCTGTAAAATTTTCCGTAGTGATTGTTGGCGTGGGAATAGCTGTGGTTATACTCATCAATATATGGGTTCTCCTCATAGTATTTGAAATAGGTATCCATCCGGCGGTTGGCTTCCACGTGCGCGCCTACCAGAAAAACGCTGATCTTGATCTTTTCGGCAAGGATCACGCTATCGATGTTCTCGCTGCCATTCAGGGGACCATCGTCAAAAGTCAGATAGACCGTACATTTTTTTTCTCCGGCCCGTTGTGGCTGTGAGGTCCCGGACAAACAGGCACTTAGTCCAACCAGGAAGCCAACAAAAATAAGTTTTGATAAAGCGTTCATAAGAAGGGATTGTTTGTATCTTAAAACTACTAAATAAAAAGAATACGCATTGTTTAAGAAAAAAATCCTTGCCACAGAAGGAAACACGGAGGACCTGGGGCTTTTTTAAATAAAAGCAAGGCTATCGCTGCAGCATTAAAAGAGTTTGTGTTTCTGCGTTTCAGTGGCCATATCAGGATCGCTCAAATAACAACCCGGCCTATTTAAAGAAAACCTATTTTTACACCCTAAATCCATACGCTTATGACCGATATTTTTTCTGCCGAAGGCGCTCAGTCCATCATCAGCCGCATCGAACAATTAACACCCGAAAGCCAACCGCTATGGGGTAAAATGAGCGTGGACCAGATGCTGGCACATCTTGCCGTCATGTATGAACTGGTTTATACCGACAAGCATCCCAAACCCAAAGGCTTTTTAAAATGGGTGATGAAAACCTTTATTAAAAAAGCGGTTGTAGACGAAACGCCCTATAAAAAGAACACCAAAACGGCGCCCTTTTTTAAGATCACCAACCACCGCGATTTTGAAAAAGAAAAACAACGGCTGACCGGTTATATCCGCCAAACACAGGAACTGGGCGGAGCACATTTTGACGGTAAGGAATCCCATTCCTTTGGACCGCTTACCCAAACAGAATGGAACAATCTATTCTCCAAGCACCTGGACCATCATTTAAGGCAGTTTGGGGTATAGTACGGCAAAAAGCAGCACCCATGTATTTTTTCCCCTTCCGGAGTACTTGCAAAAAAGCGCGGAAATAAGTGTAATTTAGTAGCAGCGAACAATTCGCATTAAACCTCCTGCAAATGCTGCGACTATTTCTTGTGCTGATGCTGATACCCATGGCGGGCAGCGCTCAAACGGAATCTCCTGGTAATGCGTATAACAAATCCCTGGCAGACAGCCTGGGTGCCGATGAATACGGCATGCGGATGTACCAGTTTGTAATTTTAAAAACAGGCGATAGCACGATCACCGACAAGGAAAAAGTGGCGACCCTTTTTAAGGGCCACATGGAAAATATTGGCAAACTGGTAGCTGCAAAGCAATTGATCATTGCCGGCCCGTTTGCTAAAAATCCGCAGCAATACCGCGGGTTGTACATCTTTACCACCAAAACACAAGAAGCGGCAGAAGCCTTGCTGGCGACCGACCCGGCTGTAAAATCGGGGCTGCTCAAGGCGGAGATCTACGGCTGGTATGGGTCGGCAGCACTGCCCCTGTATCTGCCCTTTCATCAACAGATCGAAAAAAGCAAACATTAAAAATGGATACCGGGGAAGCAAGGGAACTGATCAAAGACCTGCCGCTGCCTTTAGGCAAGCCGCTCAGCTGGGCGGACCTTGGTTGTGGCAGCGGTACGTTTACTCATGCCTTGTATAGCCTGCTTCCTCCGCAAAGCACCATATACGCGTTTGACAAAGACAGACAAATATTCCATGAGCCGGGTGTCCGTTTTATGCAACTCGACTTTGAAACGCAGGCATTGCCCGTATCGCTGCTTTCCGGCATCCTCATGGCCAATTCATTACACTATATAAAAGATCCCGGGAAGTTGATCACAAGGCTCCGGCAACACCTGGAGCAGCAGGGCAGCCTGGTGCTCGTGGAGTACGATACCCGCACGGCAAACAGGTGGGTGCCATTTCCTGTACCTTTGCAAAAGGCCGAACAACTGGCCATCCGGTGCGGTTTCAGAAATTTTCACTTGTTGGGAACCCGGCCCTCCGTATATCACGGAGGCGGCATGTATGCGGTCGCTTTCACGCTTTAAACAATCCATTTTTCCTAACGATAAAAAATCAAACCATGCGTATTCTTAAAAAGATCCTGCTGGCAATTGTAGCGCTCGTTTTGCTGGTATTACTGGTAGCCGCCTTTGTAGACGGCAAAATCAAATTTGAACGATCCGTAACGATCAACGCCCCGGTAGACAAGGTCTGGCCCCATATAAACAGTCTGGCCGCCATGAATAGCTGGAGCCCCTTTGTAAGCAAAGACCCCGATATGAAAAAAACAAGCGAAGGTACCGATGGCACGCCCGGCGCCCGGTTTTGCTGGGAGAGTCAGAAAAAAGACGTTGGGAAAGGCTGCCAGACCATTAAATCTGTAAGTGCTCCGTCGCTGATCGAAACGGATCTTAAATTTTACACCCCTTACGAAAGCGAGGCCCAGGCCTTTGTAAAGCTGGAGGCTGCCGGCACCGGCACCAGGGCCACCTGGGGTTTTAACAGCGAAATGCCTTACCCGTTCCGGATCATGAAACTATTTATGAACATGGAAAAAATGATGGACCCTGATTTTACAACCGGCCTGCAGCAGCTGAAAAAGCTGGCAGAACAATAACCGCCCGTGCGTTCATCACCTTTTTGCAGTGATCCATTTTTAATACAAAAAATAAAACATTATGGCACACATCAATCCTTACATTACGTTCAACGGCAATTGCGAAGAAGCGTTTAACTTCTACAAATCCATCTTTGGTGGCGAATTCGGCTTCGTTGGCCGTTTTAAAGACATGCCGCCACAAGAAGGACCTACAATGTCCGAGGCAGACGGCAATAAGATCATGCACATCTCGCTGCCCATTGGCTATACCGCCTTAATGGGCAGCGATACCGGTGGTGAGTGGGCCTCCGGCCATACGGTGGGCAACAATATCACCATTTCTTTGAACCCGGATTCTGAGGAAGAGGCAGACCGGATCTACTCCGCACTTTCAGCAGGTGGCAACGCAACCATGCCGATGGCCGATACGTTCTGGGGCGATTACTTTGGCATGTGTACCGACCGGTTTTCCATCAACTGGATGATCAGTTTTCATAAAAATCCCCAGTAAGCTATAACAGATCCCTGTTTGCTAAGGGTATCTGCACTGCCCGTCCGAACGGTTTGTCCGGGCGGGCAGCTTTCCTTGTTAGCAACATTGGCTTGACCCCATGGCAGCTATCGGGAGTGACGAAGCGACACAGGCCGGGAGGCCTGCGCCAGTAATACTTTTGATACAACCTCATTACAAAGTCCCTAATCGTCATCATCCTCATCTGCCTTTTTAATGGTTTTCAGGAATGCCGCCCGCACAGGTGTAGGCGGTTTTGCATGTTCGCCCCTTACGGCTTTCCACACCATTTCGTTCATAATGGCATCCGGTACCCGGTCAATATCGGAGAAATCCAATCCTCTGGACAGGGCGGCCAGTTTGCTTTTCGCCGGGTTGACATCATTCAGATCCACCTGTGCGGGCAGGGCCGTAAAGGAGGCATTATCGGGTGTTTTGCTAAAACAGCGCCACATGGGGACCGCCGCCGCATCATACTGGGTCATGGGAGGCAGACCAAGTATCAGTTCCATCGTACGCAGCATGGAGGACGTAGAATACATGGTATGATCTACATAGCCTCTTTTTACAAAGCCACCGGCCACATAAGCGGTGGAACGGTGCGCATCCACATGATCCGGGCCATTTTGGGCATCATCCTCCAGAATAAAGACCACGCTTTGCTCCCATACGGGGCTTTTACTAAGATGCTCCACCAGCATGCCAACGGCCAGATCATTGTCGGCAACATTTGCAAATGGAGTGGCTTTGCCCGGAGCTGTTCCCTGCGTATGATCATTGGGTAAGCGAATGGTGGACAACCGGGGCAAGGCATTGTGTTGCAGCAGCGAATCAAATTCCCGGGCCCAGGCACGTACACGTGTGGTATCCCGCACCTCAAAGGCCTTTGGAGAAAAGCTGGTAGAGATATGATCTTTTAAAACCGGAATATTGGGTGCATTGGTTCCCGACACAAATTCTCCATAGGTACGGTAACTAACCTTATGCCGGGCTGCCTGGTCCCAGATATAGATCTTGTTAAAACGGACATCGGCAACAGCGCCCTTTCCCCGTTTGCCATAGCTGGTAGGCCAGTTTTTTTCCATGTAATCCGTAGCATAAGCGCCCATGCTCCAGTTATGCCCGTCGGCACTTACTTCTCCATCTACATAAAAGTTATCCAGCAATACAAATTGCTCGGCAAGCGCATGCTGGTTGGGTGTTACACGCCTTCCAAATAAAAGCAGGCTGGTATCCCCGTTTCCACCGGGAAGGTCCCCCAACACCTGGTCATAGGTCCGGTTTTCCTTAATAACATAAAAGACATACTTGATGGGAGATGGGTCGCCCACTTTGCGGGGAATGGGGTTGCCGGCTTCGCCTTCCACATCCAGTTCCCGCTGATTATTGTGGGGGGTGTTTTGGTAAACCGCCTGCGAGTAAACAGCGCGTTCTTTTTCCGTTGGAACCGGGATAATGCTCAGCGTGCCCATCAACAGTCCGCCTCCGATATATTGTACGGTTTTGGGCCTTGCCGTATCTCCCTCGTGCAAAACAACTGCCTCTTTTTTGCTCACCGGATTGGGACCACGGGGATTGGGAAGCGAAGAAAATCCTTTGGCATTGGCCACATACAGTTTATCATTCACCAGCCTAACCGAACTGGGATACCAGCCGGTGGGAATAAAGCCCAGCGAGCTGCTATGACCGGGGTCGCTTACATTAAATACAGCAATACAATTATTGTCGGCGTTAGCAATATAAAGGGTCTTACCATCCTTGCTCAGCGCGACCGAATTACTGGTGGTACCGCTCAGTTTTGTGGGATATACGGCGGTATTCAATGTTTCGATGACTTCCTTTTTTTTCAGGTCGATCACAGAAACCGTGTTATCATTGGCATTGGCCACATAAAGGTAGCGCCCATTCTTTGACAGGCAGCCATCATTCGGGTTATCGCCCACGGCAATCGGTTCTTTAAACTGATTGGCCCTGGTATCATAGATGGCCACTTTATCACCTCCCCAAAGGGTTATGTAAAGGCTGGCCCGGTCGGGAGATAAAAGACAGGTATAGGCCGCAGTCCCGAGATCTTCTTTCCGCAGGATCTTTTTGGTCTTCAGATCAACCACATAAAGCCGGTTATCGAGCTTTGTTACTACGTACAAAATCTCCCTGGCATCATCCAGGGCAATACCAGTAGGTGATATAGTGCCCTTGCTGGTCTTGCTGTTCCAGGCAGCGCCCAGGCGGATGGTATCACTTGTTACCAGTTTGTTCCTGATAATGGAATAACGGAGTATAAGGTTATCATCGCCACCCGATGCGTACAGGTATTTTTCATTGGAGCTGAATACCAGTCCACCCCAGGACCGGTTAATAACCACTTTATCCAACTCCCGGTCATTTTTTGCATCCAGCAACTGGATGGTTTGGGTGCTTTGGCCATTATTGGTAACGGCGGCATATCGTCCGCTGCGGCTTACTGCAATATTTAAGGGAAGATCGCCCAGGGGAAGACTTTTACCAACAGGGGTCAGCGACCAGCCATTCGGCAGCCGCACCCGGTTGTGTTCAATGGTTGAAAGATCCTGAGCCAACGTAATATATCCCGTTGTTAAAAGGCCGATGGCAAGTAAAAAACGTTTCATTATTGAAGATGTCTGGGTGGATGTAAAAGATAAAATAAGCAATGCCAAAGCTAACAGAAAAAGAAATGGCGGGATATTATTAATTTGTAAATGAGGAACGGGTGATCCCGCCCCCTGGCGATGCGTGGTCCATCGCCGCCGAAGCCACTATTTTTTATATTTTTGAGCAATGCATTCAACAAGTCTCCTATGCGGTTATTAAAGTGGTCTCTTTTTTTTGTCCTGATCCTTTTGGCCACAGGCTGTGTCAATCCGCCGGAACAGCAGCCAGCTGCCCGCGGAAATGTTGCCGACCGGCTGGAAGCGTTGTGCCGGCTCATCACCGGCAAGCCCGCCGATAAAAACAAGGTCATCCTGGCATTTACCACCATTGATCCCGGTTTTCTATGGAAAGGCACTTCCATTCCGGATGCCAGCCATCCGGGATTTTACCCGGATAGTGTATATACGGTACTAACGGCCATTTTTAACCCGGATGGAACGCCCATAACCAAGCGGACCCTGGGCACCTGGCACCGGAACGGACAGCTTTATTATGAGCTCTCGTTCAACATGGAAAGCAGGTATCATACGGATGCCGGCGGGCAACCGGTATTTGAAAATCCCCGGGACAGTCTGCAGCTCTCCCATGCCCTGCTGGCCAACCATTTTGGAGCAGCCCATCCCGTTTTTCCGGAAGGTCTGCAACCAAAAGAATCCCACTATGATTACTACACGTACATCAACCCCCAAACCCGGGACACGGCCTTTATCAGAACCCGCTCTTTTATGAGCCCCGCATCGGGCTACAATATTATTTATAACCTTTCCATCAACAGCAGCGCCCTAAACCCGGAGCCGGCAATAAGATAAACCCCATTTTTTGCTTATTCTCCGGACAGTTTAATGACAAAAGCCCGGAGCATTTTACCCTGAGCGGGACTTGCTATATTTGTGTTGAACAAAAGCAGGCCCTTGCTGGTTATTAAAAATCTAAGCACCTAAAAAATGGAGATCAAAGAACAATTGATGATACACGATTACCTGCTCATTACCATCGGCGTGGTATTGGGCGTAATGTTGCTGGTCATACTTGGCCAGCGGTTAAAGGTAGCCTACCCTATCTTTTTGGTCATTGCCGGACTGCTCATCAGTCTAACCCCCGGTATGCCGGTATTGCAGATCAACCCGGATATCGTGTTCCTCATCTTCCTGCCGCCCATTCTTTTTGAAGCGGCCTGGTTCACTTCCTGGAAGGATTTCTGGAAATGGCGGCGGCCGATCTTCCTGCTGGCCTTTGGGTTGGTGTTCCTAACCGCGCTGGTGGTAGCCCTGGCATCTTCCGCATTGATCCCGGGCATCACGCTGGCCCTTGGTTTTTTGCTGGGCGGTATCAATTCGCCACCCGATGCCGTTGCCGCCACTTCGGTGTTAAAACATATGAAGATCCCCAAACGCGATATCACTATTCTGGAAGGCGAAAGCCTGGTAAACGATGCCTCCAGTTTGATCGTATTTAAGTTTGCCCTGGCAGCCGTGATGACCGGGCAGTTTGTACTACATCATGCGCTGAAAGACCTGCTGATCATGGCTACGATGGGTACCCTGGTAGGACTGGCCATTGGCTTTCTTTTTGCCTGGCTGCTCAACCGGATCCGGTCCAATTCCAATATCGATACTGTGCTCACCCTTGTGGTGCCCTATGTCATCTATATCGTGGCCGAACGCTTCCATTTTTCGGGCGTGCTGGCGGTAGTAGCGGGCGGGTTGATGATGTCGTACCACTCCCATTGTTTCCTCAGTCATACAACCCGTATACAGGCCGCGAATGTCTGGAGCACGCTCATCTTCCTGATCAACGCCTTTATTTTTGTCCTGATCGGTTTGGAAATGCCGCTTGTAGTACAGGGGATGAAGAACTACTCCATTGCCGATGGCATTAAATATGCGGTGATCCTTGGAGGTATCATTGTGGCCACCCGCATCGTTTGGTGTTACCTCATCGCCTTTGCGCCCCGCTGGTTTTCAAAAAAGATCCGCGAGACGGAACCCAACCCCGGCTGGCGGGCGCCCCTGCTCATGAGCTTTGCCGCCATGCGCGGCGTGGTATCGCTGGCATCGGCCCTGGCCATTCCCCTGTTGTTGCCTTCGGGTGAAGCCTTTCCGCACCGGGATATCATGCTGTTTGTAACCTTCGTGATCATTGTGCTTACGCTGGTAGGTCAGGGTCTGCTCCTGCCCCTGGTGATCAAATGGCTGAAGATCAAAGAAGCGGATGAGGTGCTGCCCCGGGAAAAACAGGAAGCCCTCATACAGGCCAGTCTGAAACACGCGGCCCTTACCGCTATGAATGGCAATTACCAAAACCAGATCGCGCAGAACTCCCTGGTGAACCACCAGAAAATAAAACTGGAAACTGATCTTGAATTATTATCGACCAAATTACAATGCATCGCCACTTCTGCGCACCATGCGGAGGCAGCCTCTGTAAATAAAGACATTGCGCGGGACCTGATCCGGGTACAGCGGCACGAGCTGCTGCGCCTGCGGCACGAGCAACAGTTTGACGATGCCGTGATCCGCAACCAGGAAATGCAGCTGGATCTTGAAGAAGCCAAGATCACGGGGTTTGAGCATTAAGAAGTAGGCACATCGTCTTTTCGAGCCTGCCGAGAAAACTTTCCGGGATCATGCTCAACAGCTAAATTCTCAAAACCGCTCTTCCTGGATAACTCCGTAAGGGCCTCTCCGCTTCGGTCGGGGCGATGATAATTTTTCGCTCGGGCGATTATAGTTAGATCTTGAAGAAGCCAGGATCACCGGGTTTAAGCATTAATCCCAGGTTATATTTTGAACTGTAAAAACCACTCCATATAACCGGGCAGACAGGTGCCCATATAATAGGGCAGGTTCAGCAGCAGGTAAGGCTTTTTGTTGGGCGTTACGGCCTTTTCTATTTTTAATTCGCCACCATACATCCGGATGGCATAGGGTTGATCTGCCATTTCGATAAACTGATGCAGCGACCGTAATGTTCCCTGTGCTCCCGATTTTACTTCTATAGGTATGGCCTTATTACCAACGGCATATAAAAGATCCACCTCAGCATTGGCCTGTGCTTTGTCCCGCACCCAAAAAATGGGCAAGCGTGCCGATATACTTTGGGTCGATAACAATTCCTGCGCTATCAGGTGCGGGATAACGGCTCCTTTATAAGCCTTGCTTAAATCATCCAACGCCAGCATATCTGCCTGTATACCCAACGTATAATTGACAATACCGGTATCCAAAAATTGCAAGCGGGGCGACTTCTTTTTATTCACCCGCAGTGGTGGTTGCAGATCCGTTGTAGGATATACCAGCCGCATAATCTTCGCGTCATCCAGTGTCCGAAACGCCTCACCTACTTCCCGCGACCGGTAATTGGAATTGCCAAAGCCCTGAAATTTTATCCGTTCATCAAGCGTATAAGGTGCACTATCCATCAGGTGTTTAATGATCTTTCGTTCCGTATCATTTGTGGTGTATTTTTCTACATCGTTTTTATAGGTCTCCCAAATGCTGGCGTAGATCCTTGTCAGATCCGTTAAACTATTTTGCCGGATATCCGTTTTCACAACCTCCGGCATCCCACCAATAATAGCATACCGGTGAAAGGCATCCATCAATAATCCATGCGCAGCGGGTTTCAAAGGAATCTGCTGTAATTGCTCCAGTAATGCCTGCTTTCCAGTAACAGACAGGTATTCTCTAAAGTTCAGTGGGTATAGGTATAAATATTCAACACGACCAACAGGAAAACTGGAAACTTCCTTCATTGCAAATTCCAGCAATGAACCGGCACTGATCACATGCAACCCGGCAATCTCCTCATGAAAGTAACGCAATAGCCGGATGGCCTCCGGGCACTCCTGTATTTCATCAATAAAAAGCAAGGTGTTGCTTAAATGGGATGAAGGAATACCATGAGCCAGCAGCAGCGCCTCCGTTATGATTTGCACATCGGTAAACTGAACAAAATAACGCCGGTCGCGCTCTTTTTCCAGGTTCAACCATATAAAATGATCATAACTTTTTCCAAATTGCCGGATCAGGGTCGTTTTGCCCACCTGCCGGGCACCTCTCACAATTAATGGTTTGCGGTCCTGGCGGTTTCGCCAATCATTTAAAGAATCGATTGCTTCCCGGTAAAACGGCATGATTTACAATAATTTAAAATATAAACCTTAAAATTGTAACAAAATATACCCAAATTTAGATAAATAATGTAATAAAGTATACCATAATAAGAATTAATACTGTAGTATAAGATATCCAACACGGGTTGCCGCTTGAGAACATAGTTTGGGTTCTATTCCAAACGTACAACCGGGCCCTCCTCCATGCCCCGGTCATTTGTAATCACCAGTTTGTTGGCTTCTACTAAAACCTGTATGGTATCACCCGGCAAAAAGCCGCTATCCTTTAACCATTTGCCCATCAGCCGTATTTCCGGAAAACGGGATAGGGTACTGTTCAGGTACCCTTCGTGGTAGATCAGGATCTTTTCATACACTTTTAACCGGCGAACCGGACTGTCTTTCATGGTTGCAATAATGGCCATAATCGTAGTTTTACAGGGTTAAGAAACGGGGACTGGTTTCGTTTGTCCATCGGACTGTTTGGCGGCATGTTGTTTTGCAAATCCGCCATCGCCGTCCCTTATCCATATCAAATGTGCCGCTTCCAGCAGTTTTAATAAACCGGTACGGGTGCGCAGCACGGATCGTTCGCCGTCCAGGTTGCAGGGGCTCAGCGCGGCTTCCACCAGTTGCTCCCACTCGTTGATCCATTCGCTGAGCGGGCGTTTGCTGAACAGCTTTTTAAATACATTGTAGGGATTGCAGTACTCTTTAAACGATACATTCCGCGGAAAATCGCCCCAGTGGTTCAGTTTGCCCATGCCGGAGCAATACTGCCACGGGTACAGCAGATCCTGCTTTGTAGCCTCCACCATATCCTTGCTGGCAGCATCCTGCAGCGCATGTGCCGCCAGCAGTGCGGATCGTACCACTTTCATATCCACCAATACATCGCCGGGTGCACGCCGGCTGTAGGTTTTGTCGGCCAATGCATAGTCTGTAATTTTTGTTATAACCCGGCGCAGCGCTTCGATATCCATATAAGAAAAAATTTCAGAAAATACCTTCAGGGGGTCCGTAATGCCTTCCCTGCCCCAGCCCGTCATAAAAAAAGGATCGTTGTTTTCCATCTTTTTTGTTTTAGTGTTTTGGAATCATATAACACCACAAAGTACCTGCGCCGCAAGCCGGTAAGCAACATAGAACCGGTGTAAAATACCGGCTACTCCTTGTTTTTTACCTCCGTATTTTACGTACCTTTAAAAAGCGATGCAATTCATTATTAACGCTTAAATTTGAACCTATGACAAATACAGAGGCTATGGAGAAAAAAATACATCAGGGAAGGAACATCAAACGCTTTCGTGAAATGCTGGGTATAAAACAGGATGCTCTGGCTTTTGAACTGGGAGATGACTGGAACCAGCAAAAAATTTCTTTATTGGAACAGAAAGAAACGATTGATGCGCCCCTGCTTCAGCAGATTTCTGCGGCGTTGAAAATACCGGTGGAAGCGATACAGAATTTTGATGAAGAAGCTGCTATTGCATATATTAATACATTCAATGATAGTAGTTCAAATCATGGAGCAATAGGCAACAATTACAACTGCACACTTACTTTCAATCCGCTTGATAAAATGATTGAACTATACGAGCGCATGTTGCAGCAACAAAAGGAAATGATTGAGAAATTGGAACGGTTGATTGAAAAGAAATGATTTTTTAGGGCGTTCCCTTCGGGCCGGACTTTCCGCTATATCTTTTGTTCCGTTGCACTCCACAAAAGGATGCCGCTGCAACGGCGACGCCCTCAGCGAGACCATTAAAAACATAAAAGAGAAACGAGCTAATCCCTAACGCGGGAGAATTCATATAAAAAATCTTGGCAAGTGCCGTCATAGACATGATAAGTAAACAAATCGAAAATTAAAATGGACAGAATCACGGAAAGCCTTGTAGCTGAACTTTTGGCTAATTTGGAAATCGCATCACAAGATGAAGCAAAGGATTTTGAAAAACTCGCAAATTATACCATTGCTTCAAATGAGTATAACAAAACATTTGATGTTGAAGCAATTACTGTTGGAGACGGGAACGATACTGGATTAGATGGTATTGCAATAATTGTAAATGGACAATTGGTCGACAGTACTGATGAAATAGATGATTTGCTTGATAAAAATAATTTTTTAGAAATTGAGTTTATTCTTGTCCAATCAAAAACATCATCCAGTTTTGACGGTAGTGATATAAATACATTTCTTTTTGGGGTTCAAGATTTTTTTTCTCTTAAACCGAAGCTGGTGAGAAATGATGATATTAAGCGGTTCGCAGAAATCTCTAATTACTTATTTAAAAAAGCTCCAAAATTCAGGGAGAATCCAACATTAAAATTGTTTTATGTTACGACAGGTAAATGGACAAACGATACAAATGTAAGGGCAGTAATTGACAGCGGTGTTAGTTCACTTGAACAAACAAACTTGTTTGAAAAGATAATTCTTACGCCTTTCGGAGCCCGAGAATTGGCCACTGCATACCGAAAGACAAAAGAATCAGTGTCAACAACAATTACATTTAACAATAGAATAACCATTCCCAAAATCAATGGAGTATCGCAAGCCTATATCGGATTAATTCCTTTTGCAGAATTTCTAAAAATCGTCTCATCTGATGATGATATTCTGTTAAATGTTTTTGAGGATAATGTCAGGGATTTCCAAGGTGACAACAACGATGTAAATGGTGGAATTGCCTCAACTTTAAATAGTGAAGACTCGGAAATATTCAGTGTTCTTAACAATGGTGTCACAATTGTTGCGAGCTCAATATCTCCCACAGGAGACCAATTTACAATTACGGATTACCAAATTGTAAATGGTTGTCAGACAAGCAATGTACTTTATAATAATAGGGCAAGTTCAACTATTAGCAAAGTAAATGTTCCTATCAAATTAATTGCAACTACAGATGACGATGTGAAAACTCGTATAACTTTAGCAACAAATAACCAAACACCAATTAAAAAAGAGCAATTAGCGGCGTTAACACAATTTCAACGCAGTTTAGAGCAATATTATAATTCTTACACTGGCGATTCCAAAATTTATTATGAAAGGCGTTCTAAGCAATTTAATTCCGATGGTAGTGTCCTTAAATCTCGTATAATTACAGTACCTTATCAAATCAAATCATTTGTCGCCATGTTTTTAGATGAGCCACATAATGTTACCAGTTATTTTGGTTCAATAGTTAAACGCTTAAATGAAGGAAAAGGAGTGATTTTCGGGAATGACCATGTATTTTCCCCCTATTATACCAGCGCATACTGTTATTATAAGTTAGAAACACTTTTTAGAAAAGGCAGCATTGATTCTTCTTACAAAAAGGTAAGATTTCATATACTAATGTTATTTAGAATTATAAATTCCAAAACTCCACTTCCGGCATTTAATAGTAAGAAAATGGATAAATATTGTGAGCCGTTAATAACAATTTTAAATGACGAAAACAAAACTTTAAAATCTTTCCAAAAGTGTATCGAAATCATAGAAAAATCGGGCTTTGATAAATCTGATAAAGCAAACTTAAAGGTTTTGTCAAAAACGAAAGTTCTAATAGACTATGTCATTAAGTAATAGTTATTCTTTTTTGTGCGTGTTATTACTCCTTTTAAATAGCTTTTCACCAACGATGAATTTTGAATAGAATAAGTACGCCGAAGCGATACGAATTACTAAATGGTCTGCCTGCTTATGGGCCGATGTATACTTCAATTTCAGAAGGCGAAGAACCTTTTTACTCAGAAGGCGTGGCTGTTCGATTTCATAAAGAAGACGGCTCTAACTGGGTGGCCAACTTTGCACCGGGTTGGACGGAATTAACAAACATCGCAATGCTGGATAATACTCCCTACCCTTTGATCATTGCAAAAGGGGCCTGTTATATAATGAACCCGGAGGAGACCAAGCCAGCCGCTGTATTTGGGGCTGATTATACGGAACTTTACCCAGCCAATAAAGGGCGTTATGTTCTTGTTGGCTGTATCCATTTAACCATTATAGAACCGGATGGCAGCTATTGGCACACCGAAAGAATATCCTGGGATGGGGTAAAAGTGTTTACTGTTAAAAATAACATCGTAACAGGCGAAGCATTCGACCCCACCTACGAGGATGACCACTGGAGCCCTTTTTCGTACGATATTGATACTAAAACATTAAATGGAGGAAGCTACCATGCATTATGAACCAGAAAAATATTTGTGGACGGATGCTGATTTTGAACAAATGGGCTGGCACGACAATACCATCCATCAAATAAACTTAGCAAATGACCTGGAGCTGGACATTGACTATATTTTCAAATGGAACGAGCCGGATGTTAAGGGGTTGCCCTTTACCTTTTGGATATCGCCCGCTACGCTGGTTTTTAACGATGTAAAAAATCTGGGCTTCAATTTTTCTTTCGGATTTGAAGATATTGAAATTGAAGATATAGAGCGCGAGCAAGGGGATCGAACTTATCACTGGACGATCATAACCCGGCAAGGGAGTATTGAGTTTAACGCAGATGGCTACCAGCAGTTTATATGCCAACCTCCCTTTTTTAAATTTGGGCAGGTCATTTTGTATCAGGAACGCAATGGATATTCTCTTGAACGAACAACCAGCCAGCTAAATCCAATCAGAAACCGGGAAGATATAGTGCAAAAAAGAGAAAAAGAGCGGGAGGACTATGAAACCGCCAAAAAGCGACACCTGAAAAGGCAAGAGCTTGCAAGCCTTATTGAAGCAAGGGAAAATGGCAAATTGGATACGAAAGAATTTCTTTTGAAGAAAAAAGAAATTAAGGATCAGCTCTACTCTTATGACTTCTTCTTGAAGGGTACTATTTTTGAAAAATGGTAGATGTTTACACCTGCACAGGAATCAATGTCTATAAATACTGCAGTCTGCCGTGCTTTTCACTTAAGCTGGCGGCCATAGTCCACATGGATCCTAAACCCGGCAGCCGGATATCAAAATAGCCCGGGTTAAGTAACTTTTATACACAGACCAGGAGGCCTGCGCAAGATATGACCAGCTATTCCTCCTCCTCTCTCACACCCGTATATGCCTCCCTTGCCAGCTGCTGCCAGGCATTGGAAAGGGAGATCCGGTATTGGAGGAGGGCCTGCTTTTCCGGGCAACAATGGGCCATTTCGTTGAGCGCTTCCATTTCCATATTTTCCAGCAGACCTTCCGGGTGGGTAGCCCGCTCCGTTTTTTGCATCAGGGTTTGGATCACCGTTAGCCGTTGCAACAGCTTATTGTACCGCTCCTGCAGCTGCTCCAGCTCCCGGCCCAGGCGCAGGGCTGTATGATTGGCCCGCCGCTGGTGCTTTTTCAGTAATGCATCCACTTTGTCCCGGACGGCCTTTTGCGGTGGAATACGAAGCTCCTTTTTATGCAGGGATGCCTGCTGCAATAGTAATTGCAGTTCCGACAATTTATGGGAGGCTTCGGCGGGCAGCTGACGCAATTCTCTTTCATAAAGTGCCAACAGGGGTTGGGATACGCCGATGAGCATGGATAGCTGGCGTTGGGTTAATTGCAGTTCTTTTCTAAGGGCTTTCATAAAACAGTTATTTAGCTGCTTCAAGTTAGCATTTTGTAATCAGATTGAAAAATTTGGCTGAGTTGATTACAAATTTGTAATCAGGTTAGTTGTAATCAAACCATCCGATTACAAAATTTTTGATTACAACAAGCGCTCCGGGTCTCAGCAATGTTATTGGCTTGCTTCCATAAATTTCGTTCATTCACTCCCTTTCCTCTGAATTTTAGAGCTACCCTTCTCCAATTTTTTAATACTATCCGCTACCGGCAGGTTTTCCGGCATTGTTCCTCCTAAATCCTGTATGGTTTTCCGCACTTTTTTACCTACTTCCAAATGTGTTTGGTTGGCTTTTTGTTTTCCCTTAACGTCTTCACGTTTCAGCTTCTCCTCGGTTTGTGTAGCCCGGAAAAGGTTTGCGGCCAGTTCGGTACTACCCATGTGATCCAGGATCTGCTGGCTTTTTTTAAGTCGTTTCTTTTGGTGTATGTCTTTAGCATCTAAACCACCATATAAGCCCATATAGCCATGGTTCTGGAAAATGGCGTAATCCACCGGCGCAACCACTCCCGCATTTTTTGCCGCCGCCGCAAGCTGCATATTGTGCTTGGTCATTTCATTACGCAGGAATAATCGCTTTTCCGACTCGGTATTCAAACGATTATAGGCATCCATTTGATGAATTTCCTGCAAGCGGGTTTGCACCGCAAAATAGGTTTGTCCCAGGGCCACCACTTCCTTTGAGGGGTCGGCATTTTGTACGATCAGGTAGCAGGCATAGCGTGAGAGTTTGACGCCATCATCAAAACTCCGTTCTGCGCCGGAGCCTATTTTGACCATCTCGTGAAAATCCACGAAATGGTTTTCTGTCGGCTGCCCGCTATTTTTGCAGGCTTCTTTCGCTTTCTTAATTACGGGCTTAAAGTTTCGGTACTCTGCATATTCCAGCACTTTAGATATTTCGCGGGCACTCCAGAACTCATTACCGGCCTCATCTGTGTGCTTAATCTGTTCAAAAACCGTATTTTCTTTTGGTGTTAATTTCATCATTCTTTGTTTTAGGTTGCTTAGCGTAATGCTATTTATTGTTGCATCTAATTTACATAAAAAGCATTGAAATGATACCGGAAATTGCAATTCCTTTTTCAGCCATTTTGATTCCGGGGGTATTGGTAGCAAGCTCACGCTTCGACAGGCTCAGCGTGACATGTGGCTGAGTTTTCTAACGGTGTTTGGAAAACCGACGACCTTACGATATTGATAATGAACAGTATATCGTTCCGCCTAAGGCAACAAATTACTTACCAAAAATTCAGTAAATTTGTGATCATGGATACCGCAACAATAAAAGCACAATTACACAACTATCTGGAGATAGCAGATGATAAAAAACTTAAAGCCATTTATGTGATGGTAGAGGATGAGATTAAGGAATCCATAACAGAATACAATGAAGGTTTTAAGTTGGAGCTGGATAGCAGGCTGCAACACTATTTAACTGGTGGAGAAATGGTGACACCCGATGAAATGAGTACGCGGCTGAAAGCAGCTAAAAAGCGGAAAAGCTAACTGAATGCCCTATAAATATATTTTTGATCCTGTTGCTGCCAGGAATATGAAAACGCCTTTGCCTGGTATGATGAAAGAAGCTCCAAAACAGCAGATAACTTTGTACTTGCTGTAGAACGCACCATTGAGTTAATATGTGTCCATCCTGATCGCTACCGCAATACCTACAACAATTTCAGAGAAATTTCTTTAAGCAAATACCCATTTAGCATGGTGTACTATTTTGATTCGGTTAAAAAAGTGGTAGTCGTTATTTCTATTTATCACCACAAAAGGGATCCACAATGGAAATTTACCAAGCCTAAATAGTAGTAGTAAGCGCTAACTACTGTTGTTTCTATATTCAATACCGCAAGCATCACGCTTCGACAGGCTCAGCGTGACATTCAGGGAAACCAACCCGGATAAAGAAACGGGAAGCCCGCGTGAGGGATGGAAGCGGATACCCCGCTGAAGTCCTGTGCGGTGGGGCTGCGGCGGAGTATGAGCGAATTATTCGCCATCCTTTTTATTGTTTTTTAATGGCGCTCATGAGGGCTTCGCCGTTGCCCGGCCCCGGCCGCGCAGCCAGACCTGGTAGCGATGGGAGGCCGGGGACACGCCCAAAAAAACAATCCCGATCAACCGGAACCAAACCACCATTCCGCCCGACCGGGCATTTGCCGGATTCGTGTTAACTTTATAAAAAAAATGGAACCGCAAACCGTAATACATGAAGAAACCTATAATGCGCCGGTTGAAAAAGTTTGGCTGGCGCTTACCGATAAGGACCAGATAAAAAGCTGGTATTTCAACATTCCCGATTTACGGCACGAAGTAGGCAGCAGCTTTGAGTTTTATGAAAGCGAGAAAAAGGAATTTCTGCACCGGTGCACTATTACGGAGATCGTTCCCCTGCAAAAGTTTCAGCATACCTGGACGCACCCGGAGCAAAGCAAGGGTACTACCCTGCTTACCTGGGAGCTGTTTGCGGAAGGGGACCAGACCCGCGTATTGCTCACCCATACCGGCATTGAGCAACTGGCAGATGGCGGTGCCGCCTTTGCAAAGGAAAACTACGAACAGGGCTGGAATGAAATTATGGGCAGGTCGCTTCGCGGTTTTCTGGAGCAATGATCCGGGTGGTAGCAGCCATAGCGGGTACTTTGCTAACGGCCCGTTCCTGCTGATAGCGCCGGATAAACAGTACACAAAGCCCCAGACCGGCAAAGGCCATTACTGCACCCACCAGCGAGGGATACTGGTATCCGAACCCATGCTTTAGTGGGATACCGCCAAAATAGGCGCCTAATGAATTGGCTACGTTAAAAGCCGCCTGCATAATGGCCGCCGCCATCATCTCCGATTTTTTTGCAGAGCGCAGCATGAGCACATTTACCGGTGTACCCACGGCCATGGACAGGGCCCCGCATATAAAGGTAAGCGCCAGGGATACGGGCTGGTTGCCGGAGAAAAAGAATACGGCGATGAGCGCGGCCACCATCAACGAAAAAAGGATCGCTGCCGCCTTAATAGGTTTCATCTGGTCCGCCATATAACCGCCTACCAGGTTGCCCACCACCATGCCCCCGCCGGCCAGCACCATGATATAGGAAATGGAGCTTTCGCTAAAACCAGAGACCTGAGTCATGAGCGGGGCAATATAACTGAACCAGGCAAATAATCCGCCAAAACCGATACCGGTAATGGCAATGATGAGCCAGGATTTTTTTGTCTTAAAAAATTGCAATTCCTGGCGTAGCCCGGTCGTTTTCATGCTGGGCATGGCCGGCAACCACAGGTGCAGGAATAAGATGGTGAGCGCACCGATAACGGATACCATTCCAAAGGCCAGTCGCCAGTTAAACTGGTGCCCGATAAAGGTAACCAGGGGTACCATGGCCAGGTTGGCCACAGTAAGTCCCGTAAACATCATGGCAATGGCCCTTGCCTGTTTGCCCTCCTGCGCCAGCCGCGAAGCCACGATGGCCCCCACTCCAAAGAACGCACCATGGGGTAAGCCGGAAAAGAACCGGGCAAAGAACAGACTGTAAAAACCGGGCATTAAGGCCGACAGTCCGTTAAACAGGGTAAACAGGACCATCAGGCCGATCAGGATCCGCTTAGGTGGGTATTTGGCGGACAACGCCACCAGCAAGGGCGCCCCGATGACCACACCCAGCGCATAGGCGGAGATGAGGTACCCGGCCACCGGTATATTAACACCCAGCGACTGTGCCACATCCGGCAGCAGCCCCATGATCACAAATTCTGTTGTTCCGATACCCAGGCCGCCAAGGGCCAGGGGAAATAATTTTTTATTCATTGCTTCTAAGAAAGGTCTTTATTAATAAAATGTGTATCTAGTACGCATTATCGTTCGTCAAACACAACTCGCTATATGCAAGGTAGTTTCAATAACCGGCTTTATGGTTACAAAATACCGCTGGCACCATGATACCCAACTATTATTTTGGGCGGCGAGTGGTGTTAAAGGCATTAGAAAATGGCTCATTAATAATTTATTTACAATCGATTAAGCAGTTGGCGACATTATGAAATGGTAAAGGGGCTGTTATTGCCAATACGGATAAAACAGCGGGCAAAAGTAACATTATGGGGGCACATTTAACAAGTATTTGGGGGCCCGGTATTTGTATTGAGGGGACGGGAAGACATGTGCGCAGAATTTTTACCAGGGGCCTAATACAAAATAACTCCTCTGTGTTTCTTTGCCTCAGTGGCCTGTGACTCAGTGGCCTCAAAACTTTTTTCTTCCAGAACTGTTCTTCTATACTGAGCTAGGGATAAAAAGTGAATCAATTGATTATAAAAAGCTCACTGTTTATCCCGGGCGAAGTATACTTGCCTGTTCCCCGGAAATGCCCGGCCAACAGTAAAACCGGATATATGAGCCGTTTACAAAACATCAGGTATTCTATCCTGGACCTGGCTACCGTTTGCCAGGACGATACCTTACAACAATCCTTTGAACGCAGTCTGGAAAGTGCCCGGCATGCTGAACAGCTGGGCTATACCCGGTACTGGTTTTCTGAACACCATAATATGGAAAGCGTGGCCAGCGCTGCTACCTCCATCCTCATTGGCTATGTAGCCGGCGGTACCCAAACCATCCGTGTAGGATCCGGCGGTATTATGCTGCCCAATCACTCACCGCTGATCATTGCCGAGCAATTTGGCACCCTTGGCATCCTGTACCCCAACCGGATTGATCTGGGGCTGGGAAGGGCACCCGGCACCGATGCGCTTACGGCCATGACCATTCGCCAGGCACCGGTAAATATTCCCTATGATTTTAAAAGCAATATCGAAGCCCTGCAACAATATTTCAGTAAAGAAAACAGTCATGCCAAGGTGAGAGCCCTTCCCGGTGAGGGTGTGGACATTCCGTTATGGGTGCTGGGGTCCAGTACCGACAGTGCTTACCTGGCTGCGGAGATGGGTCTGCCCTATGCCTTTGCCGCGCATTTTGCTCCGGCGCAGCTGATGCAGGCGATGGAGATCTATCATAGTCGCTTTAAACCCTCGGCGGTACTTGACAAGCCTTACGCGATGGCCTGCGTGAACGTGATTGTGGCCGATAGCACTGCCGAAGCAGCCGCGCTCTCCACCTCGCTTTACCGCATGTTCCTGGGTATTTTTACCAATAGCCGATCTCCGCTGCAACCGCCCATTTCGCATGAGGAACTGGAAAAGCTCTGGACTCCCGAGCAGAAATACGGGGTGATGCATATGTTGTCCAATGCGTTTTTTGGAAGTAAGGAAAAAGTAAAGGAAGAGTTGACCGATTTTATTGAGCAAACCGGGATACAGGAGCTGATGGTTATTTCGCAGGTGTTTGATCAGAAAAAGAAACTGCGGTCTTATTCCTTGCTGAAGGATATTTTTACAGAGGGGTGATATTTTCTTAAAAGGTGACGGAGAGACTAGGGGGGCACCGGAATATAGAAGTGTTGACTAGCTTTCAAAAAAGGAAGCTCCTGCACTGCAGACCGTTTGCTTTTTACATTTTACATGCATTATTTTAAATTCCTTGGGCTAACTTACAGTTATGAACTGGAGTTGGCTTCTTGTGGCGGAAGTATTGTATGTGATCCTGGTGATCCTGGTTTGCATGCGGGTGATCTATGATACGCGCAGCTCCACCAAAACACTGGCCTACCTGCTGCTGATCATCTTTCTACCGGTGATCGGTATGTTCACCTATTTTTCCTTTGGGATCAATTACCGGCGCAGAAAACTCTATAGCAAAAAATTACTGATGAACGAGGCGATGGAAGCATCGCTCAACGACCGGATACAGACCCGCTCCATCGAAGCATACACCCAGGGAAAAGCAGCGGTAAGCAATAATGATCGGCTCTTTCAATACCTGTTGCGGGAGGGCAGTCCGTTAACCGGACAGAACCATGTGGAACTGCTATTAAATGGCGAACAAAAGTTTCCCCGGGTGCTGGAACAATTGCGTGCGGCCACCCATCACATCCACATAGAATATTATATTTACGAGAACGATGAAACGGGGAATGCGATTGCCGATCTGCTGATTGAAAAAGTACAACAGGGTGTGCAAGTCCGCTTTATTTATGACGATTTTGGCAGTCACTCCATCCGGAGAAAACTGATCAAACGCCTGCGCAGCGCGGGTGTGAAGGCCTTTCCTTTTCACAAGATCATTTTTATTGCCCTGGCCAACCGGCTCAATTACCGCAACCACCGGAAGATCATCATTATTGACGGACATACCGCATTTGTAGGCGGCATCAATGTAAGCAATAAGTATGTGAACGATCCGGCCTTTAATAATAAACTCTATTGGCGGGATACCCACCTGATGATCCAGGGCCCCGGTGTGTATTACCTGCAATACCTGTTCCTGGCCGACTGGAATTTTTGCGCCGGCGACCGGCTTACGGTGAATGAACAGTTTTTTCCGCCCGTGCATACCCTCCTGCAGAAGGAAAACAAGCTGGTACAAACCGCGGTGAGTGGTCCGGATTCCGATAATCCCACCATCCTTTATGCCATCCTCCGGGCTATTGGTCTGGCTAAAAAAGAATTGCTGATCACCACTCCCTATTTCATCCCGGGTGAAAGCATTATGGAAGCCCTGATCGTAGCCGCCTACAGTGGTATAAGGATCCGGATCCTGGTACCGGGCATCTCTGATTCATTACTTGTAAATACTGCCGCTAATTCCTATTATGCCGCGTTGCTGAAAGCAGGTGTAGAGGTCTATCGGTACAGAAAGGGATTTGTGCATGCCAAGACCCTGGTATCGGACCGCAACCTGGTCATGGTGGGCACCGCCAATATGGATCATCGTAGTTTTGACCTGAACTTTGAAGTGAATGCGCTCGTATATGATACTGCTATTGCGGAGCAGCTGGCACAGGCCTTTGAAAATGACCTGCTGGATGCGGAACAGATCGACGCTGAAAAATGGCTGAGCCGGCCATTGTACATTCAGCTGTTTGAAAAAACCTGCCGGCTGTTGTCACCGCTGTTATAGACAATTAAATTTTCACCCAGTGAAAAGTTGCAGCACAGCGCCTATATGAAGGGCCGGCTGTTTAAGTTGGACTTCCTGGATTTTTTCTTTTTCCACTTTTCTCCCGGTCCATCGCATGCGCGTCAGGTTAATTTTTGCCCTGGGAGCTGCAGCGCAGCGCTGATCCTGTTAGTAAACGACAATACGAGCGATAAAGGTGCAGCGCACCGGTAATCATTGCGGTCTGTACAAGCCCCGAGCACAAAATTACCGCCGCGCTGCGGCTACGGGATGTTTTGGGCGTTCATCGTTATAAGGGTCAACGGCGCGCTGCGCCTGTTTGCCATTAAAAGATGCGATCTTTATGGCGTGAAAGGCTTACCCGTACTACATTTCATGGCAACATGATCTGTTCTCAACTTGATGCGCATGCGATGGATCGGGAATGAAAAGTGGAGCAACCGACCGAAGGGAGCTCATAAGGTCCATTAAAAAAATAATAAATCAGCGAATAAAAATCTTGTCCGCCACAAGGCGAATTCCGCCCGATGAAATTTCGGTATTTTTCGAACATTTACGGGCAATGCGGAACCGATAAAATCTGCGTTGCAGGCCTGGTTATGACAGCCTTTCGCACAACCTCATTTTTGAAACTATCTTATCGGCGTCACAACCGCCATTCCACTTGATTTTATCTTTCGCTGTGCGGCGGACGCCCTGCGAGTATGTAATCGCTTCGTTAGCATGTTCAAAATTATTGCTGCGGCAAACAGTGAAGCCTGTTTTGGATGAAGCCAATTCAAAAACAGATGCTTTCCGTTAATGACTTCGAGACAAGATTGATAGCAGATCAGGGCTCTAACCGCTTTTTCAATTTCCGCAATCGCAATGAAAGCACGATCTGAACCATGCCCAGCATAAGTTTGACCATTTTTCCTTTGTGCCGGGCAATGGATAAAAAAATGATCAATTTTCCATTATACTGAGCAAAGACGAAGTATAATTGTACCTTTCTTTTCCAAACCACTGATCAACGATGAAACATTGTCTTTTTATCATGCTCCTTACGGGGCTATTGCTGGGGAACGCAACGGCACAGGATTCCGTTGAAAACAACCTCTTAAAACTGATGCAGCAATACCAGGCCATTGGCTTATCTGTTGCTGTTGTAAAAGATAACAAGATCATTTATAATAAATCATTCGGATACAAGAACAGGGACGATAAAACCATTATCCAGAACACCGATATCTTCCGCATTGCTTCTATTTCCAAGTCCTTTACCGCCACTTCGCTGTTGCAACTGGTGGAAGCCGGCAAGCTGAGTCTGGATGATGCGGTAACCAAACTCGTTGGCTTTAAGGTTAACAATCCTAAATACCCGGATGTGCCGATCACCCTCAGAATGATCCTCTCCCACACATCCAGCATCAACGATAAAAACGGGTATTTTACCCTGGATGCCATCAACCCCGATAAAAATCCCAACTGGGCACAATGCTATAATGATTACAAACCCGGGGAAGGCTACCAGTACTGCAATCTGAATTTTAACCTGGCCGGCAGCATTCTTGAAAAATTTTCCGGGGAGCAGTTTGACCAATATGTAAAAAATCATATTTTAAACCCGCTGCGCTTATATGGTGGCTACAATGTAGATTCGCTGGACCGCAACCGCCTGGTGCCGCTTTATGAATACAACGATTCTTCCAAAACCTTTGCGGTTTCACCGGGTGCTTATGCTTCCCCAAAGGCCAGGCTGGCCAACTATACCAGGGGATACAGTACGCCCCTGTTTTCCCCCACCGGCGGCATGAAGATCTCCGCCCTGGACCTGGCCCGGTATATGATGATGCATATGAACTATGGCACCTCCAATAATGTACGGATCATCAGTGAAGCGAGCAGCAGGACCATGCAGACCAAACTGTCCGACAAGGAGAACTATGGCCTTGCACTTTGGTCTACCGAAAATTTAATTGACGGCGAAAAAATGGTGGGCCATACCGGCGATGCCTATGGCCTGTACAGCAGTATGTTTTTTCAACCGGAAAAAAAGTTCGGGTTTGTGGTGATTACCAATGGCTGCCTGCCACAATATAAGAAATCAGTGGTGGCATTGTTGTATGATGTTATTAATGAGCTTTATAATGGGATGATGAAATAATTGTTGGTGCTTGCCTGGGGGACGGGGGATTGGGGACATGGGGCATATGCTTTCACTGACGGCCATACATTTAAAAGCAAACGGGTTAACAAGAGAGCAACGTTTTTCCGTTAACCGCCCCTGTTAACCCATCAACTTATTGACCTGTTAACTTATAATTATCCCTTCAGCAGATCTACATACTCCTGGGTATCATAATTATCCATGCCTTCCATTTTCTTGATCAGCTCTCCTTTTTCATTAAAAATAAAAGTGGAGGGAATGGCCTGTACATTAAAGAGGAGCGGCAGGTTTTCCGCAGGGAAAAATACAGGCATATTTAGGCCCTGTTTCTTTTTAAATGCCGCAGCATCTTCCATCTGATCATCTACCGACAGTAATACAAAGGCCACTTTTTCTTTATCTGTTTTTTTATACAGGTTCTGGATTGATGGCATTTCCGCGCGACAGGGCGGGCACCAGGAGGCCCAGATATTCACCACCACTTTTTTCCCTTTCAGGGATTCCAGGGTTACCGGCTTGCCCTGCTCGTCTGACATTTTAAATGCCGGCATCATCGCTACCGCGGGTGCTGCCGCTACGGTATCTGTTGCTGCAGGTGCCGTGCTATCAGCCGCATCCTGCTTTCCTTCATTTTTGCAGGCTGTAAGGGTAACTATGCCCAACCCGATCATCAGTATAATAGTATTCAGTTTCATTCACTGTTTTTTGATTGTTAAATTAAAATCCATTATTTCTTGAGGTGAGAAGATTCTGAAACAGGTTCAGAATGACAATACGCTGTTAAGCGGCTTCTGAGATAGTCTCTTACTATTTTATATCACAGCAGCGCTATTCCGCGGAGGTGCATCAATGCATTCGGGGAACGGATCTGCCGGAAAGCGGGTTTTTGCCAGCGGGTAGTTTTTCTTCAGGATCAATGCGGGCAGCTCGGGCGCATACTCTACCTCAACCGGTTCAATTGCGATACCCGCAACACCACAGGATACCGGGGCCTCCATATCTCCGGCCGGAACCTGGTGCTTACCGGCTGCCGCGTTCACCTGGTACATCAGCCGCTTGCAGGCGGGTCTTAACATAGGCATGCTGAACAACAGGATCCCTCCCGCCAGCAAACTATATACAATGATATGGTACCGTATTTTCAAGCGAGGCAAATTTAAAGAAATGAATGTAAATCATCAGATCGCGGCTTCGGGATGTTGCCGGTAGTCGTGCAATTTGGATAATTCCACGATGGTTCCCCTTCCTTCCGGGGATTCATGGTACACCGGAACAAATTTTGCTCCATTCACCAGCTCTCCATAGGTATAGCTGGTACGCGCAATTACCGTGTTGGAAAAATCTTCGTCAAAGGCTTTCAGATAGACCATCATTTCAAAATCGGCCTGTTCCAGCTCCGCCATGGTCATATTGTACACCGGGCTTTCCTCGTTGATAGGATGCACCACCGTCCAGGATATATGCAGCGAATTAATGGTATTAAACTGCAGGGGCAGGGAAAAATACCGGTAACTATCCTGGCCGTTCTCACTGACCAGCATGCTTACGGTAACCTGTATGGACACTTCACTGAGGGTGGCGTTTTTTATGGGCGCCATGCGGAACATAATGGCCTTCCCCGTCCGGAACGGGGCAATAATGGCGTGTTTGCTAAACCGGATATAGGCCCGGGGTTTTACAAAGCGGCCGTACAACAAGCCGGTAATGATGGCCAGGGTCAAAATGCCCACCAGCGCTTCAATAGAAGCAATGGTGTTGGTAATAAACCCGATGGGACTGATGCGGCCATATCCTACCGTGGTCAATGTTTGCGAAGAAAAGAAATAGGCTTCTTCAAAGGTTTCAAGCGGCGTTCCCCGCACCAACCCCTGCAGATGCGGAATGCAGAACAGGTAATACACAATGGCGAACAGGAGGTTGATGGTTGTGTAAAATCCAATGATGAGCAGACCGAATTTCCAGCTGCTGAGGTTGATCAGGAAATTGTAAATACTGTATTTATCAAATACCGATCCCGATCGGTTGATCACGTTGACACTTCCATCCTTATTGATAAAACGGGCGTATTTCGCCGTTACTGCGGTATTCAGCCCGGTATTGTCTACCGTTTTCCCCTGTGCCCGTTTTCTTCCCATTGCCATAGGGTGAAATTATTGAAATAAATCTGATTATCGGGGGCACAAGATTTTTTGTGTTTTTTTTCAACGCCTATCCGACCAGGCATCGGGGCAGGTAAAGAGTGCAGCGAATTTACGATTAACCGGCCCTCATTGCGTTCCTCGCGGATACTTTGCGTGCATTGCGGTCCATTTTAAACCGCAGAGAGCGCCAGGAATACGCTAAGAACACAAAGAGATTTAGAATAATCCGGCGCTCATTGCTGCCTTCGCGGACACCTTACAATCATTGCTGTTGAAACCTAACCGAAAAAGCGGAGGGCCCGTCAGCATCTCATATAAAAAATAGATTACTAAAAATTCTTTACCAGTCCAACCCCATACGACCCGCCGGAAACAGCGGGATAAAAATACGTGGTACTTCCCTGCCTCTCTTTTTTCTGTCCGATATGCAATTTATTGTAACAGAGATAGGCCAGGTTGGTGGAGGCAATACCAAGCCCTGCGCCCGCCACCACATCACCCAGCCAGTGCCGGTTGTTATACATCCGGAGCACACCGGTTGCCGTTGCCACCAGGTAGCCCCCGATGCCATACCAGGGCGATACATCCTTGTATTCTCTCCGGAGAAACTCCGCCGATGCAAATGCCGTTGACGTATGCCCCGAAGGAAAAGACAAACGGTTGCTGCCATCCGGACGCTCCACATTGGTTATATGTTTTAACGGTGTTACTAATGCCGTATTAATACCCAGCGACATGGCATACAGGATGGCTTCATGCCCCAGCGTATTTTTTCCTTTTATCCCCAGCCCCCGCAGCGCAAATACCGCCAGCCCGGGTGTGTATGCCAACACATTGTCGACACGTGTTCCAAAAGTGGGATGATCTTCCACAATTTCATTCTTTGTTGTCTGGTTCAATCCTTTGAACAGGTTCGTACCATCTGCAAGTCCGCCCAATGCGATCAGCGTAGCCGGTGCAATAAATTGTTTTAACCGGACCGGGCTACCTGAGGCTGGCAGCTCCCGGAGCCGTACCTGAGCGGAATCAACAGCCAACGCAGTAGAATCCTGCTGGGCCAATAATGAAAACGACGAACCAAAACAAAGGAGCAGGAATGTGATTTTTTTCATCCGTAAATTTTTATGCCCGCCCGGCTGAATGCCGTTCGGACGGGGTTTTAATGGTCAGCTGTAGTCTTTGATGCTGATCCGGATAATTATCGGGATCATTCTCTTGTGTGATAAAAATGGAAACCTTTATCATGTCGGTTTCTTTTTTACAATTTGAGACGAAGCGACAGATTCACCACTCTTCCATCGATAGGTGCCCATAGCGGGTTAAATTGAGGATCGGTTACAGAGCCTGTATATAAGGCTTCCACCTTGCTTTGCTTATAGTTCAGCAGGTTTTCACAATTCAATACCACGGTTACATGATCTCCCAGGTGCTTTTGAATCATTGCCGCCATAAACATGTAATGGGGGGTATTGGAGCCGTCCAGCCGTTTCTGACTTCCATTATATGAGCCCTCGAGTCCGGCCATTAAGCCCGCTGTTTCAAAATCACGGGCCAGCACAAACGACATTCTATTCCGGGGCGTCAGCGGCATAAATTGCTGCTGTGGCAGATAGTTCCTGGTTACCACGGTATAGGTATATCCGGCATACAGTTCCCATGCATCCAGTGTTGCCTTCACATAGGTATCAAAACCGCGACTAAGCACCGTTTTATTCCCATTCTGGTAGAAGAGGGCTCCATCCGGATGAATGGTTCCGTAAATCGGATCTTTGATCTGTGTAAGGAAGAAGGCCTGGTTAATAAACAGGCTGTTTCCACCCTCCCAGTCCAGCTTGTAATTTACTTCTGCATTATATCCTATCGATTTTTCAGGGGTGATATTGGCCGGCAGGGCCGCAATTTTATCCGGGGTATAATCCATATACCAGGGCGTAAACGGATTGGGCACTTTATAGCCCCAGCCTACCCCCAGGCGGGTAGCCCAATGCTCATTAAACCGGTTGAAAAAGGCCAGCCTTGGTAAAAAGAAGTTGCCATATTTCTGATGATAGTCATCCCTGAGGCCCAGTTCCAATGTAGCCTGATCTTTTATGGTCCAGGTATTTTGTGCAAAGGCCCCGATGGTATTATTGTTCAGCGAAGCGATCGGGATAAACCGATTCTGATGCGTTGCCTTAAACTGGTCGCCGGTTACGTTTACCCCACCTACAAAACTGTTCTTATTTCCGTAGGGGATGAGTGTAGATAGTTCACTGTAGTAACTCAGCTGATTGCCCTTATAGTTCAATTGGGCGTCTGCAAAATTATTGGTGTAGTCACTTACCGTATTTTTAAAATACAGGCTTTTACCACTGTCGAAATGGTGCTCCACTACCAGTTCGCCGGAATGACGCGTCGTATTGTTTTGCTCAAAATACTGGTGCACGGCATCGGAGTTTCCTTTTAACACCTGCATATCCCCGCCTTTGGTGTTATTAACGTTCCCGTTATAACCAAGAATAATGGTGGTATTCCTGGGATAGAAAAACAAACGCGGATGTATATTATAACTATTCAGTTTGGGAACATCAGAAAAACCATCTTTGTTTACATCCACGGGGTTCTGATGGATATACCCTCCAAAAAGTGTATATCCAAATCCTTTATACCGTTTCGACAAATAGGCATTGGCATCAGTCTCCTTCAGGGTGGTCTGGTTCAGCGTAATGCTTCCTTCCTGCGCCGCCGTTGGCCGTTTTGAAATAATGTTGACCAATCCGCCAATGGCGCCACCACCATATAAGGTAGAGGCCGATCCCTTCACCAGTTCGATCTGTTGCAGATCCAGAGGCGGAATGGTAAGGATGCCAAACCCTCCACTAAAACCATCGTACAAGGGCATTCCATCCCGCAGGATCTGGGTGTAGCGCCCATCCAGCCCCTGAATGCGCACATTGGAATTACCCGATGTGGCGCTGGTTTGCTGGATCTGTACGCCACTGACATCACCCAATATACTGGCGATATTGGCAGGCCGGATACCGTTTTCTTCATTCATCTCTTCCTTCCCCAATACTTCCACTTTTATGGGCGCGTTTTCAATGGATTGGTTATTCCGGGTAGTAGCCACTACCACCACTTCGTCCATTTCCCTGGCAAGCCCTTTCATTTTTATGACCAACATTGTATCCTGCGTAATATGGATCGTCAATTGCTCTTTTTCATAACCAACGGCAGAAAAAGAAAAATGAAGCACCCCTGACGGAACTGACAGGGCCGCAACACCACTGGTATCTGCAATGGCCGTTGCCTTTCCGTCCTCAGAAACGGTAACACCCGGGACCGCCTTTTCCGAAACCGGGTTTTGAAACTGAAACCGCAGTTTTGACTGGGCATGAATATTCAAACTACAAAAAACTCCTATCAACAAAACAAAAATTCGGTACATCGTATGCGTTCGTTTTTATTATGCGTCTAGCGGCTAATCTTTTTGCGCACGTAAAAAAGCTCCTTTCTCATCAAACAAATAATCCGTCTTCTTTATTTCAGCTTCATAGGATACAGTACCGTCAGCCTTTGTTATTTTAGCAGTTTCGGTTACGGCACCTAATTTTTTTCGTGCGATATAGTCCTTTGCAGCTCTGGGAAATGCATCCCCCGATATGGCGGTTTCAGTTTCTATCAGCTTACCGCCCTTGTTGTATACTGCACTTGTTTTTACACCCTTGTTGGTAAAAGAGGCTTCATAATTACCATCTTCGTTCTCCCATTTGGCCTTTGTGCCGGGGTACTGGTGCTCAAAAGCCGTTTTTACAGCCACGGGCACCGTTTTCGATTGGGCGAACCCGGCAAAGCTGATACCTGTCAACAGGCCAGCCAGTAAGATCTTTGTTTTCATTTTCAACATTTTTTAGAGTAGGATAAAAATCGGACGGTATAAAATTGGGGGCTGATTCTGTAGAAAAATGGAATTTCGAACTCCCGTCCCGGTCCTTAACAAAAAAATAGTGCCCGGTTAGGGAAATGAGACCGAAAAAGAATGTTGCTGCTCCAGGAACCGGTATTGTAGCTTGTAGCCGTACAATTCGCAGATCTGTTTACAGATCTCCAATCCCAGTCCCACACTTCTTGAATCGGTTGACTGTTTTTGAAACCGCTGAAAGATCTGCGTTGCGTTCAGCGCCGAACCCGAAGCCGTATTGCTTACCGTAAACGTATGCTGTGACAGGGATAGCCGGATCCTGCCTCCTGAAGCGGTATGCCGGAAGGCATTTGAAAAAAGATTACTGATCAGGATATCGATCAATGCACCGTTGGCTTCTATCCGGGAGGTTTCCAGCGAGCCGGTCTCCAGCTGGATCTGTTTCTCAACGATCATGTCTGTAAATTGGTCGGCGGTATGCATTACAACCGTCTTAACATCGATGGATTCTGTTTCCGGAAACTGGTTGTTCTCTATTTTCGTTAGCAGCAACAACGTACGATTCAGTTTCTGAAGTTTCCGCACGCTTAGAGTCAATTCTTCTATAAGCCCTGCCTGTTCTCCGTTTACGGGTGTTTGCAACAGCAAATCCAGCTTGCTTTGAATGATGGCCAGGGGCGTCTGCGTTTCATGCGCCGCATTTTCCGTAAATTCCTTTTGTGCCTTGTACAGATGGGCATTCCGTAATAACAGCGCGTCCAGCGAGCGGTTCAGTTCCCCAAATTCCTGAATGGCTGTCGGTTCAAACTGAGGGGTTTGATGTTTGTCGACCCGGTAACCCGCCAGCTTGCGCAAGGTATCCTGGAAAGGTTTCAAAATATTGCGGGAAAGATTCCGGTTAATAAGGAACAGGCCTGCCAGCAGGAAAAGAATAAAAACAAATTGCAGCAGGGAAATACTTTTTACAAGATCGGCATCCTCCAGCATGGATTTCTGAATCTGCAGCGCATAATACTTCCCGTTTACCCGGATCACCGATTCCAGTACCCGGTGTTTTACCATTTCGTGATCCTCCGGTATAAAAATATCTTTACTGTAAAACGTATCCCGGACCGTCTTATTACCGGTGGGGGTAATGACTACGCTATTATTGTAGGAGGTAAAATCTTCCGGCGGACCGGTCTCCAGCTTCTGCAGGATCCAGGTTTTCTGGTATCCCAGCGATTCATCCAGGTTATACATCATGATGCGTTGTACCAGTACATAGAACAACGGTACCGATAAAATGGCCAGTAGAATCGTATAAAGGCTGTACCGGGTGGATATATAATGGATCAGCTTCAAAGCACTTCAAATTTATACCCCATTCCATAAACCGACTTCAGGTAATCATCTGCGCCTGCTGCCGCCAGTTTCTTCTTGAGGTTTTTGATATGCGCATAGATAAAGTCAAAGTTTTCGAACAGATCGGCATCCGGGCCGGAGAGATGTTCGGCTATCGCGGTCTTGGATAGCACGCGGTTTTTGTTAACGATAAAATAGATGAGCAGATCAAATTCTTTCTTTGTAAGATCCACAACATTTTGATGCACCCTTACCATACGGGAAGCCGTATCTATATTAATTTCGTTCAACTCCAGCTCATTGCTGCCCTCAAACTTCCGGCGACGGATCACGGAAGCCACACGCGCACTTAGCTCGGGCAGATAAAAAGGCTTGGCCAGGTAATCATCCGCGCCCAGTTGCAAGCCGGTTATTTTATCGTCCAGCGCGTCCTTGGCAGAAACCACAATGATCCCATCCATACGCTTATCCCGTTTCAGGGTCCGGAGCAGGTCGAGCCCGTTTCCATCGGGTAGCATGATATCCAGCAGGATGCAATCATAGTCAAATACCTCTGTTTTTGCCAGGGCATCCGCCGCTGTTGCCGCTACCGCACAGGTATAGCCTTCCTGCTTCAGGTAGGTAACGATACTTTTGCTCAGTGCAGGCTCGTCTTCAACAATCAGGATATTCATTCCTGCAAAGTTGGATCATAATACTGAAGGGAAACTGAATTTTTCAGCACTAAAAATGAACATCAATGATACTGTTCAGCGGAATCAGGACACCTCCTTTTAATGAAATATGATTTTCCGTGAGCGACCATACGGTTGTTTCTACAGACTGGGGGCCCTCGGTGGTATTAAATGTAACGGTCGTTTTGCTCTTAAATTCATTACCCAGTCGCACGGCATAACCAAGACGCTCTTTCCAATGAATACTGCGGTCTTCCTCTGCATGGATAATATGATACTGCTCTATCGCCTCTTTGGGAATCAACTTTTCAAACATAGGATATCATTTAATCATTTCTACTCAAATTTACTGGTATTTGTTGTTTTAACTTTAAAATTTTCTGCAAAAAGAGAGCGCCTGATCAACAAAAATCCGGCAAACGGAACAGAAAAATAGTTGAAGAGCTTTCATAGGACAAACCTGGCGATGGATGGACCAATACCCGATGACTCCCGGTTCCCTGAAGGCCAGAACGCTTTCCGACAACACAAAAGCACCGGTACTACTTCTTCTTTCTCATCTTCGCCATTTCCGAGGCTGCCAACAGATAGGCGCCCACACCATAAGGCGCCGTCATATCTTCTGTAAGCTGCAAGGGTGCATGGCCCACCGGCTGCACATAACCCAGCTTCCCCGACCGGTCTACATATTTTTGTAGGGATTTCCAGCCCTTCAGTGCCGCTGATTTATGAATACTTTCTGTCAGCAATCCTTTGTTAACGCCATAGGCAAGACCAAATACAAAAAAGCCTCCGGCGCTGTTCTCCGGCTGTGTAAAGGTTTCGGGATCCAGCAAGCTACTGTGCCAGGCGCCCTGCCGGTCCTGTGCCTGGATCACTGAGGCTGTCATTTCACGGAACAGGCGGAGATACCAGGCATAGCTTTCATGGGAAGGGGGAACCGATTCCAACATAAGGGCAAGCCCCGCATATACCCACCCGTTTCCCCGCGCCCAGAAAACCTTCTCTCCTTTATGATCGCGCTCGTTTATTAAACGAAGATCCCTGAAGAACAATTGCTTCTCTTTATCGTATAACGCATCCGCAGTTACCTTAAATTCCGAAAAACAAAAATCCAGGTAAACCGGGTTTCCTGTTAACTGGTAGACCCGCGCGTACACCGGTGGCGCCATAAACAATGCATCACACCAGCCCCAGCGGTTGCGGTAGTATTTTCCTTTTTCTGTAAGCAAGGGCTGTTTGTCGGGATTGGCAATAACCGAATCCACTCTTTTGATCACCTTGCGAATCATCTCCGGATCTTTATACCGGTCATAAAGCCGGAAATAGGTTTGTCCGATACACAGGTCATCGGCATCATAAAGCCGGCCCAGCATGCCCCATTGCAGGTCCTTACCTGTTTGCAAAAGAAAATCATACTGGGATTGAGAACTTGTCTGTGCCGCCCATTCAACCATTCCCCGGTACATGGCAGCCTGTACCCATCCGGCCTGGGGCGCCAGCGTATCTGAATAATGCTGTATTTGCCAGGAGGCCACCCGGTTTACCTTTCTTTTATCGGAAGCGCTGAAATAAGCTGTTTTACAGGAAACAGCCATCATAGCCATTGCCAAAAGCGCGAATACTAATCTTTGCATAAAAATCATTTTATCGTTTTCCAATCCTTCAAAGGGCGGATTTTTTCATTTTTGGTTTGTGCACCTTCCGGAATTAAATAAACGGTATACGCTACCGACTGTCCTGGCTGCAGCACTGATGTAAACCCTACCATGATGGTATTGCCGTTATCTTCATCAAATGAAAACTCCGGTTTCGTGCTCCAGGTATTCATAGTGATGCCTTCTCCCACTACTTTCATCCGCATTTTTTCACCATTCATTTCCAGTTCGGCTTCATTCCTTCCCGTTAGTTTTACACTTGCAGGCGTAAGCATGGCCCAGCGTATATCTGTAAATTTTTCCGCGTTAACGATCTCATCCCGGATAACTACATAGTTATTATCTACAATGGCAACGCCCCTGTTACGCCTTGCCACATGCGGGCTGTCTATAGCACTTAGGTTTGATATGGCGTACATGAAATTCGTACGCTCGCCCTGCTCATCCATCTCCGCTTTGGCTGTAACATTTTGCCGGTCCCCGTCAAAGGTGATAATATTATGGGTCTTTGTACCAATGCGCAGCGCGTCCCAGCGCCGGGAGTACTGGCTGCGGTCACCAAGATGAAAGCCGTATTTCTCCAGTGAATAATAAGGTTGGCCCCCCAGATCTGTTACCCATCGATTTTTTCCGCGGTACATAACAAAGCTGCCAATATCCATATGCGAATGATTGGTAACACAGCGGCCGCCTTTCATTGCTAAAAAAATTTCATCATCTCCCCCCCAATGGTTTCTCATAATGGCAATGGGAGTAGTACCCCTTCCTATATACTGCCTCTTTTCCGGCTTCTTCACTCCCGAAAACGGGTTTGCCGGGGCCCATAGCAACGCAGAAGGAAGATAGCGTACATCAAAAAGTTCCGCATCCGTCATACCCATTTTACGGGCATTGTTCAGTCGCTCCGCTTCTGTCCAAAGTATACCCGGATCACCGGTCCGGTTTGCGAACCAAAGCATCGGGTAAGACAGGGATTGGTCTGCAAAGCAATCGGCGTATGCGAAACAACCGGAATTCTGCGTTGACATTTGCAAAATATATTCGGGTGTTTTCATAAAGCCCTTATTGTTCATCAACCCAAAAGAGGATCCATATAATTTCTCTAATGCATCTATCAATGTAATATTATAGGTAGTTCCGTACCGCCAGTAAGAGTACCCTTCGGGATAATTCCCATCAGGCAAATACTCTTCCAATGCTACATCGCGCACCAATTTTATAGACCTGCCGATTATTTTCTTGGCCAGTTCCGGATCGCTTTCATATATGGTAATGGCGCCCAAAGCCATTCCTGTATTGCAAACGGAATTCCAGTTGTTCTTTTTTTTCAGCCAGCTGTAATGCGATTTATCAGTAGCCTTTTCAGGTAAGGATTCATACAACCCTTTTCGTATGATTGCTTTTCGAAGCCGCTCTTTTGTGCCATTGTCAAGGTAACTGTACAGCCAGTCATAACCAATGGAAACGGCGGTCACCATTTCCGCCACATCTAAAAAATGAGTGGGGTTCCAGCTTTTAAAGGCTGCAACGTTGAGCAGTTCTTTCTTTGCGCGGGCTGCGTACCGGTCGTCACCGGTCATACGCCAGGAATAGGACAAATAATAAATATAGGTAAGCGCTTTTCTTGAAACCTTTAATAACTGGCTCCCGATCAATTCGTATGCCACTACCGGTTCGTTTAAAATTGAGTCAGCCGTCCTGATGATGTAATGATGCATGGAAGCAAGAAATGCATCCCCGGCAATCTTTTCCCTGATCTGCTTTTCTTCGCCCTTCAGTAATAATAAACGCGGATGATCTTTTTTTACAGTAAAATCCGGTTGCTTCTGGGCCTGCAACTGCAATCCTATTACAAGGAAGCAAATGGTTTGTAATATCGTTCGAAATCGTATAGACCTGGTTGTCATTAAAATCATTTCCGGAATTTAAAATCATAATAATCGGCAAGGAACCGGACAGCGAACGTAGTTCCGATATCCCTGTTGGTGATCCACATTTTTGTTTTCTTCATCCTGGTCCGGGTTTCGAGCACCGCGCCACGCAGGTTGGGATCGGGATGATCCTGTGCAAAGCGATTATCGATCAGCCAGCGGGCAGATCGCTCAATCGCAGGATTAAATTCGGCATAACCTTCCTTCGATAGCCCGATCCACACAATGCCTGCCAGCGCAACGGAGGAGCCGGTTACAGAGCCTTTATCGGGTGCTCTCTTGTCCAGGTAGTTTTCATAAAATATGGTCCCGTTGGATAACTGCGCTTTCTGAAATACCCGGGCCGTTTTTGCCGCAGCCTCAAGGTATTTCCGGTCCCGGGTGAGTTTAAATACTTCTATTAATGACTCCGCATACCATAATGCAAACCTGGGATGGAAATAATTATCAGCAACAGAATTAGGCATAAACTGCATCCACACACCTTCCGGGCCCTGCAGTTGTACCAGGCTATTGCAAAGGCTTATAAAAGCCTCTTTAAATTTTTTGTCGCCCGAAAATTTGTATGCGTCTTTAAAAAGCGCCCCTTCCGTATTGGGCCTGGATACATCAAACAGTTTTTGCGCACCCGAATCTTTTGATTTCCAAAACGGACTGTATTCTTTTAAAACCTCCCCGGTTTTTGCATCTACATTATCATAGCAGACACCTTGTGTAAGATCGCACATATTCGCAAGCATCCAGCCGGCCGCCTTTGTGGCTACCAGCGCATATTTAGGATCTCCTGTAACTCTCGACAATTCATAAATGCCGGGCGTACCATCGGAAACGGTGGAGAAAACAATAACATCATCGCCGATAAAATCACCGTGAACGGCATTGACCATTCCCCTGAGCTTAGGGCGATCTTTTATCTCTAACCCTATCCAGTATTCACCGCTTTTTTTTGCAGCATCCAGGTAGGCTTTGTTTCCTGTTTGCTTATAGGCGGCCAAGAGCGCATAAATCGCCTGTCCGGTGTGCCAGGGCACTTCATAGGGATACCATTTCGCTTCTAAAATATTATAGTCACATTTTGATTTGCCTTCGCTATCCAGGAGTACATTGGCCACATACGCGGCCGTTTCATTCATCGCTTTTTTTACTTCTTCTGGTTTTACCTGGGCTGATGCCCGGATAAACAACATAAAAAAAAGCACCGGATAGACTGAATATTTTATTTTAACCATGGTCTGTTTTCCTAATATGAATGTCATTCAATGAAGTTGTTTACACTTTTGGGGTCGATGGCATCTTCTACCTGTGCCGAATGATCGTTCAGACGAGAATTTGCGCCATTTTCTTCGCAGATCTTCTAAGAAAGTTAATCTACGGAAACGTTTAAAAAACCGGAATAAATAAAAAATTGCAACCGGTTCGAAAATCAATCTTTTCAACCGATTGCAATTATCGAAACACTGATGTTCGTTTTACTTTATTTGCGTCACTAAAACCGGAAATTCAAGCCTGTTCTAACAAATGCATCCGTATACTCCAATTGATTTACACGGTTTTTATTTCCCATGTAAGTAAAGGCCGGCGCATTGTTGATATTTGTTACTTCCGCATAGTAAGTGAGCCGTTTTGTGATACGGTAAGATCCGTTAAGATCAATCTGCCAGCGGCTGTCTACCCAAAGATCCTGGTCTGTGTCTGCACCCAGCGCATAGATAAACTTACCATTATAATTGGCCGAAGCCTGTAATGTAAGCTTGCGGGAGGAATAGCTCAACGCAATATTACCGGTATGATCCGCCTGGCCGGGGAGCCTGATAGCACCTCTGTCGTTTTCTGTAATTGCTTTAGAGTGTGTATAGGTATAATTTCCTGTAAAAAGCAGATTTTTCAGGAAGCCGGGCAGGAAACTCAGACTTGAGTTCAATGTAAATTCCAGCCCATACACTTTAGCTGCTTGTCCATTGCGCGGCTGCGATATTACGAATGCGTCATCCGGGTTGTAATAAGGATTCGACACATCCGTTAATGTGCCCTGGCTCAGGTATTGAAATTTATCAATATGCTTATAAAAGAAACCACCCGACAGAATACCCACATTTTTCATATAATGTTCTGCCAAAAGATCAAGATTATTTGAATACGCGGCCTTCAGCTCCGGGTTCCCCAGTTCTATTCTCCTCATTTCCGTATTCACTGTCATTGAGGGAACCAGTTTCGGCAGGTTTGGTCTCGAATATCCTGTTGTCCAGGCTGCGCGCAGGATCAGGTTTTTGGCCATATCATATTTAAACTGAAGGTTGGGCAACACCATCAGGTAACTGAGCGACGAATCTGCCGGTGTTTTACTGTATGCATCATACACATAGGTATCCGGTGTGGCTCCGGGCTTTTGTCCGCCGTTTACGTTCGGATCAGCTGACTTGTCGTAGCGGAAAATTCTATTGGCTTTGTAACTAACCGACGTGTTCTCAAAACGCACTCCCATAAGCGTCATCAATTTATTGAACTGTATCCTGTTCATTAAATATCCGGCAACAACATTTTCGCTTGCCGTGTAATATTGCTCATCGCCCTGAAGCGTCCTTGTATACTCATCCGAAACAAAGCGGTCCGGCCTGGCTTTAATAAACTGCTCAATAACTTTTACATCGGCAGAGGGTCCAAAGTTCAAATTGCCATTCAGGAACTCAGCCGATTGATTGGCCTTATGCAGAAAGTTAGCAAGCCTTGTATCGCCATAATCCGGACTGTTACGATCTGTAATCGTTGCAATCCTCAATTGAGATGTGGGCCAGGGCCGGGAGCGGTTGTTGTCCATCAATTTTGCTTTTGCACCAAATGAAAATACAGAAGCATACTTATTGTTTATGAAATAATTTTTGGAAACATTAAACCGTCCGGTTGTATTGGAACCATTCTGAATATTGATCTGGGTGAGTGCATCCGTAAACTGATAACGTCCGGGATCATCCATGGCCCCGCCGGATGCAGGAGTATACAGGTTTGCAGAAGTTAAATAGCTGCTGTTAATATCCGGTATCACTGCTACCGGCGTCATATTAGGAATACGGATGGGCTTGCCTGATCCATTATCCGTTCCTGCAATGTCCTTATTATTGGCGCGCCAATCCGGCGCACTAAAGTTATACTGCGCATTTTTACCGGAGCTGTGGCTCTGGGAATAAAACACCCCCCCATCAATTTGCCAGGTGCCTATTTTGGTTTCACCATCCAGGCTTATATTAAAATTATCGATCTTAACAACCTGGTTGGAGGTTTGCGCGATGTTTTGAAAACGATCTGTAGCAAGACTATCTCCTCCCAACTGTATAAAGTTGCCTCTGTAGCGAAACCTGTTTCTATACCGGGTATCTGTGTCCACACGCTTATTGTACATCCCGCTTAACACAAATCTTGTATTCACATTTGGGGCATAATCCAGCGCAAGTGTTCCACCCATGCGTTGGCGGGTGCCTTCCTGGTACCGGTAACGAAAATCAGTGGGTACCCAGGTATTTTTGCGACTGTCGATTACCGCGCCGGTTTTATCCACGATGTTTTTCTGTGCCCAGGCTTCTGCTTCAATCCGATCGTATCCATTATTATTATTGTAGTAACTTGCATTAGCTGCAATACCAAAAACGCCCTCTTTATTCCTTTCGCTGGCACCAAACCGCTGTGCAAATCCGGCTTTAGCCGAATAAGGCATGTGTTTCCTTAACATATTATACCCTGTTCCCAGATCCAGCGTATACTTTGGTTTTAAAGAACGGGCAATTCCTGTGCGCATGTTGATGACACCCGCGATCGCATCCCCGTCATTTGAAGGAAGCAGGGTCTTCTGTACTTCCATGGAAGAAAGAACGTCTGAAGGAATAACATCTAAAGACATGTTGCGCGCGCCGTTTTCACCGCCCACGCCCATCAGCTGCTCGCCATTTACGTTAATGTTCACAAAGTTTGCCGGCGTACCTCTTAGCTGAATCTCCGAGCCTTCACCTCTGACACGGGTGATCGTTACCCCGCTCAATCGTTGCAGGGCCTCAGCAACGTTCAGATCCGGGAAACGCCCGATCTGATCCGCCGATACCACCTGCATCAGGTTATCTGCATTTTTTTGCTGGTTCAATGCCCTGGCCTGACCATCTATCGCGGCGGAAACCACTACGGTTCCCAGGCTCTTTGCAAGTTCGGTCAGCTTAATGTCCTGCGTTGCGGTTTTACCTTTCTGAACGATTACCGAAATGGTTACCGGCGCATACCCCAGGTATTCAACCGTAATGTTTTTCTTACCCTCCGGTATTCCCTGTAAGGTGTAAAAACCGTTCAGGTCGGATGACGCACCCAGCGTAGATCCTTTAAGGGTAACCGATGCCCCGGGTAGCGTATTACCGTTCTGGTCGATAATGCGGCCACTCAAATTTCCGGATCCCTGGGCGTACCCCGGCAGCACTCCCATGAAAACCGCCAGTATGAACAATATGACAGGCTTTACGTTTTTTCTCATTGTTTGCGTTTTAAAAATTACTGAATTGTTGTTCTTGAATTGTTATTTTTTTGATTCTTTCTTTATGATCCTGTCCGTCCAGATCCGCTGCCAGCACAGGTTTGGCCATCGTAATGATGCCAGGTGCCGGAACCTTTGAAACATATTGCCGGGGCTGGTCATTGCTGATAGCCACTTCCCGGGTCCCGTTCAGGGAAACTGTTTTATCAGGCTGTCCATAAATAACCGGCGCACCATTGATCATTACCTCATTAAAAGAAACACCCTGTGCATGTTTTACCCGGTAAGGCTGCGCTACCCTGGCAATTTTTATGTTCTTCAGTACTACATCCGAAACAGGCATCGCTTCAAAACCAGTAATATCAATGGCATAATCACCCGCGGCAACAGCCGAAACATTCTCAATCACAAAGTCACGGAACCGGGTGGGATAGTGTTGTTTGCTTTCGGATTTGTAATCCGGCTCAAATTTTATAACCGAGGACCTTACCGAATCGGCTACCACATTGCGCACGCGGATCTGTTCAATAAACCCGCCCCGGTCAAGATTGGATTTAAAGTACACGGCATTGGATGCTTCTTTCACTTTTATGTTCTCCACAAATACGTTGCGCACCCCGCCAGAGATCTCACTGCCGATGCATACGGCATTGGTCTCGGTTTCAAAACTGCAGTTGCGGATGATCACATTTTCGGTAGGCTTGTTTACCCGCCACCCGTCATTATCTCTTCCCGATTTAATGGCAATACCATCATCGCCGGTAACAAAACGGCAGTTTTCAATGAGCACATTTGTAGAAGATTCGGGGTCGCAGCCGTCGCTGTTCAGGTTCCTGCTTTCCACAGTCACGCCCCTCACGGTTACATTGTTACAATAAATGGGGTGGATCACCCAAAAAGTGGCATTGATCAGCTTAATGTCCTCGATGAGTATATTCCTGCAATCAACCAGCTCCACAAAAGCCGGGCGTAAATGGTGGTCTTTACCAAAAACTCTTTTGGCAACAGGCACACCTGTTCTTCCCATTTCCCGCAATTGTTGCTGATCTTTTTTCTGAAGCGGCTTCCAGGTGGCAATGTTGGCTGTTCCCATCCCATTCAGCAATCCTTTTCCCGTAATGGCAATATTCACTGCGCTACGGGCGTATATCAGCGGGGAATAGTTATACAGCTCGGTGCCCTCCCAGCGGGTAAATACCACCGGCAGATAGTCTTCGGCCACACTGCTGAAGATCAGTTCGGCGCCTTCGCTCACATGCAGGTTTACATTGCTTTTAAGTACAATGGGACCCTTTATAAAAAATTTTCCGGCTGGGATCAGCACCCGCCCACCGCCCTGCTGGTTGCAGCGGGCAATGGCTTTGCTGATGGCAGGCCGCGCATCTGCAATACCTCCCGGGCGGGCGCCAAACGCAAGAATATTATAGTCCTTCTTTTGAAACCGGGGAGCTTTGATCGCCTTTTCAATTTCCTGCATCAGCGCCCAGTTGTCCTGTGCTATGCCGTTAAAAAAACAGGCACAAAAAATACCGGTCCATATCAACTTTATCTTCGATAACATCTTCATTTTACTTCTTTACAAATTTTACAAATGTGCTTGGTGTATAACCAATCCGTGTTGCAATTGCCGTAAGCACATCGCCTTTTTTTAAGAGAACCGGCTTAGAGTAGAGCAGCCAATGGTTTTCGTGTAACCCCCTGCCATTTACCTGGTAGGCAATAGAGCTCCCGGCGGTAGCTCCGTTTATTTTAACGGTACCGTCGGCAAGTACGGAAAATTCAGGCTGTTTTGTTATTGGCTGCTCTCCTCCCGGCCATAATTGTTCCCTTAATTCAGCTTCACTAAGTCCCAGGTAGGGATTGAGTTCTTTATCCAGCTGACCGAGCTTTTTCCGCAACCGGTCAATATGAGACCGGTAGCCGGGATCTGCGATCAGGTTATGCATTTCATGCGGATCCTTGTCCACATCGTAAAATTCTTCTACAGCCCTCGGCCTGTCGAACCACCGGCGTACTGCCGGCTCCAGCTGATGTTGCTGGTACAGGGTTTTCATGTGCTGCATCATCGGCATCTGCAGCCGGGAAAGGATCTCCATATATCCGGGCTTTTCCGGCAAATAGTTGTGTACAAAACGATAGTGTTTATCCCGCACACAGGTTTGCCGTTCCACGATTTCATCGAGCCGGTCGCGGGCGCCATATACGCAGTCCCTTTCCGGTCCATTGTACGTTCCCAAAAAGGGAATCCCCTGCATATAAGCCGGCGGCTTTATACCTGCAAGTGAAAGAATGGTTGCCGGTATGTCCACAAACATGGCCATCCGGTCGCTTACCGTACTTGCATAGCGGCCATCCGGGAAACGGATCATAAATGGCACCAATGCTCCGCTTTCATATAGTTCTCTTTTCTGCCGGGGAAGTGGTCCGCCGTTATCAGAGTACCAGATGATGATCGTATTGTCTAAAAGCCCCGCGTCCTTTACCTCATCAATATATTGCTTTACCAACTTATCCATTGCATGGATGTTGCTGTACACCACTGCCCAATCCCGGCGCGTTACAGAATCATCCGGATGATAGGGAGGCGGTACGATCTTCGCAGGGTCGATCGCCAACGGCTCATTGGCTCTTTTCCATACCTGCGATTCGTGCGTAATTTCCATATTAAAGATGGCGAAGAACGGCATTCCACCGGGCCGGTTTTTCCAATGCGCTTTCTTGCCGTTTTCGTCCCAGGCCGTTACAGGCACTTTAAACTGGTAATCCATCTTGGCATTATTGGTACAATAGTACCCGGCAGCTCTCAGGTATTCCGTATAACACTTAACCCCGGCCTGTGGCACTGCTTCGTAGGGAGGCACCAGACCCTCCGTTAGCGGCTTTGTGTTGGAGGTACGCATATAGTTTGCACCAAAAAATGTTGGAAAAAGACCGGTGATCAGCGCTGCCCGCGAGGGGGCACATACCCCTATGGAGGTATACATACGGGTATAGCGGATACCCTCCGCAGCCAGGCGGTCCAGGTTCGGTGTTTGTGCATACGGATCTCCATAACAGCCGATATAGGGTCCGATATCTTCCGTTACCAAACAGAGGATATTGGGCTGTTTGCCCTGCTTTTGGGCAAACGCCGCCCCTGACCAGAAGAGGAGCACCATTGCGGTCAGAAAATATCCCATCCTGTTTTTGTAACCGGTCATTTTTTTGCTTTTACAATAGAAACACGGGCTTTCCAGCCTTTAAATAACTGATCCATCCGGGTAACTATCCCGGGATGTACCGCTGCCAGATCTTTTGTTTCAGAAGGATCCGCCTGCATATCGAATAAGGACCAGGGCTGGTCCAGCCCTTCTCTTACCAGTTTCCATTTTCCATCCCTTGCCGCCTGGCCCGTCCGCCACTCCCAAAACAAGGGCTGTTTACGTGCTGCCGTCTTACCCTGGATAACCGGCAAAAAAGACGTGCCTTCATAAGGAAGTATGGGTTTACCCTTGTATGCTTTTGGGTAAGGTGCTGCTGCCAGATCTACAAAAGTGGCCATCACATCGATCAGGTGCCCGGTAAAGTCGGCGATCCGGCCCGGGGCTTTCAGTCCGTTTTTCCAGGATACGATCATTGGGGCAGCCGTTCCGCCTTCATAGCTATAGTTCTTAAAATAGCGGAAGGGCGTATTGCCTATATTGGCCCAGTCTTCTCCCAGCGAGGTCCAGTTGGTAAGGGTTCCTATAGGGCCATAGCTATCATCCAGGGTCACCACTTCTGCGGAAGCCCCGTTATCAGAAAGAAAAATGATCAGGGTATTCTCATATTTTCCCTGTTCCTTCAGCTTGCTCAGTACCCTGCCGATATTCTGATCCATACGGTCGATCATCGCCGCATATACCTCCATTTTCCGGGCCTCAGTATCCCGTTCGGCAACACTCAGCGACTTCCAGGGCCGGTAGGTAGCGTTGGATAAACGATACCGGCTATCGATCAGCCCCGTTTGCTGCTGCTTTTTAAACCGGGCATTGCGGATGGCCTCATAACCTTTATCATATTTTCCCTTATATTTTGCAATATCTTCCGGCCAGGCCATTAACGGATCATGCGGCGCATTGTACGCCAGGTAAAGAAAGAAGGGCGCCTCGTCATTTTTATATTCATCCAGCCATTTCAGGGCATAGTTGGTGAAATAATCGGTCGTGTAAAAGTCTTTTTCCCCCGGTGTATACGGATGGTATTCCTTGTCCTCGATGCACCAGTAACGTACTTTTTTATGTGCCGGTTTTCCTTCCCCCGGGCGTTGTAAGCCCGGATTAAAATAATTAGAGGCGCCGTCTCTAAGCCCGTAATAATGATCAAACCCTCTTGTTTTGGGGTTCTCCGCCCCGTGATGTTTGCCGGACCAAAGAGTAATATACCCGGCCGATTTCAGGTATTCGCCCAAGGTGATACCATTTACCAGCGGACCGTCAAACTTCTTTGCATACCCATTCTGCTGGGCATATAAACCCGTTAATAAGGTAGCCCGCGATGGATGGCATTTGGACGTATTGTGAAACTGGCGAAAACGGATCCCCTCGGCCGCAAGTAAGTCCAGGTTGGGCGTTTTTACCTCGCTGCCATAGCAGCCGATATCGGACCATCCCAGGTCATCCGCACATATCAGCAGGATATTGGGCTTGCCTTTTCCTTTACCGGCATCCTGCCGCTCCGGGGGTATTCCCGAGCAAAGCAATAACATAAAGGAACCCGAAAGGAGCACCAGGTTTAGTCTTTTCATTTATTTTCTGTTTTAAGTGGTCAGAAATTCAGCCGGCCGGAAGGCGCCGTATCCGCAACTGCTATTTGTTCCCTGTTTCCTTCGGAAAATTGCGCATCTTACCTTCAAGCCGGGGGTAGGTTTCCCATATCTCCGGATTATTGCCGATCCGGGTATCCTTTGTGGCTACAAGCTTATTCTTTAGCAATTGTTGCATCGTTGCCAAGGCTTTTGCATACGTTTTGTCTTCGGCCATATTGTGCAAACAGCTCACATCTTTACTCAGGTCATACAATTCATATTCCGGGCGCTTACCAACCGACCGCTCCAGATAAGCAGCCATTTCAGGGTCGTTCCGGTGATTGACCAGGTACTGTTTTGAAGGAGCATCATCGATATCATAATAAGCCGTCTTTAAACCGCCGCCTTTAGTAAGTTCCTCCGGGTCACCAGCCGGCCATCTTTCCGGATGAAAATTGTGCACCAGCAGCAGATTTTTCCACCGGACGCTGCGCATGGGATATCCCATATTATCATAGCGGGAAAAAGAATGCCGCTCCCGTCCCGCATACACAGCGGTAGCGGTGTAGGCTTTGGCATTGTCCGTAAGCAGGGGCAACAAGCTTTGCCCGCTTAGCGCATCCCGGGCCTTTAGCCCCACCGCTGCAAGAATGGTCGGAGCAATATCGATTGAGCTCACCAGCGTTTTAACCACCTGGTTGGATTTCAATTTGCTGCCCCAGCAAATAGCAAGGGGCACATGAATACCTGCATCCGTACAATTGGCTTTGGCATAGGGAAAGGACATTCCATTGTCTGCCATAACGATGATGATGGTATTGTCCAGTTCACCAATCCGCTCCAGTTCATTCATACATTTTGTCAGATGCGCATCAAACCAGGAAATTTCTGTAGCGTAATCGAGCAGGTCACTCTTTATCGTATCCTTGTCCGGCAAAAAAGCGGGAACTTCTGCCTGCCCCATCGTATAACCCTGCTTTATCCAGGCCTGGTTTTCAAAAGGACGGTGCGGCTCATGGGTGCCTATCCAGAAATAAAAGGGCTGCCCCGGTTTCCGCTCCTGCAGAAATTGCTTAAAATTTGCGGCATAGTCAATCTTCGATATCCCGGTATAGGGTGGTTCAAGTACCTGGCGATTGTACTCAGGCCCCGCAGGATTGTATTTGCGGCCGGAAATCTCCCAGTTACCCGGTCCCCAGCCCTTACCCGTATAGCCGATATGATAGCCTGCATTTTTCAGGATATCCGGAAAACACTGGTACTTTGATGAAAAAGAACTGGCATGTGAGCCGGCTTCTTCAACCTGCCAGGGATACAACCCCGTAAGAATGCTGGCCCGCGAAGGACTGCAACCCGGCGATGTTACATAGGCATTGGTGAACAAGGCTCCCTTACCGGCAACCCGGTCAAACCCCGGAGTCTTTACCATTTTGCTGCCATAGGCGGATGCATGCGGATAAGACTGGTCATCTGCGATCACAAAAAGGATATTTGGCTGCTTCATTGCCTTTTGAGCATCAGATGGACTCCCGTGCAAAGCAGCAATCAGAACAAGCAAATATGTTGACTTCAATAACAAGCAATTTCAGTTAATGATAGTAGCTAATGTAGCGCTTTTCACCAATAGAAATCCTTATTTAAAGTACAATATCTACGCAATCGTTGCCGAAAACGATTTCGCAAACGAATAATATAAATTACTGAAAATCAACATATAACAAACAGGCTTATCTGCTACTGAAAGACGGCCCACCCCTCTTCCGCTATTTTTACAGCCGGGCAGGAGCGGGTACCGGACAGCGGGTCTTTGAACAGCGATCCGGGTATGGTTATTCTACCCGGAGATTGAGCGGTTTTGTGACCTTGCGATAGCAGAAAGCGTTGTCATTCCAACATTGGTGTTGCAACGCAAACAGAGCACTCAGTATGAAAGCAGCGCCTTTTGGGTGCGTTCAGCCCCGTAAATATTCATTCGTACAAAAAGCTACGGATAGGTATTTAAAAGTGTTTGTAAAAAGGCATTACTGTCCGCAGCAGTTTTAAGTTGTTGATCTCTGTAAAAGGCTTCCTCCCAATGACCGTACATATTATTGGGTAATACAATGAATTTTTTTCCGAATAACTCTTTATGCTGTTCGGTCCATGCTGCCCGGCTGTTCATGGCTTTATTATCAAACAGCGATGAAAAGTCGCCGAGGTTATCGCCCAGCAACATCATGATATCATAATCCTTCAGCACGATCTGGCGGCGGGCCTCCTTATCGGAGGTAGTGCTCATCAGCAGCAGGTGGCTGGTATCTGCATTGGGGAAATTATACTTTTTCAGGTTTTCAACCGTTTGCTGCTGATCTCCCCCGATACGGTTGGTAATATAAAACACCGTGATCCCTTTTGAAGCGGCATATTGGAAAAATGAGGGTGCGCCCGGCACTGAATCACAGGCCACCTGCTTTGTCCAGCTGATCCAGGATGAATCCGTGTAGCCCGCATGTTTCATGGCCAGGTGAATATAGTAAGGGCTGTTGTCCAGCACGGTTTCATCAACATCTGTAACAATGGCTCCTGGCCGCCCGGAAGGTTGTTGCAGCATCCCGTCGAGGCTCAGCCTTGCACTATTGTAAGCCTGGTACGACAAAGCCCGGTATTCTGCGGCACGCTGTTGCCACAGGGCTCCCCAGGCGGGGGCCTCCGGCATTAATGACAGGTGTTCCCGTGTCGGTTCCCGCCGGTTTCCCTGTTTACAGGAGCATAAGAAAACAACTCCGATAATAAAAAAAAACTGCTTCATAATTTATTGTTCAAATGCTTTTTCCGCTTTAAACCCTTTAACCTGTCCCCCCGGGAAAGGCTATAACAGACAGCACATCAATACGGCAAACTATTTATTAAATTAATTGAACATTCATTTAATAAAAAAATTAACAATCTGTTAATGAAACAGGCGTCTTCCCGAATGGCTTGTGAAAACAAAATCATTGCCGGCACCATCCGCTATTGGTGCCAATCATTGCCCCTGGGCTGGTTCATTATTAACACTGACGCAACGGATCAAAAAAAAGGCGGCCCGTTTTCAGGCCACCTTTCCCATAAAAATACAAATAGCATTATCCAAGATCAAACCGGTCCAGGTTCATCACTTTGTTCCATGCAGCTACAAAGTCGTTCACAAACTTTTCCCCGGCATCGGCACTTCCGTAAACTTCAGCAATGGCTCTCAGTTCCGCATTGGAACCCAACACGAGGTCGGCCCGGGTTGCTGTCCATTTGGTGGCACCGGTACTCCGGTCGTACCCTTCAAATAGCTCGCGGTCTTCGGAAGCCGCTTTCCATGCGGTGCGCATATCGAGCAGGTTTACAAAAAAATCGTTGGTCAGTTGCCCCGGGCGCTCTGTAAGTACACCATGGCGGGAGCCATCAACGTTGGTTTCCAGCACCCGCAAGCCTCCCAGCAGCACGGTCAGTTCCGGCGCTGTAAGGGTGAGCAGTTGTGCCTTGTCGACCAGCAACGCCTCTGTAGGAACGGGTATCTTTGTTTTGCGATAGTTCCGGAAACCATCAGCCAAAGGTTCCAGGAAAGCGACGGAATCCACATCTGTCTGTTCCTGCGAGGCATCCATACGTCCCGGTGTTACCGGCACAGTAACACGGTGCCCGGCACCCCCGGCTGCCTTCTCAATGCCTGCGGCACCGGCCAGCACGATCAGGTCGGCCAGCGATATTTTTTTACCTCCTGTTTGCGCCGCATTAAATTCCTGCTGAATGCCTTCGAGCACATTCAGCACTTTTTGCAATTGTAAAGGGTTATTTACCTGCCAGTATTTTTGCGGGGCCAGGCGAATCCGGGCGCCATTGGCGCCCCCACGCTTATCCCCTCCGCGGAAGGTGGCCGCAGAGGCCCAGGCCGTGGATACCAGCTCGCCGATGCTCAGACCCGACTGCTGTATTTTTGCCTTCAGGGCGGCAGCATCTGCCTCATCGATCAATGCATGATCTACCGCGGGGATGGGATCTTCCCACGAAAATTCCTCCTGGGGAATTTCCGCTCCCAAATAACGGCTGCGGGGTCCCATATCGCGGTGTGTCAGTTTAAACCAGGACCGGGCAAACGCATCGGCAAAGGCATCCGGGTTTTCCAGAAAGTGTTTTGAAATTTTTCCGTACTCGGGGTCAAACCGGAGTGAAAGATCGGTGGTAAGCATGGTGGGCTTATGCTTTTTAGCCGGGTCAAAGGCATCGGGCGTAATGGCTTCTGCACCCTTTGCTACCCATTGGTGCGCGCCCGCGGGGCTTTTGGTAAGCTCCCATTCAAAACCGAATAGTGTTTCAAAAAAATTATTGTCCCATTTTGTAGGCGTCTGTGTCCAGGTCACTTCCAGTCCGCTGGCGATGGTATCTGCGCCCACTCCGGTACCAAAACTGTTGCTCCAGCCCAGGCCCTGGGCCTCTATGCCGGCTGCTTCCGGTTCTTTGCCTACATGTGTGGCCGATGCGGCGCCATGTGTTTTACCAAAAGTATGGCCCCCGGCAATCAGGGCTACCGTTTCCTCATCATTCATGGCCATGCGGCCAAAAGTATCCCGGATGTCTTTTGCCGCAGCAATGGGATCCGGATTACCGTCCGGTCCTTCCGGGTTTACATAGATCAACCCCATTTGTACAGCAGCCAGTGGTTTTTCAAGATTGCGGGAGTGGATATCACCATCGGCCTCCTCATCCGTTACCAGCACACCGCCGCTCTTTTCAACGCCTTCTGCACCGTGCGCATAGCGGATATCGCCACCCAGCCAGGTGTTTTCTGAACCCCAGTATACATCTTCGGCCGCTTCCCATGCGTCTTCACGGCCACCTGCAAAACCCAGGGTTTTGAAGCCCATCGACTCCAGTGCCACATTACCGGCAAGGATCAGCAGATCGGCCCAGGATAGCTTTTTGCCATATTTCTGTTTGATGGGCCAGAGCAAGCGCCGGGCTTTATCGAGGCTTACGTTGTCCGGCCAACTATTCAACGGTGCAAAACGTTGTTGTCCTGAACCTGCTCCACCCCTGCCATCACCCACACGATAGGTGCCGGCACTGTGCCAGGCCATGCGGATAAATAACCCTCCGTAATGGCCAAAATCTGCCGGCCACCAGTCCTGCGAATCGGTCATAAGGGTATGCAGGTCCTGCTTTACAGCATCCAGATCCAGGGTCTTAAATGCTTCGGCATAGTTAAATCCTTTGTCCATCGGGTTGGATAAAGCAGAATGTTGCCGCAGGATGTTCAACTTGAGCTGGTTGGGCCACCAGTCGCGGTTTTTGGTTCCGCCACCGCCTACACTTTGTTTAATAGAGCCATTGTGAAACGGGCATTTGCTGATGTCGTTTGAATCTTTCCCCATTTTATAAGTTTTTATGATTATTGACAGAGTCCTCTTACCAGAATCGTTCTCCTGTAAAAGAGAAACAAACATATCGAGATTTATTGCATAAACAAAATCAATTAAATTTATGATTCAATAGATTAAATTGATTACTCTAAAAGAAGATTGCGGCAGCAGCAGTACCTTCTGCTTCCGCTAACCGGATGGTATACCTGCGGCAGCCGGAAGCCCGATGCCTCCTGTCAGCCCCAAAGCTGTATAAGCGATTCCAGCTCTTCTTCCGGAGACTGGCGGGGCATGGAGGTGCCTGCGCGGCGGTACCAGTAATCCGCATTCCACTGATCCCCTTCCACCCGGTGCAGCCAGGCATGCAGCCGGTCAAAATCCCGCTCACCTTCATGATCCTGCGCTACCTGGTGTGCCGCCTCCCAATTTCCTTTTGCTGCCTGCCAAAGCCCGGATTGAAGGGGGCTCAGGCCCTCGGGCGGCCGGGTCGCTTCGAGTGATGCTTTAAATATTTGATATGCCATTTTAATCCATTTTTGTTTCAAAAATACCTGTTTGCCTTAACTTTAGGATTTTACCCCGGGTAAACAAATTCAATTACAACAGATCAAAACGCATTAAAAAATGACAAAGTCTCCGTTTATCTTTTACTTTTTGCCTGCTTTGCTGCTGCTGAGTTCCTGTGCCACTAAAACGATGACCGGCACCGGAAATGCAGATATTGTTGTATGCGGAGACGATAAAGTATTGCTGCTTAACAGCCGGCAATCCGCAACCACGCCCGCTGTTAGCTGGCGCTGGAAGGTAAGCGATGCGCAGGAACTTCCCCCCGCCTACCAGAAATGGATGGTTCCCCTGGATGATTGCAAGCCGGTGATGAACCGCTCCAAACTCTTGCTGACCTCATCGGGGGGCGGTATGGTGCTGCTGGATATTAAAACCAAAAAACCTGTTTTTTATGCCCGGGTTCCCATGGCACATTCTGCCGAAATACTGCCCGGCAACCGGGTGGTGGTAGCGCTTTCCACGCATACCCAGGGAAACAGCATTGAATTGTATGACCTTAATAAACCGGAACAAAGATTGTTCCGGGATTCTTTATACTCCGGCCATGGTGTGGTATGGAGCTCAAAGCACCAGCGGCTGTTTGCATTGGGGTTTGATGAGCTCCGGGCTTATTCCTTACAAAACTGGAACAGTACCGCACCCCGTTTGCGGCTTGAACAAAAGTGGAAATTGCCATCCGAAGGCGGGCACGATCTTTCGGCAATGGATCCTGAAACCCTGATCGTGACTACGCATCACAATGTTTTTACCTTTTCCATTCCAAAAGCGATCTTCGGTATTTTTGAACCGCTGGAGGGAAGACAGAATATTAAATCGGCCAATTACAGCCCCAAAACAAAACAGCTCCTGTTTACCCAGGCCGAGGAAAGCTGGTGGACCTATCATATCTATATGCGCAACCCGGACAGGACCATTACGATCCCGGATATAAAACTCTATAAGGTCCGCTTCTTCTGATTATGTCCCGCAGATCACGTAAATTAAACGCGCCTTGCGGTTAAGATTCAAACGCAACGAACGCAAGGAATACGCAAGGAGCGCTATGTAGGGCCATCAGCCGCCTCTTTATTTTCCAGACTCCTGCATTAATAATAAGCTCTCCAAAACTGGTGCACCTGCGAATGCAATTACTTCAAAAAACTTTGCTGACCTTTGCGCACCTTGCGGTTAAAACCCCACTCCAAAAGAAGTCTGTAAATATGCCATGCACCCTAAACGATCCCTTGCAGGATCTTTCTATATTTCAGCTATATCATACTCCGGGCAGGCCCCTTTTTTTGTTGCAATAAATGAACCCAGCCGGCAGGCAAAATCCAGTGCAGCTTCCGGGCTGCTTCCTTTGTGCAATTGCGATAGAAACCCCGCCAGGAAGGCATCTCCGCTGCCAACGGTATCTACTACTTCCACTTTGAAGCCCGGATGCTCATAAAAACGCCCATCTGCATAATAAGCCGCACCCTCTGCCCCTCTTGTAATTATTATATCCCGGATGGAGAACCGTTTCCCAAGCGCCTCCGCCTGCTCCCGCGCCCCACCGGTAAAGGTATACCAGCCGCTGAGCAGCTGCAGCTCATTTTCATTCAGCTTCAGCACCGATGCCTCATTCAGTAGCGCTTCGATCACTTCCTGCGTAAAATGCGGCGGCCGCAGGTTGATATCCATTATTTTCTTTTTGGCACGGGATAACAGGCTAAACAGGGTTTTGCGCGAATGTTCGCTGCGGGAGGCAAGACTCCCGAAGATGAATAGTTCTGCAGCAGTCACTTTTTCCGCAGCTATGTCATTATCATCAATAAAATCCCAGGCCACTGGAAAAACAATATCATATTGCATTTCATAGTTTGCTCCCGGTGTGGCCAGCACTTTTCCGGTAGGATAAGCGGGATCGGTTTGCACCAGTGCGGTACTTACGCGATGCCCTTCCAGGAAACGGACCAGCCGCTCACCATCGGCATCGTTTCCTTTTTTCGACAATACCGCCGCTGCAATCCCGGACTGGTTCAGGTGATACGCCACATTCATGGGTGCGCCGCCGGGCTGTGCTCCGCCAGGCAGTACATCCCAAAGAATTTCACCAAAACAAATTGCTGTATAGGATTGCTCCGTCATAAGAATAAGAAGCTGTTTAAGTTTTCATTATTAAAATTCCGTATAACAGACATTCAGGCCTTCAAAAACCATTAAGAAGTTAAGATTCATTAAGAATTGCGGTTGCTAAACTATTCTTAATGCCTTAATGGTTTTTAATTATTCTATTTTTAAACAGTTTCTAAAAGATCTTTGTTTCCGTTAAGATACACAAAGTTCATACCACCCGGTACCTGCCCTTAATACAGGGCCAGGTTGGAGATCAGCGGTGCGGCTTTGGAGCCGGTAATGCGCAGCCGGATCTTTGAGGTAACCACCGGATCAATCTTTAAAATACGTTTGTACCCGATGGTGGTACCCGCGGCCACCTCTTTCCAGCTGCCGCCTACCTGCGCTTCAACCGCAAAGCTGCTTACGCGCTGCCCCAATGCAATATATTCCTGCAACAGCACATAGCTGATCTTTTTTGCTACGGGCAATTGCAATTCAGCATCGGCCGTAGTTACTTCATCATCTGTTGCCCAGTACGTGTCCTTCTTGCCATCAGTGGTCTTGGCACCGTTATAAGTTGCCGCGTTTCCACGGATATTGCTGACTATTACTGTTGCATTTTTTGCGAGGTTGTGGCTCAGCCGCTCATCCAGCAGTTTTTTAAATCCTTTTAATGCGGCCACATCGGTGGGATGAAAAACCCCGTTGCGATCGGGAGGAATATTCAGCAGCAGGTTGGAGCCTCTTCCTACGGAAGTCAGGTAAATGTTAAACAGCTGCTCCGGAGTTTTTACCTTGGCATCTTCGGATGCATGATAAAACCAGCCCGGGCGGATGGAGACATCCACTTCTGCCGGTATCCATTTGGTACCATCGGCCGATCCGGTGTTCAGCAACCCGGTGATCCCTGCTTTACCTGCATACAACGTATCGGGTGTAATACTGTTCCAGTTCGTTTTTCCGGCCACACCACTCTCATTACCTACCCAGCGTATATCCGGTCCGGCATCGCTAAAAAACAGTACATTGGGTTGTATGGCACGCACCATCTTTAAAGTAGTGGGCCAATCATAATAAGAAGCGCCGTTAATTTTTCTTTTCTCCTTTGTTCCCCCGTAATAGCCATCGCCTCCATTGGCTCCATCAAACCACATTTCGAAGATGGGTCCATAATTGGTAAACAGTTCTTTCAGCTGGTTGCGGTAATAGGTAATATAGGAGGGCGTTCCATAGTCGGCGCGGTTCCGGTCCCAGGGTGAAAGGTACACTCCAAATTTGAGCCCCGCCTTTCGTGCCGCATCGCTGGCCTCCTTCACCACATCGTCTTTTCCGTTCTTCCAGGGGCTGTTTTTTACAGAATGGTCGGTGTACTTACTGGGCCAGAGCGTAAACCCATCATGATGTTTGGTGGTAAGGATCATGGCCTTAAAACCGGTCTGTTTGAGCACTGAAGCCCACTGATTGGCATCTACTTTTGAAGGATTAAAAATCCGGGGATCCTCATCGCCAAAGCCCCATTCCTTATCCGTAAATGTATTGGTGGTAAAATGAATGAAGGCATAGGTTTCTAACTGGTGCCAGGCCAGTTGCCGGGCAGAAGGCACGGGATATACCGGGGCCGGGGGCGCAACCTTTTGGGCCATGCCATATAAAGAAAGTCCGACACAAAGGAAAGAACTGAATACAATCTTCTTCATATACTGTTTTTAATCTTTTACAAAAGAGAAGGCGAATGCCGGGGCATCCTTCATGGCTTTTAGTTTGGCAGGCAGCAGTAATGTTACTTTGCCGTCTTTCACCGTCCATTTTATTTTTTCGCCGGTGGCTACCGACCGGATCACCGATCCTTTACGGGGCAGATTGCCCTCCCACTCAACAACTGCGGGCGTCCGGGCATCTTTGATCAGCGTGATCGCATAATTTGTTTTGCCGTCTTTTGAGCGGGTGAACCAGGTATTGCCGCTGTTATAAAGTTCGGTTGTACGGGTATCATATATGGCAGCTCCATTCATCTTCAGCCATTTTCCGATCTCATTGAGGCGGGAAACGGCTTCCGCTGTTAAAGTGCCGTCCGGCTGTGGTCCCACACCCAGCAGCAGGCTGCCGCCTTTGGCAACAATCTCTACCAGCGTGTGAATTACCTGTGCCGCCGGCTTTAACCGGTCGCCTTTCACATAGCCCCAGGCTCCGCCCAGGGTCATGCAGCTTTCCCAGGGGTTGTCGATCTTATGATCCGGCACGCGCTGCTCCGGTGTCTGATAATTTTCATACGGACCGTGTACCGTTCGGTCTACCATCAGGATACCAGGCTGTGCTTCCCGGGCCATAGCGGCAATTTTTGGCATATCAATATCCTGTCCCGATTCGGGGATGCGGGCGCCCCAGGCCCGCACTTCATCGGTGATGGTTTCTATGGGCCGTACCCAGCCTCCGTCCAGCCAAAGAATATCCATCCGGCCGTAGTTGTGCATCAATTCGCTGATCTGGTTATAGGTAAAGTCCTTATACTTTTGCCAGCGCCAGGGAAACTTTTTAATATCGTAGTTTACGTTCCGGTCCGGCGTTGCATACATGGGCCACCAGTAATTTTCATTATGCCAGTCGGGCTTGGAGAAATAGGCGCCTATCATAAAGCCCTGCTTGCGGAAGGCATCGAATACATATTTTGCCACGTCCGCCTTCGGGTTGTTTTTGAAGGGTCCATTTGAGATTTTAAAATCCGATTGTTTGGTATCAAACATATTAAACCCATCATGATGTTTGGTCGTAAACACCAGGTACCGCATACCGGCCGCCTTTGCAGCGCCGGCCCACTGATCCGGATCAAACCGCACCGGGTTAAAGTCTTTTTTTAATCCCCAGTACCATTGTTTATACACGGGATAGGGAATGGTACTGTCGCGCCCGATCCAGTCTTCCGAGCAAATAGACCAGGATTCCACGATGCCGGGCACTGCATATAATCCCCAGTGAATGATCATCCCAAACTTCTGATCCTGCCACTGATCCAGTTTTTGCTTTACCAGCGGATCTGCCGGCCATTCATAGAGGGTAGATTGTTGATGGATCCCCTGCTCCTGTCCATTGGCCGTAGCCAGCAGGCACAAGGCCCCTACCAGCCCTGCAACTTTCTTTATTCGTTTCCACATAACAGCAATATGTATTTAGTTCATAATAAAAATGATGACCCGGCCAGCCACTCTCCGAGCTGCGTCCGGTCCGCTTCCGCCAGTTCAAGGCGCAGCGCCCCTGCATTTTCTTCCGCCTGCTTTGCATTGCGCGCGCCCGCCAGCGCCGCAGCAACAGCGGGCTGATGCGCTGTCCAGGCCAGCACCAGTTGTGCAATGGAAGCCTGGTATCCCGCAGCCATTTCTGTTAAGCGGGTTGTAAGCCTGGCCACTTTATCCATATCAAACTGTTTAAAATAATTGCTCCGGTGGTCATCTGCTGCAAACTGCGATGCCGCATTGTATTTCCCCGTCAGCAATCCCCGCTCCATCGGACTGTAAGCGATTACCGAAAGGCCGTTTGCCAGGGCATAGGGTACTACATCTTTTTCGATATTCCGTTTCAGCATACTGTAAGGGACCTGGTCGGATGCAAGTTTTACGGTTTGCTCCGCTTCGGCCAGCTGAGCACCGTTATAATTGCATACACCAATAGCCCTTACCTTGCCTTCATCCAGCATTTTTTGCATAGCTTCCATGGTTTCGCTGATAGGCGTGGTGCTATCGGGCCAATGCAGCTGTATGAGGTCTATATAATCCGTCTGCAGGCGTTTTAAGCTGGCTTCTACTTCTTTAATGGCATTCCCGTAGCCGCCGTATTTATACACCTTTCTTGTAATGCCCGAAGGATCATTGCGCTCAAAAGCATAGTCGCCTTTTGCCTGGTCCCAAACCATTCCGAATTTTGTAAGGATCTGGAGCTTGCTGCGATCGTATCCCCGGATCGCTTTTCCTACCAGTTCTTCGCTGTATCCCATTCCGTAAATGGGAGCGGTATCAATGGACGTAATGCCATTGTCGATTGAGGTTTTAATAGCCCCTATTGAATCCGCCTCTTCATTACCGCCCCACATGGCGCCGCCAATAGCCCAGGCGCCAAGGGTAATGGGTGTTATTGAAACATCGGTAGTACCGATCCTATTTTTCATACTCTTTTTTATTCTTGTTATTAATGACCGGAAACCGGCCGGGTGAAGGTACAATCATTCTCACAAAAATTCCGGTTAAACAACGGGAAGGACGCACCCGTCTGAAATAACCCATAGAAAATGTGATCTGAAACAGTATCTTCGTTGCGTCAAATAATCACCTTCACTCAAAAAGAATATTCATGCCAAAGTATAAGAGGATTTTGCTGAAGCTCTCCGGAGAATCGTTAATGGGAGATAAAAATTTTGGGATGGACTCCGATGTCATTTCGCAGTATGCTCATGAAATCAAATCCATAACAGACCTGGGAGTAGAGGTTGCATTGGTCATTGGCGGGGGAAATATTTACAGGGGCATGAACGAGGCTGAAACCGGTATTGAGCGGGCGCATGGCGATTATATGGGTATGCTGGCCACCGTAATCAATGGGATGGCGTTGCAGGCCGGCCTGGAAAAAACAGGCCTGTTTACCCGTCTGCAAAGCGCTATTAAAATGGAGCAGATCGCAGAGCCCTATATCCGCCGCCGGGCAATCCGCCACCTGGAAAAAGGACGGGTGGTAATTTTTGGAGCAGGTACCGGGAACCCTTATTTTACCACAGATACGGCCGGCTCACTGAGGGCAATTGAGATCAATGCGGATGTGATCCTGAAAGGCACCCGCGTGGATGGTGTTTATACAGCAGACCCCGAGAAGGACCCCACTGCTACAAAATATGACGAGGTTTCCTACCAGGAATGTCTTACAAAAAATCTCCGGATTATGGATATGACTGCTTTCACGCTTTGTATGGAGAATAACCTGCCCATTATTGTATTTGATATGAACCAGCCGGGAAATCTTAAAAGGCTGGTGGAGGGCGAAAAGATTGGCACACTGATCCGCTAAGGAATCTGCTCTTGATCATTTAATTAAAAACAGCAACGGCTTCTTATATCATGAACCAGGAAATTGCCGGCATCCGGATCAACTATTCAAAAAAAAGTCTTTTGGAGGCCGATGTGGCTGCAGATCCGATCATCCAGTTTAACCGTTGGTGGCAGGAGGCCATAGAGAGCCAGATTTTGGAAGTCAACGCCATGACCCTGGCCACGGCCGATGCCAACGGCATACCAGATGCGCGGATTGTTTTATTAAAAGGCGTTTCCGAAAAAGGCTTTGTTTTTTTTACCAACTATGAAAGCCGGAAGGGGAAGGAGCTGCAGGCAAACGCCCATGCCTGCCTGGTCTTTTTCTGGAAGGAACTCGAACGTCAGGTACGGATCATGGGGCCTGTTGCCCGGGTATCAGAGGCTGAGAGCGATGCCTATTTTTATTCCCGACCCGCCGGCAGTCAGATTGGCGCTATGGCCTCGCCTCAAAGCACTGTAATCCCCAACCGGGAGTTCCTGGATCAGCAAACCAAAAGCATCACTGACAGTATTGCCGGCGGCCAGGATATCGTAAGGCCCACCCATTGGGGCGGCTACCAGGTTGCCCCTGTTTCCGTAGAGTTCTGGCAGGGAAGACCCAGCCGGCTGCACGACCGTTTGCGGTACACTTTGCAGGAAGACCTGCTTTGGAAAATTGAACGGCTGGCACCGTAGCGTTTTATCCGAAGGCCTGGCGCTTTCAAATAAAACCTGTTCAGGTTGGTGCTGAACGCTGAAGGCCGAATGCTGAATGCTGAACGCTGGAGCTAAGAAACCGCAAGGTTTTCAACGCAAATTCCCGCCTTTATAACAAGCCCGACCTGTGCATCGCTCCCCGTAACAGGGTTTTTGGTATGGTACGGAAAAAGAAAAAGCCCAAACGAATCGTTTGAGCATACACCATTTGTTCACAGCCTATAAGTCATAGCTCATAGCAATCCTATGATCCATGACCTATAAACCATCAACCTGCTTAAGCCTCCTCTTTTTTCTTTGCAGGGGCTTTGGCCGTTTTAGGGTTGGCCGGACGGCTTTTACCAAATGAGCCTTTAAAGCGCTTTCCTTTTGCTGTTTTTTTATCTCCTCTACCCATAGTTTTAAATTTTTGCAAATGTACGGTTTCTTGTCATTTTACCTCCAAAATACCCTTATGAAATTTGTGCAATAAAAATGAGGCTGTATCAAAACCTTTCATTAAAGGACTCTTGAAATACAGCCTCATCTATTTCTTTTTAGCAAGCGGTCAGATCTTAGAGGCAAGCTCTTTACCAGCTTTGAAGCGGGCAACTTTTTTTGCTTTGATTTTGATCACAGCGCCCGTTTGCGGGTTGCGGCCGTTACGCGCAGCTCTTTTGGTAACTGAAAATGTTCCAAAGCCAACCAGCGTAACTTTATCACCTTTCTTCAATGTTTTTGTTACTGCTTCAACAAAAGAATCTAAAACCGTGTTTGCCTGTGTTTTTGTGATACCGGCGTCTCCGGATATCTTGTCGATCAATTCTGCTTTGTTCATAATAAATTATTTAATGAGTGTTTTTTATAACAACCCAAAATTAGAGGGTTTTTAATGACCCCGGCAAAAAACTTTTAAAAATTACCGCTTATTGAAACGCCGGGAAACCCGCGCCGGATAAGCCTTACAGCAGAAAAGCACAACACAGTTGTCAGGTGCAAAGCCCACCAATCCGTTCAAATCCTTTACAGGCAAGCGTTTCAGAGCCTCGTCGTCTGAAATCCGCATGGAATAAGGGTTTTAGGGAATATACAAATTATATCAGACATTCCGGCTACCCCTTAAAATGTTATACACATTCAATTCACAACCTGTAAAACCGACTCAAAGCTATAACAATCCGTGCCCCAGGTCGTTTTCATCTGTGCATTCAGCGTTGCATAATGGGAGGCGGCAAACTGCTCGTAATCCGCAGCGGACCGGGCATAGAATTGAACGGCATAGGTAGGGTCGCCATCCTCATCGCGGTTCATTAATTTCAGCACCATGGCATCATAAAAACATCCCGTAGCCAGAAAGGAGGGTATATACACTTCCTGCATCCAGTTCAGCCATTGATCGTGCACTTCCCGGGCCACTTTTGTGGTCACATTCCATATATAAGCCGGTTTCATCAGCGTTTTAGTTTTAAGTATACAGGACAATGATCGCTATGTTTTACGTCCGGATAGATTTCTGCATCTGCAACTTTCTTTTTCAATGCGTCGCTCACCGTTATATAGTCGATCCGCCATCCTTTGTTGTTCAGCCGCACAGAGGGAAAGCGCTGGCTCCACCAACTATAGCGATGGGGCTCATCGGGGTGCACCATCCGGAATGTATCATTGAACCCGTTCTTCAGGAATTTAGTCATCCACTCCCGTTCTTCCGGAAGAAAACCTGAGGATTTTTTGTTTCCCTTGGGATCGTGGATATCAATCGCCTCATGGGCAATATTATAATCGCCGCAAAGCACCAACTCGGGTTGGGTTTTCCGCAGTTCCTCCAGGTAGCTATAAAACTCATCCAGCCACATGTATTTGAAGGACTGCCGCAGGTCGCCACTGGTGCCGCTTGGAAAATAGGCATTGATCAGCCTTATAGTACCAAAATCCAATTGCAGCACCCTTCCTTCTTCATCGCTGGTATGATGCCCCGTGCCGCAGATAACCTGATCGGGTTTGATCTTTGTAAATACGGCCACGCCACTGTAGCCTTTTTTCTGGGCCGAGAACCAGTAATCTTCATAACCAAGCTCCTGTAGCTGCCGGGTATCCACATCCTCCCGGAGCGCCTTTGTTTCCTGGATACAGATCACATCGGCGGGGTCGGTCTTCAGCCAATCCAGAAAACCTTTTTTGATGGCAGCCCGGATGCCATTAACATTATAACTGATAATACGCATAGAGTACGGTTGATTAAAGAAAACAAAAATAAAAGGATTTCGTTATTAAAAAATTATATATGGATTATATTCGTATCCCTGATATAACAGCGTATGAACCTAAAAGAAAAGAGCAGGAAGGCGGGGCGTATCATTCCCGCAAAGGAGCATGTATATTTAGACGGGCCTAAAAGCAGGACCTATGAACTGGGATTTGCGTTTCATGTGTTGTGGCAATTTCTGAAAGGATTCCGGACCTTGCACTTTGTAGGCCCCTGCATCACCGTTTTTGGGTCGGCCCGCTTTAGGGAGGACCATATTTACTATCAAAAGGCGGAGGAATTTGGAAAAAGAATAGCGGAGCTGGGATTTACCACGATGACGGGCGGCGGCCCGGGCATTATGGAAGCCGCCAACAGGGGCGCCTTTGAAAACGGCGGCGAGTCTGTTGGCTGCAATATTAAGCTGCCCTTTGAGCAACATTACAACAAATATCTTACGGCATCGGTAACTTTTGAACACTTCTTTGTGCGCAAGGTATTGCTGGTAAAATACAGTTACGCATTTATCATTATGCCCGGAGGATTTGGCACCATGGATGAATTTTTCGAAACCATAACCCTGATCCAGACCAAAACCATTACGCAGTTTCCGATTGTGCTGTTTGGGAAGGAATTTTATAAAGAACTGATGCTGGCTATCGAAAGCATGGCCGCCAAAGGCACCATTTCAAAAGAGGATATGGACCTGGTATTGCTGACAGATGATGTGGACGAGGCTATGAACCACATCAGCCAATACATTACCACCAACTACAAAATAAAGAAACGCTGGCGCATTCCGTGGTTATTTGAGAAACGGTAAAGTTCGATATCTTTACCTAAATAAATTTTAATTTCTATGCGGATCCTTTTTGTTGTTCTGTTGTCGGTGATTTCTTTTTTCTCCCATGCCCAGGAAAAATTTCCGCGAAAATGGGTGCAGCTGTTCAACGGGAAAGATCTTACCGGCTGGACACCCAAGATCACCGGCTATGCTTATGGCGATAATTTTGGCAATACCTTCCGCGTGGTTGACAAAAAACTAACGGTCAATTATGACCATTATAAAACTTTTAACGACCGTTTTGGGCACCTGTTCTATAAAACCCCTTACTCCTATTACCTGTTTGCGGTTGAGTACCGTTTTGTGGGCAAACAGAATACCGGCGCTCCGGGATGGGCTTATAAAAACAGCGGTGTTATGATCCACTGCCAGCCACCCGCTACCATGGGCAAAGACCAGGATTTCCCCATCTCCATTGAGGTACAATTGCTGGGCGGCGATGCCACAGGAGAGCGGAGCACCTGCAATCTGTGCACACCGGGTACCAATGTGGAAATGGATGGCAAACTGGTAACACAGCATTGTATTAACTCTACCTCAAAAACCTTCCGCAACGAGGAATGGGTACGGGCCGAGATCCTGGTGCTGGGCGATTCGGTGATCAAGCACATCGCCAACGGAGATACCGTGCTGGTTTACCAGAAACCGCAGATCGGAGGCGGCAACGTGTCGCATTTTGACCCTACGGTGAAAAAAGACGGGGAGCTTCTGAAATCCGGCTATATATCCCTGCAGAGTGAAGGCCATCCCATAGAATTCAGAAAGGTTGAGATTATTGATCTGAGCCCTTATTATGAAAAAAAACCGGCAAACACAAAGAGCAAATCGCGCAAAAAATGAGCCGTTTTAAATTTGCCCACGCCAGCAAGCAATCATCCTGATACGTGGATCCTTTATATGGCCCCTGTGCTTCCTTGCTTTCCTTTCCTGCAGCCGCAAGGTTAGCGAAACGGGCAGCGCCTCCTACTATGCCGATAGCTTCAACGGGCGACAAACAGCCAGTGGCGCTATTTTTCGCCAGCATAAAAAAACCGCAGCGCATCCCTCCCTGCCCTTTGGTACAAAAGTGCGGGTAACCAACCTGAAAAATGGCCGGAAAGTAAAAGTACATATCAACGACCGGGGGCCGTTCGTTCAGGGGCGGATCATTGACCTCAGCAAAAAATCGGCAAAAAAGATCGGAATGCTAAAAGACGGGGTTATACCAGTAACCATCACTTATAAAAAAAAGTAGTCGCCGGTCTTGCAAAACCGGCGACCCGGGTTTAGAGGGCTAAGAGTAGCCACATCCTGAGCCGGAAGCAGGGTAGCTTACCGGCATCTATTTGATTATCATTTAATTCTTTGAAGGCCTATCTTTTCCATCGTTTGGTAAAAATAGCGTATATCTGCTAATCCGTTCAAATTTCCCAAATAGCGGGGTGCTTCTGATACCAGATAAATCTTTTTCCAAATTCCGGCCTTCAGGAATTGCGGCGTGCCTGACAATTAGTAAACTCCGGACCTATAACAATTTATTCATTTAAAAAGCCCTCAATTCAGACAAAAAATCATCAAACCAATCTTTTTAATCCATTTTTTTTTCGATTTTCTTTTCTTAATTAAAATTTTAAAATAAGTTTAGTTATTTTCGGTGGTATAACGAAACAAACTGATCATGGAATCAAGAACGATTGTTGCACAGGAGCGGCCGCTTCTGTTTTCTGAAAGCAGGAAACAATATCTCTTTAAGGTGCGGTTACTAAAGTACTTATATGAGGTAAATGCGGCTTCTGTTGGGGAGATTTGTAAGGCGCTTTCTATAAGTACACCAACAACGCTTAAACTGCTGGGCGAGCTGACTAAAGAACAGTGGATCGAAAAGCGGGGTTTTGGAAAGTCGATGGGAGGCCGGAAACCTGATCTCTTTGGCCTCAAACCAGGGGCGCTGTATACTCTTTGTATCGATATTGAGCTGTTTACCGTAAAAATGGTCGTTATGGATAATGTGCACGTTGAAAGCACATCTATTGTGACCAGCCAGCACACCTTGTCGAAAGACCGGCAGGAAATTGACCAGATCCATCAGCTGGCCGTTGCCTTACTGGATCAGTCGGGCATTGACAGAAGCCGCCTTATCGGCGTCAGCATTGGTATGCCGGGACTGGTAGATTCGTTCCGGGGGGAGAACTATAGTTATTTTACAAGCGATGTGCCCGGGAAAACACTGCAGCATTCTTTTGAGGAAAAATTCGGGCTGCCGGTGGTACTTCAGAACGATGTAAAGGGAACTGCAGTGGCCGAACTGCGGCACGGGCAGGCGCTTGGTAAAAAGAATGCCCTGGTATTGCTGATGGATTGGGGGGTTGGCCTGGGCATTATTATGGACGGGAAAGTGCGGCAGGGCGCATCGGGTTTTTCGGGGGAAATGGGCCACATGCCTTTTATTGATAATGGAGATCTCTGCTACTGCGGCAAACATGGCTGCCTGGAAACAGTTGCCTCCGGCCTGGCGCTGGCCAAAATGGCAAAGGAAGGTATCCTCTCAGGCAAAAATTCCATTCTGGCAGAGCTCTCCGAAAAAGAAATCGACAATATTGAGGCGGAAGTGGTCATCCGGGCGGCCAACCGGGGCGATCAGTATGCCATAAAACTACTGTCCAATATCGGCACCAATATGGGCAAGGGCATTTCGACCCTCATCCAGCTGTTTAACCCGGAACTGATCGTGCTGGGGGGCAAGATCGCTGAAGCCCGGCAATACATTACGCTGCCCATGCAGCAGGCTATCAATACTTATTGCATGACACAGATCCGCGAAAAAGCCTCTATCGTTTCTTCGGAACTGGGCAAGAACGGGCGATTGCTGGGCTACGCCACAGCGTCCTTTGATCACTATTTTGACTGTCTGCTGAATGAACTGGAAGGATAACCATATTACTCCAGCACCGGCCGCAACCAGCGCCGCAGGTCCTCTTCCGGCATTTCCTTACGTTGTACATAATCCAGGAACTGGTCTTCCTGAATTTTCCCCACGCCAAAGTACTTACTTTCCGGGTGGCTGAAATACCAGCCGCAAACCGATGAGGCAGGGTACATGGCCAATGCTTCTGTAAGATGGATGCCCGTAGATGCCTCGCCGCCCAGCAGCCGGAACAGCTTCCGTTTTTCCGTATGATCGGGACAGGCCGGGTAGCCGGGGGCGGGGCGGATGCCCAGGTATTTTTCCTGAATCAACTCTTCATTTGAAAGCTGCTCATCCCGGATATACCCCCATAGTTCCTTCCGCACTTTCTCGTGCAGCAGTTCCGCAAATGCCTCTGCAAACCGGTCTGAAAGCGCCTGCAGGTTAATCTTGCTGTAATCATCGTTTTGGGCGATGAACCGCTCTATATGCGGTTCTATACCATGTATAGTTACAGAGAAAGCGCCTATGAAATCAGAAGGGGCTTTAGCGGCATCTTCTCCAATCTCACTGCTGTCTGGGGATGGGCATATAAAATCAGCCAGGCTTAAATTGGGTTGCCCTGCCGCTTTTTTTATCTGCTGGCGCAGGAATTGAAGGGGAATGATATCTTCATCACTCTTGTGCACCAGTACTGTATCATCTGCTGTTTTATGCGCCGGCCAGAACCCCGCCGTGCCCTGAGCCGTAAGCCACTGCTCTGCAATGATCTGGTCCAGCATTTTATTAGCATCTGCGTACAATTTTGAAGCCTCTTTTCCAACTATGGGATCTTCCAGTATCTGCGGAAATTTACCATGCAGCTCCCATGAAATAAAGAAAGGCTGCCAGTCGATATACTTTCTTATTTCTGAAAGATCGTAGTTATTAAACGTACGCACACCGGTATAAGACGGGGTTACCGGCTTAAAACCGGTCCAATCGATTGCCCCCTTATTTTCCTGTGCCGCTTTAAATGGCAGGAATTCTTTTACCTTTTTTTTGCTGGCAAAATCCGCCGCCAGTTTGGTGTATTCGGCCCGGATGCCTTCCAGGAACTGTGGTTTCTGTTCCGGGTTTAACAGGGAGCCGGCCACCGTAACACTGCGGGATGCATCCAATACATGCACTACACCCTTATCAAACTGGGGGGCTATTTTTACGGCGGTATGCATCCGCGATGTGGTAGCGCCTCCGATGAGCAAGGGCTGTGGCATATTGCGACGCTGCATTTCATGCGCCACATTTACCATCTCATCCAGTGAGGGCGTAATCAATCCGCTCACCCCAATGATATCCACTTTTTCTTTTTCGGCCGTATCCAGCAGTTTATCGGTAGGCACCATCACCCCCATATCAATAATCTTGTATCCGTTACAGGCCAGTACCACGCCTACAATGTTTTTTCCAATATCATGCACATCGCCTTTTACAGTAGCCAGCAGGATGGTTGGTGCCGTATCTTCATCAAGATCGGGGTTGGCCAGTTTTTCTTCTTCGATAAAGGGCGTCAGCCAGGCTACGCTCTTTTTCATTACCCGGGCGCTTTTCACCACCTGGGGCAAAAACATTTTTCCGGCTCCAAACAGATCGCCCACTACATCCATACCCGCCATCAAAGGGCCTTCGATCACTTCCAGCGGCCGCGGATATTTTAACCGTGCTTCCTCCGTATCGGTATCAATATAATCCGTAATACCGTTTACCAGCGCATGTTTCAGGCGTTCTTCCACATCCGTATTTCTCCAGGCAAGGTCTTTTTTCTCCGTCTTGCCCGAAGCCCTCACCGTTTCTGCAAAGGCTAGCAGCTTTTCGGTAGCCTCGTTATTTTCATTATTCCGGTTCAGGATCACATCTTCGCATAGCTGGCGCAATTGGGGCTCTATTTCATCATAAACCACCAGCTGTCCCGCGTTTACAATGCCCATATTCATACCCGCCTTTATAGCGTAATATAAAAATACAGCATGCATGGCCTCGCGTACCGGCTCATTGCCCCGGAAGGAAAAGGATAGATTGCTAACACCGCCGCTGATACTTACTGCCGGCATCAGCTGCTTGATCTCCTTTATGGCCTCAATAAAATCGACCCCGTAGTTGTTGTGTTCTTCCAGCCCCGTGGCGATGGCAAAAATATTGGGATCAAAAATGATGTCCTGCGGCGGAATACCCACTGTTTCGGTAAGAATCTTATACGCACGGTGGCAAATGTTCACCTTCCGCTCTCTGGTATCCGCCTGCCCCTGCTCGTCAAAAGCCATTACCACCACGGCTGCGCCAAAACTCTTACAGATGATGGCCTGCTCAATAAACTTTTCTTCCCCTTCCTTCATGGAAATGGAGTTCACAATACATTTTCCCTGTACGCATTTAAGTCCGGCCTGTATGATCTCGAATTTTGAAGAATCGATCATCACCGGCACTTTAGCAATATCCGGTTCACTTTGCACCAGGTTAATAAAGGTGGTCATGGCCTGTACGCCATCCAGCAGGGCATCGTCCATATTGATATCGATGACCTGGGCGCCATTCTCTACCTGCTGCCGGGCCACACTCAGCGCTTCTTCATATTTGTTCTCCCGGATCAGGCGTGCAAATTTTTTGGATCCGGTGACATTGGTACGCTCTCCAACATTTATAAAGTTAGACTCCGGCCGCACCACCAGTGGCTCCAGTCCGGATAAACTTAAATAAGAATGAACTTTTGTAGTTGCTGCCATAAATACGCTCCTGGTTATTATTTTATATTTTTCTGCATTCTACTCAATAATTTCAGCTACCGGTAACGCCCTCGGCTCCAATCCCTTTACCGCTTTTGCTATGGCGGCAATATGCGCCGGCGTAGTGCCACAGCATCCGCCCACAATATTTACATAGCCTTCTTTTGCCCAATCTTCAAGAAACGCCGCTGTTTGTTCGGGCGTTTCATCATACTCGCCCATTGCATTGGGCAAGCCTGCATTGGGGTAGGCCGATACAAAGCAATCCGCCAGATGCGACAGTTCGCTTACATGCGGGCGCATTTCCTTTGCACCCAGGGCACAGTTGAGACCAATGCTCAATGGATTGGCATGGGCCATCGAGATGTAAAAAGCTTCGAGGGTTTGCCCGCTGAGGGTTCTTCCCGAGGCATCGGTAATAGTACCGCTGATCATAACCGGCGCACCCTCCCGTCCGTTGTTAAACCGCACCGCCGCCTCCGGGTGCTCCCTGAAAAATTTCTTGGCGGCAAAGATGGCTGCTTTGGCATTGAGCGTATCAAAAATAGTTTCGATCAGTAACACATCCACTCCTCCATCCACCAGCCCGCGGATCTGCTCCACATAAGCTGCGACCACCTCATCAAAAGTAACGGCCCGGTAACCGGGATTATTCACATCCGGTGATAAAGACAGCGTTTTGTTGAGCGGGCCAATGGCGCCTGCAATAAATTTAGGGCCCGTTCCCGGATGGGCGCCAACAAATGCATCAATAGCGGCACGTGCGCATTTTACGGATGCCACGTTCAATTCATACGCCAGAGACTGCATATCATAGTCTGCCTGGGCAATGGAAGTAGAGCTGAAGGTATTGGTTTCGATAATATCGGAACCCGCCTCCAGGTACTCGGTATGAATGGCTTTAATCACATCCGGGCGGGTAATACTGAGCAGGTCATTATTTCCTTTTACATCCTGGTGCCAGTCCTTAAAACGTTCTCCACGGTAGTCCGCTTCCGTTAACCGGTAACGCTGAATCATGGTACCCATGGCTCCATCCAGTACCAGTATCCGTTGCTGCAACAGCTCCTTTATTTTGTTCATGCTACAAAATTTTAATGCGTGTAATTGTATACTTCGGCTTTGCTCAGCATACAAGGACCTGTAACTAAAATAAACGTGGGAAATCTTTGGTGGGAATTCTAACGTTTATTAGTTCAGATTTTTAAACAGGCTGAACAATAAACAAATCCGCCTGCGGATGCAAAGGTAGGTCTTTTTAGCTATCAGTCAGCAATCAGCTTTAAGTCCTCAGCTATCAGAGAAGCAGGAGGACATCAAAACGTGAATGGTCAATAGTCAATGGAGCCTGAAACCGGCCTTCGGTAGGCTCATGCAATTGAACGCCAGGTGTTAAAGATCAAACAAAGCCATGGAATCCGCTCAAAGTAAAGCCTTCCGCAGTTACCCCGGTTCCGGCGCGAACCTGGAACCTGAAACCTGAAACTTGAAACCTACCCCCTACCGGCTCATATATTTCTCTACCGGCAACCGGTTCTGCAAACTGCGGCCCAGTGTAAGTTCGTCTGCATATTCCAGCTCGCCGCCAAAAGCGATCCCTCTTGCTATAGTGGTAACCCGTACCTGTTTGTCTTCCAGTTTTTTCTGAATATAGTAGATGGTGGTGTCTCCCTGGATGGTAGGATTAAGGGCAAAGATCAGTTCTTCCGTTTTTTCGTGCTCTACCCGGTGCAGGAGGGAGCCGATGTTCAGCTGATCGGGGCCAACGCCATCCAGCGGCGAAATAACCCCGCCCAGCACATGATAAGTACCATTGTACTGCTGGGTACTTTCGATCGCTATCACATCCCGGATGGTTTCCACCACGCAAATCGTATGCTGCTGCCGGTTGGAGTTGGCGCAAACTGCACAGAAGTCACCATCTGCTACATTAAAACAGCGTTTGCAGAAGCAGATCTCCCGGCGCATACGGTCGATGGTTTCACTAAACCGGCTAACCACACCCGGCTCCTGCCGCAACAGGTGCAAAACCAACCTTAAGGCGGTTTTTTTACCAATGCCCGGAAGCTTTGCAAACTCATTTACTGCCGATTCCAATAAGCCAGAAGAAAACTGCATCCTGCAAAGATACACAACTTGTTATTTGCGCCGCAGCGCCGGGAGCTGTCAAAAAACATCCCGCCCAAAGCGGATGGCGGATCGCCTGCGGATCAATTCCCCGGCCTGATCCATCAGAATTGGTACATATTAACAATCACTAAGCATGCCGGTAGCGTCATTTTCGGCAAAAGCAATTATGTTTGCAATTCATATATGCAAATAAAGCGCCTGATTGGTATATTTTTCGCAGCGGCAACCGCAATCCTGCTTATTTATGCGGGCAGCGGATGCGCTAATATTATTGCCCCCAGTGGCGGTCCAAGGGATTCCCTGCCACCGCAGATCGTGCGGGCAGATCCTCCAAACGAGACCAAACATTTTAATCAGAAAAAGATCACTTTTTACTTTAATGAGTATGTGGATCTGAATGACGTATACCAGAACCTGGTGGTATCGCCCCTGCCCAAAATACCTCCGCAGGTAGACCGTAAATTAAAAACGGTTACGGTGAAATGGAAAGACAGCCTGAAGGAAAATACTACCTATGTGCTCAATTTCACCAATGTGATTAAAGATATCACAGAGGGCAATAAAGCCAGGGATATGCTTTATGTGGTAAGTACCGGCGATTATTTTGATTCACTTCAGCTGAGCGGGAACGTAAAAATGGCCAAAACGGTAAAGCCCGACTCTACGTTAACCGTAATGCTGCACTCCAACCTGGAAGACAGCTCCATCTTTAAACAGAACCCCGATTATATAGCGCGGCTCGACAGTAGCGGCAATTTCCTGTTCCGTTACCTGCGTCCCGGCACTTATCGCCTTTATGCTATCAAAAGCGAGGGTGGCTCCTATATGTATACCAGCAAACAGCAGGTATTTGCCTTCGCCGACTCGCCCATTGTGGTAACCCAGGTACCTCCCCCGCCCGTGCGGCTCTATGCTTACGTGGAGGAGGAGAAAGACCAGCAACCCGGCGGCAATGCCGAAGAGCCCGAGCTGGATAAAAAGGAAAAACGCCTGAAGTTCCAGGACAACCTGCAGACAGGCAAACAAGACCTGCTGTCTCCATTCCGGCTTACCTTTCCAAGCGCTCTAAAAAACTATTTTCCCGAAAAAATGGTACTGACGACAGACAGTACTTATACACCCGCCACCGGGTATAAATTTACGCTTGACAGCACCCGGAGAATCATTACAATGAACATGGCCTGGAAAGAGGGTACGCGCTATAACCTGGTTTTGCCCAGGGATTTCGCTTCCGACAGCCTGGACCGTGGATTACTAAGACCCGATACCATAGTGTTTACGGCCAGGGAACGCAAAGAATACGGACAGGCGCGGATCACATTCAATAATCTTGATACTTCAGAACACCCGGTGCTGCTGGTTTCACAAGGCGGCGCTATTAGAAATGCATTTCCACTCAAAAGCAAAGTGCTGGATATTGACTTGTATCTTCCGGGAGAATACGACCTGCAGATTCTTTTTGACCGCAATGGCAACAACCAGTGGGATCCGGGGGATTTTATAAAACACCGGCAGCCGGAGTTTATTGTGCCGCTCGACCGGAAGCTTACCTTCAAGCCCAACTGGACACTGGAACCGGAGATCAATTTAAAGCCATCACCGTAACAATTAGTTTCACGTTTAAGGTTTAACGTTCAAAGTTAGACCCTGTTTTTACTCTTGATGTACTTAGGGCCTGCTGATTAACTCGAATACCCAGGCTTTTTCCTTCCACTTTTCTCCCGATTGATCGGGAATGAAAAGTGGAGCAACCGATCGAAGGGATAAGGTCCATTAAAAAAATAATAAATCAGCGAATAAAATCTTGTCGCCACTTCTTTAGCAGGATCGGGGTTATCGCTGTAACAAACGGTGAAGGTTGTGTCGATTAGAGCATAGAAATGCTAAAGCTGAGTACAGTGATCTGCGTAGAAATTGGCGCCATCTGAGGGAGCAACTTAAAGCATTCTGTGCTTCTGTGCTTCAGTGGCAAACATAGTAAACTCTGAGATCCTGAAACAAGAATAGATCCCGGGTCAAGCCCGGGATGACATCTTCAGAGCGACATCATGCTGTAAAGCGACTTTTGAGACAGCATTTTCTGTGGAAATCTGTAGAATAGGTGAGCAATACATTAAACGTTTGTGTCCTAAAGGAAACGGTATTGATTGACTATTCACATTCCCACATTCCCAAATCACCCACTATCCCGGCATCCGGGAGATGTATTTTTCGATTTCCTTGATCTGGCTTACGATCTGCGGGGTGGTGGGCTTACAGGCTTTGGCCTTACGGAAAAAGTCTTTGGCCGCCCGGAATTCTCTTTTGTTCATCATAATACTGCACATCTGCAGGTAAGCGGCCGCTTCATTTTCCTTATCGGGCAGGCCTTTGCGAATGGCCTGGCGGATATAGCTCTCTCCCTGGCGGGTATTCCCCTTTTGCATAGCCAGCATTCCCATCTGCAATAGACTGGCGCCCTCTGCTTCCTTCATGGGCATACCCAGGTCCAGTCCTTTTTTCATCATGGTTTCGGCACCATCAAAATCCTGTTTGCTCATAGCGATATTACCCTTCAGTGTATAATATACAGAGCGGATGGGCTTATATAAGAGATTGGGGAATTTAACGGAGTTCAATACCTTTTCTGCACCATCCAGATCGCCGTTTTCCATATATTCCTGGATGAGCCGGAGGGGGCCAAAGAAAAAATGGCTGAACAAAAGAACCACTCCCACCAGGTACAGGGGAAAGGCGGGCCAAAAACTGCCGGAATAGTTCACGTATACACCGGCAATAATTAAAATAATGCTGATGGGTAACCGGTACTTTATTAAAAAATTATACGCTTTCATATTGATTCGATTTTCTGGGCTGCAAAGATAAGGGTTGCCACCCACCGCAAAAAAGCTACTTTTGCAATATGACAATGCGTGATGATTTGCAGGTGCGCTGGTGGAACCTGGAAGCAAAACTGGTGGAGCGGTTTGGAAAAAAACCGGATATGGAAACCCTTTTGTTCCTGGTGGGCATCCAGGAATTTGGACAGATAAAGCCAAAATTTTCGAAGGAACAAAAGCAGGAGCTAATGCACGTGGCCGTTTGCAGCCTGTTGACTCCCAGCGGCTATTACGCTTATGAGGGCCGGGATAATGAGGGTTGGCCACATTTTAAACAATTAAAACAAATGCCCGTTATGAACCCCATAGAGCAGGAAAACTTCCTGAAGGACCATGTACTGCTCTATTTTGAAGAGCACGGGTTCTGATCCGGAGCGATGTTTAGATTTGATTCCAAATAAAAAGTGCGTCAAGTTAAGAAAGATGTTCCATGCACTGCAGGCGTATCGTGTTTATGTACCATGCGCGTTGAAATATCGGCTCCCTGCCGCGTAAACACAGGGCATCCCGTAGCCGCAGCGCGGCGGTAATTTCGTACACCGGGCTTGTACAACCCGCAATAATTACCGGTGCGCTGCACCTTTATTACCCGTATTATCGCTTACCTATAGGATCAGCGCTGCGCTGCAGTTTCCAGGGGCAAAAATCAATTTGAAGCGCTTGCGCAAGGCGGAACGGAGCCCAACCCGGGATATTTGATGAATTACGATAAACACAGCGGGGCTGTATCAAAAGTCTCTATTTTGTCATGCCGCCCGATGGCGATCGGGATTGTTTCGGCAGCTAAAGATGATTGTTAGTCAATAGATGCTGAAACAAGAATAGATCCCGGGTCAAGCCCGGGATGACATCTTCAAGACGGCATCATGCTGTAAAGCGACTTTTGAGACAGTCCCTTAAAGTTTTTTTAATGTATACCTATACTGCCCCGAGCTACTGGTTTTTTTTGCGATGAGTGTGATCCGGTAAATTTTATTTCCCCAAACGCCCGACAAACGCCGGTCATCCAGGTTAATAGTGTCCACCACCCGGTCAAAAAGCCGTTCTTCGTACTGCAATTCTGTACGGAGGCTTCCCTGGGTAATGATTATTTTTCCCGGCGCCGGTGTAGTTACCCCGCCCTGGCAAAGAAAATGGATGCGATTTTTTTCTTTGGCTTCCTTTATTGTAAACTGGTCCCGGATCTCCAGCCCGCCTGCTTTTAACCGGTATAGGCGTTTCCATGTTTTTACTCCTGCCGCCGCGGGATAGGCCCCCGCCAGATCGAGCGAAAAGGTCTTTGTTTCCTCATCAAAATGAGCCTGCCGGGCTTTATAAGCGGCCCCGTTCTTTTGATTGTACCCATTAATGCCCGGCACATTATGATAGGCGCTCTGCATCGTCCAGATGGAGTAGCGTTCGGGGCCAAATGTTTGCCGCGTATACGTGCCCACCCCGGCATCAATCATTATGGGCGTATTATCAATATACAGATTAAAGGACCCCACATCGTTATGGTTATGGCTTTCGTTGTTATGGCCGCCCTTGGCCGCAAAAAACATCCCGTCCGCCTTCATAAAACAAACTTCGGTCTGCGGGTACCAGGTAAAGGCCGGCACCTTATGTACCGGTTCGTTTTGAGCGATGGCCTCATCAAAGCGGAGCGTTTGCAACAGCCGGTAGATATCCCTGCCTTCGGAAGGCGCCGGCCGTTCTTTACTTTCGCTTTGAAGCAATGCCGCCAGCTGCATCAGCTCCATACTGTTTACGGCTTTGCCATACCGGTAAATCAACGGGGCATCAGGGTGGAGTTTTGCGGAAGCATCTGCAAAATTTACCACCCAGCCATTGCCTACATAGGCACGGGAAATATAGGTCCCCATATTTTTAATGATGGGCTCATTAAACAGGGAGATCTTCCCCCCGGTCATATCATAGAGCAACTGAAGATAATCATACAGCTTTCCTGCGGCATGTCCCCAGTAGGAAGGCCCTTCCTCACAGGCGCCATCCTCGTTGGTATAGTTAATAAACTGGTCTACCGAGGTCATGGTGCGGTAAACGGCCCGGGCCAGCTTTTCCGGATCCTCTTCAATAAGCGCATAGGTTTGCAGCACGTTTGAGTTGCACCAGGGGTTCCAGTTATTGACCAGGTCGCCGGGTTTGTACCGCAACGCCATCCACCAAAAGTCGTCCCGCTGTATATACGGCGCTATGATGCGGTTTTCCAGTTCCTTTTTTAACCGCATTTCAAGCAAGGGGTTCATCTTTTTAAGTTCATGATGAAAATAGTAGTAAATCCAGGCAAACAGGGAGCCGGTATCGCCCGCCACCAGGTCAATGATCTGTTCGCGGTGATCGGGAAAAAATATTTTGCTGGATTGCAGGCTCAGGTGGGCCGAAAGCGACCAGGTGGTCATTTCACAGGCCGCAAAAACACCGTTGGCCAGCTGATCCATGTACCGCCCTTTTCCTTCCGCCAATTCCGCTATAAATAGATTAACAATCGCTGTAAGGTTTTCATTAAGGGGGTTTTCCATAATTACCCGGGAGCCCGTTCGCGTGTACTCCAGGTAGTCGGTTGCTTTAATCACCTTCCATTGATAGCCCAGGGCGGCATTCCCCCGTTCAATAAAAGTATTTTTATAGCGCCCCGTCAGCCGGTCCCAACCGGCGCGGTCGGTATACACCGGGTAGGGGATCCATTTTTGGGCCGGCAACAGCGCCGCCCGGATGGCTTGAACCGTTCCCTGCTTTTGCAGCAGATCTCTTTTTACATAAGCAAAAGACGCCGTTGGCAACAGCGCCATCAATAATATTGTTACCGCCAGCTTTTTTTGAAGCCGCTTTAATCCTTCTTTCATTTGTAAATTTTTGACAAACGCAATTGCTTTGCGAAAGATAACAAAAAAGCGGACCCATCCGGATCCGCCTGTTAAAAAAGTTTTGAAGCGTTATAGACCGCCAAAGCTAAGACCGATCGTATACGGTTTGATCTCGGGTCCCACACCATCTTTCAGCAACTTGGTAAACTGGTAGGTGCCAAACAAGGTAAAATGCCCTACCCCCACGCGGGCGGTACCAACAATCCGGGTTGTATTAAAATATCTTTTGGTAGATTCTTTCAGCAGGTAATCGCCGCCGGACTGGATTACTTTGGTTCTGGTAGATGCTTTGATCATGGTGCCCGCTTTGAAACCGATAGCTACTTTAAAACTCTTATCGCTATGCTCGGGATCGGAAACAAAACGCAGTTCCACGGGAACTTCCAGGTAAGCGGTTGACAATTTGGTTTTTTTGACATCAAAACGGGAGGTATCATTAAACGGCAGTTTTGCGCCGGTTGCCCTCACGTTTACAAAGTTCAGATTTTTATCCAGCATCATGTGATCCGAGCCAATACCCAATCCCAGGGCTGCACTTAATTTCTGGTTACTTTTAAAAGGGAAGTCCAGCATAAAATAGGCGTTGATACTCCGGGGCAGGTTGCCTGTTTTAACGCTGTCGGGCAGGTTGGTCCAATTCGTATATCCCAACTGCAATAAAAAATGATCATTTGCCCGTTTTGAAAGATCATATTTTTTCTTTTTGGGTTTAGGAGGATTTACCGCCATTGCAGCCGCTGCAGCGGCGGTTGTATCAACCTGAGCGTATAGCGCCCCACCCAACAAAAAGCAGGCAACCAGGGATAGAACTATTTTCTTCATAAATATTTTAAGTTGGCGCAAATATATTTGTCTTTGGGTTAAAATTAGGTTAATAACCGGGGCTTATTTGAAAAACGATAAATTTTTCCGTAGGAAATCGGGCATTTCTGTTGGTGGAATAACTATTTTCTTTAATTTCGCCCTCCCCCGGGGCGCCCCTATGGTTCCCGGCTGCTCTTAAAATAGTTGCTGTTAACAGCATTGGTCCTATAGCTCAGTTGGTTAGAGCACCTGACTCATAATCAGGTGGTCCCTGGTTCGAGCCCAGGTGGGACCACTAGCCAAAGGCTCATATAATTGAACATTAATCAGTTGTGTGAGCCTTTTTTATTGGGGTAAACAGGGGACAACAGTTGGTAGCTTCCCTGTTTATTATGGACCAAGTGAAAAACTATTCGTTTTAGAGATTATAGGGTGTGCGTTGTTGTTTGACATTGCCATTGCATACCATCAGGATTTACTCCCACAGAATGTTATTCGTTTTGAGCTGACAATACCTATCCCCAATCCATATAACATTGCTATTTCTTATCCTACTCAATCCACAATTAATTTATATTGCATATATAAAAAAACAACTGCGTATGATGGAAAAAATCATTCTTATCCTGCTTGTGTCGGGTTTGTTTTATGCCAATACCCATGCCCAAACCAAAAGCGGGGGTTATGACGAAAATATAAAAGGAAAAGAGGCCTTCGCCAAAAAGGATTATACAGCGGCCAAAAACCTGTTTGAACAGGGTGCTGCTAAGGGCGACAGCAGTGCGCTGGTGAACATTGGGTATTTATATCAAAATGGATTGGGTGTTGCTAAAAATGCTACGATGGCTTTAAGCTGGTATAAAAAAGCAGCGGCCAAGGGTCATCCGGTTGCATATCATAATATGGCATCGCTTTATTTGAATAGCACCGAAGTGAAACCGGATACAGCCATCGCCGTTGATTTTTTTAAAACAGCCGCCGAAAAAGGATATGTACCAGCGGCAACTGTATTAGCAAGGTTATATGAATCTGGCCGGGGTGTTAAGCAGGATTATACCGAAGCCCTCCGGTGGTATAAAATGACCGGAAGCGATTATGAAACACGGGCAAAAAAACGCATAACACTTGCGCTGGCAGCCAAAGCCTCGGGCAAGCAACTGGTATTTTCATCTGTACACAATTTTAAAGGAGCGTTTTTGCCAGGGTATGATAAAATCGTATTAAACGCCGCGTATGATTTTGATAATATTTATGATAAGCTGCAATACACCTCGGTTGATTACCGGATCATTGACCTGAAAACCATGCGGTTTGATCCCATAAGCCCCACTTATTCATGGAATGATGATGCGATACTTAACACCAAAAGCAATGGCTCTTATGAGGATATGGTGCACATGGCCGCCTATGAACCGGGTACGGCGCCTGCCCCTGACTCGATGCGTGCTACAAGCCTCGACATACTTAAAAGCGTGATGACGAAGATGGGCAATCAGGATTATATCACCGATGGCCGGTTTGTTTCAAGGCTTAAAGATGGCAGCCTGATATATGCAGTGGTAGCCAATAAAATCGGTAAAATGAATTCTGATATAGAGTTATACAGACAGCCCGATGCTACAAGCCCGGTTTTAGAGAAATATTTTGTGATGAAGGGGGATTTCGGAGCCCATGTAGAATATGGCCAAGGCGACAAAAATGGAACGTTTAGGCCGCCCTGGTTTAGTATAGCAATAAGCGAAGATGGTAAAAGAGCCATGTGCAGGCATTGGGGCATTGGTGAAAAATTTCCGGTATATGATATACCGTCAAAGAAAAAAATAGGTGTCGTAGATTTTCGTACCCTTTCCGGGGGAGATGAGTTGCTTAAATTTACTCCGGACGGTGATACGCTTATTGTCTGCCGGCCTGATCTCATGCTGTGTACAAAAGTAGCTATTCGTACCGGAATGAGATCAGATATACATATACCTATTAAAGACCTGGATGAGAACAGCGAAGAATACGGGTTCAATGACTATGAACAATTTGCCAACGTAAAACGCACCCGATACCCTTTTGTAATGGACTTTACGCCGGATTGCAAGCAATTTCTGGTAGCTACCACCAACAAAGTGGCCATCATATCAATGGATGGCAGTCCGGCGAAATTTATATCCACACCTGGTATTAATTTACAGTATGTGGTTGCGCAAAGAGTATATACCGAAGAAGTCTATAGAAAGTTTTCGGCCACCCGAACAGCACTATTTAATAAAGTAGAAGAAGCCTCTTACCGCAGACAACAGGCAGAACGCACGGAACGTGAACAACAGTATGCACAGGTTAAAGAAGCCAGTTTTTTAGCAGAACAAGAGCGAATGGCCGATTATCGCAAAACGCATCCGAATAGCCGGCCCGGTTTGACCCGGCAAGATATGGATAACATCATAAAAACGAATTCACCGTCTAAAGCCGAACAACAAGAAGCAGAACGCCACAGCAAAGCAATGGACGATATTTACCGCAGCATAGAACGCGAACAGAAAAAGTTTGCTGAAAAATGGAAAGAATAGGTATTGGTCGTCTGTTTAATAATAATTGAAAATCTTATTCACCGGTTTCACGATCCACCAGTACCACCTTACTATACTCTTTGGTGCCATCTTTATTGACCGCTGCAATACGCAGGTACAGTTTTTCCAAAGAAAGGTTTATAGCATCGGGCGTAGCTTTGGTACATCCGTATATCATGAATCCCAGCAAGAGAGCCGCTACTATAGCTCCGCCTCTTCTTCTTTTAAACGACATTCCAAAAAGCAACAGCGAAGCGCAGCCCATACCCAGCAAGGCCGCTGCATCATTGAGGCTAATGGAATGATGATAGTTTAATGAGCCCGCAGCGGCGCCATCTCTTGCCTTCGATTGCATGGAAGACACCGTTACAAAATCCTTTCCATCCGCCGAAAGCTGCACCTCAAAATGATCACTGTTAGTTTCCGAAACGGTCCCCCAGTCAATATTCAGCCGGTCGGTGGCGGCCGTGGCTTTTATGGCGCCAAAAACAACGGGCAAACTTAAATCACCATACGATATCCGGAAATTATCGATCGCAAATTCTTCCGTGGTGGCACCGTTGGAAGAACCTTTAAACATGAGGTCCAGCTTGGTACCGGTGCCGGGGATGCCTTTTGCAAATTCCGTCATTACATAGTCGCTCAGCGGTGTACCATCGCCGATGGAATCTCCGGTGGTTTCGGGTGCCATTTTAAAGCCCGTGTTTCCCATCAGGCGCACGAGATCCTTCCAGGGTCCGCCATCGATCCGATAGGATACGACCATATAATCCGTAATAGCCAGATTGGTAGGTCCATCCCAAACCTGACCCACATTATTACATCCAAAAAGCCCCCTGAAGCTCAGGGCCGTTTTGCCCGCAATATCAATATTGCTCCAGGTAATGGTTTGGGCGGGGCTTTGCCCGAAATTGGTTCCTGTTGCGGCTGCGTCAATATCTTCGCCCGCCCAAATCTTTGCTCCCTCCATATTGGAATAAGTAGCGGCGTTTTGGAGGCTTAAAACAGAAGGCGCCGCCCTGCAAAAGTACCGGGTGTATGGAGCCGATGCAGGAAAATAATTTTCGACAGAAGGTGTACGCGCTCCGGAACTGGGGGCCCCGGCATCTTCAAATGTATCGCTCCATAAAACTGTTTGTGAAAAAGCGGTAGTGGCAAAAAATAACAAAACAAGGGCAAGGCAAGACTTACAAAACGTCATAGCTTTGGTTTAGAGGGGGTGAATAATGGGTCGAAGTTACGGAATGATTGAATAGGCGGTCAAAAATGTTTTCCATTAAATGATCTTTAATGAAAGGAGGTTCCGGCAACAGCTTATTAGCGGAGAACGAATCGCTCCCCCGGAAGCGTACCTTATAAGTAACATCCTCACCAGATAGGAGACCTGGGCGAGAGGATGCCCCGGATACACTGATTGTGCCTGCGGCACTGTCTCTGAGATATTTTTGGTCACTAATAAATACCCCAAAAAAAAATCTGCACATCTGCGGCTTTAAGGAAACCGTGTTGATTCCCTATTCGCCATTCCCTATTGACCTATTCACTCCACCCTCACTTCTGATTCACCACCGTTTCAATCACCAGGTATTCACTTTCGTCATTGCATACGATCGCTGCGGTATCTGTATCCCAGATCCCCAGGGCATCCCGCTGTGGAACATCTACACCGTTTATGGTAACAGATCCTGAGATCACGAATACAAAAAGACATTTATTCTCCGGATTAAAAGAATATGTAGTCGTATTCCCCTTTTCAAAATAACCCAGGCTCAGTTTCGCATTCTGGTTGATCCAGCAATGCCCCTGGCCTTCTTCATACGATACAATAGTTACCAATTGATTCTTCCTTGCTGCTTTTGGAAAACTGCGGTACTGATAACGGGGCGTAATGTTCTGTTGTTTAGGGTAGATCCAGATCTGCAAAAAATTCACTTCCCCTTCCCCGATATTGTACTCCTCATGACGTAAACCACTGCCGGCGCTCATGATCTGCACGCCCCCCTCTTCAAATTCGGTATCATAACCCAGGGTATCTTTATGATTCATCTTTCCTTTGAGCAAGATGGAAACAATCTCCATATTTACATGGGGGTGAATGCCAAAACCCCTACCCGGCGCCAGGTAGTCATCATTAAACGTAAATAACGTTCCAAATGCACTTTTTACCGGGTTATAATAATTGCTGAAGCTGAAAACAAAATTGCTCTTCAGCCAGCCGGCGTCTTTGACGCCTCTTTCAGAAGCTTTAAAATGTTGTACCTGCATATTTTTTATTTTTAGATTTCCATTTAATGCAACAGAAATATTGATTCGATAGCAGAGCGAAAAAGAGCTGCAGATCTTTGCCACCTATGGTCCCCGTATTTAAACCGCCCCCTCTCTAATCATACAAAGTAACAAAAACAGCCTTTATTGCCACTTAATCTACTTCAAGCGATTCCCTGTTTATACGGGGTAATTTTGTGTTTCAATAAAAAAGATCATGGAAAATAAAGTTTTAGGATTGCATCACATTACCGCGATAGCAGACAATGCCAAACGGAATCACGCATTTTATACCAATACCCTGGGGTTGAGGCTCGTAAAGAAAACGGTAAACTTTGACGACCCCGGTACCTACCATTTTTATTACGGCAATGAAAGCGGTGCGCCCGGCACCATCCTCACCTTCTTTCCCTGGGAGGGCATTGGCAAAGGTTATGCCGGAGCAGGGATGGCCACCCATATCGGCTATTCTGTACCCGAAGGGAGCTTTGATTTTTGGAAAAAGCGTTTTGATGAAACTAATATCGCATATAAAGAGGCGGAAATATTCGGAGAACAACAGCTGGCCTTCACAGACCCGGACGGACTGCAGCTTTCACTAATCATTCCATCCGTTTCAGATAACCGTGTTTCCTGGGCCACCAGAGAGGTTTCCGCAGATGTGGCCACCAAAGGATTTCACAATGCAACCCTCACCCTGCAGCAGGCAGATCCTACGGCAAAAGTGCTGACCGACCTGCTGGGCTACCGGCAAACAGCTCAGGAAGGCAACCGTTACCGGTTTGTAAATGAGAATATTGATACCGCTAACTATATCGATATTATTGAAGATGCGGCAGCTGGCTATGGGCGCAACGCCGCCGGTACCAACCACCATATTGCCTTCAGAGTAAAGGATGATACCGTGCAAATGGAGTTAAGAGAAAAAATTGCAGCCGCCGGGTTGAATATCACCGCTAAAATAGACCGGGATTATTTCTATTCACTTTATTTCCGGGAACCCGGTGGTGTATTATTTGAGATCGCTACTGACAACCCCGGCTTTACAAGGGATGAATCGCTGGAGGAATTGGGTACTGCGTTAAAACTGCCCAAACAATATGAACCGGCCCGTACAAAAATTGAAGCGGTTCTTCCAAAATTATAAAACAATACAACAAATACATGCACACACTAAATATTGTAACCGACGGCATCGAACTGAGCAAAGCCTCCCGCGCACTAATCCTGTTGCACGGCAGGGGTAGCAATGCCCGGGATATAATGTCCCTTGCCGGTCATCTTAACATAGCCGATGCTGCCCTGCTGGCACCACAGGCCACCAATCATACATGGTACCCATATTCCTTTATGGCCCCGGTAAAAGACAATGAGCCCTGGCTCTCTTCGGCTATTGACATTGTTAAACAAACCGCAGATAAGGCACTAAAAGCAGGCATTGCAGAAGAGCATATTTACTTTCTTGGTTTTTCGCAAGGCGCTTGCCTCACCCTTGAGTACATAGCACGTCACGCACAGCGCTATGGCGGTGCGGTGGCTTTTACCGGCGGACTGATCGGCGATCAGCTTTATACTCAAAACTACAACGGCGATTTCCGGCAAACTCCGGTCTTCATTGGCAGCAGCGATCCGGATTTTCATGTGCCGGTAGAACGGGTGCATGCTACTACGCAGTTGTTAACGCAAATGAATGCGGATGTCACGGAAAAGATATATCCCGATATGGGTCATACCATCAGTGCAGATGAGATCACCCTGGCTAACCGGCTGGTTTTTGACCAGCAACAATAATGCCTCCCCGGGTTTCCCAAATGATTTGCGAGGACACAAACTATTTGGGAAACCCCGGCTCATTGTAACTCCCGCTGCTATGGTGCTGTAAAATGAAAATTAAACCGGCCCTGGGGCGCTGTATCCCCGTTAATGATAAAATCCGTTATCACTCCTTCCTGCTGCATATTGTCACTCCATTTAAAACCGAGATCTGTTTTTGCGGGTATGCCCAGCAATGATCTCGGTATTTTCAGTTCCATTTTACTACCGGCAACTGCATATTCCAGCTCGCCTGTTTTTTGCCAGTACCAGCCCCCGGCCGACTTTTCAAGGATCGCCTTCTGTTCCGGGTTCACCCGGTTTACAACAAAATCATAGCCCTCCCACCCGGTATTCTTATCATTATCACTATCAATAAAAAGACGCATCCACCCGGGGTCCGTTTGGGGTGTAAGGGCAGCTGCGGTTTCTACATAAAAATAAAAGTACTCGCTGTCTCTTGCAACCCTGGCCAGAACAATATCATTACGCCCGGTATTGTTCCGGTAATACAGGCTGCCCCAGCCCGGGCTGTTCCTATGTCCTGTATTGCCTTTATAACTGTGGAATGCCGGGGTTACATTCCTCCACTCCTCAAAATTCCCGTCAATCCGGATGGAACGGGGTGCCGAGGCGGGTTCTGGTGCTGGCAGCCCTTTAAACCGGCGGATGTTGGTCACCATCTGGTAATAGTAGTTATCGCCATGTCCGCCCTTCATGGGCTCTATATCGCGGCTTCCCTCCTGGTTGCATTCATCCGGAAAAGCGTTGGTTTGCTGCTGCCATACTTTATAACGGCCGGCAATCCATTCGTTCCAGCCGGTGATAAAAATAAATTCCGGATCCAACTCCAGTGCCCGTTCCCATTGCTCCTGGAAATTGTACCCATAATTCACCGCACCCGGTGTTGTTATCTGCCCCTTTGCATTTGTATAACTCCGGCCAAAAGCGCCGGGAGCATTCATAGCCGTCAATCCTCTTTCCTGGCTCCAGTTTTGTGCCACACCTACCGTTACCTGTTCAAACCCGCCCTTTTTGTTCTTTACAAACCCGTGCTGGGGATATATTTCCAGCCAGCCCCAGTGATCCGGCCGCTCGGGCCCCTTATTATACACCGGCTGCCCGGGGCGGAAGGTGAAAAAACGTTTCATAGCTTCACGCTGTGCGGGATCATTTTGCCGGCCGGCGATATCATCCGCAAACTCCGGCAATCCCATGATCAGCGGCTTTCCTTTCCAGGTAAACCAAAGGTCCTTATAAAGCCCGGGCTGGTACAGGTCGTGGTAGAGCTCCCGCAGGATCTCCTTACCTCCATCGCTGACCCAGAACGGGAGCATAAAGGCGATGCGGGGCGTTGGAACCCCGTCTTTCCTGGCTTTGGTAAATACCTCGCAGAGTTTCATATAAGACTCTTTCCAGGTTATGTTTCCATTGGTACAGTCAAAAATAATCACATCCACACCCGCGTCTGCCAGCATCTCTGCATGTTTACGCAATACCCATGCATCGGTATCCAGGTAATAGCCCAGCAAAGGCTCGCCCCAGAACCAGGGGCTGTTGCGTTTGGGCCAGATGGGGTGGTCATAATCATCGATAGCCTTTGGATCCCGGGCCAGGTATTCCGTTACATTAAATGGAGGATTATCCGCTCCCTGCCGGGTATGCCAGGTCCAGTAAAACAATCCCACAAATTTATCCTTTCGGGAAGCACCCGTGGCCTCATAGCCCGGAACCCGCCGCCCCAGCGCATCGGTAGCCGTCAGCAGGGAATGGTAAGCCGTAAATTTTTGAGCAGGAGTCAAAAGCGGCAGCAGCAAAAGGCAACCTGCCAGACGAAGAAAACGATGTATTACCAAAAAGAATTTCACCGATAAAAGTTATTATTAAATATATCGCATCGATTATTTTGCGGCATTTGCCGGCGGCGGGGGAAAAATGCGCTTCAACACATCAAGGTATCCCAGCTTATGTAAGGTATCGGGCTCGAGGTAGCTGCCCTCCGACCATTCATTCCAGGCATTGATAGTCACTATTTTCGGCTGTCCGGGATGCGCATCCAGGTAGGCCTTCGCTTTTTCGAGGTATTTTGCAAATTTTTCGGGAGCCGGGTTGGTAATATAGCCTGCCTTGAAGGGATACCGGGGATTGGGATCCCAACCGATGGTTACGTTGGGAAGATAAGGGATCGAAAAATCGCGATCAAAGCCGCTCCACATCGCTGAAGACGCATCGGCCCATTTTTCATAGTCGCCCGAAGGCTGCTGCAGATGCGCCCAGCAATAATTAGTAATACTTTTGAAACCAAAATAGGCAAGCACTTTATCCTGCGTTTGTATCTTATCACCCGGCACACCGCTGATGGACGCCGGCAGGGCCGACCATAAAATGCCCTGAAGATGCAGCCCCGGGAATCCTGCCGCCTTTGTTTTTCGCCTGAAATCATCAAGGGCTGCCTTCGTTGCTACCGGTCCGCCCAGTCCGTTGATAAGGGTCTGTAATTCATAAATACAAAATACCGGTTCTCCATTGATCTTGTAATAAGACGGGTTTTTAAAATAAAGGCTGATCAACCGGCCGGTGATCTTATCAAACTCCGCCCGGTTAACCCCACCTTTCCAGATCACCGAGTCTTTGCGCGGATTGCGGGCGTCCCAATAGCTGGTGGCATCATGGTTAGCCCACATCAGGTAAAACTTCATCCTTCCCTTATTGGTCTTCAAAAACCCGTTGTTAATACAGCTTTCAAGGAATGGCTGCCCTTCATACCAGTACCAATCGAATATGAACGTATTTACGCCATGGGCCACTGCCGTTTTTATTTTCCGGTCCATTACCCGCGGATCGGCTTCGTTTTCATACCCCCACAACGGCACTTTGGGCTGCATATGTCCCTCCTCTTTGGGCTTAGCCCTATAGATAATTTCCCATTCCCCTTTTTTATCCGGAAAAAGAAAGCCGCTCCTGGGCTCATAATGATAGGCCGGCCAGTAAAAAGCCGCCACATCATAGTGCTGCGCTGCCGTGCCGCCCGGGGCCACTATCCAGGCGAGGCTGCACAGTATTAAACAACGGATGCCCTTTTTTACCTTCATTTGCGTGGCTATTTTATGCAATCGTTTACGTAAACGAAAATCAGAAAAGTTTTTTAAACAACCGTCCTGCACCTTCCTGATACGTGGAAAATTCAGTATCCCTTCATTTTAAAAAGCCACCCGCATCATTTTTCCGTACCGCCTGCGGTAAAACACAGAATTAATATTATATTTAAGGTAAAGAACGTGTTTAAACTTATGTTACGATATGTATTTCCCGCAGATAAGCACTGGTTTTTTCTTTGATTTTCTGCAGAAAAAAATCTGCAAGGATCAGCGATGAACATGAATCCGTGAAAATTACCGGGAACATTACATTTATCATCAACCATTTTTTGGCAATGAAAAATATGCTGCACCTTTCCCTGCTTTTGCTGCTATTCCATGGCAATAGCCAGGCACAATCAGCACCGGACTTCAAAGAGCTTTTGGACAGTGCGCTGTTGCGGGACGCTGACCTGAGCATGCAGTTAACCAAAAACAAGATCACGGAGCTTGAACAGCAGAAACTTAAAGATGTTTTTCTACCCACTTTAGAAGCCAGCGGTATGGCCGGCTATATGAATGCCACGGCGCACTTAATTTCCCCGGAAATCAATCTGCAGCCCTTCCTGAATATTCCTGAAGGCCAATACAATAACAACCTGAATGTTTCCGGCTTTTCGGGCCTTGCAAAAGCCGATGCAAAAATGCTTCTATACTCCGGAGGCAAGGTAAAATACCTGGGTAAGGCACTGGCGGAAAAACAGCTTTCTGAAAAAGCACTGCTCGAAAAATCGCAGGACGAAGTCGTTGCTATTATATCCAGGGCCTACGATCAGCTGGCATTGGTACACCAGTCAAAAAAAGTGTTGGACGAAAGTAAAAGAAGACTGGACGCTAATAAGAAAACGGCGGATAAGGCGCTGGGCTATGGCCTGATCACCCCCTATGATCATAAAAAGATTGAACTGGCCCAGGCCACACTGGATACAAAATTAGCCGGGTACGAAGGCAAAAAAGAGCTGCTGCTTACACAACTTGAAGTATTGACCGGCATTGCCAAAGAACGGCTGCGGCAAATTGAACCGGTTCTGGCGCCCATTACAACCGCAGCGCCGCAAAAAACCATTGAGGAGCGCGCCGAGATCCGGGCACTGGAGCATGGCATCAAAGCCAGCGATTTTAAAGTAAAAGCAGCAACAACCTGGTGGATCCCCAAGGTGCAGCTAATGGCCTCAGCCTATTACCTGGGGCTTTATGGCAGCCGATGGAAAACCTCCGAAAATATCATTCCGCCCATCCCCGCCATTGGCTACCCGGGTCGCAAACTAGATTGGCATCCAGCCAGCCTGAATGTATTTCCCATACTGAGGGCCGGGCTGGGATTTCAATGGTCGATCTTTGATGGCAGGGAGGGCAAACACGCTACCGAACTGGAGCTTATAAACCGGGAGTTGTTGCAGCGCCAGAAATACGATGCGCTGCGGAAGCTTACGTTGAACAAGGCCAACAACCAGTCGGGCTACAACATCGCCAATGCACAAATCGGTTTGAAGAAAAAACAAAAGGAGCTGGCCCAAAATGCATTGGTACAGGCGGAAAAAGAGTTCCGGTATGGGATGAGCAAATCCACCCAATTGATTGAAGCCGAAAATGACCTGGAAGCAGCCGAGCTGGAATATCAAAACGCCTTGTTTAACCAGCGCAGGGCAGCGATAGAGCTGATGCGGTCGACCCAGGAACTGGATATAAAAAAACTATATTAAATGAACATTAAGCACTACCTGGTATGGGTCGGTCTGTTGATACTGACCAGCTGCGGCCATAAAAAAGACAAACCCGCGGCCGTTGAAGGGAAGGTCAAAAAGGACGTTATTTCCTTTGCGCCGAAGGTTACCGGGCGGATCCTCAAGATCTATGTGGCCGAGGGACAAACCGTAAAAAAAGGCGATACACTGGCACTGCTGGATGTTCCGGAAGTGTCTGCAAAAATCGCTCAGGCACAGGGAGCGGTCAATGCTGCCACGGCCCAGGAGCAAATGGCGCGAAAAGGAGCCACCGCCGATCAGATAAAACAGTTACAGGCTAAATACAGGGGGTTGCAGGAGCAGTACGCTTTTGCCCGGAAATCCTTCGACAGGGCCACCCTTATGTACAACGATAGCCTGATGGCGCCCCAGGCCTATGACGAGGTATACGCCAAACTACAAGGTGCCAAAGCGCAGTACGATGCCGTTGTTGCCGAAATGGACGATGTAAAAAAAGGCACACGTATGGAGAAGGTAGCAATGACCGCCGGGCAGGCATCACAGGCCAAAGGCGTCCTGCAGGAAGCAAACGTGGCCTATTCAGAACGCTATGTGATTGCCACCAACGATATGGAAATAGAAACCATCAGCCTCAACACCGGGGAACTGGCCACGGCTGGCTATGCGCTGTTTAACGGGTATATACCAGGCACTACCTGGTTCCGGTTCACCATTCCGGAAAGCCGCATCAATGCATATAAAAAGGAACAACCGGTAAATGTAGAAGTGATCTATAACAAGGAAGTGCTTGGAGGGTCCATCGTTTACATTAAACAGCTTACACGATATGCCGATATTACAACGGCCTACCCCGACTACCAACTGCAGGATGCCGTTTACGAAATAAAGGTAAGGCCTGCAGAAACTGCAAAGGCCGGGCAGATATTGGTAAATGCAAATGTGCTTTTGAAATAATTTTTATGAAAGAATTTCTGCGCCTGCTGAAACGAGAGTTCAAACTGTTTGTCAGCAATGCTACCCTGCGGAGCGTATTTTTCCTGGCCCCTGTTTTTTATGCTGCCTTACTGGGGTTTGTTTATAAAAGCGGGAAAGTGGAAAACACGCCGGTTATTGTTATTGACAGAGACAATACCCCCCTTTCGGGCCAGCTGGTGGAAATGCTGGCTGATAACAAAAGCATCAAAGTGCTTCGCTTTGTTCAGGAGTCCGGAAATATAAAAGACGAGGTAATCAAACACGATGCTGCAGCCGTGGTAATGATCCCCGCAAAATTTGAAGCCGCCATGCTTCAGAAAAAATACCCCGAGATCAATGTATATGTGAATACGGGGAATATGATGACCGCCAATTTTGCTACCAAGGCGCTGCAGCTGACCATTGGTACATTTTCTGCCGGTGCAGCCATTAAAGGGCTTCAGAAAATGGGGATGAACCCCGGCCGCGCCGCCACACAATATGAGCCTTTTAAAACCAACTACATCACCCTCTTTAATACCACCAGCAACTATCTTATTTTTATGTGGCCGGCTATGTTGGCCGTAGTACTGCAGCAGGTGATTTTGCTGGCTATGGCCGTAAGCTTTGCTGCAGAATTTCAGCGGGGCTCTTTTAAGAAGGAATATACAGCCATGCGGCGCTGGGCTTTCCCTACAATGCTGATCAAGGTTATTCCCATCTGGAGCTTCTCCATTCTTATCGTATGCATCTATTATATCATGCACATGATCTTCCGGGTACCGCTTCCGGAGCGTATTTTCAACTTTATACTACTCTCCGCTGTTTTTGTGAGCTCGGCCTCGTTTCTGGGTGTTTTCATCAGTATCCTGATCCCCGATGCATTAAAAGCAACACAGATATTGATGGTGCTGGCATCGCCGGCATTCATCATCAGCGGATTTACCTGGCCCATGAGCGCCATGCCCGGCTTTGTACAGTTCATTGCCAACATCATTCCGCTTACCCCGTTTTTACAGGCCTTCAAAATCCTGCTGATCCAAAAAGGCTCCGCAGCGCTTATTACACCCTACATGAATCACCTCGTCTTGCTGATGGTGGTGTACGCCCTATTGGGATGGATAGCGTTGAAGATAAAGCTCTGGTTGCTATTTAAACCCTCAAAACCCGTTGCAGCAACAGCCGGCGCCTAACGGCGCCCACACGTAAAAATATTCTTCAATAACAGTAGCCGGCTGCGGTTAATTTACTCTTATAGATTCCAGGATATTCTGCGACATAGAAAGCCCCATTAAAGGCATGATCAGTGCGGTCATAATCGTTGCTATAATAAAATAAACAGCAATGGTTACCAGCAGGGAAACAATAAAATAAGTCATCTGCTTATCCTCCGGTGTCTTCTTCATTTTGGGCAACCCGATGTATAAAAGATACAAACCATACAACCCAAAAAGTCCTCCAATAGCAGCAATAGCAGGCAATATAGCCAGGAGCCCACCTACCCATGCAGGCGTATAAGCATAGGCAACCAATTGAACAGAACGGCCCAGATTTTTTTCGGAACCAAAACTGGGCGCCAATGCATCAATCACAAACGCGCTTATAAAAACGCCCAATATAGCTCCAGCCAGTGTGCTGATGGCCTGAAAAAGGCCCCAGTTAACGCCCTTCATCCGGAACAGGCCTGCATCAATACCAATAAAGGCATAGCCGATAAACGCTGCAGCAGCTGCAAGGCCAGCCAGCGGCAGTACATAGCCGGTGATCACTTTTGCATTATCGGGCTGTTCGCCGTCAATAACATCCCATTCTGTTTTGGGGGAAAGAATCATACTTTTTGCGCGGTTGATGACATTCATAATAGAAGTGTTTTAGTTCCTGAAGTTGAAAAATTAAAGTTATGGAGTCTTGATTACTTTATCATTAGCAAACCGGTCGCCAAATCAGGCGATACGCCACATCCCCGCCATCGCATTACAAATTTAATGAGCCCCCCGTTCTTTTGCAATTTGTTTTCCCGGAAGTGTACAACTTTTTTACAGCGGCGTTTGCGGAACCGTTCCAAATGAAACCGTGTCCTTTATGGCGATCATTGCCTGCTTCCGAACTTAACTTAGTTTAAGTGCAGATCCCCCGGGGCGTTGTAACTTTATACCCAAGGAGAAAATACAGATGAAAACAGAAATTTTAGGTATACACATCAATGAACGTGCAAGGCGCTTGCTGGAAGCGCAAAAAAACAGCCGCTTGACTGAAGTAGCTACCGCCGAAGCAGCCGTTGAAAAATTCCAGCTGATTGATTTCGACGTAGTGTTGGCGCCCGAAAACTACCTGGACGGCAGCGCTGAAGCCATGCTGAAAAAATTACTTTCACTAAAAGATCACGACAGCATGTGGGTCACTTACGAAGAAGGCCGGGAGGAAATGCTGGAAAAAGAGATCGTTGATTTTATGACGGAGCAGGAAGCGGCCCCCCGCGGTTCTTTTTCCGTAACCGATGATGGATTAAGGCCTCTGGGGCCTCAAATAGAACTTTTATAAAAAAAGGAGCAACAAAGATCATGAAAAAAATAATCGAAAAAATAACACCCCGGCCCGCGCAGCCCCATATGGTTGGCGATGGCTTCAGGGTATATGGCTTTATCCCAGCCGCCGTGGACCGCCGGAGTATGAGTCCCTTTCTGGTACTGGATTTTAACCCCGAGTATGATTTTGGTCCATCGGAAATTCCACGAGGTGTAGGCGCGCACCCGCATAAAGGATTTGAAACCGTAACTATTGCCTACAAAGGCCGCGTACAGCATGCAGACAGCAGTGGCGGTGGGGGCATTATCGGCGAGGGCGATGTACAATGGATGACGGCCGGCTCGGGCATCCTCCACAAAGAATTTCACGAAGAAAACTTTTCAAAAACCGGGGGTGCGTTTGAAATGGTGCAGCTTTGGGTAAACCTGCCCGCAAAGGATAAAAATGTGCCTCCCCACTACCAGGCCATCAGCAAAGGGCAAATGGGAAAATATACCATCCCCAACGAGGGCGGCGAAGTAAACATCATTGCCGGGAGCTTTAACGGCGTAGATGGTCCTGCAGTCACCTACAGCCCCGTGCACCTCTCCAATATCCGGTTAAAAGCAGGAGCGGCGGTAACCACCAGCTTTCCGGCAACTTACAATACTGCCCTGCTCATCATCAGGGGGCATGTGGAAGTAAATGGGCAGGCTGCCGGAGAGCACAGCTTTGTTCATTTTAAAAATGAGGGAGAGGAGCTCCTCATCAAAGCCGCCGATGACGCCATTGTATTGGTTTTGAGCGGAGCGCCTATTGATGAGCCCATTGCCGCATACGGTCCCTTTGTAATGAATACACAAGCGGAGATCTACGAAGCCATGGAAGATTTCCAGGCTGGTAAATTTGGCCGGTTAGACTAATCTCTACTTCGCAGGGGATGAATGTAAAACCCGCCCGTACCGGATCGGGCGGGCACCAAATGAAGCCTGTAAAATGAAAGGTGAATAACCTCAGAAGTTTTCATCTATTTTTATAAAAAAAAATCATCATGTCGAATATTGGAATGATCATTGAAGAGCGGGCCGCTGATATTGGCAACTTCCTGGTTGGCCGCCTGCTGCCCTTCCGGCAGAAACGGATGGTGGGCCCTTTTATTTTTATCGACCATATGGGGCCCGCTGATCTCAGGGATCACCAAAACCTGGATGTGCCCCCACACCCGCACATCGGCCTTTCGACCCTTACCTATCTTTTTGAAGGCGCCATCATGCATCGCGATAGTATGGGGTCGGAGGTGGAAATTACTCCCGGAGCCGTGAACTGGATGACCGCCGGAAAAGGCGTAACACATTCCGAACGAACACCCGAACGCCTCCGCACAACAGATAAAAAACTGCATGGACTGCAAATATGGGTAGCCCTGCCAAAGGAACTGGAACAGAGCGATCCGTCTTTTACACATGTAGCAGCGGACGATATACCTCAATGGCAACAGGATGGGGCCGAAATAAAGCTGATTTCCGGAACGGCATTTGGAAAAACATCCCCCGTGCCCGTACACAGCCCGCAGTATTTTATAAAGATCATTACCCCAAAAGGACAAAAGCTCAATATTGGCAAGGACCTCTACGGTGAAAGCGGATTATACATCCTGGAAGGCAATGTGATCAGTGATGGCAACACCTATGGTCCCAGGCAGATCCTCATTGCAAAAGACAGTACGCTTTGCTCCTTTGAGACCACCGACAATACAACGGTTTTCATTTTCGGTGGGGAGTCCTTCCCCGAAGAGCGGTTTATTTACTGGAACTTTGTAAGCTCGGATAAGGCCACTATCGAAGTAGCCAAACAGGATTGGCAGGGTCAACGCTTTCCTCCCGTGCCCGGTGAAACGGAATTTGTACCGCTGCCGGAACAAGCCGGTAATGTAAAACTGAAATAAGCAGATTTCTTTGTTATAGCCTGGTCAAATTCTAACAGACAAAAGATGTATGATGAACTATAAAACCATTAAGTTAAGAATCATTAAGCAATATGCCAACTTAACCGTTCTTAGTGCCTGGTGGTTTAAGAAAAATAAAATTTAAAACAAACCCGAAAACCGATCAAAAATAATTTAATTATGAAACCCGAATATACAACGCTCCCACTTGTAAAAAATGATCCGGAAAAACAGTACCAACTCACTATCGACGGACATACAGCCTTCATCCGATTTAATGAAACCCCGCACCATATCAGCCTGGTACATACGGAAGTGCCGCCCGAACTGGAAGGCAAAGGTGCCGGTACCGCAATTGTAGAAAAAACCCTGGAAACCATTGAGCAAAGCGGTAAGACCCTGGTCCCGCTCTGTCCCTTTGTGTTTGCCTATATTAAACGGCACCCGGACTGGAAGCGTATTGTAGACCCTGGGTTTAAAGGATTTGGCGAGTGAGCGGCCAGCTATCAGCTCTTAACATTCAGCGTTCAGCGTTTAGCAGTTCCAGCACTGGTACATCCATGCTGTTTATACTCTTACCAACCACATCAACGGCTCAAACGAATACAAGGCAGGTTTACGCCCCGCTGCCTCCTGCTGCAAATAAAGCAGCCCCTCATCGAGCAATTTTTTAATAAATTTTGAGGCCAGAGTTTCTGAAACACGCAGTTTCATATCTTCATACAACCGGCTTATTTGTTCCGCAATTTCCAGGTTTTGCGTAGCCTGTTCCTTCACTGCTGTTAAGAAAAAGGCACACCATTGCTCCCAGTTTCCTGTTTTAGATACATCCCGCATCCTGCTGATGTATGCTTCCTTATGTTCTTCCAGGTACCCACTTATATAAAAATGCGGGGCACTGATCATTTGCTGCTGCCAAAGGAACAGCGTTATCAGCATCCTTCCTATTCTTCCGTTCCCATCTTTAAAAGGATGCAGCGCTTCAAACTCCAGATGCATTAATGCTGTTCTTATCAGAACCGGATGCCTGTCGCTTTTCAAATAAGCAAACAGCCGCTCCATGCCGTCCTGTAATTTTTCAGGACCAACCGGAACATAAAAGATCTGCCGTCCGGCCTTATCTCCAATAAAATTTTGTTCCGTTTTGTATGCTCCGGGCGATTTTGAAGCGCCTCTTCCAAAACTTAATAATTGCTGATGAATCTGCTTGATCAGACTGTCTGATATTTCATATCCTGCTTCCATGCCCTTTTGCGCTTTACGCAGGGAACGCTGATAAAAAAGGGTTTCAATAACGTCAGAACGGACATCCGTGTTGTATGCGTCTTCATTGTCTTCTTTTACATTGGCCTCAAATTCCATAATCTCATCAATGGTGCTGATAGTACCCTCCATACGGGAAAACGATACAGTCTCCTGGTTCCGGAGTGGGGCCAGCAGTATTTCACTGTTATGAAGGTTTTTTAACATTTGATCAAAGCGGGCAAGCGCCTGTTCTGGCAAACAGCTTGTCCGCCAAAAAATAATAAAAATGGCGGACAAACTGTTTTAAGGGGTCTTTTTGGCGGACAAAAATGGTTGTTCGTCAAAAAATAACAAAAATGGCGGACAACTAATTTTAAGGGGTCTTTTTAGCGGATAAAAATGGTTGTTCGTCAAAAAATAGAAAAAGTGGCGTACAAGAAAGAAACCAGCCGTTCCAAACGGGGCTTCGTTTCGGGTCAAAGCAACAAGGAAATAATCAATTGGTGGCATTTAGCATTGAGCGCACAGTTTGCCGCCTCCTATCCCGGCATCTTAAACTTACCCATCCCGGGCATCATGCGGCCAAAGGCGCCCATTTTATTCATGTTTTTCATCATATCGCGCATCTGCTCAAACTGCTTCATAAAGGCATTCACCTCTGCAATATCTTTTCCGCTGCCCAGGGCAATCCGTTTGCGGCGGCTGCCGTTGATGAGATCCGGGTTGCTGCGCTCGTCCGGGGTCATGGAATCGATCATTGCTTCGATCCCCTTAAAGCTTTCATCACTGATATCCAGGTCCTTGATCTTTGCACCAACGCCAGGAATCATACCCAGGAGGTCCTTCATATTTCCCATCTTTTTGATCTGATCCAGCTGCATCTTAAAGTCGGCAAAGTCAAACTTATTTTTCCGGATCTTGCTTTCCAGTTTCTTCGCCTGCTCTTCATCAAATTGTTGCTGGGCGCGTTCCACCAGGGTCGTAATATCCCCCATACCCAGGATACGCTGTGCCATCCGCTCGGGGTAAAACACATCCAGCGCATCCATTTTTTCACCATTGCTTACAAACTTGATCGGTTTGTTTACGGTATACTTAATAGACAGGGCCGCACCACCCCGGGTATCGCCATCCAGTTTCGTAAGCACCACTCCGCTAAAGTCAAGCCGGTCATTAAACGCCTTGGCCGTATTTACGGCATCCTGCCCGGTCATACTATCTACAACAAACAGGATCTCCTGCGGAGCAACAGCATTTTTTATATTGGACACCTCTGTCATCATGGCCTCATCCACCGCCAGGCGGCCGGCCGTATCGATAATGATGACATTTTTATTTTTTGATTTTGCCTGGGCAACTGCAGTTTGCGCAATGGCTACCGCATCTTTATTTTCGGGCTCCATATATACTTCCACCCCAATCTGCTCACCCAGTACCCTTAACTGCTCCATCGCCGCCGGCCGGTAAATATCGGCAGCCACCAGCATGGGCGACAGGCCCTTTTTGGTTTTAAGGTAGCTGGCCAGCTTGCCGCTGAAAGTGGTTTTACCGCTACCCTGCAGCCCTGCAATCAAAATAACCGCCGGGTTGCCTTTGGCATTAAAAACAGCTTCCTCCCCACCCATCAGTCCGGTAAGCTCATCCTTAACAATCTTTACCATCAGCTGGCCGGGGCTGACGGCATTCAGTACCTTCTCGCCCATGGCCTTATCCCGGATTTTATCCGTAAAGTCCTTGGCAATTTTATAGTTTACATCCGCATCAACCAGCGCACGGCGGATCTCCTTTACCGTAGCGGCAACGTTCAATTCCGTAATGCGGGCCTGGCCTTTGAGGTTTTTAAATGCAGACTCTAATTTATCCTGTAGACTATTAAACATATCTTCCGAAAATTATAAACTGAAAAATGCCCGCAAAGATACTGTTTTAAGGGGCAAAAACCTCAGAAAGACCCCGCGGGGCCTTTTGCCGTACAAAAAACAGTCTTTCACCCGGCAAAACACCACTACGGGCGCCCGGAATCAAAAAAAATTTTGAAAGTATGATAATTTTTATATTATTGTAGCTAATTGAATTCATAAACACACCCCGAGAGATGAGTAAACAGCTATATACCCTGGAGTATCCCGTGCGTTGTTCTCCTACAATTTTGTTCGAATTTTTAGCCACTTCCAATGGGTTGGGTGAGTGGTTTGCTGAAAGCGTGGACGAGCGGAACGGACATTTTTACTTTGGCTGGAACGGGTCGCACGAAGAGGCTGAGGTGGTTGACCAGGAAGAAGAGCGGTTCATCCGTTTCCATTGGGCCGGCGCTCCAAAGAACGAGTACTTTGAATTTCGTATTGATAAATCAGAAATCACGAACCAGACCATCCTGGTAATTACCGACTTTGCGGAGAAAAGAGATCTTAAGGATCAAAGCCAGCTTTGGGACTACCAGGTAAAAGAATTATTTCACCGGCTGGGAAATTAAACCATAGAACAGCGCTTCCTGAAAGCCGATCACAGGACCAATTCCATTAATTCCCGGAACTTATTTCTCCAGAACTCCGGCGCTCCTTCCAGTTGACCCACCGGATTAGCATAGGCCAGTTTTATAAAATGGCTGTTGCGGAGCAGATCCTGAATGGGCGGATTTCCCGGCTCCTGCAAAGAAATATAGCCGGCGCCGGACACATCGTGTTCCCACTCATCGCCACTGCAGCATAGGTAAATGGTTTCGTTCTTAAGGGGCTCCAACCGGCTGGTGAGCCGATCTGCAAACCGGTCCTTCCATTCACCCGACAAATGCAGGGTAACACTGATCTGTTTTCCCCACCAGAACATGCTCCGGATGGCAAAAATATGGCCCTGCCTGAAATGGCGTGGGTAATCAAGCACCAGGTAGGGAAGCCCTTTATAATTTTCGCCCCTTGAGATCTTTCCGTTGTTCGCAAATAACAAATCCGGCAGCCGGCTGGTATTTTCCCGTGCAAAATCAAGCTGCCAGCAACTCAGCGCTTCCAGGGCTGTTTTTATTTTCTGTAAAACCGCATTCTTTGTTAAAATGATTTCAGAATCAGCAACAATGGACCACTCCTCTGGAGAAAGGCTTAATTTTGTTTCTTCCATTATGTATACGTTATTTGCAAATTAAATGAATTGTGGTTGAACGACAATAGACCCTGCATACACCTTGCTGCACACTATTGCCAACACAGAAAAAACCACGAACCAGAAACAGGAAACAGTTGAAAAAGTTAGATAAACTGATCATCAAAGCATTTATTGGCCCATTTGTGGCCACTTTTTTCATTACCCTTTTTGTATTGGTAATGCAGTTTTTCTGGCTTTGGATCGATGATTTTGTGGGAAAAGGGCTCGATGCTTTTACTATTTTACGGTTTATCTGGTACCAGAGCGCTGTTTTGATCCCGTTGGCATTACCCCTGGCCGTACTGTTGTCCTCTCTGATGACCTTTGGAAACCTGGGCGAAAGTTTTGAGCTGGTAGCCATTAAATCTTCGGGCATTTCACTGCTGCGGTTTATGCGTCCCCTGGTAGGGGTAACGCTCCTCATCAGTTTCTGCGCCTTTCTTTTCGCAAACTACGTTATTCCCGTAGCGCAGCTGAAATCGCGGACTATGCTGGCCGACATTGTGCTGGCCAAACCCGCATTTGACATTAAAGAAGGCGTATTTTATGACAAACTGGATCGTTTTGCCATCAAAATAGGTAAAAAAGAAAAAGATGACAGTACGATCCGGGACCTGATCGTTTTTGAAAACAATTACGGCTCCCTCCAGGATAATTTTATTATTGCAAAAAACGGGGTCATGAAGCCCTCCCCCGACAAGCGGTTCCTTGATTTCGTATTCCGGGATGGATGGCGCTACCAGGAACGGGGCAACCGAACCGATTCTGCAACAGAATACGTCCGCCTCGGTTTTAAGGAATATAAAATGCAGCTGGACATCAGTGCCTTTAATTTTAAAGCCTCCAACGACAGTACCAACCGTAATAATGAGCGGGTATTAAGCATGCGGCAACTTGATAAAGCCCTGGATTCTATGACCAAATATACCGGCATGGAAGTAGAACGCTATCAAACCAGCCTGCGCAATAACTTCAGCCTGCTGCTTTACAAAGACAGTGTAACAAAAGGCATTACCATCCCCGACTCCATACTTAACTTTAAAAAAAATAAAGACGCATTTTTAGGATTGGATACCATTACAGGCAGGGCAAAAGCCACGCTCCTGCCGGTGAAGGCCGACTCCGTTTCAAAGAAAAAAGACACGCTTACAACAAAGAAAAAATTGCCCGTAGCCATAAAGAAGCCGGGAAAAAAACGACGGAAAACCAGGCAACCGCTATTTGCCATTGACACCATTCTGAAAAAAATAGGCGATGTAAAACCCGATACCTCAAAAAAACGGGCTTCGGGTATCGCAGCTGCTAAAATGGATACGGCTAAAAAAACAGCCGGCGACAGTGCCGCCATTCGCAAAGATTCAGCAAAAAAAGACACGGTTAAAAAACAGCTGAAACCGGTTAAAAAGAATGCCAACCTGTTTACCGCCTTCCTGCCGGATAGTGCGCAGACCAATATTGCAGAACGGGCGCTGAACGCCATTTCTGTAGTAAAGGACAATGCCAGCATGAACCTCACCAGCATACAGGAGCAGGAGAAGAATATCCGCCGGTATAAGATCGAATGGCATAAAAAAATAGTGCTGGCCCTGGCCTGTTTCCTGATGTTCATGATTGGCGCTCCGCTGGGCTCAATCATCCGGAAGGGAGGTTTGGGTACCCCCATGATCTTTGCCATTGCCTTCTTCCTGGTGTTCTACTTCTCCTCTAATACGGGAGAAAAGATGGCTAAGGAAGGCAGCCTGACGCCTTTTTCCGGTATGTGGCTATCTACCTTTGTGCTGACCCCCATCGGCGCCTTCCTCACCTATAAGGCCATGCACGACTCCAACCTCTTCAACAAAGAATTTTATCACCGTTTAAAACGCAGGGTACAGAAATATATCGAGGCAAAAAGAATGCGGAAAGGCGGAAAACGGAAAACAGTATAACCCTATATAAAATGGCCACAAAAGGGTCCCGGCAAAATATAAAAATCCAGAAATGGGTAGCAGTTGTATCCTTGCTGTTGCTGATTGTAAAATTTATAGCCTATTTTTTTACCCATTCCGTTGCCATCCTGACGGATGCGCTGGAAAGCATTGCAAACGTAGTAGCCGGCTTCATCGGGCTTTACAGTCTGTACCTGGCGGCACAGCCCAGGGATGCCAACCACCCTTACGGACATGGGAAAGCCGAGTTTTTATCCGCAGCCATCGAAGGCACCCTGATCGGGGTCGCCGGGCTGGTGGTCCTTTACAAAGCGATCGACCAGCTGATCCACCCCATGGTACTGGCACAGCTCGATCTTGGTATGTTGCTGATCGGGGCTACAGCAGTGGTCAACTATGCCCTGGGAAGTATTTGCGTTGCCGCCGGAAAAAAAAACCGTTCCATTGCATTGGAAGTAAGCGGGCGGCACCTGCGCACCGATACTTATTCCACCATCGCCGTCATTGCGGGGTTGGCACTTGTTTTCTTTACAAAAATCCACTGGATCGACGCTGTTGTGGCCATCCTGCTGACCTTTTTGCTCCTGCGTACTTCCTACAGCATCCTGAGACGCTCCATTGCCGGCATTATGGATGAGGCAGATGAGCAGTTGCTGCTGGAAATGATTGCCTATATCAATAAAAACCGCCGGGAAAACTGGATAGACCTGCACAATTTCAGGGTAATCAAATACGGAAGCGTACTTCATATCGATTGCCATCTTACTGTGCCCTGGTACCTCAATGTTACAGAAGCACACCAGGAGGTGGACCAGCTGGCGGCGCTCATCCGCGACCAGTACGGTCAGTCTGTCGAATTTTTTATTCATTCAGACGGATGCAAGCCTTTTCAATGTGCGCTCTGCTCCAAGGCCCATTGCTCCGTAAGACAATCTCCCTTCGAAAAAACGATTCCCTGGACACTGGACAACGTACTCCAGAATCAGCGGCACCGGCTACATAAAGGCAGCTGAACAAAAAAGCCCTGTCAACTTTTTAACCTGTTAACATTGTTTCTTAACTTTATAATCGAACATTTGTTATTACTATATGCTCACAAAAAAATCGCAATACGCCTTTAAAGCGCTGGGGTATCTGGCAGACCGTCAAAAAGACGGGCCCGTGCTTATATCCGAGATCTCAAAAAAGAAACGGATTCCCCTAAAGTTCCTGGAAAACATCCTGCTGGAGCTCCGGAAAGCCGGTATCCTCGAAAGCAAAAAAGGAAAAGGCGGCGGTTATTTTTTTAAACAAAACCCTGCCGATGTAAAAATGGCCACGGTGATACGGCTGATCGATGGGCCCATATCTATGCTGCCCTGTGTAAGTCTGTACTTTTATGAACGCTGCAAGAACTGCGATGAAAAGCGCTGCGGCCTGCACGATGTAATGAAGCAGGTCCGGGATGTGACCCTGCATGTATTGGAAAGCCGGACGCTGGCCGATCTGAAGGATTGAGATATTACTACGCTACACGCTATTGTTGTTACTACCGGGTCCGGACAATCCCGAAACTTATTTATACGAACCCTGAAAATCCTGCGGTCAGGTAACAAATAATGACCGCGCCTCAGGTATTTTTGGCAGAAGGCTACCTGGTTTAGTATCAGCATCTACCACCATTTTTTAATTTTTCACGATTTTTTAATCCACATTCAAAAATTTTACCGTACCTTGCAAACCTCACTATTAGTCTACCTGATTAGTAGGTTTATTAAAAGAGCTATTTTGTCATTAAAAACTGTTTAAAATTATGTCATTAAGATTAGGCGACATTGCCCCGGATTTTACGGCGCAATCTACTGAAGGAGAAATCAAATTTCATGAGTTTCTGGGTGATTCCTGGGGAGTACTGTTTTCGCACCCGGCTGATTATACCCCTGTTTGCACTACCGAGCTGGGAAAAACTGCCTTGTTAAAAGGTGAATTTGAAAAACGCGGCGTAAAGGCATTGGCTGTAAGCGTAGATCCGCTGGACTCGCACCTGGGCTGGAGAAACGATATCAATGAAACCAATAATTGCACGGTGGATTTCCCCATCCTGGCAGATCCCGAAAAGAATATCGCTACGCTTTATGATATGATCCACCCCAATGCTTCAGAAAAGGCAACCGTGCGTTCCCTGTTCATCATCGGGCCCGATAAAAAAATAAAGCTGATCATTACTTATCCTGCTTCTACCGGAAGAAACTTCCAGGAAGTATTGCGGGTGATCGACTCATTGCAACTGACGGCGAACCACAGCGTGGCAACTCCGGCAGACTGGAAAGCCGGTGAAGATGTAATCGTAGTACCTTCTATCAGCACTGAAGATGCCATTAAAAAATTCCCCAAAGGCGTAAAAGAGGTAAAACCCTATCTGCGGTACACACCTCAACCGAATATTTAATCCCGGTTCATAGCAAATGGTTCATAGTTCATGGAGTGTCCATGAACTATGATCTATGAGCCATCAACTATAACACTTGTTTACAGAAGAACAAATACAGGCAATAGAAAAGGCTTCACTGGCAGAAGCGCTGAAGCTGGTTACGGATCAGTTTCCAGAAGCAACCGTGCTTTCCTCCTCTCTTGGACAGGAAGACCAGGTGTTAACGGAAGCCATCGCGGTTAACAAACTACCGGTAAAGATCTTTACCCTCGACACCGGACGGCTGTTTTACGAACATTACGACCTGCTGGAAAAAACCAATGCGCGTTATAAAATAAACATAGCCGTTTACTTTCCCGAAGATTCGGATGTAGAAGCCTATGTAAAAGCAAAAGGAGCAAACGGGTTTTATGAATCCGTTGAAAACCGCAAGGAATGCTGTTTTATCCGGAAGGTAAAACCGTTGAACCGTGCTCTGGAAGGCGCAAAAGTGTGGATCACGGGGCTTAGAAGCGAGCAGTCGGATAACCGGAAAGACATGAAAATGATCGAATGGGATGAAGACCGTGGTCTTTATAAATTCAATCCGCTGATCCGGTGGAGTTACAATGAAGTACTGAACTACATTAAAGAAAAAAACATTCCATACAACCCGCTGCATGATAAAGGATTTGTCAGCATTGGCTGCGCCCCTTGTACCCGGGCTATTGAGCCGGGTGAAGATCCAAGGGCCGGCAGATGGTGGTGGGAGGCTTCGCACAAAGAGTGCGGATTGCATGTACACCAGTAAAGGGATTCCCCGATAAATGCATCCTTGAAAAAACCACTTTGATTGTTAAAAAAATCCGCACAGGCGGATCTGTATAAAAAGAACGTATGGGTGAGTACACATTAGATTACCTTGAGCAGCTTGAGGCTGAAAGTATTTATATTTTCAGGGAGGTTGCTGCACAATTTGAAAAACCGGCCCTGCTTTTCAGCGGCGGTAAAGATTCCATAACGCTGGTACAGCTGGCAAAAAAAGCATTTGCTCCCGGCAAAATTCCTTTTCCGCTGGTACATGTCGATACCGGCCATAACTTTCCTGAGGCACTGGCTTACCGCGATGCCCTGGCAAAAGAACTGGGCGCCGAACTGATTGTACGCAAGGTGGAAGATACCATTAAACAAAAGCATCTTACCGAACCAAAGGGCAAATTTGCCAGCCGCAACTGGCTGCAGATCCATACCCTGCTGGATACGATTGAAGAATTTAAGTTTGACGCCTGCATCGGCGGCGCCCGGCGTGATGAAGAAAAGGCAAGAGCAAAAGAGCGCATCTTTTCCGTAAGAGATGAGTTTGGCCAGTGGGAGCCCAAGCTGCAGCGCCCCGAATTGTGGAACATCTATAACGGCCGCATCCACAAAGGCGAAAATGTGCGGGTGTTCCCCATCAGCAACTGGACGGAGCTGGATGTATGGAGCTATATCAAAAAAGAAGAAATCGCCCTGCCTTCCATTTATTTTGCCCACGATCGGGAAGTGATTGAGCATGAAGGACAGCTGATCGCCGTTTCTGACTACATCACAATTGATGAAACAGATGTGATTTCCACAAAAAAAGTACGTTATCGCACGGTGGGCGATATGACCTGTACAGCGGCCGTAGAATCCAGTGCCAGAACGCTGGACGAGGTGGTAAACGAAATTATGGCCACCCGGATCTCCGAAAGAGGCGAAACCCGCATCGATGATAAAGTAACGGAAGCCGCTATGGAAGACCGGAAGAAGGGTGGATATTTTTAGGCCCATCCCTACCTTCCCAAAGGGAAGGAGGCAAAACGCCTGTCAGTTGAAATAATCTATATTAAATAATATTTTAAATAATCCCTCCCCATTGGGGAGGTTAGGAGGGGCCAAAATGGATATACTACGTTTCATAACCGCAGGCAGTGTAGACGATGGCAAAAGCACATTGATAGGCCGGCTGTTGTATGATAGCAAAAGCATTCTGGTGGATCAGCTGGAAGCACTGGAAAAGCAATCAAAAAACAAAAATGCCGATGGCATTGACCTGGCATTGCTTACGGACGGCCTCCGGGCAGAGCGGGAGCAGGGGATCACTATTGATGTAGCCTATCGCTATTTCTCCACCCCAAAAAGGAAATTCATCATTGCGGATGCTCCGGGTCACGTACAGTACACCCGCAACATGATCACCGGGGCTTCCAACTCCAGCCTGATCATCATCCTTATTGATGCGCGGGCCGGGGTGATTGAACAAACCCGCCGGCATTCTATTATTGCCTCGCTGTTAAAAATACCACATGTTGTAGTAGCTATCAACAAAATGGACCTGGTCGGTTTTTCGGAAGAGCGGTTTAACGAAATAAAGGCAGACTATGAGAAAGTAGCTGCACAACTGAACATAAAAGACATAACCTATGTTCCGATTTCGGCGCTCCTGGGCGACAATATTGTTGATGCCTCCGAAAATATGCCCTGGTATGCCGGCCAGCCCCTGCTGGAGTTCCTGGAAGCCGTTGAGGTTGCTTCCGATATTAATCATAAAGATCCGCGGTTTCAGGTGCAATATGTGATCCGGCCACAAACAACAGAGCTGCACGACTACCGCGGCTATGCCGGCCAGATCATCAGCGGTGTTTACAAAACGGGCGACAAAATAAAGATTCTTCCCGCAGGCATTGATTCTACTATTATAAAGATTGAAGTAGGCGGTAGAGAAGTAAATGAAGCATTTGCTCCACAGGCTGCCGTATTGCACATAGCAGATGATATCGACATCAGCCGGGGCGATACCTTTGCCCGTATAGATAACCTTCCCAAAGTAGCCAATGAAATAGACGTGGTACTTTGCTGGCTCGACAATAAACCGCTCATCCAGGGTAATAAATATTTTCTCCAGCATAAGGGGCGCCTGCTCAAAACCATTGTGCGGAGCGTAGCATACAAAGTAGATGTAAACACCCTGGAACGCATTCCTGCTGAAGATGGCGTTAAACTGAATGAAGTGGTGCATGCCACCATCAAGACCGCAGCGCCGCTGGTATACGACCATTTTGATACATTGAGCGACTACGGTAATGCCATCCTTGTAGATGAGACCAGCAACAGCACGGTAGCTGCTGTTTTACTGAATTGATCCAAACGGCGCCCGGCCGGCAATCCCCGCGCGCCGTTATTTTTTAACCAATAAGTCTATACTTTAAGTAGATTATAAAAAACAACAGATGCTCCTTCAACACACATCATCTGTAAAAAAACAGCCTCATAACGGCAGCGGCAAAGTAATCCTTGCCGGTGCGGGGCCCGGCGACCCCGACCTGATTACAGTAAAGGCGGCTGATGCGTTGCGGAATGCAGACGTGGTGCTTGCAGACCGCCTGGTCAGCGATGTGATCCTGCATCGTTATGTTTCGCCCGCGGCGGAGATTGTATACGTAGGAAAAGAATGCAGTAAAAAACGATCAGTGCCGCAGCGCACCATTAATGAGCTGCTGGTACACTATGCACTACAGGGCAAATTGGTAGTACGGCTTAAGGGAGGCGATGTTTCCATCTTTTCCAACATTCTGGATGAGCTTCAAACCCTTACCCAATACGCCATCTCTTACGAAATCATTCCCGGCGTAACTGCGGCACTGGGCGCAGCCGCCTTTGCCGGAATGCCGTTAACAGCACGGGGATATGCAACGGCAGTCCGCTTTCTTACCTATTATAAATCGGACGTAGTTACGGATGCCTACTGGAAAGAGTTGGCGGCAACAGAAGATACCCTGGTATTTTATATGTCGTCCGGCACCCTGGAGCAGGTGGTGCAAAAATTAACGGAGCACCACATTGCAGCAGAAAAACAACTGGCGGTTATCGAACAGGCCACTACCTGTTTTCAGCAGGTGCATACCTGCAGCCTCTACGATTATGCCACGGCACTAAAAGGCAGGCCGTTGGCCTCGCCCAGCCTGGTAATTGTGGGCCGTGTTGTAGCGCTGCACCAGCAGTTTCGCTGGCTGGAAAACAGCCAGAGCCGGCAATTGTATTTTAACCCCGTAACCGAAGAAATGATCAACGTTCATCAACAAAATAATTTAAAACATGCTATCTGACGCAAAATTAGGAGCCATCAAAAGCCTTACACCCACGCTCTCGCGGGATGAATTACTTTGGGCCAGCGGCTATTTCGCCGGCCTTGCACAGGGAATTGCAGGTGGCCAGGAAGCAGCAACCGCAGTACCCGCAGCGGTAAAAAAGATATCCCTGGTTTATGGTACCGAAACGGGAAATGCCAAGAAGCTGGCCACGCAATTAGCCGGCGTTGCCAAGAAAAAAGGCATTTCCGTAAAGCTTGCAGGGCTGGATCAATACCGTTTTGCCGACCTTCCCAAAGAAGAGTACTTTTTTGTGGTAATCAGTACACAGGGTGAAGGCGAGCCACCCATACTGGCCAAAAAATTCTACGACCATATCCATGAAAACCAGCTCAACCTCGGCAAGCTCAAATTTGGAGTACTGGCTCTGGGCGACAGCTCTTACCCCGAATTTTGCAAAACGGGTGAAGATGTGGATGCCCGCCTGGAAGCACTGGGCGCCCACCGTGTGCTGCCGCTGAAAAAATGCGATGTAGAGTACGAGGAAGATGCACTGCACTGGTTCGACAATGTGGCAGCAGCCCTGCAGTCAACAGCAGCCAGCCCCATTGTTTCGCCTGCAGCCGCCCCTAAAACATCCGGCAAGAAGTACTACATGGGTAAAGTGATCACCAATATTAACCTCAATGACCGTGGCTCCAATAAGCGAACCTATCATATCGAGATCACAACGGATGAGTCTATCGATTACCAGCCGGGGGATGCCCTGGGAATTGTACCCTCCAACAAACAGAATATGATCACCCGCATCATTGGCATCACCGGTATTGACCCCGAAAAGGAAATCCAGACGGAAAGGGTGAAAGCAACGGTAAGGGATCTGCTGAGCCAGCACCTGAACATTTGCTACCTGCTGAAATCGACCGTTAAAAAATTTGCAGAGCTCACCCAGCAACAGATCCCCGACACCCGGATGAGCCTGTACGACCTGCTGCGCATTTACCCGGTAAAAGATGCCGCACAGTTTGAAGAAGTAATTAAGATCCTAACCCCTCAATCGCCACGGCTATATTCCATTTCCTCCTCGCCCAATGCGCATGGAGAAAATGAAATCCACATAACCGTATCCAAAAACCAGTTTACCGTTGAAGATGAAGAACGCTACGGTGTGTGCAGCGAATTCCTCTCCGACCTGGATGAGGGACACGAAATTGAGTTCTTTATTCAAAAAGCCAAACACTTCAAACTTCCGGAAGAGGATAAAGATATAATCATGATTGGGCCCGGTACCGGTGTAGCGCCTTTTCGCTCCTTTCTTGCTGAGCGGGATGCCAGCGGCGCCAGCGGCAAAAACTGGTTATTCTTTGGCGAACAACATTTCGTAACCGATTTTTTATACCAGACCGAAATTCAAAACTACCTGGAAACCGGTGTATTGAACAACCTGGACCTGGCCTTCTCCCGCGATACCGATCAGAAGATCTATGTACAGCATCGTGTTAAAGAAAAAGGAACCGAGTTGCTGGACTGGCTCAACAATGGCGCATACCTGTACATTTGCGGTGCCAAAGATCCTATGTGTAAAGACGTAGAGGACACTTTTGTAGAGATCTTCAAAGCAAAAGGAAAATCGGAAGAAGAGGCCCGGAACTACCTGGTGCAGCTGGAAGAAGAAGGACGATATTCAAAAGACGTATATTAGTTAATAGCAGATGGTTCATGGTTCATAGCAGAACCTGAAACTTTAAACCTGAAACAAAAAATGAGCGAGAAAAATAATTTATCAGGAACAGAGAAAATAAAGATGGCCAGCCAGGGGTTGCGGGGCACTTTAAAGGAAAGTCTTTTAGATGCGCATACCGGCGCCATAAGAGAAAGTGACCAGTCGCTGGTGAAATTTCATGGCATGTATATGCAGGACGACCGGGACCGCCGCGAGGAGCGAAGCCGCAAAAAACTGGAGCCGCTTTACGCTTTTATGATCCGGCTGAGGCTACCCGGAGGATTTATGACACCGGAGCAATGGATCGGACTGCATCATATTGCAGGCAACTATTCCACAGGCACCATCAAGATTACCACAAGGCAAACCATCCAGCTGCACGGTATTTTAAAATCACATACCAAGCCTACCATCAGTGCATTCAATACCATGCACCTGGATTCTATTGCTGCCTGTGGCGATGTAAACCGGAATGTAACCTGCGCATCGCATCCGAAAGAGTCGCCGCTGCACGAAGAAATCTACCAGTTTGCACGGGAGATCAGTGCCCATAACCTTCCGAAAACCCGTGGTTATTATGAAGTATGGATGGACGCAGAAAAACTGGTCGAAACCACAGAAGAAGATCCCTTGTACCAGGATCGTTACCTGCCGCGCAAGTTCAAGATCGGCATCGCCATTCCACCCAACAATGATGTAGATGTGTTTATCAACGACCTTGGACTTATTGCCATTATAGAAGACGGCGAACTGAAGGGCTATAACATGGCGGCAGGCGGTGGCCTGGGCTCCACACATGGTAATGCAGCTACCTATGCCCGCCTGGGAAGCATGCTGGGCTATGTGCCCAAAGAACAGGCTTTAAAAGCCATTTACGAAGTTATAACCGTGCAGCGCGACTTTGGTAACCGCAGCGACCGCAAACAGGCCCGTCTGAAATATACGATTGATAAAATGGGGGTCGACAATTACAGGGTGGAGGTAGAAAAACGTTGTGGATTTAAACTGGAACCGGCACGCCCCTATGCGTTCACCAGCCGGAAAGATGCTTACGGATGGTCGCAAAATCACGAAGGGAACTGGTACTACACCCTGTTTATAGAAAACGGCCGCGTGCTGGACGAAAATAACTACCCCTTGAAAAGTGGCCTGCTAAAAGTGGCAGAGACGGGTAAGGCCAATTTCCGGTTCACCTGTAACCAGAACCTGATCCTGAGCGATATCCCCGATGAAGATAAAGCAACGATTGAGCAGATCCTGCAGGAGCACCAGATCATCAAAAGTACCGATAGTGCCAGCCCTATGCGCAGAAACTCCATGGCCTGTGTAGCCCTGAACACCTGCGGGCTGGCCATGGCCGAGGCGCAGCGTTACCTGCCTACCCTCATCGGCAAAATAGAACCCTTGCTGCAAAAGCACCAGCTGCAGGATGAAGATATTATTGTACGTATGACGGGCTGTCCCAACGGCTGCGGCCGCTCCCCCAATGCGGAGATCGGCTTTGTAGGCACATCCCTTGGGAAATACAACCTGCACATCGGAGGCGATCGTCTGGGAGCCCGGCTCAATACAAAATACAAAGACAGCCTGGATGAAGCCGGTATTTTAGAAACACTGGACAGCCTCTTCGATGTTTACGTAAACGAGCGCAACGCCGGTGAAACCTTTGGCGATTTTTCACAGCGCAAATGGATCAATGATAGCCACTGAGGCACAGAAGAAGCGGATCGTTACCGCTACAGATCCTACTAAAAAATACGGCTAAAGCAGCAGCAGCTTTTAAATTGTATTACAAAAAATGAGATTCAGTGTTTAGGTGGCCAATTTAAACAAACATCATGAACGAAAAAGATTTCTTAAGTCTCCTGCAAAGACATAATAAAAAGCACGCAGGCAATCTCCCTGATAAAGCATTAAGCCACCAGTTTGTCGATGATCTTTTCGGATTCCTCTTCGTTCCCAAAACCGGCGTAAATCAAAAAGAGAGCGATCTTGAAAAGGGTTGGTATTCGCTGAAAAGTCATTTAACCACCCTGATCTATGATGTGGTCAACGACGGGGCAGGAGCACAAAGTCTTTCCGATCAGTTCTTCAACGGGTTGCCGGAGGTATATGAAACACTTCAAAAAGATGCTTCCTTTTTTCTGGTCAACGATCCTGCTGCTTTAAGCAAGGAAGAAGTGCTGCATGCCTATCCTGGTTTTTATGCCATAGCGGTATATCGCGTTTCAAATACTTTATGGAAGCTGGGCATTCGCGTGTTGCCCCGTATCTTTACGGAGTATGCGCACAGCAAAACCGGCATTGATATACACCCGGGTGCAACCATCGGAGCTTCCTTTTTTATCGATCATGGCACCGGTGTGGTCATTGGCGAAACCGCTGTTGTTGGTGAAAAGGTAAAGATATACCAGGGTGTTACCATCGGTGCCCTTAATTCGGCGCGGGTAAAGAAAGACAAAAAAAGACATCCGACCGTGGAAGACAACGTAATCCTCTACTCCGGCGCCACCATACTCGGAGGCGATACAGTGATCGGCAAAGACAGTGTAATAGGAGGTAATGCCTGGGTTACTTTTAGCGTACCTCCATCATCACTGGTTTATCACAAAAGCGAGGTAGTAGAAAAAGAACATTTTTCCCACAAAAAATCCGTGACCGCGATTCTGAAAAAATAATACTGCATGACGGAACAGCCATCCGCTTCCTCAAACGGAACACAGGAGACTACTGACAATACACTCTTCCCGGTTTTTATAAAACTGGAGGAATTAAGACTGCTGATCATTGGCGGCGGAAAGATTGCCCTGGAAAAGCTCGGAGCCGTGTTGGCCAATTCACCTGCCACCAGTATACAATTGGTGGCAAAGGAAATTATTCCTGAGGTCAAGTTACTGGCAGCCGGTCATGTTAATCTCCAGCTCCATGAAAGACCTTACAACATCGATGACATCCGGCAGGCCAGTCTGGTCATTGCAGCCGTTAATGATCCTGACACCGCCCTGCAGATAAAGAAAGATGCCACAGCCGCGGAAAAACTGGTGAACATTGCAGATAAACCCGCTCTTTGCGACTTTTACCTCGGCTCCGTAGTAAAAAAAGGGCATTTAAAAATTGCGATCTCCACCAATGGCAAGTCGCCCACCATCGCTAAGCGCCTCCGGGAAACATTTACGGCCGCCATACCCGATGAAATGAACGATCTGCTCGGCAATATGCAGCAGATCCGCAACCAGCTTTCAGGTAATTTTGATCATAAAGTTAAAGTGCTCAACCATATCACAAAAGGGCTTGCCGCCGATGGCGTTAACAGCGATGCTGCATTTAATATTGACAATCCACCGGAAAACGAAGTGGTGGACAGTTCGGCGCTGGTTGCCACTGCCACCCGGCGCAGTACGCCCTACCTTGTTGGCATCGGGCTGTTCCTGGTACTGGCGCTGGCTGTTTATACCCTGTATATTTTTGGTGTCAACGATTCTATCCTGCACTTTTTAAATAAGGACAATCATTTATTCTACTGGATGATGCTGGTGGGTTTTTTAGCCGAAATCGTAGCAGGGTCCATGGGTATGGGTTACGGGGTAATCTGCACCACCATTCTGCTCATGCTGAATGTGGCGCCGCCCATTGTAAGCGCCAGCATCCATTCGGCAGAATCCTTTACAACCGCCGCCGGCAGTATCAGCCATTTTAAGCTGGGAAACGTAAACAAAAAGCTTACAAAAGCGCTGGCCATACCAGCGGTTATCGGGGCCGTCATCGGGGCACTGTCGTTATCCTACCTGGGTGAAAAAGATGCAAAGCTGATGAAACCCTTTATTGCGGCTTATACGCTATACCTGGGTGTGCGGATCCTGATGAATACATTTAACCGGAAAAAAGGCAAACCTGCACCTAAGAAAAACAAACAGAAAAAAACCAATATCACCGCACTGGGACTGGCCGGGGGATTTATTGACTCCTTTGGGGGCGGCGGCTGGGGGCCCCTTGTAACAGGCACGTTCATCAAAAACGGAAGAACGCCCCGCTATGTGATCGGCAGTTCCACTGTTGCCAAATTTATCCTTACCCTTACCAGTGCCATCACCTTTGTGTTTACCCTGGGCATTCAGCACTGGAACATTGTAGCGGGCTTACTTATTGGAGGTATTATTACAGCACCGTTCTCTGCCATGCTTACCGCAAAACTTCCCACCAAAAAAATGTTTGCCATTGTAGGGGTATTGGTGATCACCATGAGCCTGATCACGATTTACAGAGCCGTTTTTTTGTGACTTTAGCGGACCGGGGCATTGTCTGACCCTGCGGATTTCACGGCATCTTCCATAGATAAATGTTTCACTTTAAAACAACATCATTACCTTTGTAAGGTGAACAGAGAAAACACCGAACCATTATTTTTTACAAGAATTATTTTGAAATATTCTTTGTAAAACAACGTGATAAAGTAAAAGCAAAAATTGTTTGGACTTTTGATCTGATTGAAGAAATTGAAAAAGTTCCGGAGACCTATCTCAAGCACATTGAGAATTCGGAAGGGCTTTTTGAAATCCGTGTTCAGTTAGCCAGTGACATCTTTCGCATATTCTGTTTTTTCGATGAAGGAAAATTAGTTGTGCTGGCAAACGGGTTTCAGAAAAAAACGCAAAAGATCCCCATTGGAGAAATTGAAAAAGCGCGAAAAATCAAAAGAGAGTATGAAAACGAAAAACAACAACACAATAACACTCAGCCAATTTAAAGATAAACACTATGGCAAGCGGGGAGCGGAAATGCGCGAAAAATTGGAAGCAGGATATGAAACCTTCAAAATTGGAGCACTACTTCATGAAGCCCGGGTGGCCAAAGGTTTGACTCAGGATGCGCTTGCAGAAAGGGCCGGCACCACCAAATCATATATCTCAAAGATTGAAAACGATGTAAAAGAAGTACGCATTTCCACACTACAAAAAATAGTGGAGATTGGACTGGGCGGCCGGCTGCAATTATCCATTAAGCTCTGACAGCATACGGAACCCGGCATGTTTCTAAACAGCTTTGGGAAAGCCCCATTTATTTCCGGGCAAGCCCGGACAGAACTATTTATCCTACAATTTTAATAGACTAATAAGATTCCCTATATTTGCAGCCATGTAAATGATGAGGGAGGCAACGAAGCGGTGGAACCTGCATGTAAAATTTCTATTTTTTTCATCCTTTAGTCTACTAAAACAATAGACAAAAAATGACGGAGCAACAAACCCTTACCGGCAAAGCCACAGCAGCAACAGGTGATCCTATGTCCGCGGCCGTTGCCCGGCCTTTGCAGCCACAGCTGCTGATACTCGGTGGTGGCAAAACGGCATTGAACCAGCTGAAACAAATGTTGCAAAAGGGCCTTCAGCCGGGGATCCGGCTGATAAGCCCGGAACCGCTTCCTGCGATCAGGGATATAGCAGACGAAAACGGGCTGCAGTTGCTGAAGCGGAATTATACCATGGAGGATTTAAAAAACGCCGACCTGATTATTGCAGCAGCAGACGACCCCGATGTGGCCGGCCGGATCACCGCCGATCTTCACCGGGCCGGGAAGCGGACAATCATCGCAGGCAAACCGGAACTTCAATTGCTCTATGCAGACGCGCTTTCAAAAGAAGCAGATAACCGCGCTCTTTCAGTTGCGCTTACCACTCGCGGGCAGCCATCCATACACCTCCCATCCGGCAGTAATACCGAAAATGCATTGCGAGGGGAGATCACTTATAAGAAGATCGCATCCCGCGCACTGCTGGTGTTTGCCCTAATGCTGACCGGGCATTTCCTGTTCTCCTACCTTCCGTATGATGCCATCAAAGAAGGAGCCCGGCAGCTTTACCAAAGTTTTGATCAATCGTTCCTGGTGATGCTCCTGGCGGGCTTTTTGGCGCAGCTTGTAGACGGTGCCCTGGGCATGGGATATGGCGTTACCAGCGCCACCATTTTACTATCCGCCGGTGTAAATCCAGCCGCCATCAGCAGCAGTATCCATACTGCTGAAATGTTTGCCAGCGGGGTCTCCGGCTACAGCCATTACCGCTTTGGCAACGTCAATAAAAAACTCTTCAGAACCCTGCTGGTCCCCGGTGTTGCCGGCGCCATACTGGGCGCCATTCTGCTGGTATACCTCGGCGAAAAATACGGTTCGCTGATACGTCCCTTGCTCGCCTGCTACACCCTCTTCCTTGGAATCAAGATCCTGGCCAATGCCTTCCGCAGTCAGGTGCGGAAGAAAAAATACAAACACTACCGGCTACTGGCAGGAACCGGTGGATTTTTTGATTCATTCGGCGGCGGCGGATGGGGACCCATTGTTACCACTACCCTAATTACAAAAGGACGCAGCCCCAGGTATGTCATCGGCTCGGTAAGCCTTACTGAATTTTTTGTAACACTTTCCAGCGCATTCACCTTTTTTATCCTGCTGGGCCTAAGCCATTGGCAAACTATATTAGGACTAATCATTGGCGGATTGATTGCCGCCCCCATTGCCGCAAAACTCACCGGTAAATTACCGCGTAAAACAGCCTTCCTCCTGCTGGGGATACTGGTGATACTCTGGAGTATAAAAATACTGGCCGGGGCATTCCGGTAATTATCATCCCGAAAAAATTATTGCCCTGCTTTTTTAGCAGACTATAAATTACCACCATCCTTTCATCTTTAATTTTCATTATGCGCACCGCAGGATTCCATCAACAACAAATAATCAACAACCCTCTCAGGATGCCATCCCGATGTTGTTAAACGATCAACCTTTCTATTTTTTTAATTACTTAGTCTACTTATTTAGTAGACAATAAACTTTGCATTTTAAAATCAAACAGATCATGATTTATCTTAAGTTCAATCAGCTGCTTATTGGCGCCCTGCTTTTTATCGGCTCCGGCCTGCCTTTTGCATTAAAAGCACAGGAGCACAATATGCTCCAGATAACCGGCAGCATCTCAGACGACCAGAAAAACGGGCCGCTGGCAGGCGCCAGTATCCAGATCCCCAACACCGGCGAAGGTACAACCACTGATCAGCAGGGACAGTTTAGCTTGCGTACCCGGGCCAGGATCCCCTTTACCCTCCTCATTACATCTGTTGGTTATGAGCCCCGGAAAGTGGAAGTAAAAGGTACGGGGTCCAGCCTCACTATTGCATTGGCTACCCGCACGGTATTGGGAAATGAGGTAGTGGTAACGGCTTCCAGGGTCGCCGAAAGTATTTTGAAATCGCCGGTAGCCATTGAAAAGCTGGATATCCGTGCCATCAAGGAGTCGGCCGCCCCCGGCTTCTATGATGCATTGGAAAATGTAAAAGGAGTACAGATGACCACATCCAGCCTGACCTTCAAAGTACCCAATACCCGGGGATTCAATATTCCTAACAATTTTCGTTTTATGCAGCTGGTAGACGGGGTCGATATGCAGGCGGCCACACTGGGCGTTCCCCTCGGAAATGCCATTGGACCCACCGAACTGGATATCCAAAGTGTAGAAATCACGCCCGGCGCAGCCTCTGCCCTTTATGGGATGAATGCCATCAACGGGATGGCCAACCTTATCACAAAAAACCCTTTTACCAGCCAGGGCCTGAGCTTTTACCAGAAAATCGGCGTAAACCATGTTGATGGAAAAGATCATGCTCCGGCCCTGCTTACAGAAACAGCGCTCCGGTATGCCAGGGCCTTCAATGATCGCTTTGCCTTTAAACTAAACATCGATTATATGCAGGGGACAGACTGGCGCTCCAATACCCGGCTGGATCAAAATTCCAATAACCTGAAAAGCGCCAACCCCGGTTTTCCGGCGCTTAACGGAACAGCTAACGCCGCCTTTGACGGCTGGAACAAATATGGCGATGACGCGCTGGCCGGAAGCAACCTGGTATCCATCGGCGGATTGACCATTGATGGAAAAGCCAGTCAGACCTTGCGCGTGGCCCGGACGGGTTATTGGGAAACCGGCCTTGTAAGTCCCCGGGTAAAAAACATAAAATTTGATGGCTCGCTGCATTATAAACCAACCGCCAACTCAGAAATTGCTTATACCTACCGGGCAGGCTCCATGGACGGTGTTTTTCAGCGCGGCAATAAGATCCGCCTGCAGGGTGTAATTGTACATAACCATGCATTGCAGTTCAAAAACAAAAACTTTTCCTGGTTGTCTTACCTGTCCGTCGAAAATACCGGCAACTCCTACAACGTAAAACCCCTTGCAGACAATATGGACCTTTACAGCGGGGGCGCCACCGATACAAAAACCGTTGCCAGCTGGGGCACTAAATATAAAAATGCCTTAAACGCATACGGAACGGAGCACGGAGGGTTGAGCAGCGCCAACCTGGCGGAAGCCACTGCCTATGCCCGCCAGCAGGCAGATGCCGGCCGTGCCCTGCCGGGTACCGCGCGGTTTGATTCCATTAAAAATGTGATCACCTCCATCAATAACTGGGATATAAAATCCGGGAGTATCCCCGATGCACCCGTAACGGGTGGTGCCGCCCTGGTGCAAAAAAGCAAATTGTACCACACCGAAGCACAATGGGACCTGTCTCCAAAAGTAAAGGTAGTGAACCTCCTGGTGGGCGCCGATGCCCGCATTTATGCAGTGGTGCCGGATGGTAACAACTTTGTTGATTTTAGCAGACCGCTGGATGAACGCAATAACCCGCTGCCCGATGGCAGCTTTGGAAAAAATGTGCTGTATAAAAAATTCGGAGGTTTTGCACAGGCCACCAAAACCCTGTTTGACGAACGACTGAAACTATTTGGCTCCCTGCGCTATGATTACAACCCGGAATTTACGCCAAAGATGACGCCAAGGGTTGCCGCCGTATATACCGCTAATGAGCAACATAATTTCCGTGTTACTTACCAGCAGGGATACCGATTTCCTGCTTTATTTGAAGCTCTTTCATTTGTCAACAACGGGCGCGTAAAACGCGTAGGGAGTCTTTCCTATATCAACGATGGGCTGGGCTATCTGGATAACAGTTATACACAACAATCCGTTGTCAACTTCAACGCCGCTGCAAGCGCGCAGGGTAATACCGATGCTGCAGCACTGGCCAGCCGCGATCTGCTCATCCCCGCCCGTTTGCCAAAGGCCAGGCCCGAAAAGATCAATTCCCTGGAGATCGGCTATAAAAGCATCCTGTTTGATAACAAAGTTGTGATCGACATCGATGCCTACAGCAATGTCTATGACGGATTTTTGGGCCAGGTGCAGGTATTTGTGCCCAAAGGCGAAACCATTGGCTCTGATGCCGCCGTACTGGCCATGCTCGACAGGAACCGCGATGCCACCAGCGCCACAGCTACAACCGCCACCAGCAAAGGGCAGGATCGCTACCGCGTTTATACCAATGCCAAAAACAAATATACCAACTATGGTTCCTCGCTGGGCATCACCTATAATTTTTACCAAAATTTCCTGGTAAAAACCAACGTTGCTTATAATAAGATGAAGACCAATAAAACCAACGACATCTTTGTTACCGGCTTCAACACGCCCAACTGGACCAGTAATATCACATTTGGCAACCGGGAGATCTTCAAAAATTTTGGTTTTAATGTTACCTGGCGCTGGCAAAACGCATTCCTGTGGGAAAGCCCGTTGGTAACCGGCACCATCAGCGCCTACCATACTGTGGATGCCCAGGTAAACCTGCGCCTGCCGGCCCTCAAAACAACCATCAAGGCCGGAGCCAGCGACCTCCTCAATCACCGCTACCTGCAATATGCAGGGGGCCCAACCATTGGAGGACTTTATTACCTTACCCTAACACTTGATAATATCCTGCAATAATTTACTGTTCAATACAGAGCAATCAAAAATGCCCTGCTGTTTTCACAGCGGGGTTTCTTTTATTTTTCTACAACACCATTAAACCCCCGTGATAATTGCCGGTCTAAGATGCGTATTTTTGACAATTATCGCTATTGACACAATCAACAATGAAGAAACTAATGTTTGTTTGCTGGGCCATCTGGCTTTGTACGAATGTTTGCGCCCAGGCAAAAACATTGTATATCGACCCCAGTAAAACCATCGGCGCCCCTGCTTCCCGGATTTTTGACGAAGTAAAATTTATCCCACTGGAGACTACAAAAAAAAGTACGTTTGGCGCCATCCGGCAGTTAGTGGCAACCGACTCGCTTTTTATCGTTCTTGACGGAGATACCGATGCCCTCTATTTTTTTGACCGGAGGGGAAAATTTCTGCATAAATACCGGATCCGGCGGTACCGCATCCGCGATATCCAGCTGGACCGGACAAAAAATGCCCTGCTGATTTTCAGCATCAACAAAAACTTCAATATTCCTTCTGTTAAAGTGCAGGAATACCTGGAGCCGGACGCGCAAAAAGACGTGTCGCGGTATGCAAAAGCCACATGGTACTACCTGGACAACGTAGCCGCAGCCAAAACCGAGGATCTGAAAGACTTTCGTTATGCATTTACCAACCCGGTGCGCTTTGACAAAAATAAATTTGCTGCCAGCTTTATAAAGGCCAAAAGAACGGCCAGGGATACCCTCGACTACCAGTTAAAGATCCTCGATCAGTCATCGGTGCTTCAAACTTATTTCCCTTATAATAAGAAAACCGAGTCCGTTTACTATTATTCAGGCGCCGCCCAGTGCAGCATCATGCCTACGCAAAACGATTCTGTATTGTTTGTAACCCGCCCCTTTCAATACGAAATTTATACCCTTACCCCATCGGCCATCGCAGAAACCTATAAGCTGATGCTCCCCATGGACAATGCTGTTCCCGCCTCTTTTTTCAACACGGGTTTTTCCAGCCGCGGCGAAATGGATACTTATAAAATGGAGCATCCTTCCTTTGCCCATCAGATCGAAAATGTGATTCGATTTAAGAACCTGATGTTCTTTGATCTGAACCTGTTTAAGGGATACAACCGGTATCTTTATGACAATAAAACCAATCTCATTTACGATTACAACAAGGTAACATCCGACAGCAGCAGCTACTATTTGCCCGTTTCCGGGGTTATAAAAAGCTTTGATGAAGAACATATTTATCTTTCTATGTCGGCAAAGAGCATGTTTAATTCAAAAAAATCGTCTGAATACAGAAACCCGCAATATGATGAAGTGCTTACGCGCTTTTTTGCCACGCGGAAAGAAACTGATAATCCCGTATTGATCCAATTAAAACCAAAAGAAGACTTAACGACAAAATGAAGCAACGTTTACTGACCCTTTTGCTGCTCCTGCCCATTTTGTCATTTGCCCAAACCAGTGGCAGTGTTAAGGGGCTTGTATCGGACTCCATACATGATTATGGCCTGCAATCCGCCACGGTTACGATTTATAAAAAAGCAGATTCTGCACTGGTCAACTACCAGGTAACCAATAACCAGGGCGAGTTTAGTATCGGTGAGCTTCCGGTTCGCACGCCGCTCCTGCTATCTATAACCTACTCCGGTTACAATGATTTTTCAAAAGAGCTTTACCTCGATTCTTTAAAGAAGGATTTCGATTTCAAAAAGATCCTGCTGTCAAGAGATACATCGCGCCAGATGGAGGAAGTGGTGGTAAAAGCGGTGGTTCCCGTACGTATGAACGGCGACACCCTCGAAATAAATCCTGATGCCTTTAAGCTGGACTCCTCCGCCGTAGTGGAAGACATGCTCCTCCGCGTGCCCGGTGTTACCATGTGGAGCGATGGCTCCATTACCGTTAATGGTAAAAAGATCAGCAACGTTTTTGTGGACGGCAAGCCTTTTTTTGGCGGCAACCCGGAGATTGCCACACAGAACCTGCCCAAAACGGCCATCGAAAAAATACAGGTATACCAGGAAAAGGATTACAGCAAACAGGACCTTACCAATACCGAAATGGACTCCACCTTTACCATGAACATCAAAATGAAACCCGAAAAAAGGAAAGGATTCTTTGGTAAAGTGGGCGCGGGGTTAGGAACCGATGATCATTATGAAGGCGACCTTACCATGCAGGGCTATAATAAAAAGACAAAACTGGCTATTGCAGGAAATCTGAATAATACCAATAAAACCATTCAAAATGTGCGGGAAGCCATCCAGAACAATACCTTCCGCTCCTATAACCGCCGTAATTTTGGCGCGCCCAATGCCAATGCCGCCGGCCTCAATACCGTGCACTACTTCGGCGCCTACCTGCAGCATAATTTTGACGAAAGCACCAACTCCCGTTTTACCAATTCGGTTGAAGGTGAATATAATTTAAGAGATTCCAAAAACGATCAGTTTACCAACAGCACAACATTTAGAAACCTTCCCGGGTACACCATTACGAGTATCAGCGAGCGCCGCAATACCGGAAGCTCGCTCAATCAATCAATAGATGGCGGTTATGAAAACCGGAAGCGGGCCACTTCTTTTTCTACAAAAGCCAACTACACCTGGAACAATGCCCAGTCGGCATCAGAAGGCAATACCACCGCCTACCAGAACGATACCTTATTGGCCAGTACCCGCCACAACCGCAATATTTCGTCCTCAACCTCCAGCAGTTTTAACTTTAACGGCTATTTCAACAACAACGACTATGATGAGGGCATCAATAGAAAAAGTTTTTCTACCAATTTTTCGGTAACCTCCAACACCAGCCAGAGCAATCGAAGTGAAACCAGTGAGTTTGAGTCTTTTGTCGATACCATTTATGCCCAAAATACCGACCGGAAATACCATAACGAAAACTCCAACTTTAGCGCCAATCTCGGCTTGAATTATAACGGTCTGCGGTCGCTCCTGTTTGGTTCCTACAATTTCTGGAACATCAATATTGGCCTGCGCAATAATCTCCGGTATAACAAATCAGACCTCAACGCCAACGTGCTGGATCTGGATTCCCTTACCGATACCTACCAGGTCAACGAAGGGCTTACCAATATCAACTCGGTTGTCAACATCGATGACCGGTCGGGCATCAGCTTTTTCAAAACCGTTAGCAAAACGCTTTCGGACCGGTACTATAAAAGCATTTCCTTCCGTACCGATCTGCAAAACCAGTTTCTATACCAGCGCAATACTTCTTCGCTCAGCTACAGGAACCTGGAGCGTACCTTCCACTTTTTTACGCCCTCATCATCGGTCTATTACAATTATAACCGGTTCAATAAATATAACCTGAACATAGGTCTCTCGCAAAACAGCTCCGCTTCTGCACCCACTATTGACCAGTTGTACCCGATCATTGATGAAATCAACAAGTATAATGTGGTAGTAGGAAATCCGGATCTGAAATCCCCTCTTGGCAACAATTTTGGTTTCAATGCCAATTACAATACCCAGCGGTTTAATGAAAAAACCACCTACACCGTTGGCCTGAACCTGGGATATAATACCTTAAAAAATGGTATTACAGACAGCAGTTTTTTTGGAAAAAACGGTACGCGCAAATCCTATTTGCTGAATCTTGACGGCCGGCGTTCTTTTAACGGCGACTTTAACGCCAGCGCATCCTTCCGTATCAACAATAAAAGCATGCTGCAGGTACGGTACAATGGAGGCGCCGGGGGATCGCGCGCGCCCCAATATATCACCACCGAACAAAAGGACGGCTCACTCCAAACCCAATTCATTTATAACCAAACCCGGAACCAGAATCACTCGCTTCATGTATTCTACAGTCTTACGGATATATTTAATGTGTCTCTTGGTCAAAGTGTCAACACCAATAACAGCCGGCAGATTGGCATTAACAAAGCGGCGCTTAAAGCAAAGACTTTTGGCACCAATGCCCGCTTTACCCTCCTGGTGCCCAAAAATTTCACACTAAGCTCCAATGTGAACTACCTTAATAATATCTCAGCACAAAATCAGGCTAATGAAGCCACCATCTGGAATGCTTATGCAACCTGGCGTTTTATGCGGATGAAACAGGCCGAGGTAAAACTATCCATATTTGACATTCTCCGGCAGAACCGGAATATTTCTAACTTTGCCAATGATAATAATACGGGTACAACCATCACCAATGGCATCCAGCAGTTTTATATGGTTACCCTCTCCTATTTCCCCCGGCGTTTTGGTGGTCGTACCGGCAGATCGGGCCGCTCCGGATCATCCCGGTCGGAAACACGCCAGCAACGCCCGCAGCAACAGTACCGTCAGCAAGGCAATATGCAGCGCGGCGGCGGTGGTGGTGGGCGAAGATAGATTCCAAATCTTCTGAAAAAGTTAACAGTTATCCTTTTAAATTTGGGAAACTAAATTAAAACGATTGAAACACTGTTTATTATCACTACTGCTCAGTTGCTTATGCCTGATCACCAAAGCACAACCGGGTAAAATATTTCTGAATCCCAAGTCACCGGCTACCGAAAGCCAATCGCGCTTTGTGGATAGTTTCCGGTTTGTAGCATTAGAGCCGCAGGAAGGAGTTACCATCAGCAACTGGGACAATATAACCCTCACCAAAAACTACCTGGCCATTGTCCAGTACTCCAGCAAACAACTGCTTTTATATACCTATGAGGGCCGGTTTATAAAAAAGATCAGCTATAAAAAACTGGGTGAGGGGTTTTACCCAGGGTACGATAAACAAAACGAAACTTTTCGTTTTTATGGGTCCAACAGAAATTATTCGCTTACAACCAAAGACGAAATCAAAATTGAGCTGAATTATAACGATCGCCGCAACCAGAAATACTATAAGAAATATATCATCGACCTGAAGGACCCGAACTTTGAAATAAAAAAAAGCAGCCCCACCGAATACGAGGTCAATAATATCTATTACCTGAATGACGGCTACTACCTGCGCTCAAAAGCTACCGCCAGCAAATTGTATAAAGACAGTGTGGGGTATGAGATAAAATTATATAAAGATCATAAGCTGGTAAAACAGTACTTTCCCTACAACCAGGTAAAAGAGCCCCGGTTTCTGTATAGTGTGGGGTATGTTGCAACATCTGAATCGCCCGATCCTAAAACGAAGTTTATCACAAGGCCCTTTTGTGATACCATTTATAAAATAACCGGCGATAGCTTATACCCCGCTTACCAGGTGGTGATGCCCCTGGAAAATGCCTTGCCTGCCAGTTTTTTTACCAAGCCTTTTAAAAACAAGGCCGAATGGGATAATTTTCGCCAAAACAATAACTGGATGTTTCAACAAGTGTATCAATTCCTGGAAACACCCGCTTATTTTTTCTTTTCCGTAGGATTTCTTTATAATGGGGGGCCTTACATCTACGACAGAAAAAAGCAAATTGCCTACCAGGCTTTAAAAATAAAAGCCGACAGTACCACTTTTAATTTAAATATCTTGTCCGGTTACAATTTTGATTTTAAGGACGGATATTTTTACAAGGTACTAACACCGGAGAGCATCCGCGAATCCTATAAACCGGTGGCGGGCAAACAGGCGCCAGCCGCCATTGAAGCCATTGTTAATAAAAAATCAAACGCAGCCCTACTCGCTATTTTCAACGTGAAAAACTAACGCATGAGATCCATCATTTTTGCTATTTTCCTGCTGCTTGCCAGTACCGTTTCCTACAGCCAAACAGGCAAGCTCACCGGACTGGTAACGGATTCTGTCAGCAATACGCCGCTGGAATCCGCCACAGTCACTATTTTCCGGAAGGACTCCGGTATGGTAACCTATAAGCTCACCGATAAAAACGGGAACTATTTATTGGAAAATCTGCCCACAACCGACTCGCTGCTGCTCGACATCAGCTATGTGGGATACCGTGCCCACCGGCAAACACTGCGCATCACGCGTTCAAAAACCGATACCGTAAACGCCGCTTTGTCTATCGGCTTTGATGAAAAAGATAATGTGACCGTAAATGCCGTGATCCCGGTAAAAATGGAAGGCGACACCCTCGTCATTAACCCGGCTGCATTTAAAATGAAACCTGATGCCGTTGCTGAAGAACTATTGACCCAGGTGCCCGGCGTGGTGGTTTGGTCCGATGGGTCCATTACGGTGAACGGCAGGCCGGTAAAGAACCTGCTGGTAGATGGTAAACAATTTATGGGCTCCTCCGACCCCAAAATAGCCACCCAAAACCTGCCCAAGACGGCCATTGATAAAATACAGCTATACCAGGAATACGATCGGTCAAAGATCGGGCAGCAGAAAACGGCGCAGGACTCGGTGCTTACCATGAACATCAAACTAAAAGAGGAAAGTAAAAAAGGCTATTTTGGTAAGGTAACCGCCGGTTATGGCACCGATGACAGATACGAAGGAAACATCTCCTACCAGGTATACGATAAAAAAAGAAGCCTGGGTATTGGAGGCGGCATTAACAATATCAATAAAAATATCGAAAACCTGCAGGAGCTGTTCCAGAACAATACCTACCGGACCTATAATCCCAACCTGGACAATGTGGGGCAATTTGGCGCCAGCGGGCTTAACCGCAACCATTCCATTGGCGCCGTGTATACCCAGGACTTCAATAAGGTTTTAAATTCAAGACAAAACAACCGTATTACCGTCAACTATAACAAATCGGGAACAGACGCCTATATCACAGAGCTGAATTTGCAAAACCGTACTACCGCAGATAACCCGCAGTTTGAGCGAAATGAAGGGGTACAAAACAATTGGGGAAGCAAACATGTATTTGGAGCCGACTATTCCAAAACAAGCAGCTACAATGACAATCTTCACCTGAACGGAAATGTGGAGCTAAACCAGAACCGGGGCAATAGCAACCGTTTTACGGAGGTGAGCGATACCTCCGGCCGGCTGCTGAGCACCAATGAGGCAAATACCGTTTCCCGGGGCCGGTCAGATGCGGAACGGCTTAACTTCAGCTATGCTAAATCCGACTGGCAGGAGCCGCTGAAAAATTTTAATATCCGGTTAGATGGCAGCAATAATAATTCAACATCCGAAAGAGATGTAACCAGCCGTTTTAATTCCTTTACCGATACGGGGAAAGATACCACCTACAACCGTCATTATAAAAACGATAATAACAGCATCAACCTATCGGGTAACTTTGATTATAATGGGTTCAAACGGTTGGTGCTGGGGCGCTTCAACTTTTTTGGTATTGACCTGAATCTTTCGCAGGGATTCAACTACATTAAGCAAACAAACCGGGCCTATGTGTCGGATTTTGACAGCACAAGCCGGCAGCTCGTTACCAACTCCCGGCTTACCAATTCCAACACCAAAGAACTGCTGAGCTACTCTCCCCGCCTAAACCTCAGCAAAAGCTTTTTTAAATGGAGTGAGCGAATGAATCGTTCGGTCAATTTTAATGTACAACTGATTGACGATCTGAAATCCGAACGCAACCAATCTTCCATCGCCGAGCGCAACCTTAACCGGTCCTTCCAGTTTTTAAGGTATGAAGGAAATATCGGTTATAACTATTCAAAAAACAATCAATTCCGGACCTATTCAAACCTCTCGTACAGGAAGAACTTCAGCTATCCCTCCATTGATCAGCTGTATACGATTACGGATGACATCAACGCCTATTCGATACGGTATGGAAATCCCGGCCTCAGAAACGCCACTACCCACTCGCTGGGCCTTAACGCCAACTTCAATACTGAAAAGCAAAACGCCCTTTATTCTATCAATGGCGGGCTTTATGGCAGCTACCAGCAAACACTGGATCCCGTAGCGGACAGCGTGATTAATGACAAAAAATCCGGAAAGCGGTTTTATTATATTATAAATGTGGATAAAAGCGCTGATGCTAACCTGAGTTATAATTTCAATATCTCCCGCAAGCTGGGCAAAAGCGCCCTGCAGCTGCGGTACAACGGTTACCAGAACTATTCGGCCTCGCCCAACTATATCGATGGCCTGTATACCAATAGCAGTAACAATTCCATCAGCAATAATTTTAACCTACAATTTTCGCTGCGCACCCTGCTGGTACTCAACATCGGCGAGTCGTTTCAAACCAACCGGTCAACCCAAACCGCCAACGGACTTTCTTCCTTTAAAAACAACGGCAATACCACAAAATTTGGCGCCACGTTCAATCTTCCAAAGAGCATCACCCTCAGTAGCACGTTTAACGTTACCAATAACACAGGGTTGAATAAAACGATGCATTTGTGGAATGCCTTTGCCAGCTACCGGTTTATGAAGCAGCAGGCCGAGCTGAAGTTTTCGGCGATGGATATGCTGAAGGAATACCAAAACATCAGCAACAATGTAAATATTGATGGCACGTCCACACGCATCACCAATAGTCTGCAGCAGTACTTCCTGATTAGTTTTTCCTATTACCCGCGTAAGTTTGGAAAGACCGCCTTAAAACAAAGGACAAGGGAGCAGGTTTGGTAACCATTGCAAATAAGAAACTATCTCTATATTTGCCCCATTATTATATTCGGTGATGGTCTGCTTATTCAGAACGGCTTTTCTTATTTTTTTTATCGTCTTTTCGCTCCCGGTTTTTTCGCAAACCCGGCGTCAGTTTACCATTCTTTCCGAAAACGATGGCTATATTTCTGTAAACAATGATGGCTACTATACCAATGGCCTCCAGGTTGCTTATCAGTGGAGGCGCAGCCCGGTGGACACCCTGCATCGCGAAAAAGTGAATATGTTCCAGCTGGGTCAGCTCATTTATACGGCTCAGTTTGCAGGTGAAGCGGGGCTCGACCGGCCGATTACCGGCTACCTCTACGGCGATTTTCATCAGAAAATATTCAGCCGCCGGAACCACCTGCTCAAATGGGGTATTGGCATGGGATTGATTGGGCCGCCTGCACTGGGCAAACAGGTACAGGAACGGGTGCACCAGGTAATGCAGATCTACAAGCCCAAAAACTGGGACAAGCAACTCCGGGCCGGCTGGGGTCTGGTGGCCGATGTGGCCTGGTCGCCCCAGGTAGGAAAGCATGCCTCACTCTTCGACTTCAAGCCCCTGCTGGCCGCTACCGCCGGCAATATCTTTACCCATGCTACGGTGGGATCCGCCCTGTTATTCGGCCGGCACAATCCCAATAATACGACCGTGTTCTGGAACAATCATGCCGGAAGCTCTAAAAAAGACCGGGAATACTTTGTTTATGCCTTCCCCACCGTATCGCTCAAAGCCTATGATGCTACGGTACAGGGGAGTATGTTTAAGCAAGAGCAGGAACCTGTTGAAGGCCGGCTGAATCCTGTTTTTTTTCAGAGCCGCATGGGAGCTATGTATTCGGGTAATAAAATTTCGCTGGGTGCCGCAGCTGTTTATGAAAGCCGGCAATCGCTTACCCAACGCTCCGCACAGTGGTATGGCAGTTTACAGGTAGGGTTTATGTGGTAGGCAACGAAATATAAAATGTAAAATATCCAATATTAAATGTAAAAGTATTGAGCCGTTTCATACGAAACGAATATGGAGCACATCTACCACTTCTACATTCAATATTTTTCATTCATTATTCTTCATTCCCCCTGATCGCCTCGCCTTTTTTCATCTTCTCCAGGATCTGCGGCCAGGAGGCGGCAAACCTTGCCTTTTCTTTTTTGCTTTCTTCTATTGCAAGGGTTTCATAATGGATGGCCTCATCTTTCTTACCGGATAAATAAAGCAGCTGTGCATATACATGCTGGTTTACAACACCCGGCGCCAGGGCTACGCTTTTACCCGCCCAGGCAAGGGCATTGCTGCGGTATCTGCCGGTAGAATCATTCCGGAAAAAAAAATCAGCCGCATCGGACAGCTGACGTGCATACACGCCTGGAGACACTGTTTTTACCGCCTTTGCCGTTGACATTTTTTGCAGGGTTTCAGGAAGTTCTTCCTCTGCAGATTTAGCCGATGTATCCTTTGCTGTTTCGGTTAATACAAACCGAAGGTATTCGTCAAAAAAGGGCGCTGCCACATCAAGGTACCGGGGTATATTTTTGGTACGCCGGTAGTAGGACATCATCACCGTCCTTTGTGCGTATAAACTTCCGGCTACATCATTATAGGTAGCTGCAAAATTCCGGGCAATGCGTTCGGCAAATGCTTCGTCTCCTGTTTCGGCGGCTATTTTTAACGACTTACTCATAATCCGGCTGTTAATTTCAATGCGTTCATTAACCGGTATCCCAAACCATGCATCCTTATATAGCTGGCTGCGCACGAGGATGTCAAAAGCCCTGGATTCATAGGTTGGCGCCTGTTTTGCTAAAAACCGGAGCACAGGAATCGTATTTATAGAATCTTTGGGAATGAGGCCCATATATTCCGTCAGCAACAGGCGGGTATCCTGCTCCAGCCTGGTTTTAGCAGTAATCAGCTGCTCCAGGTCTTTTATATTTTTAAGCCCCTGCCTGAAGTAGCTCTTTTCCTTTTCCCGTAATACGGCAATGCTCTTTTGCCGCTCCAGCGCCTCGTTAATAATTACATCTGCCGTTACCGGCGCCCCATAGGGTACGGCGTACACAAGATCATTCTCCTGATCTATAAACAGGATTCCCAGGGGCATTTCCAAATTAAACAACCGGCGCAGATGTTCCCGGTCTTCGCCTGCCGCCGCTACCTGTACAGGTATAAATTGCCGGGCTATCCGTTCCTTTATCTGCGCTGATCCCAGGTGTTTGTGCAGGGCTTCATTGCAGCTTTCGCAATCAACTGACGGGTATAATACACAAATCAGCTTATCTTCCCGGGCAGCCCTGTTCAGCGCGGTCTTATAGGATATATTTAAAAACGGGGATTGCCCATGAAGCGCCATTGTAAAAAAAGCCAATGCTACCAGCAGTACCGCAGATTTCATTCGTAAACGTTTGTTTTATTATCGGCGCAGCTGCACAAAATTTACCGGTTGCCTTCTGTATGCCTTCACATTCCGGTTATGTGCGTCCGTGGCGGGGTTCCATTTTGGAGAGGCCTTAATGATATCCAATGCAATTTTGTCAAATGCCGGGTGAAACGGAACGCTGGTAAACGCCTCTTCAACCTGGCCCTCTTCATTTATGATAAAGTCCACCACCACTATGGCCCTATCAGAGTTTTCTATCTTATAATCGCGAGGCATTATGAGGCGGGATATAAGATAGTTTTGCCAGGCGCCCTTATCACCGGGAAAAGAAGCATCTCTGGCCGTATTGCTGGTATCGCTGAGGGGCGTTCCCTCCCTGGAAAAATATTGCCGCTTTACCAATGCCCCATTGTTATAATCTTCTACCGAACTCTTTGTGCCGTTTTGACGATAATAGATCCAGGTTCCGTCTTGTTTTGCCCCGGCGCCTAGCTTACCCGTGGAAGAAATTTTTCCATCCGCGAAGCGGGAAAGACGGGCACCGCTTCCATCCGGGTTTATTACAAGCGAATCGATCAGCTGCCCGGCGCTGTTCCACTTCAGCGATGTACCAATAACCCGGTCAGCCTTAAACACCGATGAGTCGGTCAGTTGCTGGTTCCGGGAAAACCCTAACCACAATCCTTCCTTTTTGTTATTCAAATACCTGCCGGTACCCTGAACATCACCATCGGGATGAAAAAAGGTAAAATATCCGTTTTTGATCTTGCAGTCTTCATCAGCATAGAGCCCCTTCATCTGTAGCTTTTTCTCGCTGATATAGTAATCTTTCCGGTTCCAGCCGGAATCGGCTTTTTGAATTAAACTGTAGTAGCGGGCATTTGCCGGGGGGCATTCTTTCCATTGATAGTCAAAAAATTTTTCAATCCTTTGGGCATTGGAAACCGAGGCAGTCATCAGTGCAAGCAGCAGGAATAGTATGGATTTCATAAATCGGGGATTATATACAGACCCAATTTACCGGTTTTTTGTGAAACATCGAGCATAAAAATGGCCCCAACCTGAAACTTGAAACTTGAAACTGTTACTCCTGTTTTGCCAGCTTCTCCGAATTCTCGGCAAACTGCAGCTGATCAATAAATTCCTGAATCTCTCCGTTCATAAAAGCATCCAGGTTGTAGGAGGTCAGGTTAATCCGGTGGTCCGTAACCCTTCCCTGCGGATAGTTGTAGGTTCTTATTTTTGCGCTGCGGTCGCCGGAGCTTACAAGGCTTTTGCGATGGCGGGAGATTTCCTCCTCCTGTTTACGCACCTGCTCTTCATATAGTTTGGTACGCAGCATCTGCATAGCTTTTTCACGGTTGCCCAGCTGGGTACGCTCCGTTTGGCAGATCACCACGGTGCCTGTTGGAAGGTGGGTCAGCATTACCTTGGTTTCCACCTTGTTTACGTTTTGCCCGCCGGCCCCGCCACTTCGGGCCGTTTCCATTTTTACTTCGCTTTCCCGCAGTTCAAAATCGATCTCTTCTGCCTCGGGCATCACCGCCACGGTAGCGGCAGAGGTATGCACCCGCCCCTGTGTTTCCGTATCCGGAACACGTTGTACGCGATGCACGCCGCTTTCAAACTTCATGGTGCCATAAACATCATCTCCCGTTACCTCCAGTTGTACCTCCTTATAGCCGCCCACGGTTCCTTCACTTTCACTAAGCACGGCGGTTTTAAATCCATGCCGCTCACAATATTTTATATACATCCGCAACAGGTCGCCCGCAAAAAGGCTGGCTTCATCGCCCCCGGTGCCGGCACGTATTTCCATGATCACATCCTTGCCATCCTGCGGGTCTTTGGGAATCAGCAGCTGGCGTATATGCGCCTCCATCTGTTCTTTACGCTCCTCCAGCCCGGCCACCTCTTCTTTTGCCAGCTCCCGCAATTCCTCGTCATCGCCATTCAGCGCCTCTCTATTAAAATCCAGGTCATCCAGCAGGCTTTTATAGGCATTATAGGCTATAACAATCTTCTCCAGGCTCCGGTATTCTTTACTGGTTGCCGCAAATTTTTTATTGTTCCCTACAATCTCCGGGTTGGTTAGCGCTATACCCAGCTGGTCGTATTTTGCCTTTATGGCTTCCAGTTTATCTAACATCAAAAATTTTATTTTGGATCAACAGGGCGCAAAGGTACACAATTTGACTCCGATAATCATCGGGAGAAAATGTGGAAATTTGAATAGCCAATGGTCAATAGGGTGCATCAATGTCACTTCCTTAAGCCTTGAAACGAAGTCGTGACAGGAAAAAAACTAAAGAAACGGTATTGCATGGTGAACAGGAAATACCCGCCCGGCAGAACAGACGGCGGTCAATTGAGTATGAAACCAATCGAACGTTCTGCATTCAGCATTCAGCGTTAAGCATTCAGCCTATCTTTGAAGCATGTACAGAAAAATAAAGCCCGAACAGTTATTTGACGGTTACCGTTTGCACAGGGAAAAAGTACTGGTGCTGACCAGCAATGGCACCGTAGTGGATGTAGTGGATGCCGCCAGCGCGGGTGACGATGCAGAGCCCCTGGAGGGCATCCTGAGCCCTGGCTTTATCAATTGCCACTGCCACCTGGAACTAAGCCATTTGAAAGGGGTAATAGAGGAGCACACAGGGTTGCTAAAATTTGTAAACCAAATCGTTAGCAAAAGATATACTCATCCCGAACTAATCGCGCCCGCCATTGAAAAAGCCGAGACCGAAATGATAAAAAACGGTATCGTGGCGGTTGGCGACATCTGTAATACCACGGATACCCTTTTTCAAAAAGAAAAAGGGCAACTCTATTACCACAATTTTGTAGAGGTGATCGGTTTTGAACCGGCACAGGCGCAACAGCATTTTGATGCCTACAAAACCGTTTATGACGGTTATTGCCAAAAATTTGATGCCCGGCAGGTGTCCCTTACACCTCATGCGCCTTATTCGGTGGCAACACCGCTCTGGCATCTATTGGATGGCTTTGAGGGCAACCATCTTTTAAGCATCCACAACCAGGAAACACCAGAGGAAACCGAATGGTTTTTAACCGGCACCGGTGGCTTTAAAGCCCTGTACGAGCGTTTGCAGCTACAGCAGGCTCCCATTGTACCACAGGGAAAAACCAGCATCCAGACTTATGGCGCCTATCTTACCCGGAGACGACAGCTGCTTTTTATTCACAATGTATTTACCACGGCGGAGGATCTGCTGTATACGCAAAACCGCTTCCCGGATGCCTGCTGGTGGTGCCTTTGCCCTAATGCCAACTATTATATCAGCAACCGCATGCCCGATATACCGATGCTGATGGAGCAAAAAGCCAATTTGGTGCTGGGCACCGATAGCCTGGCCTCTAACTATGGACTAAGTATCTGGGATGAGATCCGCCGGATCCGGGAATACTACCCGCAGATTCCGGTGGAGGAACTGCTATCCTGGGCAACGATCAACGGGGCAATAGCGTTGCAGATCAGCGACCGCTACGGCAGCTTTGAAAAAGGGAAACAGCCCGGGTTGGTCCAGATCGTAAATAATACAGCCGCCCGGTTTTATTAGTACTTACTATCAGGCATTTTTTATCGAATCCTTTATACGGTATTTTGCTTTACTTTCAGCGGGCTTACGATTATTCAGCAATGTCTGTTTAGCTCATAATTGCCCGCAGCACCGGCAGGGTGCGCAGTTTTCCAAACTCCGGCAGGTGCAGGGAGTAATAAATCTCCATAAGATCCAGCACGCGGTTCCGTTTGAGCGAAGAGATCTGTAAGCGTTGCAATTCAACGGGCTGCCTTGTTTGCAGCAGTTCTATAATCAGCAGGGCGGCTTCCGTGTCGGCATAATGATAATGGTCGGGGGGCGTGTCTCTGAATTCACCGCTCTGCAGATCCAGCAAAAGATGGGGAGCGTCCATCATCTTTGCAGGAGGTACCCCTGGCGAAAAACCCAGGATGCTGCACAGGTGAACGGCAAAAAAAACAGGAAAATTAGCGGTAACCGTAGCACCGGCTTCATCCAGCGCCAGCAAGCCATCCTCCAGGAAACCAAAAAGGTCGTCATTGGCCTCCGGCTGCCGGAGCGTTTTATGCAATAGCTCGATCATGAACAGCGCCACCCCGTTTTTGAGTACATTACTAAAAAGCTGCTGATAGATAACAGCAAATTTGAATTCCCGGATCCGGTTTAGTGTTCTTAATTCGTTATGATACACCACCATATCCAAAAGCGCGGCCGGCTGAAAAAATACCGCCTTATTACCACTCTTTTTACCCCCGGATCTAACGCCATTTACCAGGTAGGACTGCAGGCCCAGCTTATCTGTATATACGGTAACGATCAGGCTCGTTTCGCCGTATTTTGACGTTTTAAGAACAACCCCCCTTACTTTATGTAGAATATCTGCCAAATTTTTTGCTTAAGCGCAAGGTAGGTTTTTTGTAAATAATGGCCATTTACCGCTCAATGGTTAGTTTTGCAGCTCTATTTTTAAAGTATATCTAAATTTATGTGGAAACAGTCCGGCAGTTTTATTCTTAAATACCGATTCATTTTTTTGATTTTGCTGGCCCTTGTAACGGCCGTTTCGGGATTCTGGGCCAGTAAAGTGGGATTGAGCTATGAGTTTTCCAAAGCGATCCCTACCAACCACCCGGTCAATATCGCTTACCAGGAATTTAAGAAAAAATATGGCGAAGATGGCAACCTGCTGGTGGCAGGCATCCGGACAGAGCAATTGTTTTCAGAAAAAGTCTTCGCCTCCTACCTCCGGCTCCAGGCTGGTTTAAAAAAAATTCCGGGTGTGGAGGATGTCATCAGCGTGCCAACCGCCATTAACCTGGTTAAAGACGCAGCAACCGAAAAACTGGCTGTAAAAAAAATATTTCCTGAGGGTACTTTAAGCCAGGCACAGATTGATACCGGTGCTGCCCTTTTCAAAAAGCTTCCCTTTTACCAGGGTTTGCTATACAATCCTCAAACCCATGCTTACCTGATGGGGCTGCGGATGAACAAACAAGTGATCAACTCTGCAAAAAGGGACGCCGCTATTGCAGCGGTAAAAGCGCAAACGGCTCTTTTTTCGGAAGCCACGGGTATCGATGTTAAGCTAAGCGGGTTACCCTATATCCGAACGGTACTGGCAGCGCGTATTGCCCACGAAATGCAATATTTTCTGGTGGCGTCCATTGTACTCTCGGCCATCATTCTCCTGCTTTTCTTCCGCTCCTTCAGCGCTATGCTGCTTTCACTTTCTGTAGTACTCATTGGGGTATTGTTCAGTTTGGGCACCATGCATCTGCTGGGCTACAGCATTACACTGCTTACAGCATTGATTCCCCCGCTTATTGTGGTAATCGGAATCCCCAACTGTATTTATTTTCTGAATAAATTCCATACCAGCTGGAATGAGCTTACAGAGGGGCTTACCGATGCGGAAGTACAGGCCGGTAAAGCAGCACTGAAAAAGAAAGCGATTGAAAACATGGTGGGCAAAATGGGCATTGTGACCCTGTTCTGTAATCTGGCTGCGGCCGTGGGCTTTGCGGTATTTGCCCTTACAAAAAGTGAGATCCTGCAGGAATTTGGCGTTGTTGCAGGCGCCAACATCATGCTGCTTTTCTTTATTTCGCTTGTGCTGATCCCTGCGGTGCTCAGCTTACTGCCGGCGCCAAAAGCCAAACACACCCGCTATTTGTTTAATCCCCGCGTTAACCGCTGGCTAAGCCGGCTGGAGCGCTGGTCCATCAACCATCGCAAGCTGGTGTATATTGTAACGCTCCTGGTAATCGGTATTACTACCATTGGCATCTTCCGGCTAAAGAGCGATGCGCACATGGTGGATGATGTGCCGCACAATGATAAAATTTATACCGATCTTAAATTCTTTGAAAATAATTTCAAAGGAGTAATGCCATTGGAGATTCTTGTAGATACAAAGAAAAAAATGGGCGTTACCCGCAACTTTAATAACCTGGCCCGGATCGATTCCCTGGTGCAATACCTGGCTTCAAAACCTGAAATTGCCCGTCCGCTAAGCATTACGGAAGGACTAAAATTTGCCAAACAGGCATTTTATGAGGGCGATCCTTCCAACTATTCCATGCCCTCGGAGTTTGAACTGCCGGGGCTGGCGCAATACCTGAATATGGGCCGGGATTCCGGTGGTACATCCGGTTCCTCTTTTAGCCGGTTGCTTTCCAGTTTTATGGACAGCGCCCGCCAGGAGGCCCGCATCAGCGTAAATATGGCGGATGTGGGATCGCACCGGTTGCCGGATCTCATGAACGACATCCGTACGCGCATCAACCAGCTTTTCCCCGAAAAGGATTATACAGTAAAACTTACCGGTACGTCCATTACCTTCCTTGAAGGGGGCCGGTTTATCATCAATGGATTAAAGGAAAGCATTTTTTGGGCGTTCCTGCTCATTGCGCTTTGCATGCTGTACCTGTTTAAATCGCTGCGCATCCTGCTTTGCTCACTGATCCCTAATATTATTCCGCTGGTGATCACCGCCGGCGTTATGGGCTGGGCAGGTGTGCCCTTAAAGCCCAGCACAGTTCTCATTTTTAGCGTGGCACTGGGAATCGCTATTGACATCACCATCCGGTTTCTTGTTAACTATAAACAGGAGTTGCCGCTGTACCAGCACAACATATCGGCCACCGTGGCGCAAACCATTCATAGCACAGGCATCAGTATTTTATATACCTCGATCGTGCTTATTGCCGGTTTTATTATTTTCTGTTTCAGCAATTTTGGCGGCACCCAGGCCCTGGGCTGGCTTACCTCCCTTACGCTGATCACGGCCACGTTTACAAATCTGATCTTATTGCCGGCGCTGCTGATCAGCTTTTCAAAGAAAAAAGAAAATAGAGCGGGATGATGCCCCACGAATTATGTACGCCGGAAGACCCTTCTGTGTCAGTCTTGTAATCAGGAATTTTGTAATCAGATGGGTTGATTACAATTGGGTTGATTACAGATCTGTAATCAACCCAGCCGGACTTTTCAGCCTGATTACAAATTTTTAAGGCTGCCGATTTCATTGTCGTAGTAAGCCGCCAGGCCTAAAGCCGCAGCCAAAATAAATTCCGGCCAGTTATCCCCCGCGTTGCTATAGCATCATTTTTCCCAGGCATACCGCTTCAGCGCCGGGCCGGGCAACCTGGGAGCCATTTGCAAGCTCCCCCCACACACACACTGGTCTCCGTTTCTTTAAAAAAAATACATGTTAAACCTGACAATAAAAAAGAGGCGGTCCTTTTGAAGACCGCCTCTTTTTTTATCTTTTATGCAGTAATGCTTATTTCGCTGCAGGTTTTGCTGCGGGCTTCGCTGCAGGTTTTGCTGCGCCGCCGGCAGCCGGAGCACCGGCAGGCTTAATACCCAGCTTTTCAGCAATAGCCATTGTAAGATCATCAGCAGGAGGCATTACAAGGAACGCGCCGGGCTGCAACACATACGTATAGCCTTTTTCTTTTGCTACGGCATTCAAAGCATCCTGTGCTTTTTTAACCAGGGGGCCAAACAATTCGGCCTGCTTAGCCTGGTTGCGCTGGGTTGCATATTCCTGCCAGCCCTGGAGTGTACGTTGTAAAGTACCTACTTCTTTTTCCAAAGTGGCTTTTACGGAAGGCGAAGTAGCTTTTTTCATAGCACTGTCCTTATCTACAAACTCTTTGTACAATTGTTCGTATTCCCCACCAATAGAATCCTGCTGAAATTTTTGCAGCTCCTGTTGTTTGCCCTGAAATTCGGGTAAGTTAGCAATAAGCGCATCCAGGTCGGCTGTCCCGATTTTTTGTGCAGAAACCGCAGAACCGGAAGCGATGATCATACCAAGCGCCAGCGCAAGAAATTTTATACGTTTCATTTAAATTTTTTTGTTTGCCCGTTCGCCATAGCAGCGTTAGGACAGGTTTTTTAAGTTTATTTTTATGATTGATTTTGTTTCAGAAATGCTGACGTTCTTTTTACTTTACCGAAAGTAATTTCAATACATCATCACTCTTGTCCAATTTCGGGTCGGCAAATATAATGGATTTCCCCTCACTTTTATCCAAAACCAGGTCGTAGCCTCTTTCGATCACAAGTTTTTGAACCGCACGGTTCACCTTTTCCTGCAGGGGCGCCATCAGCTCCTGGCGTTTCTTAAATAAATCGCCCTCAAAACCAAAGCGTTGCTTTTGTATATCCCGCAGCTCCCGTTCTTTTTTAAAGAGATCATCTTCCTTTTTTCTCCGGGCTTCGGCGCTTAGCATGGTTTGCTGCGAGTCATAATCGTCATACGCTTTATCAAGCGCTTCCTGCTTCAGGTCAATTTCTTTTTGCCAGGTAGCTGCCGTATTATTGATGGTGCCCTGTACTTGTTTATACTCTGGCATTCTATCAAATATATAGCGGGTGTCGATGATGACATATTTTTGGGCCATTGCCGCAGATGCTGAGAACAAAAGCCCCATTGCCAGTACCACTAATTGTTTCATCTGTTTATGTTTTTGTAATTGGTAGATGCAAAATGTGATCAAAAGGTTTACTCCGGTTCAAATCCAAGCATAAAGGTGAATTTGCCGGCATTCTTCAGACCCTGGCCGGGCACCAGCCGGTCGATACCAATACCATAGTCGAACCCGAGCAGTCCAAACATCGGCAGGTAAAAACGCATGCCTAAACCTACGCTGCGGCGCAATTTAAAAGGATTATATTCCTTATAATCGTGCCAGCCATTAGCTGCTTCAAAAAAGGCGAGGCCATAAATGGTGCTTCCGGGGTTGGTTACCAGCGGGTAACGCAGTTCTGCCTGGTATTTGTTAAAAATAATAAACATGTTGCGGGTATCACCACCGCTTCCGTTATCCGGGTTTACGGTAGGATCCGAGCTGTTATAGATCGGGTAACCCCGCTGGGCAATGATATCAAAACCAGTTAAAGAATAGGTATTGCTCATGCCGGCATCACCCAACTGGAAGCGCTCAAAGGGAGAGTAGTTCAGGTTTTTATTATACCGGCCCATAAAACCGTACTTAGCCGCAAGCTTCAGCACAAATTGCCGGTTCTTGTCTTCACCCTTGGGGCGGCCCAGCGGTACATACCATTGTGCGCCAAAACGCCATTTATGGTATTCCACGTTTTTATACTGAGCCGAGTCTGCCATCACCAGGGAAGATTTGAAGGCCGAGTAAGGCGGTGTGGCCTGCACGCTGGCAGTAAGTTCACTACCGCTCCGGGGGAATATCGGATCCGATACCGAGGAACGGCTGAGGCTCAGCTTAAAGCTCAGGTTGTTTGATACCCCGTCATTAAAAGGAAGCCCATACTGATACCCCATCTTTTTTACCTTATACCGGGTGTAGGCAACCGTATAACCGATGGTGAAATAGTCATCCGGCCATTTCAATACTTTACCCAGTCCCACACTGATCCCGTTAACGGTAAGGGAAGTATCTTTTGAGAACCGGTATCCGCCACTGCGGTAAGGGTCATAGAAAGACGCGTTATACTTGGTATTGTTGTAACCCAGTGTTAATGAGGTCCGTTTCTTTCCGCCCAGCCAGGGTTCGGTAAAGGAGAAGTTATAGGACCGGTACACCCGGCCATTTGATTGTACACGAAGGCTCAGTTTTTGCCCATCGCCCACCGGCAACGGATCCCAGGCTTCTTTTCTCCAGATGTTTTTAATGGAGAAGTTATTAAAGGTTACCCCCAATGTTCCGGTAAGACCGATACCGCCGCCCCATCCGGCCGAAAGCTCCAGCTGATCGGAGGATTTCTCTTTCAGCTTCCAGTTAATATCTACCGTACCATCGGCCTGGTTAGGTACCGGCTGCGGGTTAATGGATTCCTGCTCAAAGTAGTTGAGGGTGTTTAGTTCGCGGATGGAACGCATCAGGTCTGTACGGCTAAACAGTTCGCCCGGCACGGTTCGCAGTTCTCTGCGGATTACATGGTCCTTGGTGCGCTCATTGCCCATGATTATCACGTTCTTGATCCGTGCAATAGGCCCTTCCTGGATCCGGATCTCATGATCGATGGTATCATTGTAAATACGGGTTTCTACCGGCGTTACATTAAAAAACAGGTACCCCTCATCATTATACAGTGTGGTAATATCGTAAACATCCTGGCTCGGCTCCAGTCCTAATTTTTTATTCAATATGCTGGCGTCATATACATCGCCTTTGTTGATGCCCAGTATCCCGTTCAGCAGGGTATCCGAAAATTTGGAGTTTCCCTTCCAGGTTACACCTCCAAAATAATATTTATGCCCCTCATTTACTTTAAGATCCACATACATACGGTTGTTCTGGATCACCTGGGTGTCGGCAATGATCTGCGCATCGCGGTAACCCCTTGCGTTAAAGTATTTGAGTACCTTGTCTTTATCCTCTGCGTATTTTTTATTATTAAATTTTGAGGAGCTAAAGAATTTAAACCGGAAATAAGGATCCAGCACCTTCAGTGTTTTTGTTCCGGTAAGAAAGCCCCATTCGTCCATATATTCGTTAAAGCTGTAAACCTGCCGCGGGCCATAAGGGCTTACATATTTTGAAGAATACAGCGACATACGGGTTCGCTCCTTGGTGCCCTTCATCTGTTTTTTCAGCTTAGTGGCATCCACGCTCTCATTGCCAAAAAAGTTCACCTCGTCAATTTTTACTTTCTTGCCCTTATTGATTTTGATGGTAAGAAATGTGGAATTGGGGTAAACGGGGTCTTTGGACTCGTCAAGGTTCGTTACCACATCATAATAGCCCTTATCTTCAAAATAGGTTTTTACTACCTGGTATATATTCTGGCGAATCCCTTCTGAGAGAATGCGTTGTTTTACAAGCCCTATCTTCTTAGACAGTTCTTCAATTTCGGTTTTTTTAACCCCTTCAAATTTATAATTTCCCAGTCGGGGGCGTTCGGTAACCGCAATTTCAATGCTCACCTTTTCATTATCTACATGCGTCACATACACTTTTACATCGGCAAAAAGTTTCTGTTGCCAGAGGTTTTGGATTGCTCTCGAAAAAATGTCGGAACCGGGATACACAAACTGCTGCCCTTTTTGGAGGCCCGAAACGGATAACACGATAGAAGAGTCGAGATTGGCGGCTCCTTTTACTTTCAGATCCGCAATCACATACTCACGGGGTGCCGTAGATGCCAGAAATTCATGCAACCTGGGGTCAACAGAAGTAACCGGCGTGGTGTCTACCTGTGCAGAGGTATGATGTACCGCAAAAGTAAATATGGATAAAATACAAACTTTGTATATAAAAAAACGCATATAAGGGTTAATGTATTACGGTAATCAATTTTATTTTGCAAAGCAGGAAGCCCTTAGTTTCCCAAATCTGCTATCTGTTGCCAGCCCGGTACCCACGCACTTCATTCCTAATTGCGGCGGCAAATTAAGGGTAAAATTTGGAAACTGTATGTTAAAAAGAACCAGTATTTGCCCTTTTTGAGCGTTTTAGCAAACAAATAGGAAAGTATCATGTTAATTGGGCCGATGTTTTACCAAACCGTCTTTCCCTGTTTTGGTAATCGATAATGGCTTCATACAGGTTGTTCTTACGGAAATCGGGCCAGCGTACGTCCGTAAAATAAAGCTCCGCATAAGCCAGCTGGTACAATAAAAAATTGCTGATCCGGTATTCCCCTCCGGTACGGATCATAAGCTCAGGGTCCGGAAAATCGCTGGTGCAAAGGTGTTGCCTGAATACATCCTGGGTAATAGCTTCAACAGCCAACTGCCCGTTTTGCACATTGCGGGCGATCTGCTGCACCGCATTCAGCAGTTCCCAGCGGCCGCTATAGCTGAGGGCCATGATGAGGTTGAGCCCGGTATTGCCGGCCGTCATTTCCAGGGCTTCGCTGAGCTCCCTACGGGCATTTTCCGGCAACATCCGCATATCCCCGATTACGTGCAGCCGGATTTTATTCTTGTGCAGGACTTCTGCTTCCTTGCGTATAGTGGACACGAGCAATTCCATTAAGCCAACCACTTCATACTCAGGCCGGTCCCAGTTCTCTGTACTAAATGCGTATAGTGTAAGATATCCGATTCCCAGTCCGGCTGCAGCTTCCACAATGTCCCGCACACTTTCCACCCCGTGATAATGACCAAAAAGACGGTCCTGACCCTGCTCCTGCGCCCATCGCCCATTGCCATCCATGATAATGGCAATATGACGCGGCAGGCGGTCCTTATCTATTTTGTCTGTTAAATCTGACATAGAAGCTGCAAAGTAACGAAGAATTGTTCATAAGTATATGGTTCATAGTTCATGGCAGTTTCCATGAACTATGAACCATCAGCTATCAACTATATAAGATTATTTGCTGCCAGATATTCGGCCACCTGTACGGCGTTCGTAGCGGCTCCTTTGCGCAAATTGTCGCTTACCACCCAAAGGTTGAGGGTATTGGGCTGCGACTCATCCCTGCGGATCCGTCCTACAAAAACCTCGTCTTTTTCATGCGCATCCATCGGCATCGGGTAGTGCAGGTTGGCCAGGTCATCGGCTACCACCACGCCCGGCGCCGTTTCCAGCAGATGCCGCACTTCGGCCAGATCAAAGTCTTTTTCAAATTCAATGTTCACCGCTTCGCTGTGGCCGCCCATTACCGGAATACGAACGGTAGTTGCCGTTACCCGGATGGAATCGTCTCTCATGATTTTTTTGGTTTCATTCACCATTTTCATTTCTTCCTTGGTGTAGCCATTGTCAAGAAACACATCAATCTGGGGAATCACATTCAGGTCGATCGGGTATTTGTAGGCCATTTCATAACCTTCGCCACTACCGGCTACTTCTTTCTGGCGCTCTCCCCGAAGCTGGCTTACGGCCTTAACGCCGGTTCCGGTAACGCTTTGGTAAGTAGAAACCACAATACGCTGCGCATTGTAGGCCTTATGCAGCGGCGCCAGGGCCACTACCATCTGTATGGTGGAGCAGTTGGGATTGGCAATGATCTTATCGTTGCTGGTGAGCACATCCGCATTGATTTCGGGTACTACCAATGGTACTTTGGGGTCCATGCGCCAGGCCGATGAATTGTCGACCACCGTAATGCCGGCTGCGGCAAATTTTGGCGCCCATTCTGTAGAAGTGCTGCCACCTGCAGAAAACAGCGCCACATTAGGCTTTGCGGCAATAGCCGCTTCCATGTCTACTACTTTATATTTAGTGCCTTTAAACTCCACTTCCTTACCTACGCTCTTTGCGGACGCAACGGGGATCAGTTCCGATACGGGAAAATTTCTTTCGGCCAAGACCTGTAACATTTTGGTGCCCACCAAACCAGTGGCGCCTACAACGGCTACTCTCATTGTTGTTTTTACTGTTTATCGTTTAAAAAAAAACCTTCCGCTTGTACGGAAGGTCTGTTAAAAATTTATGTTTAGTACACAAAACTACAAACCCTCCGTCCGGGACTGCTTCTTGGTAGTTTTTGTATGTTTCATTGTCATCATTGGAACGCAAAGGTATAAGGGAAATATATAACTTTCAAAAATAATTTTTACCGGGTCTTTACAGGGATTACCGGCTTTTTACCAAAAAAAGGCGCTTTATTGGTCAGCAGCCACATAATGGTAAACGTGGGGATGATATCGGTACCCGGCAAGAGCTCTTCTATAAAATTAAAGACCCCGCCAAACATTCCCCTGGTACCACCAAAGGCCCTGGCCAGTATAATGGCCGAAACCGGCGCCCAGATAACGTCTGCAAATTCACCCACACCGGGAATGGTAAACGATAAACACCCGATGATATCCATCAGAATACAAAACAGGAGCGAAGGCGATTTTTTTATAGTTGTCATCTTTTTTGTTTTATACTTAGATAACAAATCGCGTGCAGAAGTTGGATCTGCCCCTGCTGTTCACCGATTTTTCAGGAGGATTGACCGGAGCCCGTGCCCGGCTAAACCTGCAAGGTCTTAAGGCCTCAGAGGTCGGTTTCAAAGCTTGTCAGCTCCCTGAATAGCTGGATGCGGTTACTGAGCTCTTCAGTTGTCAGCTCTTTGAGGCGGGTGTTGCCAAATTTCTCCACACAAAAACTGGCCATTGCAGAGCCAGCAATGATGGCTTTCTTCATATTATTGAAGCTGATATCGCCGGTTTTGGCCAGGTAACCGATAAATCCGCCGGCAAAAGTGTCGCCCGCACCGGTAGGATCAAAAACCTCCTCCAGGGGAAATGCGGGGGCATAGAACACTTTTTCCTCATGAAACAGCAGGGCTCCGTTTTCTCCTTTTTTGATGATCAGGTATTTTGGGCCCATTTCCCGGATCTTTTTTGCTGCCTTTACCAGGGAATACTGATGGGTAAGCTCCCGCGCTTCTGAGTCGTTCACCATTAAAAGGTCCACATGCTTTAATACGTTTTCAAGATCAGGCATGGCCGTTTCCATCCAGAAATTCATTGTATCCAGAACAATCAGTTTGGGTTTTTGCTTCAGCTGATCAATCACACTCATCTGCAGTTTAGGCATCAGGTTGCCCAGCATTAAAAATTCGGCGCCCTGGTAACTGTCCGGAACTTTGGGATCGAAGTCTTCCAGCACATTCAGATCCGTTACCAATGTGTCCCGGGTGTTCATATCTTCATGATAAAGGCCTTTCCAGAAGAACGATTTCTTGTTGGCTACTTTTGCAACGCCTTCCAGCTCTACGCCCCTGGCTGCCAGGGATTCCAGTTCTTCCTCCGGAAAATCATACCCGATGATCGAAATCTGCTGCACCGGCTTTACAAAATAGCTGGCTGCATAAGCCGCATAGGTAGCTGAGCCGCCCACAATCTTATTGGCTTTTCCAAAAGGGGTTTCTATTGCATCAAAGGCCATTGTGCCTACGGTAATAACGGACATGAATTCTGTTTTTAATTAAAAATACGGCCGCAAAGGTACCTGATTTGGCCCAGGTTTGTAAGTGAAGCCCCGGGGTTTTTTCCAAAATTACTTGGTGGTATTTTGGATAAAAAGCATAGTTTTGGAACATGGCCACCACAACACGTAAACGATCTTCAAAAAAGGAAGAAATTCTGAAAACAGCTGCGCGTATGTTCCGGGAAAAAGGATATGCCGGTACGTCTATGCGTGACCTTGCCGAAAAAATAGGCATTGAGGCTGCCAGTCTTTACAACCATATTCATTCCAAGAGCGAAATCCTGGAGGAAATTATCTTTTCGATTTCCCGCGATTGTCGTGAGCAGCTGGACAATATGGACCCTACCGGCACCGCCCTGCAAAAAATTGAATCCCTGATCCGTTTTCATACCAAAATGATGATTGATCATTTTGAATCGTATTCCGTAATGGTAAGCGAGTGGATGCACCTTGATGAGGAAAAACTGGGGGAATTTGTAAGCGAACGCCGGCGCTATGTGAAAAAGATCGAATCCATTGTACAGCAAGGTGTTGATAACAAGGAATTTAAGCCCGTGCTGCCCTATGTTGCTGTTTTAAACATCCTGTCTTCTGTACGCGGCCTGGAGTTTTGGCAAAAAAGCGCAAAAACGCACAGCGCGGAAATTATAGAAGAAAATATGGTGCAGCATCTGATTGGAGGGCTGAAGCTCTGACCACAGTCTCCGGAGCCTGTAATTTGCCTTAATGCTGCTCTTTGATCCAGTCTGCAATCCGGTTCCAGGTAGCTATAGAAAAACCGGGTGGTTTCCCGCTTTTTGCATAGTGCAGCCACGGGTTTCGGATTACTTTTTCCGTTGCTTTCTGATACCCATGATTGAGGCTGTCAATAACCCACATCGTTACCTGCTTATTACCTCCTGATGCCATCAGATTTTTAATCCCATCCAGGTTTGTCCGGCAATCCAGGTTTTCGTCAAACTTTCCGCAAAGCGCCAGCACAGGGCAATTAATTTTTTTATAGTACAGCTCCGGCCGGAAACGGATATACGCATATTTATGCCTGTTTATCCAGCCCCGCCCCATCACTTTATTAAACTGCCCGATAGTCTGATTTCTTCCTAACAGGTCGGGGCTTTGTTTTATCAAACCTTCATTAAACGCCCCTATTTCATTCCTGGCCACATCTATAGTTACCGCATTACTGATTATTTCAATATACTTTTTTGATACCTGCAGCAACGTGTCCCTGGCCCCCGTGGACAGCCCGCCGGCAAGCGCAGCGGTTGATTGTTCTACCTGGTAGTTCGTTAGCGCGCGGCCGCTAATCCCGATGGCAGACAACAGCACGATAAAATCAACCTGCTTGCCCTGAGATGCTGCTATAGCTACGGAAGCGCCGCCTTCACTATGCCCGGCCAACCCGATAACCGCATTTTTAAACCGGGCATCGCCCCTCAGGGCGCTAAGCGCCGCGTCCAGGTCATCGGCCTGGTCAAACATATCCGTTTCTTCGGGCCCGATTGCCGTATCCGTATATGCCCGGTTATCAAACCGCAGCGAGGCGATACCGCGTTTTCCCAATGTTTCTGCCAGGCTTTTAAACAGGCCGCCATAATCTCCTGAGAGCGGTAATGGAGGAGTTGCCAGTATGACAATCCTTCCTTTTGAAGAAAATTTTTCGGGTATCACCAGGGTTCCCTTTAGTTCCATCTTTGCGGCATGCGACTGAAATGAAAATACCTGCTCATGAAACAGGGAGTCTTCTATACCACCCGCCTTTGAGGCAACGGCAAACATCAGCATCGCTACCAGTGTATAAAATGGTTTCATGAGTTTCTTTTGTTGTTCTTAGAAGCTGTTTTAAAATGATTTCTTCACAAGAAAACACGGTCCTTTGGGGTATAAAATAAGCCTGTGATTCATTTCAAATAACACTTAGCCGGGCACTCATCTTAAAAAAAGCAGTTTCGGCACTTTTTAAAACCGCATTAACGGCAATGTTATTTTCACCGGCTTCCTTATAGTCGATCACAGCGGTCAATTCCGGTGTTTTCTGCGGATCTACCATCGATAAAAACTTACATTGTGCCGCATTGTTCAGAAACAGCTTTTTACCGGTGGCTTCTTCTGCAAGTTCCTTTGCGATCTGCATCATACACACACCCGGCAATACCGGCTGACCCGGGAAGTGACCTTCAAAAATTTGATGCTGTACATTCAGCCCTATAGTGGCAGACACCGCGCCCGAGTGATTCTCTAAGGAGATGATGGTATACAGGTCATTCTTCAGCATGGTCGTATATTCTTTTTAAATCAATGGTAAAATTAAAGTTTGTATGCCGGATCCGCATAAATTCAGGCGCGCCGTCTATGAGTGCGCCCCGCGTAGCTTCCACAACCTTCCTGCGGGTATTGCCCCGTTCCATGCGGATAAGCTGTACACACCGGGGATCTGTAATATAATAGTATACATCTGCTCCATCGGAAAATGCGTAATAGTGCTCCTCCCCTTTTTTGAAAACCGATCCACGATCTTCTGCGTTCACCCTGCGCATCAGCAACAGTTCAAAATCCTTTCGCAGCGTTTTGCGTACTGCCTCTTTATCCATTTTTGAAATAATGGAATGCACAACAAAACCATTATGAGCAGAAAATTCAAAGTCAAAAAAAGCAAACCCTGCCTCATTGGTAAATACAATACGTGTGGAGCTGTCCGGCATCTGTTTGATGAGTAAAAGCCCGCTCAGATGGTTCCCGGCCACATCCACCGATGCATGGTATAGTGCCCGCCGGATATGGGGTTTGAATGCAGCAATACAGGCAGCTTCTCCTTCCGCGCGCTGTAATTTTTTATACACCGCGGGGGCGCAGCTGCCCAATAAAAGCAGGATACTAACGAATTGTAAAAAGCGCATCCGCGAGGTTGGTATTTAATTGCTGACCGGAATAAGTGATGGTGGTTTGGTCGCCTTTGTTATCCACCATCTGTACCTGGCTCACCAGGAAATCAGTTTTCTGCAGGATCACTTTTACCGATCTGAAAAGGGTCTTCATTTCCCTGGTTACCGGCGTCATATCTGCCTGATAACTGTTGCTGTTCTCCAGCAGTTTTACAGAAAAATTGGGATTATCAAAAACAGTTCCCCTGGCACAATCCATCATCAGCTGGTTGGCCTGTTGGAACATTTTGCTGGAACCGGTAGACATCCGGTTTGTCTTCTGGCCGTCCTTAATGCTTACTTTAGTACCGTTGATCACCATCAGGTATTGATAAGGTGTGGTGTATTCCATACGCAGCAGGTTATTTTTCCTGAAATAGAATTTGCCTTTTGAGGTTACTTTTTCAGAGAGCATGCTCAGGTTTTTGACCTGTATAAAGTCACTGGCGATGCTGTTTATTTTCTGTGCAGCGGCTGCAAACCGGGCTTTAACGGCCGGGGCATTGCTCACTGGTTTGTATTGCGCCCAGGCGGGGCCGCTTATACCGGCCAGTAAAAAGATAAAAATTAGTTTACCCATAGGGTTGCAAATTTATTAATTTATCAAGGGGCACAATCGTATATCCCCGGTCTTTAACATATTTTAAAAAATCCCGAAGTATATGTACCGTTGCATGGCTGGTATCATGAAATAAAAAAACCGCACCGGGCTTCAGTCCCTTTTTTACCTTTTCCAGCAGCCTTTCTTCATCCCTGATCATTGTATCGAGCGACCGCACATTCCAGCCAATCGTGTTATACCCCATTGCCCGGACGGCTTTCCGTACATTGGGATTGGTAACACCATAGGGTGGACGAAACCATTTCATTTGTCGTCCCGTTATATGATGCACCAGGTCCTGCATTTGTTGCAACTCGGCCCTCATTCTTTTGGAACCATGCATATCAAACCAGAAATCATGGTAATAAGAGTGGCTTCCAACAATATGTCCTTCGGCAAGGACCTGCCTTAGCAGGGCCTCATGTTCCGCGACCCGGTAGCCGATACAAAAAAAAGCAGCCGGCACCTGCTGTTCCTTCAGAATGGCCAACACCTCCGGTGTATATTTTTCGATGGGACCATCATCAAAACTGATGGCGATCTGTTTTTGATCTGCCCGCCCCCTACAAACCACCGGCATGTAAAAATTGGATCCAATATAAAAGCTGCCATAAAAAAGGAAGAGCGAATACGCAACAGGCAGCACAAAATAGCCATACCAGGGCCAGTTGTGCTGTACCTGTAAATAGATATACAATCCCAGCAAAACGAAAAAAACGATTGTTGTATTTCTAAAATTTAGCATGCAGACAATAAATATACCGTTGGATAGTGCAGCTTGTAATTATTGTAGACCAATACCCTCTTTGGTGCATCACCCCTGATATGTCCTGGTACTTTGCCAGCGTTTAATATCATTGAAGACAGCCAGAGTGCAAAAGCCGAAGCGGTAGGGTATTCCCCGCAAAATTGTTTATAGCTAATAGTTGGAGTCCCTGCAAAAAGTGATTGTTGCAGCTCCAGGTAGTGGCCATCAAAACGAATATCGCCGTTCTGCCCCGTAATGAGCAGGTCGACAGAATCAATGGATACTCCGTAATTTTTTAAAAAGCCGGCAACCAGCTCCCCCGCTGGCATAGCTGGCCTATACCAGGTTTGCATGGCATCCAGCCGGGCAATACATTTCCCGCTTTTTTCCCTTGCCAACAGGAAAAATGCAGCGCCCTCGCCGGCCATCGTACCCTCCGTCCTGCTGTCGGTCAGTGTTTCCGTATTGCCCTCCTTTTTGTAATGACCAAACCGGTTTAAGATAATATGGCTTTTTTCAATGATCTCATCCACTCCGCCAACAAGCACGGTGCCGGCTTCATTTTCATCCATGAGCCCGATGGCATCCATCATGGCCGCTTCAAAAGACGACCCGCGATGCACATAGGTATTGTTATAGTGATGGCATTTCAGCAGCAGTGCGATCTGTGCGCCCACCGTATTATGGGTCGACTGGATAAAGGCTGTAGGAGACAGCAATGCTTCATTAAATTCTACCATGCGGGTCAAAAACTGATCCGTATCTGCCAGGCAACCATAGGCGGTACCTGTAATAATGGCATCGGGCATGGTCTCTCCCGCTTCCTGCAGGCATTCCATCGCAGCGGCCACGCCCATTTTTATGATACGGCTCATCCGCCGGATCAGTTTGGAATCGATGTATTTTGAATAATCCGGTTCCTTGCAAACCAACCGGTCGCCAAGGTATTGTGCAGGATGCTCCAGCAACTCCTCAAATGCTCCCTGCGGCGATATCGCCCCGGCCGCCCGTATATACACCGGCGCCATCCGGTTTTGCGGAACCTTTACAGCTTCATCTGTATTTTTATTTTCTGACATTCAGTTATTTTAAAAAGCGAGCTGCAGCTCTAAAGATCAAAACTAATGTATTTCATGAAGAATCAGCAGGATGTTGATCGCAGCAGTAGGGCACATCCGGGCTTTAAAGTTCTCCTGTTTTTTATATCTTCGTTTTTACCGGGATGGGAAAAGGATGTTTTTCTTCCGGTCGTTTGCTGTATACCCAGGCTCAGATCTAAAACAATTGCCCAGTCTTTTATGAAACGTTGCAAAATAAAAAGTATTGCCATCCTGTTACTGGCTGCCCTCACCGGCCCGAATGCTTCAATGGCACAAAAAGCGGTCAATTATGAGGAATCAAAAGTAACGGCATTTGAGCTGCCCGCATTGCTCGTTTCAAAAAACGGCACACCCATCAAAACGGCACAGCAGTGGGAAAAGATCCGGCGCCCGGAGCTGCTGGAAATCTTTGCCGCACAGGAGTACGGGCGCACACCAAATGAAAAGATCGCCGTCCGCTACGAAGTATTAACAGAAAACCGCAATGCCCTTTCCGGAAAAGCTACCAGCCGCCAGATCCGGTTCATATTTTCAAATAACGGAAAACAAACCGAGGCCATTCTTCTTTTATACCTTCCCAACAATGCCCGGGGTAAAGTACCCGTTTTTGTAGGTTATAATTTCAAAGGAAATCATAGTATTAGCTATGACACATCCATTATTTATTCTTCCAATTTTATGCGTGTAAAAGAACCGGGAAACCCCGATTGGGCCAGGGGCTGCCAGATGAGCCGCTGGCCGCTCGATTTTATTATCGGAAAGGGATATGCCCTGGCCACCATGTGCTATCATGACATTTATCCTGATGTGCCGGGGTATAAAAAATTTGGTATTCCTTCCCTTTTTTCGGGTTATGATTCGCTATCCGCCAAACCGGACGAGTGGCAGGCCATCGGGGCATGGGCATGGGGATCCAGCCGAATTGCAGACTACCTGGAAACCGTTAAGGAAATTGATTCAAAAAAGATTGCGATCATGGGCCACTCCCGCCAGGGAAAGGCAGCTCTATGGGCAGGCGCACAGGACAAACGGTTTGGAGTCGTTATCTCCAATTGTTCGGGAGCCGGAGGAGCCGCCCTTTCAAAAAGAGATTATGGCGAAACGGTTGAACAGGTTACAAAAATTAAGCCCGCCTGGTTTTGCGCTGCATTTAATCAATACCGCAATAATGAGCAGGCGCTTAATTTTGACCAGCACGGGCTGATAGCCCTGATGGCGCCCCGAGCAGTATATGTGGCCAGCGCGCAGGAAGATCGCTGGGCCGATCCAAAAGGAGAATATCTTTCTGCATTTTATGCGTCGCCGGTATATGGGCTTTACGGACGTAGGGGCCTTACCAGTATGGAACAACCGGCAATAGAACAACCCGTCATGAACGATGTGGGATACCACATCCGCAAGGGTATTCATGATGTTACACTTTTTGACTGGGAAGCGTTTATCCGGTTTGCCAATAAGCATTTTAGCCTAACAAATGGTTCGTGAGGACACAAACCATTGCCCTGGCTCCATTTATCATCAAACCTTACTGAACACCAACGAACTGCAGTTGCCTCCAAACCCAAATGAGTTGGATAGTACGTGGTTGATCGTCCTTTTTTCCAATACGGTTGTTACTGCAAAGGGCAGTTCTTTTATGGGCGTTTGCAGTCGCAGGCTGGGATATACCAGGCCCTCCCGCATGGCCAGCACCGCATATACCGCTTCTATAGCGCCGCTGGCACCCAGTGTATGACCCGTGTAGGACTTCGTTGAACTCATGGAGGGGTAGTGCCCTTCAAATAAAGAGGCAATGGCCCGGCCCTCGGAGCTGTCGTTATTGCTGGTACCGGTTCCATGCACATTTATATAATCGATATCCCCGGGGCTTAAACCGGCTTTTTTTAAAGCGCCTTTCATTGCCAGCAGGTTCCCCTTACCTTCGGGAGAAGAGGCAGTTTGATGGTGTGCATCATTGGCATTCGCCCAGCCGGTTAGTGCGTGGGCCGGCTTTTTGGCAAGCGTGGCCGCCACCTTTTCAGAAATCAATACCAGGTAGCCTGCCCCCTCACCCAGGTTAAGCCCGCGGCGGTTTTCGTCAAAAGGCTGACAATACTCCTGGTCCAGGATCATCAGGGTATTAAAACCATTTAAGGTAAACCTTGTTAGGGCATCCGTGCCACCGGCTACTGCCACATCCAGCAGCCCCTGCCGGATCATACGCGCTCCCAGGAAGATGCTGTTGGCGGAAGATGAGCAGGCCGTGCTGATGGTGGTTACAAAATCTTTTACTCCCAGCGCATCTGCTACCAGTTCTGTAACGGCTCCGCATTCGTGATTCACCACCATTTTCAGATCGCCGGTTGTGGTATCCTGCAAAAAGGATGGGAAAAAATCTTCGGTCTTATCCATCCCCCCAACTGAATTAGCCGAAATAAAACCCGTGCGCCATGCAGAAAGTTGAATGCCTGCATCCGCAATCGCCTCCCTGGCGGCAATGGCACTTAATAGCGCGGTGCGACTGGTTGCGGCCGGCAGCCCTGCCATGCCCGCCAGCACCTCATTTGATAACCTGACCTCTGCAACCGGAAGCGTATCTTTATGAACCGACCGCAACCGCTGCATGGCCTGCATCCCCGCTCTCCCGGAAATCAGTGCATCCAGATTCTCCGCAACGCTATTCCCGATTGCCGAGATAATGCCCAGACCTCCTATATAAACGGTTTGTTCTTTTGACATTGGTTGTTGGATATTAGATAGTAAAAAGTTTATAGTGAGATGTTATTTGTCTCTTCGTCATTAACTTCTTACTAAAAACTTCTTACAAAAAAACTTCTCACTTCCCTTCATGTTCCAGTATATAATCCGCCATCGTGTCTATAGAACGAAATATATCCTGCCCTTCCTCTGCATTTTTTAATTTGATATTATACTCCTGCTGCAATAATACGATCAACTCCAGCGCGTCAATAGAATCAAGGCCCAGCCCTTCTACAAACAGAGGATCATGATCCCCGATATCCTCAGGCTTCTTATCGTCTAACTTTAACTGTTTAATGATCTGTTCTTTTAAACGGTGTACCAGTTCTTGCTTATTTTCCATAATCTTTATTATAAATACTACGCATCATTTCTGCTGTAAAAACACTACTGGCTGAAGCAGAAGCCTGCTCTACCAGAAACAGGCAACCATCCGGCTGCTCGTCCAATACATCAATCCAGCCGCAGATGCAGGCTTTTAAAAAACCACGCTGCATCAGATCCGCTACATACCAATATATCCAATCCGCATCAAAAGCATCGGAAACAAAAAAGGCATTTTCTCCTTTGAACTGATACCGGATGCTGATTTCGCCAATGACAATATTGGGCAATGTATATACAAACAGCGCAGGGCTTGGATAGGCTTTTGAAGCTTCCAGGTATTGCGCATCTGCCTCAATACTGGCATTCCTGTTACTCAGCACCATGCCCTGCTCCTCCGGCAGGTAACGGGGTGAACCCGGGCGCCCCCTCAACAGTATATCCGCCGCTATTGTACCCGTTTTACTCAACAGGTCCATCTTATAAAAGCGGGGATAATCGATCCCCAGACGCTCATAAACCGCCTGTAAAAACGCGGCGCCCTTTTCCGGGGCCTCAAAAACAACAGCCCCGTCTTTTACAAGGACCCCGTTGCGCAAAATCACCGCCGATGTTATATAAATACCGTCCTGCTTCAAACCTGCTACTGCTCTTTCCCTTTAAATCCGTTGTTAATGTATTCGATACTATCCCGCAGACGAATGGTTTTAGCCAGCTTGTGCAGTGCCGTATCATGTTCCCTTACATAAGGATTGTCGGTATCCCAAACATAACCGGCCAATACCGAGCAGATCATTTTCTTAATGTCCGGATTCTGATCCTTTGCAAAGAAAATGGTGTGCAGGGTAGTGTCATACCAGCCCATTACATAACTTCTGAAGGTGTTTACCCCCTGCATCATTACCCCGGTATAATCTTTATCCCAGTCAACGGATTCTCCTTTCAGATGACGCACCACCAGTTTACCGGCAATCTGGCTTGATACTGTGGCCAGGGTTACGCCCGAAGAGAATACGGGGTCCAGAAATTCCGTTACGTTGCCGGTGAGTACAAAGCCCTTTCCGTAAAACTTTTCGGTGGTGCTGGACCAGGATTGCAGCACCTTTGGTTCCCACAAAAATTCTACTCCTTTCATCCGCTCCGCGATATAGGGTTCATCGGCCATAATAGCCCGCAGCTGCTCTTCCGGCGTACCGGTATAATTGTCAAAAAAGGCAGGATCTCCTACAAATCCAACGGATGTAACCCCGGTAGCAAATGGAATTACCCAAACCCAAACATCCGGTTTATGTACAATTACCGTGATGCGATCCGGTTCATCGTCCATCTGGCGGTTCACATCTTTGGTATGCACAAACAGAGCTTTACGCGGCGCCAGGTTTGAGGGTTTATCAAGTCCGAAAAGGCGGGGAATAACACGTCCGTAGCCGCTTCCGTCAATAATAAATTTTGCGGCTATTTCTTTTTCATTACCATTTGCATCCACAACTGTAGTAACCGATGATCCATCTTCCTCAAACCGGATGGCAGTAACTGTTGTTTCATAGTCAACAGGCACTCCCTGGGCTTCCAATCCATCTGCCAGGGCCTTGTCAAAATCGGCCCGGGTCACCTGGTAAGCATGGTTCCAGCCATCGGTAAACTGGTCGGAGAAGGAATAATCGCAGATGACACCATTACGCACAAACTTGGCTCCGGTCTTCCGCTGAAAACCCATTTTTAACACACTGTCCAGCAAACCGGCTTCTTCCAGCGCTTCCATACAACGCGGAAGCAGGCTTTCGCCAATAACGAAGCGGGGAAATTTCATTTTCTCCACCACTTTTACTTTATACCCTGCCTTATTTACAATGGCTCCGGCCACCGTTCCAGCTGGTCCGGCGCCAATTACCAATACATCCGTTTGTTCCCTTTGCATATTTCAAATCTGATTTAAAGTTGCTGCTTAAATGATGGTTTATACTTCGTCTTTGCTCTGTACAACCTCAAAGTTAGCCCTTCTTTTTGCATTTCAGCAAGGTATGGCTAAGGCCGATTCCATCGATCTGCTCCACAATTTCAAATCCTGCTTTTTCAACGCATTTTTTAAAAACCCGGGAGTCATACATCTGGCTGTTGCCGTTGGCGATGGCTGTAAAATAGATCGATAATTGCTGAATGCAAAACGCCGAGGTTTCAAACCGCTGGTTATCCCAGAAGGCCTCCAGTATATAAATACTCCCATCTGCATTCAGTGCGGCGCCGCAACGCTTCATAATGGACACAATTTCGTCTTCGGAAAAACAATCCAGAAACTGGCTCATCCAAACCGCATCGTATCCTGCGGGAAATACCACAGATTCATCCAGCACATTTGCCGGATAAAAATCAACCCGGTCTGCCAATCCCAACTCGTCAATATTCTTTTTAGCCATGGCGGCCTGGCCCGGCAGATCCACGATCGTGATCTTCACCGCCTCATCAAAGCGGGTAGAGGCCAGGGCCCATTTACCGGTATTGCCGCCAATCTCCAGCAATTTTTTGATATGATTTTCGGGCTTATAAATATGTTTTAATACAGGCGGAAAGGCAATGTCGGAAAAGAAATGATCGTACTCGAACCAGCTTTTTTGCTGTTGGGGCGTAAGCTGCGACAGCCCTTCGTATACCGTGGACCAGTTGCCAAGTTCCGGCAACCCCGCAGGCTTACCGGTTTCTACAGCCTCCTGTAAATGAAACATGGCCTTATAACAGATATCCTGTACAAAATTCATATTCACCGTGGTAAGGGGGTCGTGCAGGATAAAATAACCGGTTTTGGTCAGGGCAAATTTTTCATCCTCCGTATATTTTACCAGGTGCATGCCCAGGCCGGCTTCCAGCAGTACACGCACTGCGTATTCAGAAAGGTTTACTTTTTCACAAATATCCATTAATGCAATTCCTCCGCTGCGGGCATCTTCTATTACTTTTAGTATCTGCTTGTCTCTTAACACACGCGCCACCTGAAACACGATGGGGCCGTGCGCAATGATCTGCGCCATGTGTTTCCCTTCCATTGCCGAATAATGTTCTCCTTTGTAGAAATCGATCATCAGTAAATTTTAAAAGTTTTAATGTTTATAGCTCCTTTTTGACAGTTTTTTGTTTCAAGATCTTCAAACCGCTGCCGGCAGCATCCGTAACCTTACACTTTACTAACCACCACTGCCGCATTGCATCCGCCAAAGCCGGAGGCCGTTTTCAGAAAAGTATGCACCGGTTTTTTCATTAACGCGCTGCAAACCCGGATGGGCTCCGCGGTTCCGGGCGTTTCAAATCCCTTTGTTGGGATGATCGTGTTGCTGAGCAATGATTCGATGCTGATAACGGTTTCTAACAGCCCTGCAGCTCCCAAAGTATGTCCGTAATAACCTTTGAGGCTATTTACCGGAACATCCTGCAGCCCGGCCAGGTTAATGGCACGGCTTTCCATATCATCATTATAAATAGTGGCGGTTCCGTGTGCTGAAATAAAATCAATATCCGCCGCAGCGGTTCCGGCCTCTTTCATAGCGCGGTCGATAGCCATAAATAATTCCGCGCCTGTACGGGACGGGCCGGAGATATGATTGGCATCATTGCTTACACTTCCACCGCCTACTGCAATTTTTTCATTGTTCGGGGAGGGGCTTGCAGATAAAACAACAGCTGCCGCAGCTTCTCCCAGATTGATGCCATTGCGATCGGCGTCAAAAGGTTTGCAAAGCACATCACTTACCGCATGAAACGCCTGAAACCCCGACAGGATAAATCGCGTAATCAGATCGGCGCCGGCTACAACAACGGTCCGGTACCGGCCTGTATCAATCAGTCTTTTAGCGGTTATTATAGCCAGGGTACCGGAAATACAGGCATGTGAAACGATAATGGGCTTATGAACAAAGCCAAAATACGCTGCAAGCTTTTGAGCAGCAACAGTGAGCCCCAGTTCCTTTTTCAGTTCAGCCGTAAGCGGCTGTTGCTCCAGCCGGTCAATATTCCCTTTTGTGGAGGATAGGATCAGCGCAACATCCGGGTCGGAGGTGCACACATCAGCCTGTTTCACCGCATCTGCAATAGACACTTTTAAAACCCATTCGAAAGGAGTAAATGAACCCCTGTCATCAAAAAAAGCCGGATCCAGCAAAGAGGCGCAAAAGGGCACTTCGCTTTTTGAAATATCCCGGTGTGTTTGTACGGCTGTTTGCCCGGCATACAGCGCATCAAAATTTGCTTTTGCTGTATTCCCCAGGGGAGAAACGATATTCCGGGATAAAACGAATACCTTCTTCATGCCCTTTTACTTCACAAATTTTTGTTTCCATTTCTCGAAGAACGGAGGGTTGTTCAACAAAAGGGTCTGAGCGTCCTTATCCAGGAACACCTGTGTGGTTCTGCCGGTGGCAACCAGTGACCGGTCGGATGCTTTATATAAATTAAACCGGAAGTTGATTTTGGCCGCATCACAGGGCTCGTAAATGGTTTCTACAATTACGCTATCGCCGAATTTCAGCGATTTTTTATAGTTGCATTCTGCGTGAACGATGGGTACCACCACATTTTCCTTAAAAAAATCAAGGTACCCAATGCCGTATCTTTTTCCAAAAGCCTCCCGGCCGTCCTCAAAATAACGGATATAATGACCGTGCCAGACAATGCCCAGCGGGTCCGCCTCATTAAAACGGATCAACACTTCAGTTGTATCTTTGAGTTCTTTCATTATTTCGATTTCCACACAGCGTACTTCCTGTTTTTGACCTGGTCAATCACTTTTTTAAACCCGGTAGCCCAGTAATTCCTGAAGCTAAAACCCATGCCCACAGAGCCTTCCACACGCTCCGTTACCAGTATTTTTTTGGAGGAGATATCAAACAGGGTTACCCAAACAGACAACTCTTTTTTAGGTTTATTCATTCCATCTACCACAAACAAGAGACCCGTACCTTTTTTGTCACCAGTGTTAAACCCTTTTACCAGGGCAGTAATATCACTTTCCTTTAAAAGATTGTAATCTTCCGAACTTGAGGAAAGCAATGTTTCAGGGTCTACCTTCTGGTTTCTTTTAGAAACAAAGCTCAGGTCACTGTTCATTTCGTCCTTCCGGAACGCACCGGCGATGTCGTATTTTTTGGACTCATTCACCATCAGATCATTAATACCATCAAACTGGCGGGCTACAATATCATCGGCCTTTGCAGCGGCATCTCCGATCAGCTTTGCCTTTGTAAAGTCAATGCCAAAATAATAGATCGGGGTTTCCTTGTTGGTCAATACCTCATTAAGGGTTTGAGCCTGGCTGTGCAGGCCAATCATTGCTGTAAATGCAAAAAGGAGCAACAATATTTTGGTGGAGATCTTTTTCATAATCTGTTTTTGTTTTTTTTGTTGAAAGATTTTATCCGGCAACAAATATGCGCATTTCGCAGGAAGCAATCACATCGCCATTTATAGCGATGCTTCCCTCTATAATAGTTGCATTAAATACCTGGTTTTTAATCAAAATTGTGGTGTCCAGCACTTCTCCTGTTGCCGGCAGGCGATTTATTTTTAATTGCTGTACGGCCCCGATAAAACCAACCGGCACCGGCTTTTGCTCCAGTTTGCAGCGATAACCCATGCGCGCCGCAGCGGTTTGCGCAATATTTTCGATCAGTCCGGGTTCTTTTAAAAACCCGTCCTCTACCAGTATATTGTCTTCTGTTACCGTAAACCGTGTGGCTGCTCCGCTATCATCCGAACGCTCCAGCGTTTGCACCATTACGAAGGGTGGTCGTTGCGGAATATAAGGCAAAATGTCCCTGGTTATACTCATTGTTTGATAAACAGTTGGCATTTATCGCTTAAGGCCAACGCGCTAAAATTACAGAAAACTTTGGTTTGGTGCCGGAGTTTTTCAGATCTCCGGGCTGCATTTCAGGAGCGCTGTTCATCCCAAAAAGGATAATAATTATACCATTGCGCCGGGTAATCCTGCACTTTTTGGGTCATTTGCTGCACAAAATCGGCCAGAACCCACTCCGGGCCGGCTTTTTGGGGATGATTGCGATACTCCATCCCCGGAGTGGCAAAAAAATGATAGTGCGTGGAGGATTCTTTCAATGCAAAAACAAAGGAAACCGGTACGGGCAATTTGGCGGCAATGGTAAACGGACCTGCTGGAAATAGTGCCGGATGTCCCAGAAAATCGGCCATCAGGGTCTTATTTCCGCTAAGGAACCGGTCGGAGTGCATGCAAACCAGCTCATTATTGTTTAGTGCTTCCATGATTTCATAAATATGCGATATATTATCCCTTATTATAATAATGTGGGCATTGCGCTCGCCTGTTACTCCATCAAGATACTCCTTTATCTGCTGGTGTTCGCCATCATACATAACAATGTTGATCTTTGTTTGCAGCCGCTTTAACAAGTGCCCCGCTATTTCCCAGTTACCGATATGGGCGCTCAGCAGCAGGCCTCCTTTTCCTGCGGCCACCATTTCCCGAAGGTGCTCCTCTCCGTCAAAATTGAAGGTAAACCGGTTGCGGATGCCGCTCATCATTACAATCCGGTCTATCAATGCCTGTCCAAACCAATAATAATCCTGGTAACGCAGCCGTATGGCTTTCCATCCTGAATAATGCAATCGCTGGCGAAGGTAGTACCTGATGGCCCGGTTGGCCCGGGTACTGAACAAAAAATAATACAGGGCCACAAACCGCAACAGGAAATAAGCAGGCGCCGTGCCACCGGCTCTCAGAAGCGCTATAAAAATGCTATAGCCCAGTTTGTTTCCTTTGGAGCTTCCATCCCAGTTTGCCATTTTCCCTTCTAAATAATCATTTTTAATTACATGCTTTTGAACTCCTGGTTAAGTTTTTAATTTCCTGTATAGAAGCATCAGTGGACTTGCCTCCGTCTGTACCAACACGCCAGCCCGAAAGATTCATTCTGGCGGGGCCGGGCGAAAGAATTGATTCATGCGCGGGTGTGGCAACAAAACCACCTATGCCGCCTCTTTTTTCCGGATTTGTGCGTGTATGTAATTATAAAAATCACTAAAGGTAACCAGCGGCAGAAAGTCGCCGGGCTGTACTTTGAAATGAAAATTGCTTTCGAGGGCCACCACCAGGTCAATATAGTCGAGACTATCCAGATCCAGCACCTCTTTCAGGCTGGCGCCGGGTTTTATCAGACCTGCATCGGCTTCAAATTCATCTACCAAAAACGCATTGGTCGTTTCTATTATTTTCTCCATGCTTAGCATTAGCGCAAATTACCACTTTTTTACAACGAGGGTCGAGTTGGTTCCTCCAAACCCAAACGAATTGGACAAAAATACATCTATATTTTTATTCGTTGTATTTTTTACAATATTTAAGGCCGCTGTATCGGCATCCGGGTGCTCAAAATTAATATTAGGCGCCATAAATCCATGCTCCATCATAAGGCTGCAGTACACGATTTCACTGGCGCCGGCCATCCAGCATTCATGGCCTGTCATTGACTTTGTGGAGCTTACGGGTGTATTACAATCCCCGAATACTTCCGCGATGGCCTTTGCTTCGCTGGCATCCCCTGCCGGCGTACTGGTAGCATGCGCATTAATATAATCGATCGCTCCCGGCTCCAGGCCCGCATCATTCAGCGCCATCCGCAAGGATTTGACGGGCCCTGCTACCGTGGGGTTGGAGATATGTTCCCCATTTGACGAGAAACCATAACCGATCACTTCTCCCAGAATGGTGGCGTTCCGTTTTTGTGCCGACTCCAGGCTCTCCAGGATCACCGTTGCTGCCCCGCCGCTTGGGATCAGCCCATCGCGGTCTTTATCAAAAGGGCGGGAGGCTCTTTGCGGGGCATCTTCTTTTACCGAAAAAGCACCCAGGGCATCAAAAGTCCCCATCGACAAATGGTTAATCTCCTGGGCGCCACCTGCTATAATGCAATCCTGCAATCCCATTTTTATCAGGATATAAGCCAACCCGATAGAATGGGAGCCACTGGCACAGGCCGCACTTACGGTTAAATTGATCCCCTTCAGTTTAAAAATGGTGGCCAGGTTCATCGTAACCGTGGAGTTCAGCGTTTGAAATACGGCTGCCGAGCCCACCAGCATGGTATCTTTTTTTTCGCGGATCAGGTCGGTGGATTCAATTACCGCTTTAGCGGAGCTGTCATTTCCATACAGAATGCCCGGCTCCAGCCGTGCCAGGTCTTCCTCGGAAAGACCGGCTTCCTGGAGGGCTTCAATCGTAGCCATATAGGCATACTCACCCTCTTCGGGGAGCATGATCCGGGAGCGCCGGTCCAGCAACCCTTTTAAAGAGGGCCGTTCTACAAAACCGGTAAGGGCCGAGCGGTAGCCAAATTCCTTGCGGACCGGGTCAAATATGATTCCCGATCTTCCCTGGTACAAGGATTCTTTTACCTCCCCGAGATTTTTTCCAATACAGGAATAAATTCCACGACCGGTGATCACAACTCTGTTCATTGGTGCAAATTTAGCGGGAAAACCCATTCGTCTTTGTCACTAAAAAAGGCCACATCCCAAAGGATTGGCCTTCCCAGACAATCTGTTATAAGGTCATGAATTATTTTACAGTGAAACCCGCCTCATGGTCGCCCCATAAAAGAGCTACCCGGCCATTATTGCCGATGGTATAGGTTAATGCCTCAGAGAACTTTGCAGGTTTTTTGCTTTTTACGGTTACCCGAAGCGCATCATCCGCCTCGTTATACTCCGTGCCCCACTGATCCCATTTTTTGCTGAAGATAAAGGTCCAGCTTCCATCATTGGTCAGCACGTGTAAACCATATTTACCGGCGGGCAGGGATTTTCCTTCAACGGCAACATCCTTACTGATTTCAAAAAGCGTTGTTTTATTGGCTCCCGCGCGCCATACGGTGCCATCTTTGGGCTCAACATCCTTGCCAATGGTACGACCTTTTACTGAGGGCTGACTATAATTTATGGAAATAGTTACACCGGATTTAACGGTTTTTGAAACAGCAGCCGGGGGACTTGCCGGCTTTTTCTTTTCGCCATTTTGGGCAAATACACCCGTTACCAAACAGGCCCCTGCCAGAAGAAATAATAATTTTTTCATATACTCCATTTTAAAAATTGTACAAAATATTTGCCGGCCGCATTACGCTTACGACTATTGCCTTCAATAAAAAAACAGCAGCCTTGCTGTATATAAAGATATATAAAAAATCAGGAGTAAAAATAAATGTTGTGATATAAGGCTGCAACTGTTCAAATATCATATTTTGTTAATACTTTCGCGTCAGCCCGGGAACATTTAGCCCAATGTTCCGGCCCTTTAATAAACATTTTTAAACTCTAAACCATGATGATCAGAGAATCATTTAAACTCACTATGGGTTTGTGTATCGGCCTGTGCCTTTACAGTTGTCAAAAAAGCAGTTCCCTATCCGAAGCAATGCAGCCGGCCGCCCTTTCTGCCTCCAAAGCTCAACAATCTCACCTGCAACCAGGGCAAACCGATGCGTATGTTCCGGGGCAGCTGCTGATAAAATTCAAAGACGGGGCTTCGGCCAAAGCAAAAGCAAACATCCTTACCAAACTAAAAGGCAAATACAAAAACAAAATCAATTCCAGTGCCATTCCCGGGTTTGAGGACGAGGGTGCGATCGACCTGGTTGAAACATCAGCAGAACTGCTTTCGGCAATCGATAATGTTAAAAATGAGCCGGATATTGATTTCGTTGAACCCAACTATATCTATCATACTACAGAAGTTGCCAATGATCCCTATTTTACCAACGCACAGTGGAACATGCAGTCCGGCGGGTACGGATGCCAGGCCAGTACCGCATGGACCAACCATAAAACAGGAGGTTCTGATGTATATATTGGTGTTGTTGACCAGGGATATATGTACCAGCATGATGACCTGAAAAATAACGCTGGCGTTAATCCTGGTGAAATTCCCGGCAACGGCATTGATGACGATCACAACGGGTATATCGATGACGTTTACGGCTGGAACTTTTACAATAATGATGCGGAGATTTATAAGGGTTCCGACTCCCATGGCACCCATGTGGCCGGCATTATTGGCGCCGAAGGCGGTAATGGCATTGGCGTGGCCGGTGTTGTGTGGAATGTAAAGCTGTTGGGAACAAAATTTATTGAAGGCCGTACCGGCAATACTTTTTCGGCGGTGCAGGCTATCGACTATTTAATTGCATTAAAAGTAAAACAGAAGCTGAACATCGTAGCGCTTTGCTGTTCCTGGGGAGGAACGGATAAATCCAAAAATCTGGAAGCGGCTATAAAAAGAGCGGGCAAGGCCGGAATCCTGATTATTGCCGCCGCAGGCAATAGCGCCGCCAATAACGATAAAACAGCTATGTACCCGGCAAGTTATAAATTGAACAACATCATCTCTGTTGCCTCCATTAACCAGGCGGGGGGACTTTCCTCTTTTTCCAACTACGGCGCTAAAACAGTGGATATTGGCGCTCCCGGGGAATCGATTGTTTCTACCTACCTCAATAACACTTATGGGGGTATGAGCGGTACTTCCATGGCAGCGCCGCACGTAGCAGGCGCAGCCGCATTGTATGCATCCACACACCCGGGCGCCAGCGCAACTCAAATCAAAAACGCGATCCTTTCCGCAGCCATTCCCACAGCTTCGCTCAAGGGCAAATGCGTTACCGGCGGCAGACTGGATATCAGCGGGTTTTAAACAAATCTTCCATTTATTATATGAGGCTGTATTAAAGTTATCTTTGATACAGCCTTTGTTTTTCCTGCTCAAATAATATATGAGCCTGCAGGAAAATGTACCGCTAGTTGTATATATTTGAAATAGTCAAATACGTTCAATATGAAAACCATTCTTGCTGCTTTGATAATGCTGGTGTCGCTTCCCCTAAATGGCCAAAACAAACGGTACGCTTATTATCTTGACGTTACCTTGTCTCCCACGCAAAAGCAAAATGCTTTTATCTATGGAAAAGGAGTAAAACAGGACTCCGCGGTGTGGGTCGATTTTCATTTAGTGCTCAATGATCAAAAACTGTTTTCCGCCGCATATACCGACTCATCCCTGCAAGTGTTACATGGGAAAAGTATCGACTATTACCCAAATGGTAATATACAACAGATGAAGTCCTATGTATTCAATGTACAGGAAGGCCTTACTCAGAAATGGGATAGTATGGGCCGGCAAACTGACTCCATCATTTATAAAAAGGGCGCAGTTGCCGTTAAAAAAACATTCCGGTATTCTAAAGGCAACATCATCCTTAACGAAATCATTACAGACAGCGTTCTTAATACCATGCAGGATATCAGATACGACACAACCGGCCATAAGCTACGGGCATTTGTTTTTTCCGGCAATACGGGTATTGAGAAGATCTACCGGGCCGATGGCTCGGTAACCAATGGCGACAGCCTTTATACCCGTGAGGATAAAGAGGCTGCCTTTCCGGGCGGGCCAAAGGCCTGGAGGGCTTACCTGACCCGTGCTCTTGATGCTAAAGTACCCATAAAAAATGGTGCACCAGAAGGAAGGTACCAGGTTATGGTTAAATTTATCGTTGACAAAGATGGGCGACTGCTGGATATAAAGGCAATATCCAGCAATGGATACGGGATGGAGAATGAGGCAGTTGGGGTAATCCGGGGTTCGGGGAAATGGACTCCCGCCCAAAAATATGGCCGCTCTATTAAAGCCTACAAAATGCAGCCCATCACATTTGCCATTACCGCAAACAATAAATAACTATTTAAGCCCGTCCAACTCCTTCTTTACAAATTCCATGAGCCCTTTGATATGATCCGGAGACAGATCGAATCTTAGCCCTGCTGCCTCAAAAAGCCGGGGCAGCGGTTCGGTGCCACCCAGGCTAAGCGCCTGTACATAATGATCCAGCGCTTCCTCTTTATTGATTTTATATTGCTGCCAGAGGCCAATGGCCCCCAACTGGGCAATACCGTATTCGATATAATAAAACGGCACTTCATATAAATGCAGCTGGCGCTGCCAGCTAAAATTCCGGTAATCCTCAAGCCCGCCGGTATCCAGCGTTGGGGGGGTGAAGGAAGCCAGGATCCGTTGCCAGGCCGCCTGCCGCTCCTGCCGCGTATGGGTTGGGTGTTCATAAATCCAATGTTGAAACTGGTCAATTGTGGCAATCCATGGAAAGATCGTCAATACCCGCTCCAGTTGCTGTTCATGCGCCCGTTTTAATTCTTCCGGTGTTTTAAAAAATCCGGTCCAATGCTCCATGCTAAACAGTTCCATACTCATGCTGGCTACTTCGGCAATCTCCGTTGGATATTCTTTAAAGGCCGACAATGGCAGCGGGTGGGTTAAAAAGGAATGAATGGCATGGCCGCCCTCATGCACCATCGTTGTTACATCATCCATCGTACCTGCGGCATTCATAAATATAAAGGGGGCGCCCGTTTCTGCCAGCGGGCAGTTATATCCGCCGGGGGCCTTACCCTTACGGCTTTCCAGGTCAAGCCTTCCCATTTCGTTCATCCTGCGCAAACAGTCTCCAAAGAAGGGATTCAATGCATTAAAACATTGTATGGCTTTTTCAACCAACTCACTCCCGGTACTAAAGGGCCGCAATGGTTCGGTTCCTTCCGGTTCTGCATCGATATCCCAGGGGCGCAGCTGCTCCAGCCCCAGCTTTTCTTTTTTTTGCCGGTAGATCTGATCCACCAGCGGCAGCACATGCTCCTTTACAGCCTCGTGAAACTGAAAACAGTTTTCCTTGCTGTAATCAAAACGGCCCAGTTCGGCAAATCGATAATCCCGGTAATTTTCAAATCCGGCATTGATGGCCACCTGGTGCCGCTTCTTGAGCAGTGTATCAAAAAGGTCGTCCAGCGCCTCCTTGTCCTGTAGCCGGCGCTCCCCAATTTTCCGGTATACGCTTTCGCGCAGGGCCCGGTCCGGGTTTTCAAGAAATTTGGCCGCCTGCTGCAGGGTGTATTCCCGGTCATTTACCGTAACCGTCATTTTGCCCGCAATGGCGCCAAATTGCTGCGCCTCTACTGCCAGCTCCGATTGCAGGAGGATATTTTCTTCGCGAAACAATTCAATATTTTTCTTCACATTCCGCAGATAGGTAAAATACCCGGGGCCAGTGAGTTCGGCCGAAAGCGGGTTACCGATCAATTTCCGGTTCAGCTGATCGGCATAGGGCTGCATTTTAGGCTGAATTTCCGTCATAAAAAACGTAAAGGATTCGGCCAGTGCGGTATCCGTTGTATCCCGCGTCATATTGATCTGGCGCCAGCAGGCTTCTTCGCTTACCACCGCCTCCAGTTCACTCGTATCCTTCAGCCACTGATCCAGCTCCTCCCGGTTGGTAAGTGCCCGTTCTGCAAGATCCTTAAAATAAGGCTCCAGGGTATTCCAGTCCGTTATCTTAAAATTTTCCGCCAAAAAGCTCCGTTTTAACGGTTGAATATTTGCATCTAATTTCATGTTCATTATTTTTTTGATGTTTTACAGCGGGGGCTAACGGATAAAACGCTCCCGGGAACGGGGAACAGCAATATACTTTATAAAAAGCAAACCATCCCAAACAATACGCCCCCGCAATAGCGGGGGCCATATCAATAACAATATAATCCGGTGATTAATCTTCCTTCTTTTTGGCAGCTTTTTTTGCCGCGGCTTTCTTGGCCGGCGCCTTCTCTTTTTTGCTGGTTTCGCCTTCTTCGGCTGTTACCGCTTTTTCTTCCTTATCCTTTGCTGCAGGCTTCTTTTTAGCCGGTGCCGCTTCTGTTTCTTCCGCCACTTCCGGAGCTGCAGTTTCTTCTTCTTCTTCTGCCTGGGTTAATTTAACTTCAATATTATTTTTCTGCAGCTGATCGAACCACTTAACGATTTTCTTCATATCAGAAACATATACCCGGTCAAAATCCATATCGGCATATACCTTCTCAAAATAGGCCTTCACCGCTTTATCATCTTTTGCATCCGGCAGGGGCGTAGCATCCGCCTTCATGATATTGAATACATCTGCCAGGTTTACATTATCCCTTACTGTATAGATCTCAATGCTTTCCAGGTGGGAAAACTGATGAATGCGGGAAGACGCAAATTTGGTTGTTTTATCATTCAGGGAGCGCACAATGGCTCCGTCATTTTTACTGCTGATCAGCTCAAATAAGCCCGATAATCCACTAACAGCAACTAACTTATTATACTCCATGGTCATTTTTTAAAAGCCGCAAGATAAATGACTTTTTCTAAGAATCTGTTTAAAAATAGAATTTTCTTGATCCGGCTCCCGCCAGCGGCAAAACCGGCAGCTAATTATCAATCTTTTGAGTAGCAAACAAAAATACAAACCGAAAGTTTAAACCTTTTTCATCGTCCAATGAACTTTATCCCATATTTATGAAGCATATTGTACTATTGTTCGTTTTTGTGATGACCGGAATCGTTGTAAACAGCCAATCCATAAAGGGCACTTTAATGGACCCGGTGGAAGGCACCATTGTAAATGGCGCTACTGTGCAGTTGAAAAACGCTGCCGATGCCACTGTAAAAGCATCCACCGTTTCCGATAAAGAAGGAAAATTCAGCTTTGGCAATCTCAGCCTGGGCGCTTATATTTTATCAGCCACCTCCATTGGTTTTGAAAACCTGGACACCACCATCACGCTTTCGGATACCCTTCGGGATGTTGACCTGGGGGATGTATACATTCCCAAAAAAACCACCACCCTGCAGGGAGTAGTGATTGTTGCTACCGCTCCTGCCGTATCCCAAAAAGGAGACACTACCCAATTTAGCGCCAGCCAGTATAAGACCAACCCGGATGCCACCGTAGAGGATCTTATCAAAAAAATGCCGGGCATTACTGTAGACCGCAGCGGAAGCGTAACTGCCCAGGGAGAAGCCGTAAAAAAGGTAACGGTAGACGGAAAAGACTTTTTTGGTGATGATGCCACAATGGCGATCCGGAACCTCCCTTCTGAGGTGGTAGACAAAATACAGGTTTTTGACCGCATGAGCGACCAGGCGCAGTTAACCGGCTTTGATGACGGAAATTCCCAGAAATCGATCAACATTGTTACCAAATCCGGCATCCGGAACGGCCAATTCGGGCGTATTTTTGCGGGCTATGGCACAGACAGCCGTTATACCGCGGGCGGTAATACCAGCCTTTTTAACGGCAGCCGGCGGATCTCCCTGGTAGGAAACTTTAATAATATCAACCAGCAAAATTTTGCGCAGCAGGATCTGCTGGGTGTTACCTCAAGCGGCGGGCGCGGTGGCGGAAGAGGCGGCGGTGGGGGTGGTTACCGTGGCGGCGGTGGCGATTTTATGGTAGGCCTTACCCCCGGTATCAGCAAAACCAACGCTTTTGGCGTGAACTATGGTGATAAATGGGGAAAGAAAGTGGATGTAGCAGCCAGCTATTTCTTCAACAACCAGTACTCTACCAATGAGTCCGAAACCAATACGCAATACCTTACCAACTCCAGGTTTGTCAACAGCAAGAATTTCAATACAGCAAATAATAATAACCATCGCTTTAATATGCGTCTGGAATACAAGATTGATTCCAATAACTCCATCTATTTCATCCCCAGCCTGAGTTTCCAGAATAATAGCTCCAATGCACAATCGGAAACACATACCTACCTCTTGCCAGATGGAGGAAGCATTGACTCATTAAATAATGCGAACGGGCATTCCAGCAACAACCGGAACGGGTTCAACATCAACAACAACCTGATGTACCGCCACTCTTTTGCCAAACAGGGCAGAACCTTCTCTATCGGTTTGCAGACCTCACATAGCAAAAACGATGGCTCCGCTTTCAATTATAATATGTTGAACTATTATAACTCCGGAACGCGCCTGGACTCGCTGGTAAACCAGTATCGCAATAACAATACAAACGGGAACCAGTACCGGAGCCGTGCTACTTATACGGAACCCGTAGGCCAGCAGGGAATGTTCCAGTTTGAATATAGCTACCAGGTACAAAAAAACAAGGCAGACCAGGAAACTTTTGATTACGATGGAAACGGGTACAATGATTTTAACCAGCTGCAATCCAACAAATTTGACAACACCATTAAAACCCATACCGGTGAAGTGGATTATAGGCTTGGGAAAAGCAGGGATAACCAGTTTTCTGTAGGGCTCGATTTTGAGAACACCCTGTTGCAAAGTACCCGGGTATATCCGACTACTTCTACCGTAAATCAGACCTTTAATACGGTATTACCCAACCTGAGATGGATGAAGAAAATTGGACGGTATAGTAATTTCCGCATTTTTTACCGCATGCGCAATGACTTCCCCAGCATTAACCAGCTGCAGGACGTTGTAGACGCCAGCAATGCGTTGAGTATCAGCAGCGGTAATCCCGAACTAAAGCAAACCACCACCAACTGGGGCTCTGCAAGGTATTCTTATACAAATACCCGCAACAGCCAAAGCTTTTTTCTGAATATATTTGGCCAGCTGTCCAATAACTATATTACTACAGCTACCTATTTTCCAATGCAGGACTCCGTAATTAACGGAGTTGAGATCAAGAAAGGCGCTCAGTTCAGCAAACCTGTCAATATGAACGGGTATAAAAACCTCAATACTTTCCTAACCTATAGTCTGCCGCTGAAACCAATAAAATCAAACCTGAACATCAATACCGGGTATACCTACCAGGAGGCGCCCGGCATGATCGACTACCAAAGCACCCGCACGACCAACCAAGGTATCTCTGCCGGCCTGGTACTGGGCAGCAATGTTAGTGAATATGTGGATTTCAGCTTATCCTACAATGCCCAGTTCAACAATACTACCAGCACCGACCAGCGCACTACAGCCAACCGCTATGTAACCCAAACGGGAGGTTTTTTTGCGAACCTGCTTTCAAAAAATGGATGGTTCCTTCAAAATGACCTTTCTTACCAGAACTATTCCGGTTTGACGGCCGGCATGAATCAATCTTTCTGGCTGTGGAATGCAGGCATCGGCAAAAAATTCCTGAAAAAGCAGGCGGGAGAACTGAAGCTTTCCGTTTTTGACCTGCTAAACCAGAATCAGAGCATTTCGAGGACCGTAAATGCCAACTATATTACCGATGCCCGTAACATGGTATTGCGCCAGTACTTTATGCTCACCTTTACGTATAGCCTGCGCAATTTTGGAAAAGGAAGAACATCTACCCGTGAAGAAGGCGGTGAGCGCAGACGCGAATGGCAGGGAGGCCCTCCGGGTATGATGCACGGTGGCGGCCGCCCCGGCGGACCAATGTTTTAGCCGGTACTATTTATTTTTTTTGTAATATCGCTGAATTAACCGGTATTACATTGCTGAAAGAAGAAATACTTGTACAGGAATTAAGGCAGGGCAATGAAGCCGCGTTTAAAGAAGTGGTGGACAGCTACCAGAATATGGTTTACAACACCTGCCTGGCAATTGTAAAGAGTGAAGCCGATGCGGAGGATATTGCACAGGAAGTATTTGTACAGGTATTTCAATCGATCCACGCTTTTAAAGGGGAATCCAAATTGTCTACCTGGATCTACCGGATAGCCACCACCAAATCGCTGGACTTTGAACGGAAAAAGAAGCGGAAAAAGCGGTTTGGTTTTGTACGTAGCATTTTTGGAGACGACAGCCAGGTTGTGATAAACCCGCCGGACTTTCAGCATCCGGGCGTAGTATTGGACAAAAAGGAAAATGCTTCGATTCTGTTTAAAGCGATCGACCAACTACCTGAGAATCAGCGTATCGCATTTATTCTGAATAAAGTGGAGGGCCTTAGCTATCAGGAAGTAAGTGAAGTGTTGCAAACCTCGGTATCTTCTGTTGAATCCTTGCTACACCGGGCAAAGAACAACCTGAGAAAGATCCTCGAAAAGGATTACAAACCCCGGGAGTAAAAGAAAAGTTTAAAAAAGACGTCAAATACTATTTAATCAGATATATTTAGGGTATAGTAGGCATCATCAAACATGTTAAATCCGTTTATTGATGAAAGAACAAAATCATATAGAAGCCATCCTTAACAGCCTTGATGGTATAAAAGGAGCCGAAGCAAGGCCTTTTATGTACACAAGGGTACGGGCACGCCTGAATGAGGAATCCAATTTCTGGACAAGGACCAGCAGCATCATTGCAAAGCCGGTGGTAGCTATCTGTTGCCTGTTGTCGGTTGTTACGGTGAACGTGTATCTTATTATAGATGCAAACAGCAAGCAAAAGACCGAGACGGTATTCACAGCAGGAACAGAATCGGATATTCTGCAAAATGAAAATTTTATCCTGGCGTCCAATACCAGCTATGATTTTAACAAATAACAGGAATGAACAATTCGGCACGTAACAGAACCCTTATTTTTATCATCGCACTGCTGCTGATCACCAATCTGGCATTGCTGGCATATACCTTCTTTTTTTCAAAAAAGCCGCACCCCGAGAGGGAACGCGAAGGGTTTACTGCAGCCCTGAAAAATGAAGTGGGATTTACGGATAACCAGATCGAACAATTTAAACAACTCAAACAAAAACAATGGGCCGGCGCCAAAGCGGATATGGAACAGATCCGGAAGATAAAGCAACACCTTTTTGATCTGACCAGGCAACCCGTTGTTGCGGACAGCACGGTAGAAGCCCTCGCAGATTCTATCGCCATCCTGCAAAAACAGGCAGAAATAAAATCGTTTCATCATTTCAAAGCCACCCGCGCCATCTGCACCCCTGAGCAGCAACCAAAATATGACTCCCTCATGACCAAGATCATCCGGCAGGGCAGAAACGGGCGCCCCATTCCCCCCGGGAGCTCCAAATAAATAAAAATCACCCCCCCTTGCAACTTTCTTACCTGCAAAATACCTCTTGTAGTATATAAATGGTATCAAATAGTATAATTTTGTAACATGAGAAACAGTTTTATCCTCGTTTTAGGCCTGCTTTTGGCATTGAACACCACCCTTCATGCCCAAAAAGAAGGAGTTGCGGATAAGGTGAATACAGTCCTGGCAAAATTTGACACAACCATTAAACCAGACAAGGCAAAAAGGAGCAGTATTGAAACCATTTTTACGGATTTCTATGCGGCGCAGGATAAGCTTCGTAACAATATACAGGGTTCATCCACATTGGCGCAGGGACTGCAGCAGGACTACCAGAGCGTTCGGAAACAAAACGACCGCCTTTTTACAGAGCGGGACAGCCAGCTTAAGAAAGCGCTAAGCGCAGAAGAATATAAGAAGTGGAAAGAAGATATTGAGCCCTCCATCCGGAAAAGCGGAAAGAAATAACCTTCATTTTAATTTACGGTAAACAGGCGCAGGATATCTGTTCCTATAATGGCATCATGATCCTGCACAATGGCCACCTGCCCTCCATCACTGGCCCAAACCACGGAGTGGATTTCCTTCTTTGCAAGCGGTAACTGCGTTTTTGAAAAATCACTGATTCTTACCACGAAAGCTTCCTGTTTATTATTCGTATAAAATAGAAACCGCCCATCCGGGCTCAGCCAGGCTTTTACAAATTCAAAATCAACCGGCTTCTTTGCTATCAGCTTCCCGGCCTGATAATAAGCGAGAAAGCTGGTATCTTCCGTCATCAGGTGGTTGTCGTCCAAATAAACCAGCTGGTTCCGGGGAAGCAGCGCAAACTTGAAATCCAGGTTACTGAAATGGCGAATGCCAAACTGGTGCAGCGTATCATTACCCCGCATCAGTAAATGGGCGTACTCATTGGCAAGTCCCGGTGCCGAATCCTGCGGGCTATATACCGTAAAAGCATATTGATTGCCTGAGCCGTATACCTCCCCCATCAGGTCATACAGCCGGTGCTGGATCCTTGCACCCCGCAATAATTCTGTTTTTTTGGTAACCAGGTTGTATCTGCTAAAGGAGATGCCTGCAGCATAGGGTCCGTTTACTGCATCCCCCGTTTTGTAGATGATCCGGGCGGAATCAGTAAATACCGGCTCCATTAAAAAGCCGCGGGGAGCCGCCACAACCACCGTTGTTTTTTTTGATTGTAAATCAAAGATGCGGATATCATTTCCTCCAAGCGATCCGGCTACGATTCTTGCGTTGCCCAGGGGTTTTTCCTGGTGTGCATAGACAACCCGGTTGCTATTGGGCGAAAATCTGGGACTCCAGCCATAGTCCAGCAGCATCTGGCGGCGATTGGCCATGTTATAATACACGATAACCGGATCCAGCCGCCGGCGGGTATCGCCCCCGGCCGGAAGCAGGTTCTCCACGCCTTTTTCTGCTGCAATTGTTTTATCCTGTAAGCCGCTTGTATCACGGAGCCGTTTTACAAAAACCAGCCGATCTCCATCATTATTAATGGAAACTCCCTGGATAATAGTTCCTTTCTCAAACCACTCCAGCCGGTTTTGAACCTTTGGTGTTTGTGCTGACATACTCCCTGAAAAAAGGACCAGGAAAAACGCTGTAATCAATTTTATCAATGCTGAATTCTTTTAATTGCAATCGTATAACCTTATCAACTATATGACGCTCTCAAAACTGTTTTGTTGCTCCACGCCCCATTATTTAACTTTTTTTAGCATATCAGGGTATAAAAAACAATTGCATTCCGCCCGTTGCACAACGAAAAATAATCCCAGGGAAAAACAAACCCTATGTATAATGATTTTTTCTTACACCCGAGGAGAGTACCGGAATGCTAATACCCCAACAACTTTTTTATAGTATGCACCACCCCCTCTTCGTTATTATCAAATTCTGTAACATAGGCCGCCGCGGCAATAATCCCCGGGTGTGCGTTCTTCATGGCATAGCTGTATTTTGCTGCTTCCATCATCTCCAGGTCGTTCATATAGTCTCCAAACACCAGGGTTTGGTCGTATCCAATCCCTAACTGCTCCTGTAACAGTTTGATAGCAATGCCCTTATTGGCATTAAGGGCCGTAAAATCGAGCCAGCGCTCACCGGCAACCGCAACTTTGTATGTGGCTTCAAACTGTCTGAAATGCGGATAACTGTTGGTTTCCGCATTGACCAGGTCGCAGAGGGAGACTTTTAAAATAGGAGCTGTAACCTTTGTAAGGTCCGGAACAATCTGGTAATGCTGATAGTACTGCAATGCCTGCTGTAACAGGGTTTCATCATTATCTTCCATATAGGCCCTGTCTTTTCCACAAAGCACCGGATATACCTTATTCAGTTCCCGGGCCTTTTGCACCAGAGTGGTAACAGCCTCCGGGTCCAGCATTTTCACCAGTAATTCTTCCCCCCTGTAGGTTACAAAACTTCCGTTGTCCGATAAAAAATAAGTACGATCTTTTATGGGTGCAAACAGCGCCAGCAGGTTATGATGCGGCCGGCCGCTGGCAATACCCAACACTATGTTTTGCTGTACCAGTTGTTTTTCGAGATCCCAGAACTCCTGAGGCAGTTCTTTTTTGTCATTTAATAGAGATCCGTCCAGGTCTGTAACAATAAGCTTAATCATAAAGTGTCGCAAAGGTAGGTACCCCGCGGGAATGTGAGAATTTGAGAATTTGAAGATTTGAAAATGCGGAAATGTGGAAATGAGAGCGGGGGATTGACGAAGTCTTCGGTTTTTTGTTTGACGTTTGATGTTTTTTGTTTGACGTTTCAGGTTTCAGTTAAAGTTCCAGGTTTCAAGTTTCGGGTTGGATCGGGGTTTATACTCCATGAACTATTGACCATTGACTATCGACCATTGACTATTAACTATTCAATGCCGTTTCCTTAGCGCGCGGATCTCCAATTATATGGCTCACTTCCGATGCATCGCATTGGCATCAAGATAGAAAAAATGTTCCAGTGGCATATAGGCGCAGCGCGCCGTTAAACCTTATAATAATGAGCGCCCAAAACCTCACATAGCCGCAGCGCGGCGGTAATTTCGTCACCAGGCTTATACAAACTGCAATAATTACCGGTGCGCTGCACCTTTATTACCCGTATTGTTGCTTACTAACAGGATCAGCGCTGCGCTGCAGCTCCCCGGGGGGCAAAATTAACTTGATGCGCATGATGCCCCAAAACCCTTCCCCGTTTTACGTCTTCGGGGCTCAACATCTGGCTTAAGTAAACGACATTGATTGACCATTGCCCATTGATTCTAACCGGATATTCATACTAATTTGAAGATTTGAAAATGTGTAAATGTGTAAATGAGAGCCGGGGGATTGACGAAGTCTTCGTTTTTTAATTTGAGGTTTGAGGTTCAGTATTAACCGGGGTCTTTGTAGGTTTCAAGTTTCAGGTTGGATCCTGCTTTATACTCCATGAACTATTGACCATCGACCATCGACTATCGACCATTGATACTAACCGGCTCTTTCGTACCTTAGAAGGTTCACATCAGACATCAGACATCAGACATCAGACATCAGACATCAGACATCAGACATCAGACGTAGGAACGGATCCCAACCTGAAACCTGGAACGCTCCCTTCCCCCACTTCTACATTTTAAATTGGATATTCAACATTTGATATTCCTCCTCCGGGGAGGCCTTACCAGATCCGGATCCTGTCTTCCGGTTTTTTGTACAGCTTATCACCTTCTTTTACATCAAATGCTTTATACCAGGCATCCATATTCACCAGCGGGCCAATGGTGCGGTAAGGCCCGGGGGAATGCGGGTCCGTTAAAATGAACTGAGCGGCGGTTTCGGGAAGAATATTTCCTCTCCATACCTGCGCCCAGGCGAGGAAGAAGCGTTGGTCGGACGTAAAGCCATCTATCTTTTTATTTGATTGTCCTTGTTGGGTCATCTTAAACGCTTCGTAAGCCACGTTCATTCCACCCAGGTCGCCTATATTTTCGCCCAGGGTCAGTTTCCCATTTACATGAATAGTGTCCAGCACGGTATAGCCGTCAAACTGGCTTGCAAGCGCTGCGGCCTTCGCATCAAATTTTTTCCGGTCTTCATCTGTCCACCAGTTCCTCAGCGTACCATCTGCATCATATTTGCTTCCATTATCATCAAAGCCATGCGACATTTCATGCCCGATTACCGCACCAATCCCTCCATAATTTACGGCGTCATCTGCATTGGGGTCAAAGAAGGGAAACTGCAAGATACCGGCGGGAAAAACGATCTCATTAAGCGTAGCGCTATAATACGCATTTACCGTTGGCGGCGTCATGCCCCAGCGGTCCCTGTCTACCGGTTTTCCAAGGCGGCCGATCATAAAATGATAGCCCCAGTTATTTACACTTCTTATGTTCTGAAAAAAATTGCTACGATCGATAGTCAATCCCTCATAATTTTCCCATTTATCGGGGTAAGCAATCTTAGGCCGGAAGGCCGCCAGCTTTGCCAGCGCTTTTTCCTTAGTAGCGGCACTCATCCAATCCAGCCCTTTGATCCGGATCGCAAAGGCTTTGCGGAGATTGGCCACCAGTTCTTCCATTCTTGCTTTGGCCGCGGGTTTAAAATATTCCTTTACGTATAACTGTCCCAGCAGTTCTCCTATATTACCATCTGTTAACGAGGACATCCGCTGCCAGCGTGGTGTTTGGATCTTTTGTCCGGTGAGCGCTTGCGTAAAAGCGAAGTTCGCATTTACAAAAGCAGTGCTCAGATAGGGCGCTGCACCTTTCAGGATATTCCATTGCAGGTAAACCTTCCAGTCGTTAAGCGGAACCGTTTTTAAAAGGCCGGCAGCCTTTGTAAAAAATGCCGGGTTATTCACCAGCACACTGTCCTGGCCTTTTACGCCCAGTTCCGGCAAGGTCGTTTTCCAGTCAAGACCGGGGGTCGTTCCGGAAAGATCACCCAGCAAGAATTTATTATAGGTTTTATAGGCATCGCGCATTTCCACCCGGCTCAGCTGCGCTTCGGCCAGTTGTTTTTCAATATTAAAAATGGTTGCGGCATTTGCCGATGCCCGTTGAGAGGATGTTCCCGTCAGCTCAAACAACCTGGAAACATATTTTGCAAAAGCCGCGCGTATCTGCACCGACCGCTGATCGTCTTTTAAATAATTGTCCCTGTCTGGCAGCGATGTTCCTCCCTGGCTTAACTGGGGGATCATCACTTCCACATTCTTACGGTCCTGTCCCACGTAGAATCCATACAATGGTGATGCGATACCGTTGCTGCGGAGCTGGTTGATTTTTTGCAGCAATTCCGGCAATGTTTTTATTACGGTTATGGAAGCCAGGTCTTTTTTTATGGGATTATAGCCGAGCTTTTCAATGGCGGCACTATCCATACCTGCCGCATAAAAATCCCCTACCCGTTTTTCAACAGAACCTGCCGGGGCGCTTTTGTCGGCCCGGGCTTTCTCCAGGATCGATTTTACGGCGTTGATATTAAAATCGCGCAGTACATTAAAACTTCCCCAACGGGTTTCCTTAGCCGGCACCGGGTTATTTTTTACCCAGGTGCCGCTGGCATATTCGTAAAAATCGTTCCCGGGTTTTACTGAAGGGTCCATATTTGCAGGATCTATAAATAGCTGCTTCTGTGCCTGCAGCGGCTGGCCGGCCCATAAAAAACAGGCGCTGACGCCTGCAACCCCTATTTTTAAAATTTGATTCATTATGCAGATAAATTAGGGTGTGAAAATAAATATTTTTCAATTAGCAACGCTTGTCTGTTTTAAATTTTCAAAACAACCGCTGTTTCCCCCGGATAGAAACAGGAGCATCATTTATTCCGGTCATCAACAAGATCTCCGGGATGAGGGCTCTATTTGTTTTACAGAGCCGGCGTGTTTACCAAATCCGGATCCGGTTTCCCGGCTTCTTATACAATTTCTCCCCCGGCTTTACATCAAATGCCTGGTACCAGGCATCCGTATTCACCAGTGGGCCAATGGTCCGGTATCGGCCCGGCGGATGTTGGTTTGTAAGGATCATTTGTGCCAGGTTCATATCGTCAATATATTCCTTCCAGAGCTGTGCCCAGGAAAGAAAGAAACGCTGGTCCGGGGTAAGTCCGCCAATTTTCCGGTCCCATCTGCCTTCCCGCGTCATTTTAAAGGCATCATAAGCCACATTCAGGCCGCCCAGGTCTGCAATATTTTCTCCCAAAGTCAATCTCCCGTTTACATGAATGCTGTCCAGCACGGTATAGCCATCAAACTGCTTTACCAGCATCGCTGCTTTTGCATCAAATCGTTTCCGGTCCTCGGGGGTCCACCAGTTCCGGAGCGTGCCATCTGCATCAAACCGGCTGCCGTTATCATCAAATGCATGCGCCATTTCATGTCCTATCAGCGTACCGATTGCACCGTAGTTCACCGCGTCATCTGCATGGGGATCAAAGAAGGGGGGCTGAAGGATGCCTGCCGGAATAACCATTTCATTCCGCACCGGGTTGTAATAAGCATTCACTGCTGACGGCGTTGTTTCCCAGCGCTCCCGGTCTGCCGGTTTTCCCAACCCGCTGATCATGAAATGATATTGCCAGCTGCGCACATTTTGTATGTTTTTAAAAAATGTGCCCCGGCCTATTTCCAGCCCCTGGTAGTTTTCCCATTTATCCGGGTGGCCAATTTTGAGGCGGATGGCCGCCAGCTTGGACAATGCTTTTTGTTTGGTAGCTGTCCCCATCCAGTTCAGCCCCTTTATCCTTATTTCAAATGCTTTTCTCAGGTTGGCTACCATTTCTTCCACCCTGACTTTTGTTGCCGGCTCAAAATATTCCTTTACATACAACTGCCCCAGCAGCTCTCCGATGCTGCCATCGGTTAATGCGGAAAGCCACTCCCCGCGCGGTGTACCCAGCCTTTTATCAGGTGTCGTAAAAGCCAGATTTGCCCTTGTAAAAGGAGCACTCAAATATGGGGCTGCTTCTTTCAGAATGTTCCATTTCAAATACAGTTTCCAACTATCAAGCGGAATCGTTTTTAACAGCCCGGCTATTGCAGTAAAAAATGCGGGGCTGCTTACCAGCACACTATCCTGTTCTTTTACTTCCAGTTCTGCAAGGATTGTTCTCCAGTTCAGCCCCGGCGTGATCCCGGAAAGATCGTCCAGGTAAAATTTATTATACGTTTTAGTGATATCCCGCATTTCTACGGGGTCCGGCTGGGCTGCCGCCAGTTGTTTTTCTATATTAAAAATAATTGCCGCATGGGCGGGTGCCTCTCTGGAAGAAGCGCGCGTTAAATCCAGCAGTGTGGAAATGTATTTTAAATATCTTTTGCGGAGCTCAACGGAGTGCGCATCATCCTTTAAATAATTGTTCTTATGCGCCAATGTGGTGCCACCCTGTTCCAGGTAGGAGATGGTAACTGTTGTACTTTTGGGGTCCGGAACCACAAAAAAACCATAAAGAGGGTAAGCGATACCGTTGATACGGAGCGCATTCATTTTTTTGACCAGTTCCGGTAAGGTCTTTATGGCATCAACCGCTGCCAGCTCGTTCTTTATGGGTACAGACCCCAGTTTTTCAATCGTCACTGTGTCCATCCCTGCTGCATAAAAATCGCCCACCCGTTTTTCTACCGAACCGGCCGGTGTTTTTTTGTTGGCACTGGCTTTCTCCAGTATTGATTTTAAGGCTTTCGCATTAAAACCCTGCAGAAGTAAAAAACTATTTCCATACTGGTCTTTGGGCCAGGGGTTGTTTTGAACCTGAATACCGAAGGCATAGTTATAAAAATCATTGCCCGGCTTCAGGGAAGCCTCTTTTGTTGCCAGGGTAGCAGCAGGTTGCTTTTTCCGGGTCAGCAAAATCGCAGTTGCAAATAAAAGGCCTGCTCCAGCCGCCCATATTCCCGTTTTTATAAAGCGGTTCATTTTGTGTACCAGGTTTTTATAAAGATAAATAATTTCCCATCGGGGATCCCTCCCTGTTTTAAGTGTGCATTTCATGGTGCATAACCCGTTCAAAACCGGGATCATGGGTGAACAACTACCTTTTTTAGTGCATAAATTTGTTCATAATAGCTGCAAAACAATAGGAATAAAAATTTGGAAACGGCCGTTTGCAGATCGTATCTTCAAATTGCATTTGATGAGAACAATTAATTTATTAGGCGGTTTTGTTAAATGCACCAACAGATTCTTTGACATCCTGGTTTTAGCAGCACAGCCATTCACCAGCTACAATGCAGGTGTGCGGCGGGTCCTGATACCGGGAAATCAGAAATCGTCTTCGCTTAATACAGCATGGACGGGGGCCCTTATCAAAGGTTAAACAGCGGAAGTACCGAAAGGCATGGAGGCGTTTGGCCCGAGGTAAGCGCAAAAGCCCGCCCGGAATTTTAAGCAAAAAAGCATCGGGTTAGTAAGTGACAAATCAGGAAACTGGTTTTGAAACAAAACGCGATGCTTTTTTTATGTCCCAACCCGCCGGTATTGCCCGTTTTCTACTCACTGGATCAACAGAGCGTTTGAGATACATTTCCTTGTTACCAGACCTGAAACTTGAAACATTAAACCTGAAACCGCTATTCTTTATCCGCCAATTCGCTGATCAGCTCAGCCACCAGTGCCGACCAGCCGGTTTGATGACTGGCACCCAGTCCGCGGCCGGAATCTCCATTAAAGTATTCATAAAACAGGATCAGGTCCTGATTTTCGGGAAGATTGAAAAACCAGTTGTACTCCCCATATATAGGACGGTTGCCATCCTTGTCTTTTTGAAACAGGCTGATCACCCGCCGGGACAATTCCGTTGAAATATGGAACAGGTTCATCTTATTGCCGGACCCTGTAGGATATTCCATCAGGAACGAATCATGATAAAACTTGCCCAGCCTTCTTATGGATTGGATGATGATAAAATTGATCGGGATCCACACCGGTCCGCGCCAGTTGGAGTTACCGCCAAACATATCGGATGTGGAATCACCCGGGTCATACTGGATAGAATGCACTTCCCCGTTAATGGTAACCGAGTAGGGATGGGCCTCATGATACTTCGACAATGCCCGGATGCCGCCTTCGGATAAAAATTCACTTTCATCCAGCAAGCGCGTCAACAGGGCCTTTAGCCGGTCGCGCTGCACCAGCGACATCAGCATTTCTTCACCATCGCCTTTTTCTTCATTGGGCCAGAAGAGATCGTTTTTCAGCCGGTAATTTTTAAACCAGCTAAACCGTTTCTTAAAGTCGGGCAGCTTTTCAAAAACGTCCCGGGTCATGATGTTCACCGCATACAGGGAGGTTAAGCCCACAATAGAGCGAATCTTCAGCGGCTGGGGCGGCGCATCCCGCATACACAATACATCATAAAAGAACTGGTCTTCCTCGTTCCACAATACATGATCATTTAATGCTTCTGCTATTAAAACAAAGTGCTCAAAGAACTTGGTCACCATATCTTCAAAAGAAGGATCCACCACCGCTATCTCCAACGCAATATCCATCATATTGAGGGCATAGATCCCCATCCAGCTGGTACCATCCGCCTGCTCCAGCTGAATCTCCCCTTTATCATGATAGCTGCGATTAAACACCCCGATATTATCCAGCCCCAAAAAGCCGCCTTCAAAAATATTATCGCCCTTCAGGTCTTTCCGGTTGATCCACCAGGTAAAATTGATAGTTAGTTTATTAAATACTTTTTTGAGGAAATCGATATCCCCCTTTCCCTTCATCTTTTTTTCAATTTCATAGATCTCCATCGCCGCCCATGCCTGCACGGGCGGGTTTACATCACTAAAATTCCATTCGTAGGAAGGCAGCTGTCCATCCGGCTTTGTAAACCACTCCCGCATCAGCAGCAGTAACTGGTTTTTTGCAAATACCGGGTCTACCACCGCCATGGAAATACACTGGAACGACTGATCCCAGGCTGCATACCAGGGATACTCCCATTTATCGGGCATAGAAATAATGTCCTGGTTTTTGAGGTGCGTCCAGTCACTGTTCCTTCCGGTTAGCCGCGAGGGAACGATGGGGGTAATACCATCCGATACGCTGAGCCACCGCTCCACATCATAATGATAATACTGCTTACTCCAAAGCAAACCGGCAAGGGCCTGGCGCTGCACTTTTGCCATGCCGGGGTTTACACCCCTTGGAAAAATGGCCTTATAGAACGCATCCGCCTCCGCCCGCCGTTTATCAAACAGCTGCATAAACCCATCATCAAAGGGATGCGCCGTTGATTGGTTGGTAAGCCGGCAATAAAGGGAAATGGTCTCACCGGCATTGACGGTGCGCTTAAACACGGGTGCAAAGCGGGTGCCGTGTTTCCGGCTGCGCAGCTTCTCTGTATTTTTGCCTTCAATAATCGCATCCTGGAACGCATCTTTTACAAAGATCCCGTTGTTATTGGGCAGGCCAAAAAGTTTTTCAAAATTTGTTTCATTATCTGTAAACAGCGCATCATCTGCCCCCTGAAAATAGAAATAATAATTGCCGATGCGGTTGTGCTGTGCCAGAACGGTCTGATCATCAACGAAGGAAATATCCGGAACGGCGGTATTGGATCCGTTGGACCATCTGTTATAAAACCAGAGCAGGGGCAGCACGGTTATAGGAGCGGCCTTGTTGTAGCGGTTGGTTATATTGATCCGAATAGCGATGTCGGTACTGTGCTCCTTGGCATAGGTAACCTGTACATCAAAATACTGCCGGTCGTTAAAGGCGCCGGTATCCAATATTTCGTATTCGGTTTCATTCTTCCCGCGGCCGCGATTTTCTTCCCGCAATTGCTCGTAAGGAAATGCCTGCTGGGGATATTTATACAGGTATTCCATGTAATAGTGCGTAGGCAGGTTGTCCAGGTAAAAATAGAGTTCTTTTACATCCTCTCCATGGTTGCCTTCATTATTGCCCAACCCAAATAAACGCTCTTTCAGAATATGGTCCTGCCCGTTCCACAGGGAGATGGCAAAACAAAGATTTTGAAAATAGTCCGATATGCCGGCCAGGCCATCTTCGCCCCAGAGATAGGCCCTGCTGTTGGCATGGTCAAAAGGAAAATAATTCCAGGTATCTCCATTCTGGCTATAGTCTTCCCTTACCGTTCCCCACTGGCGCTCGCTCACATAGGGCCCCCATTGCTCCAATGGGATGGCTTTTTTGGCATTTGCCGCAAGGCGTTTATGTTCTTCCGTCATGAGTGTTCAAATTAAATAAAAGCCCCCATATCCCTAAATATGGAGGCTGCAAAAATATCTTTTTTAAAATAAAAGCCTTTACCCGCTGTTTAGTAATACTTATAAACGTTGTAAAGCACTTTTTTGTCGTAATCCGTCAACATGGGGGTGCTGTCGTTTTGTATAAAATGCAGTTTAAATGCCTGGATGGCATCGGCGGGAATTGCCGTATTATATCCAATCACTCTTAATGCCAGCAACGCATTAAAATCGGCGGGCGGCTCCGAGAGATTGGCGGAATCATACCAATAGCCAAAACCTGCATCTGCCAGGCGTTTCCAGGGAAAATATTTACTGGGGTCGTTTTTGCGTACGGGCGCAATATCGGAATGCGCAATAAAGTTGGCCTGCGGGATACCGAATTTATCTTTCAGGTAATCCAGCAATTTCAGCAGGGCGCTGATCTGTGCATCCGGAAATGGCTCTTTACCATTATTATCGATCTCAATACCGATGCTGCAGGAGTTCATATCGGTAACAGCGCCCCATTTGCTTTTACCGGCGTGCCAGGCCCTGAAATATTCATTGAGCATCTGGTAGGTAATACCATCCTTTCCTACTACAAAATGCGCACTTACCCCGGTACGGGTAACGGAGAACGTGAACAGGGTTTGCTCTGCGTTGTCCTGAGCTGTATGATGCAGGATGACAAAATTGGGTTTGCGGTTATCAAAATTTACAGTAGTGTACCACCGGGAGTTAATGGCCGGGTTTTGCGGGTTGGGCACCACGGCCATTTGCTTAAACAGGTTTTCTGTTGTTTTATAATAGGCCGATTTTGCAGAAGTCTGTTGAATACTGTCTGTAATATACCGGTAATAAGCCGGGGAGCGATAACCTGCGGCTTTTGCATCAGCTGCCGTTACGGTAGCCGCTTCCTCCTTACGCCTTTCTACTGCCGTGTTTACTTTCCGGGTATCCTCTTCTTTTGTTTCTTTTCTTCGGGTGATCTGTTCGGGCCTGGAAAAAGTGGTTTGGCCGGAGCCCCGGTCGTTATTTTGCGTCGGTTGCCGGTTAGCGGGCGTTGATGTCCTGGACAACACATTCCTTCGGGCGGGTTGTGAAGTGCCGCAGGCGTACAGCAACACCATCAACAATGCCATTCTAAATAATGCTTTGCTGCTCAACATTTCTGATCGTTTCATTCAATGAATCTAAAAAATAAGGCCGTTTCCTTAGTGAAAGTAACGAAAATCCTCGTAAAATGGCCGATACCGCCCAAAATTGTGCATTCGAACAATTTATTTTATGATTTTGTTAATGCAGTATTACCTTTAGAAAAAAAATTTATGGCTGCAAGATTTGGTATGATCGGATTGGGAACAATGGGTCGGAACCTGGTATTAAACATTGCGGATCATGGGTTTGAAGTTTGCGGTTACGACCGTGATGAGCACCAGCGTAAAATCACCGAAGAGGCTGGAAAAGACAAACCCGTTTCCACCGCCGCTTCTTCCGCAGAGCTGGTGGCAAAACTGGAAACGCCCCGTATCATTATGCTGCTGGTGCCGGCCGGCAAAATTGTAGATGCCGTGATTGGCGAACTGGTGCCGCAATTGCAAAAGGGCGATATCCTGATCGATGGTGGCAATTCCCATTTTGTTGACACCGAAAGAAGGTACCAGGAACTGCAAAACTCCGGGATCCATTTCATCGGGATGGGCGTTTCCGGCGGTGAGGATGGGGCCCGCTTTGGGCCCAGCATGATGCCGGGAGGAAACAAAGAAAGCTATGAACTGGTAAAAGATATTCTTGAATCCATTGCCGCGAAAGCAGAAGGCGAACCCTGTGTTGCCTATATGGGGCATACCGCTGCGGGGCACTATGTAAAAATGGTGCACAACGGTATTGAATATGCCGTAATGCAGATGATCAGCGAGGTATATGGGTTGCTGAAGAACGAAGGCATGACCAATGCACAGTTTGCCGGCCTGTTTGAGGAATGGAACCAGGGCGAACTGCAATCCTTCCTTATCGAGATCACTGCTTCTATTTTTAAAGAGAAAGATCCCGGAACCGGCAAAGACCTGATCGATCTGATCCTGGATAAAGCCAAACAAAAAGGAACGGGTTTATGGACCTCCGAAAGCTCGCTGGAGCTTAATGTGCCCCTGCCCACCATCGACATTGCCGTTTCCATGCGCTACCTGTCGGCACTTAAAGACGAACGCAGGGCTTTTTCGAAGCTCTACGATCACCAGAATCAAAAAACCGGTACCGGCCTGGATGCACTTAAAAATACCTGCCGGGATGCGCTCCATTTTTCGTTTATGCTGGCCTATGCCCAGGGGTTAGAGCTGCTGCAGGTAGCATCGGCCCATTACAACTACGAAATCGATATTAAAACGGTGGTAAAAGTATGGCGGGGGGGGTGTATCATCCGCTCGGTATTACTGAAGGATCTGTTCAACGCCTATGAAAAGGAACCCAACCTGTCCAACATTATCGGTTCCATACAATTTTCCGGCGTATTGAAAGAAAAGCGCAGGGCGATGGTGCAATTCCTCAAAACAGCCATGGACGCGGGTGTAGCCGCGTCATCCATCTCTTCTATATTGAACTATTTTGATGCCTATACAACGGAGCGTTTGCCCGCCAACCTGATACAGGCACAACGTGACCTGTTTGGCGCACATACGTATGAGCGTATTGACAAGCCGGGAAGCTTTCATACGGACTGGCCGTATACACCGGCAGAGGCGCAATAATTTTCGCCACGAAGGCGCTAAGACGCAAAGAAACACGAAGATTTCTAAAGTCGTAAATCCCTTTGTGACTCCTTGTGGCATTCACTTCTTTTCTTAACTTTATGCTCATTAACGAACCTAAAAAACATCAAAATGAGCAACAGTTTTTATGCCTATCGGGAAGCATTGGCCAAACAAATAGTAGATATTGCCTATACCATTCATTATGAACTGGGACCTGGTTTATTGGAATCCGTTTACCAAACATGTTTTTGTTACGAACTTTCCAAAAGAAACATACGATTCATCCAACAAAGGAAAGTTCCCATAAAATATGATGATTTAGAATTCCCCGAAGGACTAAGATTAGATATCCTCATCAACGACCTCATCATTGTAGAGTTAAAAGCACAGGAAAACTATCATCCTGTATGAGAAGCGCAATTATTGAGTTATCTTAAACTTTCCGATAAGAGCCACGGGTTTATTATCAATTTCTCCGTACCGCTGATCAAAAACGGGATAAAGAGAATGATTCTTTAATCGTTTCGCTACGGAGGCGCTAAAACACTAAGAAACACGAAGGTTCCTAATGCCATATAACTCCTTTGTGCATCTTTGTGCCTTGGGGTCTTCGTGGCACTATTGCATCTTTTACACATTCCTTTGCGTACCTTAGTGGCTTCGTGACTTTGTGGCACAAAAAATAAACCGTTTATATGAGCTTTAAACAAACACCCGCCAATATTGTGATTTTCGGCGGTTTTGGAGACCTTTCCTGGAGAAAACTGATCCCTGCTTTTTACAACCTGTTTATCCATGGCTATATGCCGGAAGCGTTTGCGATCTATGCCGTACATTACCAGGGTATGCCCGAAGATTCTTTTGAAAAGCATATGCTGGAGGGCGTAAATAATTTTTCCAGGAGCGGGAAGGCCAAACCCGAGCAATGGGATCAATTTATCAGGAAACTCTATTTTTTCCAGGGCGATTTTACACTGGATGATACCTATACCCGCCTCAAAACCATTTTAAATAAGAATGATAAGGACTGGAAGAAACGCGCCACCCGTCTGTTTTATTATTCTGTGGCACCGATGTTCATTGATCCTATTTCCAAATCCATATCTAAATACAAACTGGCGCCACAACCCAATAAGGACCGCATTGTAGTGGAAAAACCCTTTGGTACCGACCTGGTATCTGCAAAGGCTTTAAACAAACTGCTCAAAAATAATTTTGAAGAGAAGCAGATCTACCGTATCGATCATTACCTGGGCAAGGAAGTGGTGCAGAACCTGCTGGCCTTCCGTTTTGCCAACTATATTTTTGAACCGCTATGGAACCGGAACTTTATTGAAAATGTACAGATCAGCGTAACCGAACAGGTAAGCGTGGGTACGCGCGGCAGCTATTATGATAAAAGCGGCGCCCTGCGCGATATGATCCAGAACCACCTGATGCAGCTGCTTTCCGTGGTAGGTATGGATTGTCCGAAAGGCAATAATGCAGAATCCATTCGCAATGAAAAAGTAAAAGTGCTTAAAAATGTACGTCCTTTTACAGCCGCTACGGTGGCTTCAGATGTGGTGCGGGCACAATATACGGCCGGTGAAGTGGATGGACAGCACCAGCAGGGCTATCTCCAGGAAACCAGTATTACCAAGGGTTCCACAACGGAAACTTATGCAGCGGCCAAACTTTATATCGACAATGACCGCTGGAAAGGCGTTCCCTTTTACCTGCGCACAGGTAAGTGTTTGCAAAAACAATCCTCCCTGATCGTGATCACTTTCAAAGATTCGCCCTTTAAAATATTCAAAGATGACGTGACGCCCAACCAGCTCATCATCAGCATACAACCGGAACAAGAGATCACCCTGTTGTTTGAAGGGAAAGTGCCAGGGCCTGTAATGAAACTAAAGCCCGTTGAAATGGACTTCACTTACTACGAATCGTTTACCGAGCAGCCGCCCGAAGCCTATGAAACCCTGTTGCTGGATGCACTGGAAGGTGATGCCACCCAGTTTATGCGCGCCGACCAGGTGGAAACTGCCTGGAGCATTGTAATGCCCATTTTACAGGAATGGGAAAAGAACGGAAAAGTTGGGCTGGAAAAATACCCCGCCGGAAGCTGGGGCCCCAAAAAAGCAGAACAACTGATCAAAAAAGATGGCTTCCAATGGGTACTGATGCCGCCGCCAAATGGCAGAGACCGCTATATTTGCAAAGAACGCAGAAAAGAAATTAAATCATGAGCAACCCGATTCAACTTATTTGGAAAGACAAAGAAGCATTAAGCATTGCAGCTGCTTATCATTTTGTGAGCGCCGCGGCAAAAAGCATTGCAGCCAGCGGCCGCTTTACCGTAGCCTTCTCTGGTGGCAGCACGCCCAAAAGATTGTTTGAAATACTGGCTACGCCTGCCTTCAGCAATAATATTGATTGGAAAAAAGTATTTATTTTTTGGAGCGATGAACGTTTTGTACCGCATACCAGCGATGAAAGCAACTATAAGATGAGCAGGACCGCATTGCTGGATCATATTAAAATTCCCCGGAAAAATATTTTTGCCACGCCTACCAAGGGAGCACCTGCGGCCTGTGCCGCAGACTATGAAATCAGTGTGAAAGCTGTGCTTGGCAGAAGTGCGCAGTTCGATCTGACCCTGTTGGGCATGGGAGATGACGGGCATACCGCTTCCCTGTTTCCCGGCACCACCATCTTAACCGAAACAAAGCGACTGGTAAAAGAAGTATGGGTAGACAGCAAGCAAACCTGGCGCATCAGCTTTACCTATACCCTTATCAATAAAAGCAAGGAAGTGGTGCTGCTGGTGGGCGATGCTAATAAATACCCTATACTGAAAAAGATTTTTGCGAAGAACGCCAAACATCTTTACCCGGTACAGGGTGTAGCGCCGCAGAAAGGGCAAACCATCTGGATGCTGGATGAAGCCGCAGTTACAGGAAAATAAGCCCGGTTAAAATTCATTTTCAAGTTTCAGTCAACAAATACCCGATAATGCGCCGAACCATCCCTTTTTCACTGATAGTATTGCTGGCGTTTTTATTACCGGCGATATCATTGCATGCCCAAAACACGGGTGAGCAAAAAGCCACCGGGACCGAACCCGTATATTACAGCCCCGGCGGCACCTACAGTGATTGGTATTTCCCGGCCGCTGAAGGTTATACAAGTCTGGAATGGACCTTTATACCTGTTGCGGATCCACCGCCAAGTCTGGCCAAAGAAGGGCTATTGCATTACTATGCCTATAATTTCTCCCTTGTTAATGCATCCGGCGGTATTGGCAGCGGCTATGCAGGTTTTCAGACCAATGGTATTTTTAAAAACTCGTTCCAGGGTAAGGTGATCAATTTTTCCATTTGGGGCTCCAATGGCGGAACATCCAAAGGCCTGGTAAATGCCGCCAACGATGAAAGCGGCGGTTACCAGATCATGTACAAATACAACTGGGTACCCGGGCAACAATACCGGTTTGAGCTGAAACAAGGCCCCGGTGGGGAAGATGCTCTTGGAAAATGGTGGGGGCTATGGGTAACCAATACAACCACCGGAGTTAAAGATTTTATTGGAGAGCAGCGCGTGCCATCAGCGATCAATGGCAAAAAAACAGTGCTGTGGAATGCCCACACTTCCATGTTTGGTGAAGATCTGCATTGGTGGCGGTCTTTAAATGGTCGTACAAAATACAAAGAACAAACCCGGTTTCAACCATCGGCAATGGCCGCCATAAATATAACTGCCAATAATGGCCAGGTTAAACCGGTTAAGTTCACCAGTTTTATTAACTCGGGAAAACCCGTAACCGGTAGTAATGGTTTTAAGTCCGTAAATTCCACCGTGTCCATTTACCAGGACTCAGCGTTTAATGTACAACACAACCTGGGGTACTGGACCAGTCCTGCGCCAAATTTCCTGAAAAAACAGGAACATTGATCCTTGCCTGTTATACCAATAGCGCCCGTCAGATGATGCAGGCCTGTAAAGCGTATTCATAATCAGCTGCCGGACTAAAATCCAAACCAGCTACCTCTTTCAATACCCACATACCAGCCATCCTCCCGCTCCTCCACGGGGTAGGTTTTTAAAAAGTATCCTTCGCCGGTGGTGTTGCGCCCCGTTTCCAGATTGAACTTGTAGCGGTGTACCGGGCAAACAATATCACCCTGCACATTTACATAGCCCCCCGCTAACGGAGCAGCCGCATGCGGACATTTGGCGGCACAAACAAAAAGTCTTTCATTAAACCGCGCAATGCACAAATGCCTGCCTCCGATCTTTATTTCTGCCAGGTTTTCGTCGTTAAAATTCAATTCATTCGGGTGCACGGCAAGCAGGTGCCATTCCAGTTCTTTGCTCATGGCACTAAATTAAACTTAATAAAACATTGTCTTATATGGGTACCGTACCTGGTACAGATCCTTTACCCTATTCAGGATAGAGGTCCGCAACCCTTCCACATTCCGTCTTTCGGTGGCGGCTACAAATACGGCATTGTTTCCTGTTTCATGGTTCCATCGATCATAAAGATCCTGCAGGATCTCTTTTTTGGTGTCTTCGCCCAACCATTCATCAAAGGTTTGCTGCTCATACAGATCCATTTTGTTAAAAACCGTGATCATGGGTTTATCAAATGCTTTCAGCTCCTGCAGGGTTTTATTTACTACGGCCATCTGGTCTTCGTACTGCGGATGGGAAATATCGATCACGTGGATCAGTATATCAGCCTCACGCACTTCATCCAGGGTGCTTTTAAAACTTTCAATAAGATGGTGCGGCAGCTTGCGGATAAACCCAACCGTATCGCTTAACAAAAACGGGGTATTTTCAAAAACCACCTTACTGGTAGTAGTATCCAGGGTAGCGAACAATTTATTCTCAGCAAACACATCGCGTTTGCTCAGCAGGTTCATAATGGTGCTCTTTCCCACATTGGTGTATCCTACTAATGCAACGCGGATGAACTCCCCGCGGTTCTTACGCTGGGTGGCCGATTGCTTGTCAATCTCTTTTAAACGGTTCCGTAGCAGCGAAATTTTTTCACGTACGATCCGGCGGTCGGTTTCGATCTCTGTTTCTCCCGGTCCACGGGTACCAATACCCCCACCCAGGCGTTCCAGGTGCTTCCACATCCCGCGCAGGCGGGGCAAAATATACTGGTACTGCGCCAGTTCCACCTGGGCCTTGGCTTCGGCCGTCTTGGCCCTGCGAGCGAAAATATCCAGGATCAGGTCCGACCGGTCGATGGTTTTTACGCCAATAGCGGTTGTAATATTATTGATCTGGGCTCCGGAAAGTTCGTCATCAAAAATGACCAGGTTCACCTCGTTGGCTATTGCATACTGGCGTATTTCCTCCAACTTGCCTTTTCCCACAAACGTGCGGGAATCCGGGTGCTGCAGTTTTTGGATAAATCTTTTCTTTGTCTCCGCGCCGGCAGTTTCGGCCAGGAACGCCAACTCATCCAGGTATTCCACCACCTGCTGCTCGGTTTGGTCCTTGGTCACTACCCCAACAATCACTGCCGTTTCTGTTCCCTGTATGATGTTCTTTTTATCAAGCATGAATGGGCAAAGTTAATACAAAGACCCGTAAGGTTTTGAAAAAGGAAACAGGGAGTAGTAAATAGCAAGTAGGAATCTTTTCTGGTTGGCACTGGCCGCTTTGGGCCAACATTCAAGTTATAATTATTTTACAGCTATCTGAAAAACCATTCATTATTGGCTATTGCCTATTCACTGGCAATTCCTACTCGCCACTCAATGTCATTTCCTTAGCACTTGGACGTCCAATATATTGTTCACTCCCGATAGCCATCACATACGCCTCAAGTTAGCGTGCAAACTGTACCCGCCGCATAGCGGCAGATGAATATTGTAAGAGCGGGTTTCAACCCGCCTCGCCATCCAGACGAAGGGTTGAGAGCCGTCAGCTCGAAACATCTGCCGTGCCTATGGCACTCACATCAGCCTTTTCGCTGCTAACATCGCGCTAAAGCACGACGTTCTAAAATCCATCCGGGGCTATGCCCCTCAAAACCTTTAATAGCGCAGATTTGCTGGCATGCTTACATCCCCTTAACCTGACGCCAATGCGATGCATCAGCGCAGCGCCGCAGCTCTCCGGGGCAAAATCAACTTGACGCGCATGATGTGCCAAACCCAATTCTCTTCCCGGTTTTACGTCTTAGGGGCTCAACATCTGGCTTAAGGAAACGGCATTGACTCGCCACTCCCCATTCCCTACTTGCCACTGACTATTTATTACCGCTGACTGGCAATAAGCAGGTTCAGATCGGTATAGCGAAGATCAAACCGCTGACTTAAATAAAAATTGGTAAGGTAGCCTTTAAACAGGTAGATGCCGTTGCGCAGGTGGAGCTGGTGCCATACCAGCCGCTCAATGCCGCCTTCATCACCGGCTTCCACCAAAAGAGGCGCCAGCACATTGCTGATAGCCTGGGAGGCCGTACGGGCAAACCCGGAGGGAATATTGGGCACACAATAATGAATGACCCCGTATTTAATAAAGATCGGGCTTTCATGAGAAGTTACTTCGGAAGTTTCAAAACAGCCGCCCCGGTCGATGGTAGCATCAATGATCACCGATCCCTGCCGCATACCGCTTACCATCTCCTCGGTAACCACCAGGGGCGTGCGCCCCGATTCGTTGGTCAGCGCCCCAACCGCTACCTCACAGGTTTTTAATTGCTTGGCCAGCAGCTTGGGCTCCAGCACAGAGGTCCATAACCGGTGACCGATGGCATTCTCCAGCCTTTTTAAACGGGAAATATTACTGTCAAACAACTTAACCGATGCTCCTAGTGCCAATGCCGCCCGGGCTGCATACTCGCCTACAATACCTGCCCCGATGATCACCACTTTGGTTGGGGCAATGCCCGTGATGCCTCCCAGCAGCACGCCTTTTCCATGATTGGCCGAGCCCAGGTATTGCGCAGCAATCAGCATCACGGCGCTGCCTGCAATTTCACTCATACTGCGCACAATAGGGTAGGAATCACTGTCGTCCTTCAGGTTTTCAAATGACAATGCGGTCACTTTTTTCTGCATCATAGCGTGCAGTACTTCCCGGCGCAGTACGGAAAGATGCAGCGGCGAAATAATAATTTGGTTGTGTTGCAGCAACGGAAGGTCTTCTTCTACCACCGGTGCACTTTTTAAAAGAATGGGCGCCTTAAAAACATCTTCCCTTGAGTATACGATTTTAGCCCCAGCCTCGCTGTATTCTGCATCCCTGAAATGCGCTGCATCGCCGGCATTATGTTCTACCATAACCGAGTGCCCGTTATTGACCAGCACAGCTACTGCGTCCGGTGTAAGCGACACCCGGTTTTCCTGAAAGGCGATTTCCTTGGGAATCCCGATGGTCATGCCTCCTCCTTTTACACGAATGTCCAGGGTTTCCTCCTGCGTTTCGTAGCTAAAGGAAGTGCTCACAATGGTTTTTATCTTACTCATACTTATTTTTTAAGTATTTCTATTTCCCGCCGATCATCGTCTATAACGGTAAGCGATACATAAAGGGTGCCCTCCGGAAAGAGATCCGGAGCCTTCTCCGGCCACTCTACAAAACAATAGTGGCCGCTGTACAAGCAGTCTTCCACTCCTGTCCGCACCGCTTCCTCCTCATCCTGCAGCCGGTACAGGTCAATATGATAAACCGAGGCCGGCTTTTCCCCGTCCGGAATCCGATATTCGTTGATAATCGAAAAAGTAGGGCTGCTGACCACATCTTCTACCTGTAAAATCTGGCAAATAGTGTAGACTAACGTTGTTTTTCCCGCACCCATCTGCCCATAAAAAGCAATGATCTTTTTATCATCCAGCTGCTGCAGCAACCATCCGGCAATCGGTACAATATCGTTTAATGAAAACACTTTTTTCATCCGGCAAAGATATATCCGCTAAAGGGTAAATGAAACAGAAGCCTTGTAAAAGTTAAAAAGTTGCCGGCTTACACCGGCAACTGATACCTATAACTAACAAAACTAAGATCCTTTGTTATTTCTGGCCCGATTGTCCGGGTGCACTACCAGAGTCGCCGGCACGGTTCTTTTCTTCATCAAGGCCCGTTTTGCGCTGGCGCGCCGCTTTAATCTGAGCACTGCCAAAGCGATACGTAAAGTTTATTTTAAACTGGCGGCTTTCCCAGTTGGCGCCTACACGGGTAAACTGTTCTGCATAATCGCTGGTACCGCGAAAGCGCATGGTTTTGAAAATATCGCTCACGGAAGCCTTAAGCGTTCCCTTTCCCTGCAACACCGCTTTTTGCAGACCCGCATCCACAAATCCCATGGCTTTTCCTTTAAACGCGCCCTGCCAGATGAATGGAGAAATGTAGAGCGTGCTTAGTTCCGCCGTCCAGGTTCTGGCAAATTTCAATGTGCTCTGTGTAAACAGGTTGGCCGAAAATGCATCCGTATTAATCACCCGGCTTCCTCCTCCAAAGTCAGCTTTAAACTTGGAATAATTGGAGCTAAGGTTGGTAAACAAACTGTACGCTTTATAGCTGAAGGGATAGCTGATATTTAAGCTGATTACATCCTGCGATGCCAGGTTCTTCGTGGTTTGGAAGGACTTAGATCCTTCGGTTACATCCACGATCTGCGCAAACAGATCTTTAATATGGCTGTAATTTAACGTAGTATTCAATTTATACTTATAAGTATGGGTAATACCAAAACTATTGGTGTACTGAGGTGTCAGCTGCGTGTTTCCCTTTTGATAGGTATAATCATTCAGCGCAAATTCAAAGGGGTTCAATAAACTGTAGTTAGGCCGGTCGATGCGCCTGCTGTAGGTAAAATTCCACTGGTTCATCGGGTTCTTATTGATGGTGAAAGCGGCGCTGGGAAACAGATCCGTATAGTTTCTTTTCAGCGTTGAGTCATATTGTTTATACGCATTGGCGCCGGCATCCCATACCAGCCCGGTAGAACGGCCTTGCGAATTGGTATTCTCCAGGCGCAAACCTACCTGTACCAGAAAACCCTTGTATTGCCGGTTATAATTGAAATACCCGGCATTGATGTTTTCTTTATAATCAAACTTGTTACTGTTATTCAGATCCGGCTGTTCCGAAGGACCGTTATTATTATACCGCTGAAAATCGTTATTGGTATTTACCCATCCCAGTTTAAAGCCATATCCCAGGGTTCCTTTAAGAAACCGTTGCTGGTAGTCGGTTTTAACAGAGTAGATATCAATACCGGTGGGCGTATACATGCGGTACAGGTTTTTATTTAAAATGGTGGATCCATCCGCCGCATAATAGACATTTGAAACCCGCTGGTTGTTCTTGTTATTAAAACGGGCATAATCAAGGTCGATATTCAACTCATGGCCTGAAGTATCTGCATACTTGTAGTTTGCATTCAGATTGTAATTATCCCGGTTACCCTTTGTAATGGTATTGGCTTGCAGGATCCGGTCTACGATGCCGGTGTTTTTGGGAGTGATCGGCATAGGCCCATCGCTGTTAAAGCCATCGTCATTTAAGGTAGCATTGCCCATTACCCCAACGGTACTTTTACTGTTAATATAATAATCTACCCCTGCCTTCATATTATGACTTTTACGATCGATGATCATGTTGGTACGCTGATCAAACAAGGTATCTGCCACATCCCTGTTTAATGTAAGAATATTGTTGTTTAAGCCCTGGCTGTAATTATAACTACCGTAGGCGTTGAATTTTTTGCCCCGGTGGTTCAGCGATAGTCCTCCGTTGTATTTGCCAAATATGCCCACATTATACCCCGCAGTAAGCGTTCCGTTGGTGCCGATCGTTTTATCTTTTTTAAGCCGGATATTAATGATGCCGGCATTACCGGCAGCCTCATATTTGGCGGAAGGGTTGGTGATCAGTTCAATGCTTTCAATATTGCTTGAAGGGATCGAACGCAGGTAGTTTCCGAGCTCGGATCCCTTCAGCGGACTGGGCTTTCCATCAATATAAACCTCTACCCCGTTTTTACCCGCCATGCTGATATTATCGTCCTTATCAACCATTACTCCCGGCGACCTTCTTAACAGATCGATACCATCATTTCCGGTAGCATTAATTGTGCCCTCCACATTGATGATCATTTTATCCGCTTTTACTTCAACCAGGGGCTTTTTCGTTGTAACCACAACCCCTGCCAATTGTGTGCTGGCTTTTTCCAGGGTCAGATCATCCAGATTCACATCAGCTCCGCTGTAATCAAAAGCTGCTGAATAAACGGGACGATACCCCACATTGCTGGCCATTACCAGGTACTTTCCGTTGGCCGCCTCGTTAAACTGGTAGCCTCCCCCGGCCTTTGTAGCATTCAATTTTACAATAGAAGAATCCCTGGCGTTTAATAAGGATACCGTTGCTTTCTCCACAGGTTTGCCGGCTTCATCCTTTACCTTTCCGGTAATTGTTTGCGCCTGAGTGGTGGTTTGAGTGGCCCAAAACAAAGCCACTGCAAAAAGTAGTTTCATAAAAGTGTATTATTGTCGTTTTTTGAAGCAGCAAACTTATGCCTTAAAACAAGCGGTGGAAAAGGTTGCCGTTTAACGGTAAAAAATCTCCTGCGAACGGTGGTTTTTTCGGGGTAAGTCAATTCCCTCCGCCGCCTTTCACCCGGCTTTCTTCATCACCGGCGCCACCGGTGCGGCGGCGGGCAGGTTTGATATTGCCCTTTCCAAACTTGTAAGTGAACGAAATATTAAACTGGCGATTGTCCCGGCGGCGGTCGTTTGCCACACTCAGATCCACATCTGCATAACGGGAGTAGCCGCTGAAGTTACTGGTACGAAAAAGATCTCTTACTCCAATCTTGAGCGATGCCTGTTTGTTCAACAGCTGTTTCGTCAATGCAATATTGAGTGCGCCCATCGCACGTGCGATCAATAAACCCTCAGACGGGCTGGAGCTATACCAGCCGCTTAGCTCGGCCGTCCAGGTTTGGGCAAACGAAAAACTGCTGGTGAGGTTGGCATCCAGGTTGTTTACGTTCAAAGCTACCGGCAGGTTTTTGGAGCCATCGGTATACAGGCCCCTATATTGATTGTTGAATACGCCGCTGTAGAGGCTCAGGTTCCACCATTTCAGCATCTGTTTGTTTGCGGAAACCGAAAAGCCCCATTGCCGCCTTTTGCTAAAGTTTTCGGTAGTCTGAAAGGCCGTTTTCTTTTCGGTGTTTTGTTTTATGAGCTGCGTTATGATATTATTAGTTTGAGTGTGACTAACCGTCAAGGTTAAATAGCGATTAAAGGTTTGGCTCAGCTCCACTCTGTTGGAAAACTCCGGTTGCAGGTAGGGGTTTCCCTGTCCATAGGTCAGTGAATCGAGAAAAAAAACAAAGGGGTTCAGATCATCGTAATCGGGCCTCCTTATCCGGCGGCTATAGGCTACGCTTAACTGATTTTTATCATTAAAGCTGTATACGGCGCCAACATTGGGAAACAGGCTGGTGTAATTTCTCGTAAAACTACTGTCGATGGTTACCTGCTTGCCCCTGGCATTGGTATGCTCCACCCGTAAACCTCCGGTAAATTCCCATTTTTTTAACGATGCCGTCATGATGGTATAAGCCGCATTGATATTTTCCCTGTAAATAAAATGATTGGTGCGCTGCCCATCCTGGTACCAACCCGTGCCGGTATCGCGCCGGTACAACACATCGTTATCCGTATTTACAAAACTGCTTTTAATCCCCGTTTCCAGTTTCAGTTTTTTATTAAACGGATGTACATAATCCATTTTACCGCTGTATATATTGATCATTGATGGAAAATCGCCATTTAACAACACCGTGTTCCCGCGTTGGCTGTTATCGGGGTTATACACTTTAGTAGTTAAGGAATTGGCGCCCCGGTTTTCATAATATCCGCGGTCAATATCCATCGAAAATTCGCGCCCGGCAGAATCAAAACTATGTTTGTAATTCAGGTTGACATTCACATTCCCCGATTTACTGGAATTAAGCACATCCGAAAGAAAGATGGTATTGACAGCATCATTAGCGTCCCGGAGATCGGAGGCGCTTTGCTGCCAGTTTTTCCAGGGATTGATATTACCGGTAATCACAATGCCGGCTACATCTTTTGATGTAAAGTTGTAATCAATACCCAATTTTCCGTTCTGCCATTGATTTTTATTGTGGCGATCCGTAGTCTGGTTCGATAACCCGTTGAAGACGCCATCTTTATAAAAGTTGCGGCGGATGCTTAAAGCGCCCAGTCCTTCCCATATGCCGCCGTTATAACTTCCAAATACATTGATCTTTTTGCTGCGGTAATTAAAATTGGCGCCGCCATTATATTTGGGATAAAATCCCTGGGCATAACTAAGATTCAGGTTCCCGTTCATCCCCTTTACGGTTCCCTTTTTGGTTTTAATATTAATAACTCCTGCTCCGCCCGAAGCATCATACCTGGCGGGCGGGTTCGTCATGATCTCTATCTGATCCAGCGCGCTGGCCTGGATACTTTTTAAAAAAGCGGCCAGTTGGGTGCCGCCCAGGTAGGTTTGCTTACCATCTATTAATATTAATACGCCTCCTTTGCCTTTAAGACTCACGTTTCCATCCGCATCTACAGATACCCCGGGCGATTTCTCCAGGATCTCCAAAACATTCAGTCCGGCGTTGGTAGGAGAAGCATCCACATTCACCACGGTTTTTCCCGCCTTCACCTCAAAAGGCGGTCTTTTTGAGGTAACCATGACGCCAGCCAGCTGCGTATTCCTTTTTTCCAAAATGATGGGAGCAAGAGCCCTATCTTTCCCGTCAAAATTGATTGGTGCTGAGTAATTTTTTGTATATCCAACATTGGTTGCCATTACCAGGTAGGTTCCTGAACGTAATTTTTCAAAGTGGTACTTCCCCGTATTATCTGCGGACCTTGTCCTCTGAACCGAGGAATCCTGTGGGTTCAAAAGTGAAACAGACGCCTTGTATAATGGATTGCCATCGGCCCCTGTTACTTTTCCGGAAATACTTTGCGCCTGTGCAAGCGCAGTCCAAAAAAACAACCCGATCAAAAAAGTCTTTTTCATATTTGAATATATTGTGTAGGCACAAAGCTAAAATTCCGCTATCCCAATGCCTACCTGTTACCGGCAAATGGGGCAAAACACCCGTTAATTGTGACAAAACGTCCTTTTAGCAGGAGGATGAACTGTGCTTCAGAGCGCCTTCCGAATCCATCAAATCGCAGGACAAATAAAAATGTTACAGCTATTGGAGGGATTTATAAAAAATCAGCACCTTAGTAAAAATTATTTCCTTAAAAATGGAATATTGATTTCCTTTACTCATATTTGTACTCAAAAATATTGTTATGAGTTATCCAGAAAGCCTCCGTTATACCAAAGATCATGAATGGATCAGCCTTGATGGCGATGTGGCCACTATCGGCATTACAGATTTCGCACAAAGAGAGCTGGGCGATATCGTTTATGTTGAGGTTGAAACCATTGGAACCGCATTGAAGGCCGGTGACGTTTTTGGTACTGTGGAAGCGGTTAAAACAGTTTCCGACCTGTTTCTGCCTGTTGATGGTGAAGTGACGGAACTGAATGAAGCACTTGCAAATTCACCAGAGCTGGTGAATACTGACCCCTATGGCGAAGGCTGGATGATCAAAATGAAAGTGGCCAACCCTGCAGATGTTGCCGCCCTGCTGGAGGCTGCAGCTTACCAGGCACTCGTTGGTTAAGAATGCCGGCCTTTCGCAAACCAAATCGATTAAACATTATTCGCCTTATAGCCATTCACTAACCGGTGAATGGCTTTTATTTTTATTGCTAAATACACGTTCTTGAAAACAGGATTGCTTTTCATAACCGCCCTTGCTTATTTTATTCTGACCATCGTATTGCTCACGTTGCCGGGGTCCGCTTTTCCCAAGGAAGACATTTTTGATCAGATCTACTTTGATAAATGGGTGCATATTGGCCTGTTTTCTCTCCTCGTATTGCTTTGGAATTTATGGTTTGCAAAAAAAATGCAGCTCCAAAACAAACCTACCCGCATATTTATTATAGTGAGCCTCCTGGCTCTCGGATATGGAATTATTATGGAATTTGTCCAAAAATGGTATATCCCCAACCGTTCATTTGATTTAGGCGATATTATCGCCGATGGAGTTGGCGCAGTAATAGGTTTACTGGCAAGCCATTATCTATATAAAAAAATAGACCCCTGTGGAAACAGGGGTCGCAACCAAAACTAACTGCTTATGAGAAAATTGACTATCTTTTTTAAAACTTAATGATTGTTCTTTCTATTAAAACGCAATATTCTTGCCAATATTACACATCGGTTGTTAAAAGAATGCAAAACCGATTTTATTAAAATGTACTATTAAAGAACTATGCTTCTTTATAGAAAGCAGAAACTATGCCAAAACGATAATACCCGGTACTATTTAAAAAACCCCGAAATCAAACCGGCTAAACCACCCGACTGTTGTGATTGCTGATGCTGCTGTGCGCTTTGCGTAACCTGGCTAATAATATCACCGATATTTACACTGCCGGCGGCGCCCTGTCCTCCGGAAACCTGGTTTAACAGGCCTTGAAAATCAAACCCTCCTGCGGCTGTATTGCTCCCGCCTCCTGTTAAACTACCGATCAGGTTGTTAAGGTTAAAACCGCTGTCCTGTGGCTCATTGCTTGCCGTTTTGGATACCATGCTGTTGATCACATTCGGGATGATATTGTTGGCAATACTATTGGCCGTGGCCGGGTTTAGGTTCATATTGGAAACCAGCCGGTTTGCCAGGTGGCCGATCATCATACTCACAATAGGATTACTGAGGATACCACCACTATTCCCCTGGTTCTGGCCGCCGGTAAACAGGGAAAGAATACTTTGCAAACCGCCCCCGCTCGCCATATTCTGAAAGCCATTGGTAATAGTACTGGCCGCTTCGGCCATTACCTGGTTATTGTACTCGTTGGGTACTCCGGGATTGTCGACCACGGACTGTTGCCCGTATTGCTTTACAAGGTTCAGGATCTGATCTAACATTTTGTTTTGTTTTTGGTGTAAAAAATTTATTACAAAATAAGATCAATACCTGAAAATCAGGAATTTTTCTTTTCATTCCGCCACCAGCGGACGCCCAAAAAAATCATGAGCCCCAGCGGCAGAAAGGCCAGGTAAAGAATACCGGTATTAAATCCCTTTGCCGGCCCATCGCCCAACTGCTGCGTGGTTTTTGTACAAATGGAACACTGGGCAAATGTTTGTACCGCCTGAACAAGACCCAGGATAAAAACAACTGCAAACAGCACACTCTTTTTCATTCTGCAAAATTACTTTATTGTTTCCGTTATTTAATACGCATTGTGCAGAAATTAACTGATTTTCCCTGCCGGATGCGCGTTATTTAAACACTCCCCAACGGGAATTGTTGTTGCCGGCTGCTATATCCCCGAAACTGCTTCGGGGGGCCGCCCTCCCGGTTAAAACCTTCCCCTGAAAAATAAATCAGGTTTCCGGGAATAAAAAAATATAACTATATTTATAGTTCAATGATGCTTATGGAAACAGAGGAAGGCGGGTTAGGGAAATGCAGGTACGGCTTATTAAATGGACAAGGGTATATCCCGTGATTTTCTTCAGCTAACCAGGTCTGCAAGGCAGCGACAGGAGCTCTTACTTTTTGATTTAAAATTCCGTGCCGGAGACTTTAAATTCCGAAGCGCATATAAACCTAAAACAACATATATGAAATCAAAATTTTTGCTTACGTTCCTGCTGGTTCTGGGTCCTTTTTTTGTATGGTCCCAATATGCAAACCTCCGGTTTACACCAGCCCAGCCCAAACCGGGCGATATCATCCAATTTGAATATGACCCTTCCGGTACGCCGCTGGAAAACGCTGCAACCATTACACCTGCCATTTTCCTTTACGACGGAAACATCCGGGCAGCGGAAGTAACGGCTTCAAAAACAAACGGCAAATGGACCGGAAACATCCCCACCAACGACACGGCGAAGGCTTTACTGATTGCTTTTAAACAGGATAACAATATGGATAATAATAAGGAGCAAGGATACTCTTTATTATTAATGCAGGACAATAAACCTGTAAAAAATGCGGCTATTGGCCTGGCCTCCTTAAATAATTTTGGCAGTTCTATGCTGGATATGAACATAAAACCGGAAACAAACCTGGCACTCTATAGCCGGGAGTTTGAAATTTATCCGGAACTTAAGACCCTGTATGCCGTCCAGTACGCCTATCTTTTAATGAGGGCGGATAAAGAAAACGGAAAGAAAAAAACGGAAGAACTGATCGAAACGGTACAGCAAAAGGCCGATAAAACAGAAGCTGATTACATAACCCTGCAAAACCTCTACGCCGCTTTGAAAGACAACCATCAGGTAGCGCAAATAAAAAACAAGATCAGGGAACTCTATCCCAAAGGAACCACGGCTAAAAGTGACCTGACTTATGCCTTGTATGAGGAACAGGATCCTGAAAAACAGATCCGCATGCTGGATACGCTGCAAAAAAACTTTCCGGCGATGAATGCCGCTGATAAAAAAGCCTATGCCAGTCTGCGCAAGAGACTGTATGGCCAGGCAGCCTTCAATGCCGGCGTGGCCGGGAAATGGGCCAGCTTTAATAAATACATCCTCAAAACGGAGAGCAACACCGCACTGGCGCTTGCGTACAATGAAGCCGCCTGGGAGCTGTCCGGAAAGGGGCTGAAGCAAAAAGGTGATAGCTTAAAGTTTGCAAAAACACTGTCGACCAAAGCCCTGGCCAGCATAAAAAAGGAACTTGCAGCGCCCGTTAACAAACCAGATTACCAAACAAAGGCCGATTATCTCCAAGGCCTGGAATACACCCTTGGAAATTACATGGATACGTACGCGCTCATTCTCTGGAAGCTTAATGAGCGCTCCGCAGCCTACCAGGCGCAGGAAGAGGCCGTACAGAAAACCGGAAAAAGAAACACAGACATCATCGAGCGCTACCTGACATTTAAAGCCGGTATAAAAGGAAAAAATGCCGTAAAACAGGAACTCGAAGAGCTGATAAAAGAAGGGACGGGAACAGCAACATTGAAGGAGCTCCTGAAAAGCAGCTATGTTTCAGAAAACAAGTCTGAAAAAGGATATGCTGCTTACCTGGAAAACCTCCTGGCCGTTTACCGGGTTAAATTAAAAGAAACACTCCGGAAGCAGATGATCAATGAACCCGCTCCAAGATTTGCCTTACAAGATCTTGATGGAAAAGAAGTATCACTCGAAGCATTAAAAGGCAAGATCATTGTGGCCGACTTCTGGGCCACCTGGTGCGGCCCCTGCCGGGCATCTTTTCCCGGGATGCAGATAGCCCAAAACCAGCTCAAAGACGATCCTGATGTGGCATTTCTGTTTGTGAATACACGGGAAGGAGTAAAACCTGAAGAAATAGCCCCCAAGGTGGGCAATTTTATAAAAAAATACGAATACAGTTTTCATGTGCTGCTGGATGCAGACAGCAAGGTGGCTGAAAGTTTTGCGGTCAACGGCATCCCCGCCAAGTTCCTGATCGATGGAAACGGTAACGTTCGCTTTAAAGTAATCGGCTTCAATGGCGATACCGATAACCTGGTGGAAGAGATGAAAGCAATGATCGAAGTCATGCGGAACCGACCCGTGAAATAACAGCTACCCGGTAACAAAGGCTTCATAATTATTCCGGTCTATGGTGTGAAAGGCCGCATCCAGGCAGGCTTCTGAGAAGGCTGCCGGCAGCCTTGCAGCGGCTGTATTCCATTTCATTTCCTATGCAGTAATGCTTCCCGCGTTTTCTTCAATAAGATCAAAAACACAGAAACTGACGGAATTTATATAAATACAGTTACTAAACTGACGGAATTTATATTTTTAGGCATAAAAATACGCTCCCGATTAGCCGGAAGCGTATAAGAAATTAATTTATAATTATTTAGACAGCTTCTGCCGCCATTCTCTTTGCGATCTTGTTCCGCTCAATTTCATCCAGTACTACTTTACGCATCCGGATAAAGTTGGGGGTAACCTCAATACATTCATCCTGCTGGATATACTCCATACATTCCTCCAGGGTCATCAGGGTCTTAGGTGCAATGCGGGTAGCATCATCGCTACCGCTGGCACGGTGGTTGGTCAGTTTCTTTTCTTCCGTAGCATTTACTATCAGGTCGCCCGGTTTAATGTTTTCTGCAAGCACCTGTCCGGCATATACTTCCTCACCCGGATCTACAAAGAAAGTACCCCGGTCCTGCAATTTATCAATCGAGTATCCGGTTGTTCTGCCCTGGTTTTTAGAAATCAGAACGCCGTTATTTCTTCCGGGAATCAGTCCTTTCCAGGGTTGGTAGGACGAGAAGCGGTGTGCCATTACGGCCTCACCCGTTGTAGCGGTCAGCATCTGCGTACGCAGCCCGATCAATCCGCGGGAGGGAATTTCAAATTCCAGGTGCTGCATTTCGCCCTTGGTTTCCATTACCAGCATTTCTCCTTTCCGGCGGGTAACCAGGTCAATCACTTTGCTTGCAAACTCTTCAGGAACATCCACCACCAGGGTTTCAAAAGGTTCGTGTTTTTTACCATCGATCTCCTTGGTAATTACTTGCGGCTGTCCTACGGTTAACTCATATCCCTCCCGGCGCATGGTTTCAATCAATACACCCAGGTGCAGGATACCCCGGCCGTAAACCAGGAATGCCTCCCCTCCTTCGCTTTCTTCTACACGCAGAGCCAGGTTTTTTTCAGTTTCTTTTTCCAGGCGATCACGCAGGTGACGGCTGGTAACAAACTTACCATCCTTACCATAAAACGGCGAGTTGTTAATACCAAACAACATGTTCATGGTAGGCTCATCCACGCTGATACGGGGCAGCGCTTCAGGGTTCTCTGCATCCGCAATGGTATCACCGATATTAAAATCTTCAATACCCACAACAGCACAAAGATCACCCGCCTGCACTTCGGCTACTTTCTTCTTACCCATGCCTTCAAATACATAAAGCTCTTTTACACGGGTTTTTCTTACACCACCCTCTTGCATCAGGGCTATCTGCTGGCCTTCTTTAATGACACCGCGACCAACTTTACCCACCGCAATCCGGCCCAGGAAGGAAGAATAATCCAGTGAAGTGATCTGCATCTGCAGCGCGCCTTCTTCTGTTTTGGGGGTTGGCACATACTTTAGGATACCATCCAGCAAGGGATTGATATTATCGATCTGTGTCAAGGAATCATTGAACCAGCCGTTCTTTCCGGAACCGTAGAAGGTGGGAAAATCCAGCTGCTCTTCGGTAGCATCCAGGTTAAAAAACAAATCAAATACGGCATCATGCACTTCATCCGGACGGCAATTCGGTTTATCTACCTTATTAATAACCACAATTGGTTTTAATCCCAGGGCCAGTGCTTTCTGTAGCACAAACCGGGTTTGCGGCATCGGCCCTTCAAAGGCATCTACCAGCAAAATAACCCCGTCCGCCATTTTCAAAACACGCTCTACCTCTCCTCCAAAATCGGCGTGACCAGGTGTATCAATTACGTTAATTTTTGTATCCTTGTAAGTAACGGCTGCATTTTTACTAAAAATGGTAATACCCCGCTCTCTTTCCAGATCGTTGTTATCCATGATCAGTTCACCGGTGGCCTGGTTCTCACGGAAGACAGAAGTAGCGTGTAAAATTTTATCTACTAATGTGGTTTTTCCGTGGTCTACGTGCGCGATGATTGCGATGTTTCTTAAATTCATTTTTAAAATTTGGAGGCGCAAAGGTACGATAATTATGAAAGGCAGCCTAAATTTTAGGTCCCTGAACTAAAAATCATCAAAAGATAATACACCTGGCCTACCCCCTTGTTTGGAGTTACAGGAAGCATTTGACTGATAACAAACAGATTATGTATTTTTTACAAACCGCCCGATTTCCTGACTTATTTTTTTCTTCTCCACTGCCGGTTTTTTGCCTAATTCCCCCTTCTTCATGATGTCATCATTGACAAATCCGTATTTTTCTAAATTACTTAGTCCCCCGGAAAAAATTATTTAGCGCTAAATAATTTATCTTGCTGCTTACAAGCATTTGTTTTATGAATCGGACAATTATTGCCGGAATTGGCAGCTATGTGCCTGATAATGTGGTCACCAACGAAGAGCTGACACAGTTTATGGATACCAGCGACAAGTGGATACAGGAGCGCACCGGCATAAAGGAACGGCGCTATGTACGCCGTTTTGAACAAACCACGGCGACCATTGGTGCCGAAGCCGCTAAAATAGCCATAGAAAGGGCGGGGATTACAGCGGGGGATATTGACTTTGTGATCTTTGCCACATTAAGCCCGGATTACTTTTTCCCCGGCTGTGGCGTACTGGTGCAGCGCATACTGGGACTTAAAGATGTTGGAGCACTGGATGTAAGAAACCAATGCAGCGGCTTTTTATACGGGTTGAGTATTGCCGACCAGTTTATCAAAACCGGGATGTATAAAAACATCCTCCTGATAGGGGCAGAAGTGCACTCTTATGCAATGGACTTTTCAACAAGGGGGCGCAACGTATCAGTTATCTTCGGCGATGGAGCGGGGGCAGTGATCCTGCAACCATCACCCGATCAGGAACGCGGCATTTTGAGCACCCACCTGCACAGCGATGGCGCAGATGCTGAAGTGCTGAGCATGCCCAACCCGGGGTTTCATGCAGGAGCCCACCGCCCCGAATGGCGCCCGCCCATTCCTCCGCAAAAATATGGGGGCATTTTTATTACTCAGGATCTTTTAGACAAGGAAGATTTTTATCCCTATATGGATGGACAGGCCGTTTTTAAAAAAGCGGTGGTTAAACTGCCGGAGGTGGTACAAGAGGCACTCAATGCGAATGATTATCAACCCCGGGATCTGGCGCTGTTGATCCCTCACCAGGCCAACCTGCGCATTTCCCAGTTTGTACAACAGGCGCTCAAGCTAAACGATGACCAGGTCTTTAACAATATTCAAAAATATGGAAACACCACCGCCGCATCGGTTCCCTTAGCTTTGTGCGAAGCCTGGGAAAAAGGCCTGGTAAAAGAAGGAGACCTGGTATGCCTGGCAGCTTTTGGCAGCGGGTTCACCTGGGGAAGCGCCCTATTAAAATGGTAAATCATCAGATGAAAAGAAAAATATGCTATATCATTAACCCGATATCGGGAACGAAATCAAAAGAGGCCGTTTCCCATCTTATTGCTAAAGAAACATTAAGAGCCGGTATCCCTTTTTCGTTTTTCCCTTCCGTTGCCAATGGTGATTATTCCTATTTATACGACACCATTACCGGTGAAAAGTATACAGATATCGTTATAGTGGGCGGAGATGGCACGGTAAACCAGGTGGTAGACAGCCTGAAGCACCTGCCGGTACAGTTCGGGATCATTCCCTCCGGATCGGGAAATGGCCTCGCATTTGGGGCCGGCATTCCCAAAACACCGCATAAAGCGCTGGAAATCGTTTTCAGAAACCGAAGTATACCGGTTGACGGATTTCGCATTAACGGAAAATTTGCCTGCATGCTATGCGGTTTGGGCTTTGATGCAAAAGTGGCTCATGACTTTGCCAACCAGCCCCAGCGCGGGCTGATGACTTATGTAAACCAGGTTTTTAAAAACTTTTTTGGTGCGCGGCCCTACTCCTTCAAAATAAAGCTGGGAGAAAAGCGGTTTGAAACCGAGGCCTATTTTATCAGTATCGCCAACAGCAACCAGTTTGGCAACCACTTTACCATTGCACCCAAGGCCAGCCTTAATGATGGTTTGCTGGATGTGGTTATTGTTACCGAACAATCCAAAATGGCCATGCTTTACAATACGCTGATACAAGTAGGCGGTATGAATAAAGTACGGTCTGTTGAAGAGGTCCGGAAAAAACGCGGCATTATCTATTTTCAAACCGAATCTATCCGCATCAGCAACTGGAGCGAAGCCCCTATGCATATTGACGGGGAACCGGTGGATACCGAAAAGAAGCTGAATATAGAAATTGAAAAAAATTGCTTTAAGTTGCTGGCACAATGACACAACGAGCTAAATATGACGTTCCGACACTACAGCTTACCTACCAGGAGGAGCTGCTGGAAGCCGGTTGCGATGAGGCCGGCAGGGGTTGCTATGCAGGTCCGGTATTTGCCGCAGCGGTCATCCTTCCCAACAATTTTTATCATCCATTGCTAAACGACAGCAAATTGCTGAAGGCAGCTGTTCGCGCGGAATTACGTAGCTATATTGAAGCAAATGCGATTGCTTTTGCTGTAGCACAGGTAGGGGTGGAGGAAATCGACTCCACCAATATCCTGAAGGCATCCCAAAAAGCCATGCACCTGGCCCTCGACGCCCTTAACCCCGCGGCAGCCTTCATCGCCGTTGATGGCAATTATTTTGTTCCCTATAACCAGGTGCCTCATGCCTGTATTGTTAAAGGTGATAGCAAATATGCGCATATAGCGGCGGCAAGCATATTGGCCAAAACTTACCGGGATGCCTATATGCAACGAATTCATGAAGAATTTCCTCATTACCATTGGATCTCCAACAAGGGCTATGGCACTTTAAAGCACCGGATAGCCATCGAAGAAAACGGAATCTGCAAACATCACCGGAAAAGTTTTAATATTTTGCCGGAGTCTTTGTTATCAGTAAATAACTGAATGGCATTGATTTTGAATATAGCCTAAGAAGTTGTTTAAAAATACAAATCCACAGATATGAAAAAATGGCTCCTTTTAGTAATGGTAGCAGTATTTGCCATCTTTACTTCGTCTGCGCAACCGCGACCGCCAAGACCTCCGCATCCGCCGGGGCTTCATGCACCACATCATTACAAACCCAAAAAGCAGCATCATAAAAAATACGATAAAAAACGGCACGCCCATTACCGGCCTGTAAGGCACCGGCGCCCGCAACACCCGCCCCGGCCACCACTGCCGCCCAGACCACCGCTGCCTCCGCATCCATAAAAATAAAATATACCCTGAATCAGGTATAGAGGAGGCACCGGTTTTTCAATAAATTTGATGGCGTTTTTTGAGCATTTACTATTTAAATGAAACATATATATGAAAAAATCTTTTTTTCTTTTACTGTTGGGTATGGGCCTCCTGAGCGCTTCCTATGCGCAGAGTTCTAAACCAGACGATAAAAAAACAGAGACCAAATCGGATACAAAAAAATCGAAGAAAGCTGAAAAAGAAACTCCGGAGGAGCGCCACGAACGGCAGAAAGACTTCTGGAAAAAAGTAGGCACTGATCAGCGGGATTTCTGGAAAGGCGAACACGAACGCCATGTAAAAAACAAAGAAGAAAAGGAAGGAAAGAGCGATAAAAAAGAGACCGCGTCCAGGGAATCAAAAGATTCAAATGCAGACGCTAAAGAAACCAAGGTAGAAAAGGAAGACCGTCGCCCGCAGCATCCACCCAAGCCGCCCAACCCCTTTAAAAAGAAGAAAAAAGATAAGGAAGAAAAAACAGAAAATACCGAATCGGGTTCCTGATATTCCTGACTATTATAATATACGTTGCAGCACGGCCACAATCCGTGCTTTTTTAATTTCGCCGGTCAAGCCCCCATATCAGTTTTGTTTGCAGCGTATGCAGGAAATTGTTCTCGCTGAGGCGAACCAGCGCAATCGTAAACGATTCTTTTTTTACGGCCAGCGAAACGTTTTTTGTCACAATTTCCCTGCGGGAATCCAGTGCACAGATGATATCATCCGATCGGCTTTCAATGTCAAAGGAAATGATACTGTTATCGTTTACCACCAGAGAGCGCATATTGAGGTGATGCGGGGCAACCGGCGTAATAACAAAATTCCCCGAGTCCGGAAAAACGATGGGGCCGCCGCAACTTAAAGAATAGCCGGTTGAGCCTGTAGGTGTTGCCACTACAAGACCATCTGCCCAATATACATTCAGAAATTCGCCATTGATGTAGGTATGAATCTTCAGCATGGACGCCGTATCTCTTTTGTGAATGGCAAATTCATTCAAGCCAAAAGGCTTATCTCCGAATAAGGAAATGTCTGCATCCAGGTGCACCAGGGTTCGCTGCTCGGTTACATAAGTCCGCAGTGCCAGCGACTTTATCGCAAGGCGCAGATTATCGCGGCCAATACTGGATAAAAATCCCAGCCGGCCAAAGTTAATCCCCATAATGGCAATGGGCCTGTCCATAACCAGAGCCACCGTATCCAGCAAGGTACCATCGCCGCCCAGGCTTACTATACATTCTATATCCCTGGAAAGATCGGCTGTTTGCTCAAAAACCCGGGTAAGGTCATCCAGACCTATATCGTCTTTTATTTCCTCAAAAAAGGGACGAAACACAGTATAACCCAGGCCATAGGCCTCCAGTTCCTGAAAAAACGTTTTTACATCTTCGAGCTGTAGCTGATCAATACCCCTACTGTAAACGGCAATTGTCATCCGGAAACTTTTATGGTTTTAATGGCCGAATGTAGCCTTGATGATTAAAGTTTTCATTTTAAAACACATCCTCCTTCTTCTGTAAATATATACCGTTTTCACCTAAGTGGTTATAAGAGAATTCTATTTTCAGGGTAACGTTGTTAATCGTAAAAATATCAAACCCTATACCGCCGCCAAGCAAGAGTCTGTTGGGCAACCGGTTGCCCGGCCCGGGATGCGGGTTGTACACGTAGCCCGCATTCCCAAATATTTTGCTGTAAATTTTGAGTGGTACGGCATCTGGGAACTTGCTTCTGAGAACAGGAGGCGAAAAACTGAAGTTTGTAAGCCTTGTTGCCAGTGAGCCACTGACAAAACCTCCGGCCACGCCGTCCGTTACATAATACTCGTAGCCCCGTAAAAACATGTCGCCATAGCCCAGCAGTTGCTGGTTATAATAAGGCTGTTTAAACGGCACTTTTAGTGTACCGCTGGCGCCCAGGCTATAATAGGAGAGCTTGCCCAACCGCCAGTAGCCCACCGCTTTTGCGGTTAACTGCCAAAGGTTCATAGCATTGTTGAACCCTTGTTTGGATACTAAGACTTCTGCGGCATGCCCCTGGGTGGGATAGGGTATAAAATCTACATTTTCATAGCGCATCCGGTAAAACAATTCGCCATACCTTATCTGTTCGCCGCTGTGATTGATTACGTCAGGATTGAGGCGAAACACCGTATCGCCCAGCCGGAGCGAGTGAAAGCCCACCCCAAAGTAATGCCTGGTGTAAATCTTTTTCCGGTAAGAAAATTCAAGCCTGCTGTCAAAAAAATTCTTCAAAAAGTTGGTATCTTTTATAAACTGTTGTTTGTCGCCAATGGTATTATACAGCACTTCATGGTTCTTGCCCAGATCTACCTTTATATTAATCCCCCATTTTAATTGTTTGTCAATATAGGGCCGCAGGTAGCTAAAGCTCAGTTGTCGTGTATACCCCGTAATAAAATAAAAACGCAGCTTATCATTGGCGCCGGTTACATTGTCCCATAGCAGTTTTGCGCCATAATCGATCCTGGCAGTACTGGCGCCTTTTTCAAACAGCCATTGGTTCAGGTTCCGGTCTACCGGCTTAAAATAAGGGAGCGGCAGCAGGTACAATTTCTCCGTTACCCTTATTTTAATATCCACATAGGGTGGGTCAAACAACAGTATTGATACATTTCCTTTTTGAAACAGGTTCAGGTTCAGGATCCTTGTTTTGGCCAGCTCGAACAACTCCGGAATTTTCTCCAGGTGGATGGAGTCTCCTTTTTTGAAGGGCAGTTCCCGCAGCAGGATCGTATCCTGTGTTTTTCTATTCCCTTCAAATACAATATCCCGGATAACGAATGCCCGGGTCATTGAATGCGGCAGGCTGTCGATCCTGGGATCATTTTGTGTAACGGGCGAAGCTTTGTTAACTTCCCTGACGGTGACGGTTGTATCCACCTGGGCAAACAGGTCTGTATAGCACCCCAATAAAAGAAGGATGAGAAGCGTAAATCTATTTCTCAGAGGTAAAATTTTCACATCTAAAGATAATTACGGTTGCAATACTATATATTAAGGTAGTTCATAAGGTTTTCGTAATTTTCTTTAAGTTCATTGGTGTATAATTCTTCCCCAAAATAATAGCGCACATTATAATCATAACGCTGAAAACTGGCTACAATATCCGACACTTCCGGTTTATTAATCCGGATCGTAATTTCGAGTGCATTACGTTCTCTGACGGGCCGGGTATTCAATTGAGTGATACGGGCATCGTTTGCCTCCACTATTTTTGTGATCTCAGAAAAAGAATATTGATTTGAATCAATTTCGAAAACAATCAGCGCCCCGGGATCCTGGAGCTGGAGAAAGTCCGCCACATATTCGGAAAGCGTGCCGGACTCAATGGCGCCCACAAAATTGTTTTCTTTATCAACAACCGGCACCACCGTTAAATGATGTGCGCTGGCTAAAGCAAATGCTTTTAAAAAATGCTCGTCCTCTTTTACAGAGTAGCTGTTTAAGGGCTGCGGCATTTCCCCTATAGAAAGCCCGTCATCTACGTCTAACAAGGCATTTTCATTAACCAGGCCTGCCAGTTTTCCTTCGTTGGTAACGGCAAGATCCGTCACATGATGCTCCTGCATCAGGCTTAGTACCTGATAAACCCGGTCCGACAATTTTAATTGTGGCAATGCTTCAAATGATAGATCCTTAACTAACATGATACTGCCTGTCTTTACACCTAAGACAGCCTTCAGGAGACTTTTGTTGCAACGGCTCCCAGTCTTTGTAAAAAATTAAGTAAAATTTTATTAAACTCTGCCGGAACCTCCATCATGGGAGCATGTCCGCACTGATCAATAAAATGAAGCTCGCTGTTTGGCAGCAGTTTTTTAAACTCATCTGCCACAAAAGGCGGGGTAATATTGTCATTCTTACCCCATATCAAAAGGGCGGGAATGGTTATCCGGCTTAACTCTTCGCCAAGATTATTACGGATTGCACTCTTGGCCAATGCAATAATTTTGATCACTTTTAACCGGTTATTGGTGATGTCAAACACCTCATCTACCAGCTCTTCGGTTGCCATTGCCGGGTTATAGAACGTATATTCCGTTTTCTTCCGGATGTACTCCCGGTTTCCTCTTTTGGGATAACTGTCGCCCATACCGTTTTCGAAGAGGCCCGAGCTCCCGGTAAGGATCAGCGATTTTACCACCTGTGGTTCGTTCCTTAAAAGATATACAAGCCCTACATGGCCTCCCAGTGAGTTGCCCAGCAGGTGTACATTATCATACCCCCTGGTTTCAATAAATTTATTCACATACTTAGCCAAGCCGCTCACACTGGTATTCAGGATATCCATTTCGAGCAGCGGCAGCATGGGCACAACTACTTTAACATGATTCTTAAAATAATTGATCAGATCACTAAAATTGCTTAAAGCTCCAAACAAGCCATGCAACAGCACCAGCGTTTGTCCCTCGCCTTCCTCAATGTATCTAAACTTATCGTGCTGTTTTATTTCGTATTCCATTCCGTAGTAATAGCAATATGGCTGCTAATATATTGATTTTAATAATGAATCAAAATGTTAATTTATATAAAAGTATTAAATTTTATAAAAAGAATATTCTGAAAACAATAGTTAAATTATTAATTTTTTAATTAAAAAACTGTTCCAGCTGCTCAAACAGGTTCCTAAAGCCCGGAATCAGGAAACCCGTAGCCTGTATTACCCGTTTTCCAAACTGCTCTATAAAACCAAAAGTAGCAGACCCGGTGACGGTTGACTCCGGTAACAAACGTAGCTGATTCAGGTAAAACAGCAAAACTGCATAAACCGCAATATAGAGCATCGCAAACAGGAAGATTCCTCCAAACCGGTTTACCCACCCCAGCATCATCTTTTCTACAGAAAATTGAAGAAGCCGGGCCACCCAGTTTACCAGCAGTACCACCCCCAGCAGGACCACTGCAAAGGCTACAACCGGAAGCCATTTGTCGGATAGTTTTACGATGGTGCCCATTTTACCAGCTACAACAGCGGATAACTTCATAGCTGCAGCCAGGCCAATAACAAGCGCCAGGTATGAAAAAAGGCCTACGATCAATCCTTTCCGGTAACCTTTAAAAACAGCCGCGCATAAAAGAACTGCAAAGACAATGTCAATAATCATCCATTGCTCTTTATTGAGCCAGCAATTCCTTTACCAGGGCGGCAATGGTCTTCCCGTCTGCCTTTCCGGCCAGCTCCTTTGAAGCCAGGCCCATTACTTTACCCATATCAGCCGGGCCGGAAGCCCCTGTTTGTGCAATAAAACCAGCTATAATGGGTTTTATTTCCTCCTCGCTCAGTTGCGCCGGAAGATACTTGTCCAGTACCTCAATTTCTTCCTTTTCCTTTTGTGCCAGGTCAGGGCGATTTTGTTTTTCAAAGATCTCCAGCGCATCTTTCCGCTGCTTCACCAGCTTTTGCACCAGCTTTATTTCATCATCTGCCGACAGGCTGTCTTTGGCGCCTTCCGCCGTTTTGGCCAGTAAAATAGCGGCTTTAATGGCTCTTAAACTGCGCAATGCCACTTCCTGCCTGGCCAGCATTGCTTTTTTTATATCGTCATTAATGGTTTGTTCCAGTGACATGGTATGGGGGTTTGAGATTTGAGATCCGGTTTTAACATTTCGTGTTGGGCGCTAAGCATTCTGCATCCAGCATTACGTTGCTTTTTGCTGCTCCAGTTGTTTTTCCTGGAATTTCTTATAAAATTCCTGAGCAAACTCCTTCATCTCCGCTACCTGGTCGTGATACTGAGTGGCACGCCCGTAAGTATCCGCCATGGTCATAAGCGACTGGTAAAAAAAATCGGCCATTTCATCTACCATCATCTCTTTGGTCCAGAGATCAATCCGCAGCGCGGCCCGTTCTGCTCCGTCCCATAAGGAAAGCAACACCGCCTTGGCCCTTTTTTCCTTTTCCGCAGTGCTGGCCGTTGCATTCCAGCTTATTTCGGACGGCACTTTGTCGTCATCCAGTTCAACATTTATTGTAATCGCTGATTTCATCCTTCTGTTATTTTAAGCTAAGAACCGCAAATGTAAGCATTCACCATCAGGCCTGCAACAACCGTTTCTTCAGAAGGCTTAAACCGGCATCGGGGCTCAGCTTCAGGGGGTGCTGCTCATACCGTTGTATAAATTGCAGGCGTAACCCCTCATTTTTGTAAAGCTCCATCATCCGCTGAGCGAGGGATGCTTCCTGTGCTGCCTCAAATAAAAAAACATCCGGGTGCAACGGTTCCCTTCCTGTAATTGCTGCTACCACGGGAACCTGGCAGGTTAATGCTTCGGCGGCGGCAGCAGGAAACGCATCCTCCTGCGCAAAAGTAATGGCGGCATAGGCGGCCCCCAATGCCATTGCATAGTCCGGCGCTCCGGAGCTCTCAAAAAGTATCACGTCTTCCCGGTATTTGTAGGTATCCAGCACATCAAAAACAGTGCTGAATGCGCGCCCGGGATGGCGCCCTCTTTGTGTAAGCAGCAGCTTCCAGCCGGATTGCTGCATTTTTTTGAACTGCGAGAAAGCTTTGAGCAGCGTAAGCAATTGCTTGCGGCTCCATTGCGTGTCCGCGCAAATAAAGAATTCCCGCCCGGCAGTAACCCGGTTTTTAAAATCAAGCTGTGCCAGCGCCTCCGGGGGTTTGAGCCCCGGCAGCAGCAATCCTTCTACTACCAGTACCTTTTCCGGATCCAGACCTGTATTTTCAACCAACATGCTTTTAAGAAGCCCTGAGCTAACTACGATGCCGGCCAGCTTTTGCAGGGCCGGTAGCTGTTTTGATGTATAGCCGGCTGCGTTTTGCAACAACAGGAATTGTGGTATGGGAAACCGGAGTGTATCTTTTATATCCGTTAAAATGAGGGCGCGGATCTTATTTTTTCTTAATAACCGGGGCAGCACCCGGCTTTTTTCAAGGGAGCGGCCGAGAAACCCTTCCCTTCTTTTTGAAAGAAGAGCAATCCGGACACCCGGATCAACCGTTACGGGAACAGGCCCCTTGCTCCTTGAAAAAACAAGGAGGCCCCCACCCGACCATTCGGATTGTAAAACATTTACTATCAGTGTATTAAATGGATCCAAAAACGGATCATCTTCTGAATTGCTGCTATAAACTGCGATTGACACCTGGTACCCCGATTAATAGAAATTTATGTTTAGTCCCTGTTTAATTTTTATTTATCTTTGTATTTAGCTGCAAAGGTATAATGTATCCTGATATTGAACTTACATACATTTGAGCGATCCCAAACATTTTTATGGAATATAATACAACAAGGAACCATCTGACTATACGGGAGTATGGTCGTAATGTGCAAAAAATGGTGGAGTATATCCTAACCATTGAAGACCCCGAACAAAGGAAGAAAAATGCCCACGCCGTTATTGAACTAATGGGCATCCTGAACCCCTCGTTGAAAAACGTAGAGGACTATAAACATAAATTGTGGGACCATCTTTTCCAGATTTCTGATTTTAAGCTGGATGTGGATGCCCCCTACCCCGCACCTACCCCTGAAGAACTGAGTGCCAAACCAACACCCATTCCCTACCCCACCCGCAGTTCAAAACTGGCGCACCTGGGATCAAATCTTGAAGGCCTGATTGAAAAGGCGCTGGAGGAAACGGATGCCGACAAAAAACAGGGCTTTGCCAACAGTATTGCCTACTACATGAAACTGGCGTACAGCAACTGGCATAAAGAAATTGTGCATGATGATGCCATCCAGAGCGAGTTGAGCGATATTACAAACGGGCAGCTGACGTTCACCAATACACCGAGCGTTAAGGCGTTTCGTCCCGACAACGGGCGTGATCGTGATAAAGGCAACTTTAGTAAACGCAACAAGTTCCAGCAACGCAACGGGAACAACGGAAACGGGAGCGGCAACCGCCGCAACGGGAACGGGAACGGCAATTTTAAGAAAAAACGGTTTATTTAAAGTATTTACACCTGATAAGCGCCCGGTTTTATCCGGGCTTTTTTATGCTAAGGCTTTTAACAGAATCTTTTGCCGCTTTGCTTTCAAAACAATTATATTCGTTGGACTATCTCTTGATCTAAAAAAACATTCAACATGAAAAAACTATTGCTGCTTATGGCAATGGGTGCCGCCATAACTGCTGGCGCCCAAAATGACCTGGTAAAAGCAACTATTCCTTCTTCCGGGCTGCTTTTAAAAGATCCACCATCAAAAAGCGTATTCCAGTCACAAAGTCCTGCCTATTTCAGACGGGAAAAAACCGCTGAACAATGGCAGAAATTAAGAAGGGCCGGTATTGTCTTAACCAGCGGGGGCATTGCCTGTGTTGCAGGAGGTATTGCTTTAATTGCCGCGGGGGAGGATCAAAGTAATAACGGATACAATTATTATACAGACGACACGCCGGGCGAAGCAAAAATTATTGTAGGTGCAATGGGTATTGCTGGAGGTATTATGGCACTGGGAGGAGGTATTACCATGTGGGCCATTGGCAACAACCGGCTGAAAAAATATTCAAAAAGGGTTTCATTTGACGCGGGCGGCCGTTCGGCAACGCTGGCTTATAAGTTTTAATAAACACGGCCTGCTTCATTTTGCTCATTGCAACTAAAATTCAGTTGCAATTTAGTTTTTTTTTACTGTACCAAATATAACCAAAGAGGCCCGGCTACTCTTGAAGCCGGGCCTCTTTTTGCAAATATTTCGTTATGCTGAGCGGGAATGAATGGATTGCTATAAAAAACGCATTAATTTGTCCCAGGCGAAGTATATTTATTTCATCGACAGCAAAAAGCCGATGGTAAAGTTGGCATCCCAGTCAAATACGAAGGTATCACAATTGGTAGCGTCTTTGATCGCTTTGTAGATGTTGACACCGCTCTTTGTTTTTACCTTATCCGATTTATACGTACCAGGATCATTCAGCACCGTGTACCGCTCCTCGCCATTCCGGATTTCCTTAGCCAGCTCAAAGGGAACCCCTCCCAGAATAAAACATACTTCGCGTTTATCAGAAGGAATCTTTGAGGCCGCCGCTTTTACCTGGCTGTAAACCGCATCGTCTTTCATATCCTTTTCATAATATTTGGCACCGGGGGTTTCTACCGCCTGTACATTGTCGCCGGCATTTACCCAGGATATCTTTGTATTTCCTGAGCCAATATCCGTTACAAATGAGTTATCCCGGTAAGCTTTGGGCAACACCGACTTTAATGCCAGTTTTCCCTCCTGATCTGGTGTTACCAGGTTTACCACATACCCCATCTTCTTTAGCTCAGATGCGATGATGGCCGTTTTGGGTTCTTTCTGCGCTCCGGAGCTGATGACGAAATGTACATTTTTGGAACGTACGCCTTTATCAAACATATTGCCGATATACTTCTTCAGGCCCGCCCGGATATCCTCCGTAGTAGCCATCCCCTCATAGGCAAAGGACTGACCAAAGTCTTTAGACACGATCTCCCAGCGTTTTTCCGCGTCCACGTTTATGATGAACGAGTTAAAGCCGGAAGCGCCTACTTCCACCACGCCTTTCAGCTCGCCGTTTACAGGCTTTTCCGGCTCATAATTAAAGGTTCTGCCGGAAGCCGCTGCTTTTGTTTCAGAAGGTTTTGCACCCTCATCATTACCGCCATTGGCCGCCGTTGCTGTAGTTTCGGTCTTTACATCGTCATGGCTGTTAAATACCCCGCTTTTATACCCCCAGTAACCGATCAGGAAAATGGGAACGGCAATAATAAAAGCTTTAATAGGCCAGCGCAGGCGCGACCAGGTTGATCTTTGTTCCATAGTATATGTATCTGTTTTGTTGTTTGATTAATCGAGCAATGAAAAACCTTTGTCTACTTTTTCTTCCGGTTTCAGTTCATAGCCGGCATTGGCCACTTCCGTTACATTCAGCACTTTCAGATTGCGCTCATCCACTTTTTTTATAAAGGCCTCCAGTTCGCTTTGGGAGGGGGTGCCGCCCACGGTAACATTATTGTTCTGATCCAGGAAGTCGAGGTTGGAGCGGATGGAGGCAATGTTCTGGCTAATGGCCCCGGTAGCCGCATTCATGGCTTCCTGAAAGGCCCATCCGTCTTTTATGTTAAACACATCGGCAAGTCCTTCGGTGGCACTTTTCATCTTTTGTGTGGCTTCTAATTTCTTGGCGATGATGGAAATGCTGCTGTTGAGCGTGCTCACATAAATACGCGCGGCGCTTTCATTATCTTTTAATACCTCCAGCACCTTGCTAAACTGGTTGGCATACTGTGCATAACTCCGGGCATTTTGTTCTTCGGCCTCTCCTTCCTTCCCCAACAGGAAGGCCTTGGTCCGGGTTTCTTTTGCATCACGGGTCAGTTCATTTGCTTTTTCATTATTGCCGCCTGTTGCCGTCTGTTTTGCCCTTTCCTCCAGGTCGGCCGCTTCGGTTGTAAACCGTCTTGCATACTGGTATTTTTCTTCTGCCGTTTTTTGCGCATTTTCACCGCTGGTGATCATATCAATACGTACACCATCCACATTAGCGATCTTATTTTTTACCCGCTTCAACGTGTCTTTTGCATCCCGCTCCAGCAACTGCAGGGTTTCAATAGGATTCTTACGGATGATCTCTTTCTCTCCCTTAAACAGCAGTACGGTTCCCAGGCGATGCAGCAGGGAAACGATCTTTGGCGCCAGCAGCAACAGGGTAATCAGCAGGATGCCAAAAACAACCAGCCATACACTCTTCCGGGCATACGCAACCAGTACATCCAGGTACTTAAAAAATGCAAATGCACCGCCAATGACCAGGGCCCAGAAAAATACGGCGGAGATCGTCTTTTTTCCTTCGGGTGTTATTACCTGTGCCGGCAAATGATCGCCTAATACCTGAAAGATGGGCAGCTGACTTTTGATTTCTGCCGGGATATTGATAATCTGTGATTTTTCTGACATGTTCCGATTTTAATTTATGTTTTGTTCAATAATGGAAATGGCCTGTTGAATATCATGGACCACTTCATTTACTGCTGATCGCCCAAGGGATATTTTTTGATCGATATCTTTGAGCTGACCGTCATATTTTCCATCCAGCGCTTTATAGGATTGTTGTTTTTCCGATAATTTGCGCTGCAATTCTTTGATCTTTGTTTCCAATTCGCCTATTTCCCTTTCGAGCAGTTGTTTCTCCTTTACCAGGTTGTCCTGAACCGTTTGCTTCTGGTTTTGTTTTTGTGCTACATCCTGGTCGATAACTCCCTGTATTTTTGCGGCATAATTTCTTGCGCTGCTCAGCAGCCGCTCTTTGGTAAGCGACTTATCAACATATTTTAGTGAAGTAAAAGCTGCCCTGATAGAGCCCGCATCAATGGTACCCATATCCGCAGCGGCGTTCCACACTTCAAAAAAGTCGATCCCCTCTTCATTTAACTTTTCCAGCAACTCCAGTACCCGCGCCTTCATTTCTTTCAGATCGCTGCCCGGCGCAGCGCCCGCTTCAGCAGGGCGTGCATAAACGGTAACCGGTTTTACCGGAACAGACGGAGGGGGGGCCGGCTCCCCGGGTTCCTCATGTACAGTTTCATCGTCTTCAAAAATCAGTCTTTTAATATTCCGGAGAATACCGGAACTGTTTTTTCCAGGCTTTATATCCATATTCAATAAAATCTAAAGCTAAAATACAAAAACTACGCAGAAAAAGCGGTATCCTGGCGGCGAGTGGAGGGCGATTGCCGGTAAATGAAAGAAATGAGCGAGCGAAGGCCTGAAGAAAATATGGAACTGCGCCGATTTTTATCAGCTGGCCAATGGCATTATCTGTGTAAACCTGCAATCTTCAGCAAAGCTGAACAACCCGCTGCTTTACAATCCCGCCACCAAACATTATATTTGGCTGGCCGGTGTAGGAAGCGATAAAAAAATAAACTACCTCCCTCTTTTTGAAGACCGGGTGTATGGCGCTTATAATAACTTTTTATATACGGTTGTTTCCGCCAAACTCCTGTTTCAAAATATGCTGGTCACCGGCGCAAAACCCTCGCAACAGGAGCATCCGGCCCTTTACAACCTGTTTACAACAGGGTCGGTAATGAGCAACCCGGTCATTGTTGCGCTGAAACCAAAAAAAGACCAGCAATAAATAATGCTGTTTGGACAAACAATATATATATTTCTCCCCCATTTATCGGGGGATGAATTGGTGACTTTTACACATCGGGGGAATGTTCAGTTTTTTATCCCTTGACCAGTATAGCACAACGGCAGTATAGGCTTTAGCTACCGGAGAAAGAACTATCCCTAATTAAAAAAGCACCCCGGATGGGGTGCTTTTTTCAGACCAATAAGGTCTGAAAGAGCTTATTGCTTATCCTAACGCTACTCTTTTGAACTCGGTAACTTTTACATCACCGCTCTCCTTCAGGTAGTCGGCAACCGATTTTCCGGCGTCTTTTACAAAAGCCTGGGCGGTTAAGGTTTGTTCTTTAAAGAAAGCGCCTAATTTACCTTCGGCAATTTTGGCCAGCATTTCTTCCGGCTTTCCGGCCATCTTTGGATCTTCTTTCATAATATCGATGATCACTGCCTTCTCACGCGCCACCACATCTGCGGGAACGCTGGAGGCATCTACCGCCACCGGGCTTAATGCAGCCACCTGCATGGCGATATCCTTGCCCACTTCTTCCGCTTCTTTATCCAGGCCCACCAGCACACCAATACGGTAAGCTCCGTGAATATAAGAGGCTACATAAGGTGCATTGATTCTTTCGAACTTGGTGATACCAATTTTTTCACCGATGGACGCCAGCTTATCATTTACCAGGTCGGCAATTTTTGCACCGCCAATTTCAACTGCATTCAGTTCGTCTGCGCTTTGAACATCGTTTGCAATAGCGGCATCTGCAATGCTTTTTACAAATGCTACAAAATCTTCATTTTTGGATACAAAATCCGTTTCGCAGCTTACACATACCACAATCCCGGATTTATTATCGGCAGTGGTTTGTGCTACTACAACACCTTCTTTTGCTTCGCGATCGCTTCTTTTGGCGGCCACTTTTTGTCCCTGCTTGCGCAGCCAGTCAATAGCAGCTTCAAAATCGCCGTTTGTTTCTGTTAATGCTTTACGGCAATCCATCATGCCGGCGCCTGTTGCCTGGCGCAGCTTATTAATATCCTGTGCGGTTATAGTCATTTTTTTTGTTTAAAGTTTGATGCCTGCCTGCGGCAGACAGGCTTAAGGTTTTCGGTTTAGCGTATCCAATCTTAAACCCGGCCTGTTTATGAAATGATATCTTTAATACCCCGGCTCAACCATTTCTTACGGGGTCGGGTAAAACTGATTAAGGTTCAAGATCCAAAATCTGATTTTTAAGACATCGGCCTTAACTTCAAACCTCGAACCTCAAACCTTAAACGTCTATTATCTTCTGGGGGCTCCGCCTCTTGAACCACCACCGCCTCCGGTAGTTGTTCTGCGACGCTGACCCTGGCCGGCGCCTGCTGCCGTACCGGTTCCTCCGGCACTGCGTCCGCGGCCTCCGCGGCCCGCTTCTGCTTCTGCTTCAGCCTGTATTTTTGCTGCTTGTTTTTCTTTTTCGTCTGCAAAGTTATCTTCAACATCCTCATCTTTTGCAGCCTGTCTTTCGCTCAAACCTTCTGCAATGGCTGCAGTGATATAGTTTACAACAATTGCAATGGATTTGGTAGCATCATCGTTGGCAGGGATGGCGAAGTCTACTTTATTAGGATCTCCGTTTGTATCCACCACACCAAAAGTGCCGATGCCCAGGCGTTTTGCTTCCGCAAGCGCAATGTGCTCATGACCGATATCAACAATGAACAAAGCAGCAGGAACACGACCCAGCTGGGCAATTCCTCCCAATACTTTTTCCATTTTGTCTTTATCGCGGCTCAATGTCAGGCGCTCTTTTTTCGTAATACTGTCGAAAGAACCGTCACTCAGCATTTTTTCAATGCTCTGCATTTTCTTAACCGATTTGCGTACGGTATTGAAGTTGGTAAGCATACCACCCAGCCAACGCTCGGTAACATAGGGCATACTTACTCTTTGTGCGCACTCCGTAACAATATCTTTCGCTTGTTTCTTGGTGCCTACAAAAAGGATTTTTTTGCCGCTACGCGCAATTTGTTTCATTGCAGCTGCAGTTTCCTGCAGGCATTCTACCGTTTTATTTAAGTCGATGATGTGAATGCCTTTTTTCTCAGCAAAAATGTACGGCAACATTTTAGGATTCCATTTCTTTTTTAAGTGTCCGAAATGTACCCCTGCTTCCAGAAGCTGCTGTTGTAAGGATGTATTATTATTTTCCATCTAACTAATTTGAAAATGTGATAATTTGATAATTTGAAGATACAAGGATTAACGCTTGCTGAACTGGTAGCTCTTTCTTGCTTTTTTGTGACCAAATTTCTTACGCTCAACAGAACGCGGATCTCTCCTTAACAGCCCCGCTGCTTTTAATGCCGGACGAAATTCCGCATTTACCGCTACCAATGCACGGGAAATACCCAGCATAGCCGCTTCGGCCTGTCCTTTTACGCCACCGCCGGTTGCGGTGATCTTTACATCAAACTTATCAGCTGCCTCAACAGCTTTCAGCGGGCGCTCTACCTGGTTTTGCAGGTAAACCAGGGAAAAATAGTTTTTATAATCTTTATCGTTAACAGTAATGGCACCGGTACCCTTGGATAAGAAGACACGGGTAATGGCTTCTTTACGGCGTCCTACGGCATTTTTTTGCTTTTCCATTTATTTATAATTTCTTATTTGGAATTTAGGATTTGAAATTTAGAACTTCAGCTCTTTTGGCTGTTGTGCAGTATGCGGATGAACACCTCCTGCATACACAAATAATTTTTTATACATTTTGCGTCCCAGACGATTTTTAGGAAGCATCCCTTTTACCGCTCTTTCGATAATTACTTCGGGACGGCGCTTTTGCAGCTCAGCGGCACCTTCTTCTTTACGTCCACCGGGGTACCCGCTGTAAGTGTCATAAACCTTTTGATCCATTTTGCTACCGGAAAGCTTTACTTTTTCGCAGTTGATTACAATAATGTAGTCGCCGGTATCTACGTGAGGGGTATAAATGGCTTTGTTTTTACCGCGCAGAATAGCTGCAATGCGGGAACACATACGTCCTACAGTTTGATTAGTACCATCTACAACGTACCAGTTACGCTGCACGGTAGCCTCGTTCGCATGTTTCGTGGTGAAATGTTGTTTACTCATTTTAATATTTATATTTTTTAGTGAATCCGGGCTATCCCCCGGCCCTTCCCCGATTGCTATCGGATTTTAAGGGAGTGCAAAAGTAGATGAGTATTCTCTAAAAAACAACGAAAAACAGGGGTATTTTTTATAACACCTCTGCAACGAATTGATTTTCAGTAAAATTTTTGCTTTCTATTTTTATCCGGCGATCCCAAAAACATCACCGGCGGCCTTTTTTATAACCGGAAGGTGAGTAACAGCCCGGATCTGATACCTGCCCAGGGCCCGCTGAGGCCGATTTTTCCGCCATTGGCATCAACATAAATGGTTTCTTTGGTCAGCGGTATATCCACTTTTTTCAATTGGGTCCGCAGCTCTTCCTGGTCATCCGGAGAAAGCGTGGGGCTCGATTTTCCGGAAATGTCCCCGCTGGCGCCGCCAATGCCGGGGCCGGCGATCCAAAAATCCAGTCCCAGCGTTTTTCCCAACTGCCATTGGGCGCCCATCAGCAGCCCGCCAGTATGTGCCGTAACTTTTCCGGAGGCGTCAATGTCGTAATGCTCCCCGTTTTCATCAAATGAGAACCGGCCTTCTTTTATGGTATATTGGGCAAACCGGTAATAGGGGGCCAGGTAAAAGCCCCGTCCGTAACCTTTGCGGCCCGGGTAAAAACGCAGCTCGGGTGTAATGGCATAGTTGGAAAACTTTAGTTTGTCGATGGCCTCGTTGACAAAATCGATATCCTCATCCACAATTTTCTTCCTAATCTCCTGTCTGAAGGGAAGAGTGGAGGCGGGCATGATCCTTGCGCCAAGGGCCAGCGACAGGCGTTTGGTCAGCACCTGCTCATATTGAACCGAATAGTTTTTGAGCACCGGGGAAATAAGGTTCAGCTTTATAATGGAACGTTTGGATTGCAGACCGTCTGCGGAGACCAGGTTTTGCGATAAAGTCAGCTGGTAAAGAAATACAAGCAGGAGGGTTGAGAAAAATTTCATAAATAGTAGTTTCCTGCTAAATTAAACAAAAAATAAGATGGCGCCCCGGGCAAACGAAGCAGGTCATCTTAGAAGTTCATTAGAACCAAAACCCGGCTATTTTACGCTACAAAAAAATGGATTATGCCCTTTCAGCGCTATGGGGAACCATAAAACATTGATTCCTTCTCCCTAAAAGCACGGTATGCCGGTGCTTTTTTCAGCCGTACCAACTTACCCGGTAACGGTTACCAGAAACTCCTCTACTGCCAGCGGATCCTCCGCCATTTCCCAAACCCGCTTCTGCACCAGCCGCACACGGGAGGTGCCGGGCTTCAGTCCTTTAATAATAACCTCCGTTTTAACAGCCCCCCCAATCCCCTTTTTTTTAACGGTATCCGGCGTTGCGGATGAGCGAAACGTTATCGCCGCTACGGATTCATTGTTGTGCTCTACCACCCAGCTATACCCTGCGCCACCCAAACTATCCAGTTTAAAGGAATGCAATGCTCCCGTTTTCAGGTTGATCGTTTTCATTAATAGCAAAATTAAAAAAAGGACCGATTCGTGAGGACACGAACCAGGGCGGAAGCAACCAGCAAAATGTAAAATATTGAATATCCAATGTAAAACCCGCCTCAACAGTTATTACGGCAGGTGCAGAAATGAGCCCCCGCTATACTTTGTCCCGTATAAACTCATGCACGCTTATGTTTCGTCTTTGCTCAGTATAAGGACAAATCGATCACTTTTTATCGCTTGCGCCATATATAACCAACGAGCTCTCTTTCATAAACGACTACTCCTTTTTCATTTTACATGCTTTATTCAAAGAGGCTGTATTCAAAAGTCTCTATTTTGTCATGCCGTCCCGATGGCGATCGGGATTGTTTCGGCATCTAAAGATGATTGTTAGTCAATAGATGCTGAAACAAGAATAGATCCCGGGTCAAGCCCGGGATGAAATCTTCAGAACGACATCACGCTGTAAAGCGACTTATGAGACAGCCACTCTACATGAATACCGGCCGGTCCGTTACCAAACATACAGTTCATACACCTTATTGTCTGCTTCGGTTCTTACGTTTACAATGCTGTTTTTATCGCGCCCATGTGCGCCAATCATTAAAAGCGCCAGGAAAGCCTGGGTATTGGTTTCCTTTATTTTCTTCCATCCCAGGCCGGTAATATTAAGAAAGGCATTATTATTTTCGGCCTTGCCCCAGGTTTGCACAATACGGGTATTATTGTTCCAGGCGGTGAGGCCGGCTTCTTCCTGCATGGGTATCAGTACCGGTTCGTTGGCCGCTTTGGCTTTTTTTACGGTTGATACGGTTTGGGCCAGCGGTGCGCTAAACTGTTTTCCGGATTTTTTTGTTGCGGCTTTTTTTGCCGCGGTTTTCTTTGTTGCCATGATTATGCCAGATTAAATAGTTGAATAATAAAATTGCTGTTTAGTTATAAATTTCATCTACCAGGCCGTTTGTTAAATGAATACTTACGGCCGTGCCCCGGTTCTTGGCGGAGATGCACTGGGTAAGCAGGTTCAAATGAATGTTATCACTTGCATTTGAGATCTTCCTCCAGCCAAAGTCCTGTATATAGGCCCAGGCATTGTTGGGGGCATCGTTTGACCAGAGGCCGATTATTTTTTTGGCGCCGGTCCAGTAGGTTTCCACAATGCTGTTAACGCCCTGCATGGAGGAGTCAATCCCACACTGACCATAGCCGATCCTGAAGAAACCGCCATCGCCCCAGCCCGGCCCCCAGCTGTTTTTGCAGATCCAGCATTGCAGGATATCATCATAGCCGACTACAGACACACAGTGGCCGCCTTCTACATGATTATTGGCCCTGCGGTAAACACCCGAGCGATAACTGAAAAAGTCGGTATAAACGGTAAAGCAAGCCACCAGTGGTCCGCGGGTACTTAACCAGTCCTTCATGGCAGCGGGGTTGGTAAGATTGGTATAACCCGAAATCTTTAAGGCCCTGTTGGCGGCGTCACCGCAGGTATTGCAAGGCTGGTTAACCGGGGTGTAAGGAAAGCAGGCTTCATCCACCAGTCCTTTATCTCTAAAGGCCTTGAGCGCATTCTCCGGCCACCACCCGTTTTGGCAATTCCGGCCTTCACTGCGGGCATAGCAGTAAAAAAGCTGCGCCTCGGAAAAATCGATCGTCAGCGCGGGCGCGCCCCGCTGTATCCGGAATGCGGTTTCGGCAGTAGCAATTACGCCAAAGGCAACACAGGATCCGCAGGGGTTCTGGTTTTTGATCGATGTTACATAGTTACCCCCATTGGCATTCCTCCAATCAAATGACGTGGGATAGCCATAGGCCTTGGGCTTACGGATCCCTTTTCCGGCCGCGCTCAGCTTAAAAGCCCGGAACGATCGCAATGCCGCTTCTTCCCGCGCAGCCAGTGATTTTTCATGTGGACCCGGAACAAAGCCCAGTAAATATTGCCGGTCTTCCTCTGCAAGCGCCGTATACTCATTACTGGCGGCCTCCCAACCCAGGTTTTCCCGGGCAATGGACAATTGTATGTCCCTTACATTAATCTTTGACATGTGTTTAATTTTCTTTATTAAAAAATTGGATTTGAATGATGTTCCTGTCCGCCGGTACCTGCGGGCATAGCATCTCCCGGCAGCGATTCAAACAGTATCAACCACTGCAGTAACTTTATCCGTATACTTCGCTCCGATAACCCGGGGAAGCCTTTATAGCCAATTGATTCGTCCCTTGCTCAGTATAAGCACGGTTAGCTATTCAACATCGCGGACGGTCCAGAAATCCTGGCAAAATGTCGGGTTGGAAATATAGGCATAAGGCATCCAGAAATACCCGCCGATCCCCCACTTTTTACTCCATGAGTTGCGTACCAGCACCATCTGCTTTTCATCGCTGTAGCCTACCGCCAGCACGGCATGTCCACCCACCAATGATTCTTTCGCAATATCTGGCAGAGGCATGATACCTGTTTCTGCAACTTTCCGGGTCATAAAACTTTCATACACGCTAAAACCAAATGAAAAAGGATATCCTTCGGCCAGACAGCCTTTAATAGAGGTAAGATTCACAGGTACCCTCCAGTAAGAAAGTACCTGATTTTTTAAAGCAGCCTTATAGCAGGCCGCGGGCGGCTTTTGGGCAAAGGCGGCTTCTTTATAAGGCCAATCCTTTTCGGGGCAGATGCCTTGTTTGTTCAACGACTTAATACCATCCCGGAGAAAAGCACCGCTATCGGATTGCACCGTGTTCATGAGCACCCGCTCGTTGTAATACAGGAAGAGCCGGGACGGACGAAACGTTTTTTTGCGCAATTTTTTCTTTCCAAATTCAAAAGCGGCACCCAATGCATTGGCAGTACAACTACCCAGCGCACCCTGGTCGTATACGGGCGGGCAGGTTTTTCGCAGATCCGTTTTTGCCGGCAACTTCTGCATCACTTTGAGCGGAGCAGCGTACATAAAATCCCTGGCATCGGGAAGATCGGGTATCCATCCAAGATATCGGTTCTGCAGTTGAGAAGAAGGCTTTGCCATTACTTTTATTTTTTAGGTGTGGGCATCTTTTAACAATACAATATTACACTGCTGTGAAAGGGATGTCAATACCTGAATTGAGCGAAAGGACTATTACGCAAAACCGGTAGTATTTTTACGGTACCGGAGATACCAATGCACCAGAAGGGGAAATGCGCTATTTTTATTGCTCAAAAAACGATACAACGATGGCGATACCTGAAACAATTATGAATGAATTAGCGCAACCCTATGCACTTACAGAAGAGCAAACCGGCTTTTATGAAACCAACCGTTTTATCAAACTGAAGCAGGTACTATCTCCCGGAGCGGTGGCTTATTTCAGCAAGGCTATTTCGGAACAGGTAGCCAAAATGAATACGGTAACAACAACGCTGGACGAGCGCGACACCTATGGCAAGGCCTTCCTGCAATTGTTTAACCTGTGGCGCGAAAGCGATGAAGTACGCGCCCTCATCTTCAGCAAACGTCTGGGTAAAATTGCAGCCGACCTGATGCGGGTGGAAGGGGTACGGATGTACCACGACCAGGCATTGTTTAAAGAAGGCGGCGGCGGCATCACCCCCTGGCATGCCGACCAGTACTACTGGCCGCTGGAAACCGACAAAACCATTACCGCCTGGATACCCTTACAGGAAACGCCGTTGGAGATGGGGCCGCTCGAATTCAGCGCCGGCAGCCACCAGATTGTTGAAGGGCGTGAACTGGCCATTGGCGATGAAAGTGAAAACCTGATCCAACAGCGCCTGCGCGTAACGGATTTTAAACACGTTATTGAGGCCTTTGACCTGGGAGAGATCAGCTTCCATTCAGGTTGGGTATTTCACCGCGCGGGCGCCAACACTACCAGCGATATGCGTCGTGTGATGACGATCATTTATATGGACCGCGACATGCGGTTAAAAGCTCCCGAAAATAAAAACCAGCAAAACGACTGGGATACCTGGTGCCCCGGTGCACAGATTGGCGCCATCATTGATTCGCCCATTAATCCGGTGTTGTACGAGCCCGGTTGATCAGCGCAATTTTGACAGGAATAAAGCAAACAGGCATTCATATTAATGGGCAACCGGGAACGATTACGACAAACCAGCCAGCGCAATAGCCGGGCCTACCGGATATACTTTTTATTAAACTTGTAAAGCTTACCGGGGCGGTGCGGTACATCTTCCTCCATTTCATTGAGGTCTACCAGCCAGTTTTTCAACGTAATTTTTTTACGGAAGTTGCGGCGGTCGAGCGGTGTATTCAAAATAGATTCATACAACTCCTGCAGCGATCGTAGTGAAAACTTTTCATTGAGCAGGTTATGCACCACAGGGTGCTCTTCTATCTGCCCGCGCAAATGCTGCAGGCAGGTAGTCAGGATCTCCTTATGATCAAAAGCGAGCCTGTAAGCGCCATTTACCGGGTGCCAGCGCAGGTCATTATTATTAATCTTCAGCTTGTGATTATTGATATTGACCAGCGAGTAATAGGCCGCAGAAACCACCCTCCCGGATGGGTGCCGCTCTACGGCTCCAAAGGTATGCACCTGCTGCAGGAATACATCATCCAGATCCGTACGCTCCTTCAGCACCCGGTACGATGCTTCGTCCAGGTCCTCATCCGGTTTCACCAGGTCGCCCAGCAAGGAATACATCCCGGCAAACTCCTTTAAATCCGATTTGATCAGAAGCACTTTTAATGCTTTGTCTTCATAGCCGAAAATGACACAGTCCACCGATACAGCAATCCGGAAATACTCCAGGTGACTGCTTTTCTCCAGCGCGGCCGTTTTCAGATTTGAATTTTTGCTCATTGTTTTCGTGATGGCAGCAAAAGTACAATTTGCCACATAAAAATGCGGCGATTTTCAACTGCCAGCTCACTCAGAACATTAACGACCGATTGTTTGCTTAATCACAATAAAAAGTTAAAGAACCTACGACAATGTCGTAACAAAGAAAACCGGGGTATCTTTCGCAAAACTTTTTATGAGACGTTTTTTGATCGCTGCCTTGATACTCCTGGTTCACTTTACGGCCCCTGCACAGGACCAGTCCTTATATATAGTACCCGAAGGTGCACTGGGCATAAAGGCCTCCAACCTTTTTTCGGATATCCGGCTGATTCCCCTCGAAACCAATAAAACCAGCTATTTCAACAATATGGCCGATTTTTTGGTAACCCCGGACCGGCTGATCTTTATGGACAACGAATCCAACTCCATCCTCATATTTAATAAGGAAGGAAAATTTTTACATAAATACAGGAAGAAAAAATATAAACTGGGGGGCTTGCAATACAACTACGCCAAAAATGCCGTGTTTTTTACAAGCTCCAATAAAAACTATACCATCCCGCTTCCCAAGGCCCAGCAAATGACCGAACACCCCGGCGACAGGGATTTTTCGAAATACAAAAACATGGAGCTCCTGTACCTGGGTGCCGGTAAAAATTACGGTATTGAAAAACTCCCGGTACCTTATTATGCCCTAAACTCCCTGTACTATATGAATGGCCGGTACCTGTTACAAAACAACCGCTATAACAAATACCTCAAGGACACGGTGGCCTACCATTTAAGTATTATGGATGGCAATAAGAAAACAGCTGCTTATTTCCCGTTTCTGAATGTCCCCAAACTTCCGCCCGATTTTGACGACATCCGGGTCAATATTGACCGGACCTCAAACGACAGTACCGTCTATATCAAAAAAGATTATGATAATACCATCTATAAACTGGTGAATGACTCGCTGACACCGGCTTACCGGTTTGTTTTTCCGGCGGCCAACACGATGCCGGCCACTTTTTTTACCACGGCTTTTAAAAACAATATCGACTTCACCAATTATAAATCAAAATACACCAAGGCAGCCCGATCGTTTTTTAACATCATTGACCTGCCTTCTGTTTTGTTCTTTGGCATGAACGATAATTCCTGGGGAAGCAAGCGTTATGTGTTTAACAAAAAGTCGTCATCGTTGTACGATCTTTCCAAAACCACCTCCGACAGCAGTACCTACTTTCTTCCATCGGGCATGTTTTCCAAAATCAGTAATTACGACAACGATTATGTATACACTTTCGTTTCGCCTGCCGATCTGCTGAAGGAAAAAACAGCGATCCTTGCAAAGTACAACAATACGCCTCCCCCCCTGTTAAAACAGTTATTGGATAGCATTGAAAAATTCAGTAACCCCGTTATCATTCAATTAAAAGTTAATCCTGCTGCAAAATGAGACGCCTTATTCTTGTAACCCTGATCCTGATCCCCTCCCTGGTTTTTGCTCAAAAAAGAACCGGTGCCGTAAAAGGTGTCTTGTATGATTCGATTAATGATTATGCACTGCAGTCCGCATCCGTTACCGTTTTTAAGCAGGCCGACTCCAGTATTGTGGAATTCCAGCTCACCAATACACAGGGTGAATTTGACATCAAAAACATCCCGGCCAAAACAGCGCTTTACTGTATTATTTCCTACACCGGGTATCGTCCGTTTGTAAAAAATTTTCAGCTGGATACCGTTACCATGGTCACCAACCTTGGTAAACTATTTATGACACGCCCGGATAAGGACGAGATGGAGGAAGTAGTTGTTAAAGCCGTACAGCCCCTGCGTATGAATGGCGACACGCTTGAGATTAATCCCGATGCCTTTAAACTGGATTCCAATGCCGTTGTGGAAGACATGCTGTTACGGGTACCGGGGCTTACCGTATGGGGCGATGGCACCATTACCATGAATGGCCGCAAACTGGAAAAAGTATACGTGGACGGAAAACCGTTTTTTGGCGGCGCCACCCAAACTGCAACGCAAAACCTTCCTAAAAACGCCATTGAAAAGATCCAGCTTTACCAGGAAAAAGACGTTTCAAAGCTGACCAATACAGAGGAAAAAACGGATTCGCTTTACTCGATGAACATCAAACTGAAAGCCGACAAGAAAAAAGGCATGTTTGGTAAAATAGGCGCCGGCTATGGAACAGACGATCATTATACCGGCGATGGCGTGATCCAGGTTTACGACAAAAAGAACCAGGCCGGCATTGCCATCGGCATCAATAATATCAATAAAGAAGAAGGAACAGGTGAGAATGCCTTTATGGATAATACTTTTAAATCCAATTTCCGGATCTTCTATGGTGGGCGGGGCAATGCTAACGATGGCATTACGCGGAGGACCTATGGAAATCTCAAATGGCAGCACAGTTTTTCCGAATCGGACAACTCCCAGTTTTACAACCGCCTCACCACCGACTATGGCTTCCTTAATACCCGGAGGAACGTTACTTCTAACGGCAACAGGGAAGAAATCATCAACAACAACCGGCAAACATCGATCAGCAAGAATACCAGCATCAACGACAATACCAGCAATACGGTAAAGTTTCAATATGAAAATCGAAAAAAATTCGGAAACTTTGTCAACTTCAACGCCAACTATACCAATCAACACAGCAATAGCAGCTCCAATGCATCCACAAATATAACCCTCAACGACAGTATCAACACCAGCCGTACCAACAGCAGCAGCTACTCCAGCTCCAACAGCAATAGCTTCAATATGTTTGGCTGGCTGCGCTCTAACGATTTTGAGCTGCGCGATGATCCGCGAAAAAATTATTCAGTCAACTTTGGTGCCAACTACAACGAAAACCTTAGCAACCGTGCCACCGTAAACACCCTTGAGTCATTTGTTGATAGTATTTATACCAACACCATTGACCGTAAATACAATAACTACAGCAAAAACTATAATGCCTATGCCGATCTCAACTATGATGGGTTCCGGCAGCTCCTGTTTGGCATCTATAATTTTTTCAACATCAATATGTCCCTGGTCAACGGCATCAACCTCTCCAGGAGTGAGCAAAATGCAATGGTTGTTGACCGGGATGCACCCGATGCTCCGTACCGGATCAACAACTATCTAACCAACACCAATACGCTGAGCAGTTTTTCATATAATCCGGCGCTTAATTTCAATAAATCCTTCAACAAATCCGTTTGGGGCAAATACTACTACTGGTTAAGCTTTGGCGTCAACCTCCGCTACCAGTTCCAGACCCAGAAAAACGAATCCAGCATTTTGAACCGGAATATCGACCGGTCGTTCAATGCGTTTACACCCGGATTAAATGCCAACTTCAACTATCAAAAGGAAAACGCATTGCGGATCTATTCCTACTTATGGGCCAATACGAGCAACCAGCTACCCTCTATTGACCAGTTATATCCCATCATTGACAGCACGGAACGTTATAACGTTATAGTGGGCAACCCGCTGCTGAAAGCATCCAAAACCAAATATCTCAACTATAGTTTTGACATCAGCCGGGCCAAACCCAACAGCAAGAGCAATTACGGGGCAAGACTGGGCATCAATTTCAACAATATCAGCAGCGCCATCGGGGACAGCCTGGTGTACAATAGGGATTCCTCCGGAAAAAGCACCCGCTACCTCCTCAATGTGGCTTATCAGCGAAGCCTGGGGGCTAATCTGAATCTTAATTTCTCCCACAATATCGATAAGAAAAACACGATCAGTTTTACATATATCCCCTCACTGAACTCCTACATTCGCCCGGGTTATATTGATGGACGGCAATCCACATCCCGCAATCTTAGCTTGTCCAACAACTTCAACGTTCTCTATAACCTCATCGATAAGTTTAATATCAGCGTTGGCGAGATTATTGCCACCAACCGCAATCATCAGTCCAATAGTGACAGACAGGCGGCGGCCATCCGGAGCTATACTACCACCAGCAACGTCAATTACTTCATTAACAAAAACCTTACGCTGAACACATCGGTAAATTATCAGACCAACAACTCGGCTCAGCAGGATGCCAGGGCGTTTACCATCTGGAATGCCAATGCGATTTATCGCTTTATGCAGCAAAAAGCCGAGCTAAAGCTATCAGCCTTTGACCTGTTAAAACAAAACAAGAACATCGACAACAATTTAGGATACAACTATGCATCCACTACTGTTTCCAATGGCCTGCAGCAATATTTTATGATCACTTTTTCCTACTACCCAAGAAAATTCGGGGGCGGCAGCGGCAGGCGTCCGCCAGCGCCCCGAGGTCCAATGATGATCATGGTGCAGTAAGTATTTAAACGCAAAGGGCGCAATGAATACGCAAAGTTCGCAGGGAGGAAGACTATCGGCAAATAACCTTAGCGAACCTTGCGGTTAAACAGCATCCTTTGCGGTTAACTTTTTAAATCCGAAATTGCGCCTATGTATACAAAGGAAGAAATACTGGCGCTGCAGGAACAAACCCGTTCTTTTTTAAAAGAAGGAAAACATTTGCCGGCAACCCCGGAAGAACTGGAAACCCTGCGAAATGTTTTACGTTTTCATGAACACCGCTACTATGTACAGGATGATCCGCTCCTGGCCGATACGGAGTATGACCTCCTGTATAAAATGCTGGAGGCCGTTGAAAAAGACCAGCCGGACTGGGTTACAAAAGATTCGCCCACGCAACGGGTAGGCAAAAGCCTGAACGGCAGTTTTGTAACCGTACAGCACCTCGTACCCATGCTGTCGCTGGACAACTCCTATAACAGCGATGATCTGAAGGACTTTGACCGCAAAGTGCTGCAATTGTCCAAAAAGGATCATGTCACTTATTGTGTAGAACCTAAATTTGATGGCGGAAGTATTTCACTGATCTATGAAAATGACCTGCTGGCAAGAGGCGCCACCCGGGGCAATGGTGTAGAAGGCGATGAAATCACCACGAATGTGCGCCAGATCCGGAGCGTACCGCTTTCTGCAGCATTCAGCAAATACGGGATCCAGCAGATCGAAATACGCGGTGAAGTGCTGATCAACAAAAGCAATTTTAAAAAATACAATGACGAGCTCATAGAAAAGGGACTAGCACCCCTGGCCAACCCCCGAAATGCGGCATCAGGTACCCTCCGCATCAAGGACCCCGCAGAAGTGCGGCGCCGCAACCTGGAGGCCTTTGTATACCATATCAGCGACTATACCTTGCTACCCGAACATGCGCTTCCCGAAGCGCTGCAAACCCATGAGGGATCATTGAAACTATTATGGGAACTGGGTTTCCGAAGCCCCGTAAAGGAATTGAAAACCTTTGACCGGATCGAAAAAGTGGTTGACTACTGTCTTGAATTCGAAGCCCAGAGAGACCAGCTTCCCTATGAGATTGATGGAATGGTGATCAAAGTAAATGCCATCGATGTACAGGAGCAATTGGGTATGACCTCCCACCACCCCCGCTGGGCCATTGCCTTTAAATTCAAAGCCCGGCAGGCCACCAGCAAACTGCTGGAAGTAAAGTTTCAGGTGGGCCGCACAGGCTCCATTACACCGGTAGCCAAAATTGAGCCCGTTTTTATCGGGGGCGTTACTGTAAGCTCCATATCGCTTTTCAATGAAGATGTGATCAAAGAAAAGAACCTGATGATCGGCGATACCGTATTGGTAGAACGTGCCGGTGATGTGATTCCCTATATTGTAAAATCGCTGGAAGAACTGCGGACTGGTGCAGAAACCCCCATCCTGTTTCCGAAAGACTGCCCTGTCTGTAGCAGCCCGCTGTTTAAAGAGGAAGGAGAAGCCGTTTGGCGCTGTATCAATATCGAATGCGCCGCACAGGTGGTGGAGCGTATGATCCATTTTGTGAGCAAGGATGCATTGGATATCCGCGGCTTTGGGGAGGCCAATGTCCGCAAGTTTTATGAACTCGGCTGGCTGAAAGACATTCCGGGTATTTATAAACTGGACTTTGAAAAACTGGGCACACTGGAAGGATTTGGAAAAAAATCCATTGACAACCTGCAGCAGGCCATCGAAAAAAGCAAGGAACACCCCCTGCACCGCATCCTCTTTGGATTGGGCATCCGCTTTGTGGGTGAAACCACCGCCAAAGTGCTGGCCAATAAGGTAGGCCACCTGCTGGAGCTGCAAAGTTTTTCGCAGGAGGAGCTGCAGGGCCTGGAGGACATTGGTCCCAAAGTAGCCGGCAGTATTGTACACTTCTTTAGTACCGCCTCCAATATCGAAATGATCAAAGAACTGGAGGCCCTGGGCGTGCAACTGACCAATACCCACAAACAACTGGCTGCCGCAGGCGCCCTTGAAGGGCAAACTTTTTTATTTACCGGCACCCTTCCTACGCTAAAACGCAGTGAAGCCGAAGCAATGGCCGAAGCCCAGGGCGGAAAGATCCTCGGCGGGGTGAGCGCTAAACTGAACTACCTGGTAGTTGGGGAGGATGCAGGCAGCAAACTGGAAAAGGCAAAAAAGATCAACACCATAAAGATCATTTCTGAAGCAGAATTTTTAAAGATGGTGGAGTAAGCTACAGCCGCCACAAAGACCCTAAGGCTCTAAGAAACACAAAGAGTCTGGCTTTCTTCGTGCGTCCTGGTGTCTTTGAGCCTTCGTGCTCCTCTGCGTCATTGCGTGAAATAAACTACAGCGAGCCGCTCTGTGCCTTTCAGTGTTTCGGTGGCAAAAATCAAGCGTAAAAAAACTTCAGTGCCTCAGTGGCATCAAAAAATAAATTTGGTGGATTCCCTCTCACCATTTTATATTTGCAGTGTACTATTTAATTAATACACTAAAACAGTAGTATGATTGCTTTAAAAGAGATTTCGTTTACTTACAAAAAAGCCAGCGTCCTCAAAGGAGTTACGGAGGTTTTTAACCGGGGGCAAATCTATGGCCTGCTGGGCGATAATGGAGTTGGAAAAACCACCTTGCTCAAACTCATGAGCGGACTCCTGTTTCCCGCAGCGGGTACCATAACCATACAGGGAGCAGCTCCTCAATGCCGGCGCCCTTCTTTTCTCCGGTCCGTTTTCTTTGTTCCGGACAATACTTTTTTCCCCGGCATCAGCATTCCCCAATATGTGGAAGGATATGCGCCCTTTTATCCGCAGTTCAGCAAAAAACAATTCATCCGTTGTCTTACGGCCTTTAATATCGGGTACGACAATGATATTGAAGCCCTGAGTTTCGGGCAAAAGAAAAAACTGCTCCTGAGCTTTGCCCTGGCGGCCAATACGCCCTACCTCTTCCTGGATGAGCCCACCAATGGGCTGGATATCCCGTCAAAAGCCGCATTTAAAGAGCTCCTTTCGGGCTATATTGATGATACAAAACTGGTCATCATCAGCACCCACCAAATAAACGATGTGAATAACTTGCTGGACCATGTTTCCATCCTCCATAACGGGCAGTTTGTTTTTTCGCAATCCGTGGAAGCCATCTCGCAACAACTTTTATTTGGCAATGAAACCGCTGCAGATGCAGAGATCCTCTTTGCGGAAGACACGTTCCGGGGACGGACAACGCTTACGGGCAACAACAGCGGATACCCTTCCGGCGTGGATCTTGAAATGCTGTATAAAGCCGTAATGGCCAATGAAGAAAAGATCAACCAGCTTTTTGCTCACCCCGAAAATAGCGTTATATGAACGAAACATTCAGCACCCACCGCTTTCTTCTGCTATTAAAGAAAGAGTGGATGGAAAATAAACGGCAATACCTGCTCAGTGTTACGGCCCTGTTCCTGCTGCTCAACATTATCCTGCTGTTGCAGATCTACCAGAGAGGCAACCGGAATTACAGCCCCGAGAATTTTTTACTTATTGGTCTTACCATGTTCTGTTTTCTGGGAACGGGGTATGCAATTACAACTTTTCAAAAATACCGGGCCGGGGAAAGCGCTGTTTTCCTGTTGGGTATTCCCGCATCCGCGGCCGAAAAACTATGCCTAGAACTGGTGAAAAATGTGGTGGTGTTTAATCTCACCTTCATCCTCCTGTTTAAAGCCACGGACGCGCTCTATACCTGGATAGCCACCGGTCATGTCTTGCCCATTGGCTATGTTTCTTCTGATATACACTACGAGGAAAGACAATTAGGGATCTTTGCCATTTGTTTAGCCATACAGGGATTTTTTATCTATTGTTCGCTTCACTTCAAAAAATATGCTTACCTGACCGGCATCGTCATTGCAGCTATTATCTTTTGGATGCTGGTAAAATATGCAAACTCCATCAGTACCTTTTTCAACATCGATGCCTGGACCTTCTCCAATCCGGATTTTAAACGAACGTACATTTCAACGACCAGCGAGAGCAATCCGTATATAGAGAACAGTTTCCTGATAAACCTGCTGAGGGCATTCTATATGTTTGGCTGGGGCCCCCTGTTTTACTGGGCTGCTTATTATAAACTAAAAGAAACGCAGGTTAAATAACAACAATGGACTTTAACAGTAACCAGCCGATATACCTGCAGATCGCAGACCTTATCTGCGAAAAGATCCTGCTTGCTGTATGGCAGCCGGAGGAAAAGATCCCCAGTGTAAGGGAACTGGCCGTGCAACTATCGGTAAACCCCAACACCGTGGCCCGCAGCTATGATTTTTTAAGAAATCAGGAGATCATCACCGACAAAAGAGGGGTGGGCTATTTCATAAGCGCCAATGGAATGCAGCAGGCCAAACTATACCGGAGAAACCTGTTTATTGAACAGGAACTGCCGCTTTTGGCCAGAACGCTGCATATACTGGATATTACCCCCGAAGAACTGGATAAATTACTGATCAAATACAAACGAAAAATGCAATATGAAAAATAGTACAAAAGTCCTCCTGCTGATCCTGGTCCTGCTGTTTACCCTACCCGTATTATTTTACAAGGTGGTGCTGGATAAAGTAAAGACCGACCGGCCAGACATTTATAAAACATTGACCAAAAACAGACATTAACGCACAAATGTTTGCGCTGTGCCTCCGCGTTAATAGCTATGTGAATAGATCATCCGCCGCGTCTTTGCGTGAAATATACCAGCCGCCACAAAGCCACCAAGGCGCTAAGCAACACAAAGGCAGACTACTTTTTCTTCGTGCATCTTCGTGCCTTCCTGCCTTCGTGGCCAACGCTGAAGCCCCCCGCGCCTTTGCGTGAAATAAACCGACCAGCCGCCACAAAGACACCAAGGCACTAAGCAACACAAAGGCAGACTGTCTTTTCTTCGTGTCACTTCCTGTCTCCCCGCCTCCGTGGCCACCGCTGAAATCCGCCGCGTCTTTGCGTGAAACACACCGACCAGCCGCCACAAAGACACCAAGGCACTAAGCAACACAAAGGCAGACTGCCTTTTCTTCGTGCATCTTCGTGCCTTCCTGCCTTCGTGGCCAACGCTGAAGCCCCCGCGTCTTTGCTCCCCCGCGCCCTTGCGTGAAATACACCGGGCCGCCACAAAGACACCAGGGCTTAAAGAAACACAAACACCTGCAGCTCCTCCTTCGTGCTACTTCGTGTCTTCCTGCCTTCGTGGCCAATACACAAAATGGCTTAATTTTACCGCTATGATCCAGCAAGCAACACTGAAGTTTTTAGAAGCGCTCAAATACAATAATAATAAGCCCTGGTTTGATGCGCACCGTAAAGAATATGAAAATGCCCGCGAAGATTTTGCTGGCTTTGTTGATAGCCTGATCGCCGCATTTGGCAAAACAGAACCGTCCATCCTGCACCTGAAGGCAAAAGATTGCATGTTCCGCATCAACCGGGATGTACGTTTTTCCAAAAACAAAGAACCCTACAAATCCAACTTTGGCGCTTATATAAATGCCGAAGGGAAAAAGTCGGTAAAGGCTGGGTATTATTTTCATCTGGAGCCGGGAGGGAGTTTTACCGGTGGTGGCCTCTGGCAGCCCATGCCCGTAGAACTCGCCCGGATACGGCAGGAAATCGATTATAACCTGCCGGAGTTTGAAAAGATTCTTGAAACAAAAAAATTTAAGGATACTTATGGTAAGCTTTCAGTGGAAGAGGGTCAGGTGCTTTCGAGGGTGCCCAAAGGCTACGAGCCGGATAATCCTGCAGCGGCCTACCTGAAATTGAAAAGCTATACCGCATTAACCGGTCTCCCGGATACGCAACTGATAGCTAAATCCTTGCTGCCCACCACTGTAAAAGCCTTCCAGGTGCTGCAACCGCTCATCGCCTTCATTAACCGCGGCGTTGGTGAATAACAAACGATTATTAGGAGCCCGGCTATCCGGGCGCACGTAAACACATGATACTGTAAAAAAAGCCGCGGGTTAACCTATATTAAGCAATCTTTAAATTTCAAAATCGTAACTTTGCATTTCCTTTTTGTATTGTTATGAGTGATCCCATAAAACATGAATGCGGCCTGGCTTTTATACGGCTCCGCAAGCCTTTTTCTCATTACCTAAAACAGCATGGAACCGTAATGTGGGGGCTGAACAAGCTTTACCTGCTGATGGAGAAACAGCACAACCGCGGACAGGACGGAGCCGGCATCGCCAGTATTAAATTAAATGTGGAAGCGGGTTATCCGTTTTTGCACCGGATGCGCAGTGCCGAACCACAGGCCATCTCCGGATTGTTTAAAAATATTGCCGATGAAGTGGATGAGCTCTGCCGTTACAATCCCGATGCCCTGAAGCATCCGGGTCTTATGAAGGGCCATATCAAGTTCCTGGGTGAGCTGCTGCTGGGGCACCTGCGCTACGGCACACAGGGAAAAAACAACGCCGATTTCTGTCACCCTTTTATTAAAAGAAACACGGTTCCGGGTCGTAACCTGGCTCTTGCCGGCAATTTCAACCTGGTAAATACGAATGAACTCTTTGAGAAACTAAATATCGTTCCGGGAACTTTTCAAAAACAAAGCGACCTGGCCGCCATGATGGAGATTCTTCATCATTACCTCATTGAAGCCGACAAACAAAACCCGGGTAATGTAGATATCAAGAGCGTACTGCAGGAAGTGATCCCGATGTTTGACGGAGGATTTACCGTGGGCGGACTAACCGGCGAAGGCATTGGTTTTGTTTTCAGAGACCGGCATGGCATACGCCCCTGTTATTACTATATCGATGATGAAGTAATTGTGGCGGCCTCCGAACGTGCCGCCATCCGTACCACTTTTAACGTGGGTGAAAACGAAGTAAAGGAGCTGATGCCGGGTAATGCCCTTATGGTAAAACCAAACGGGGAGTACGAAGTAACCGAAGTGATTACCCCCGGAGAACGCAAAGCCTGTAGTTTTGAACGCATTTATTTTTCAAGAGGCAGTGACGAAAAGATCTATAAAGAGCGAAAAGCCCTGGGCTTAAACCTGAGCGAGCAGGTGCTGAACGCCATTGATTTTGATTTAAAAAACACTATTTTCTCCTATATCCCCAACACAGCAGAAGTAGCCTTCTTTGGCCTGCACAAAGGCATGCAGCTTTACCTGAACAAAATAAAAACCGAACGCATCCTGAGCTGGGGAAAAGACTTTGATGAAGAGAAGCTGAGTGAAATGATTAACCGCCGTATCCGGACGGATAAAATCGCCATCAAAGACGTAAAAATGCGCACATTTATTACGGAAGACGCCAGCCGTAATGAAATGGTACAGCACGTTTATGACATCACCTATGGTACAGTGCGCCCCGGTATTGACACCATTGTGGTCATCGATGATTCGATCGTAAGAGGCACCACGTTAAAAGAAAGTATTATCAAAATGCTTTCCCGGCTACAGCCTAAAAAGATCATTGTGGTTTCCTCCTGCCCGCAGATCCGCTACCCGGACTGCTATGGTATTGATATGAGCAAAATGGGCGATTTTATTGCGTTCAATGCCGCCGTAAATGTTTTAAAGGACAAGGGCGAGGAGTCGCTTTTGGATGAGCTGCTGCAAAAATGCAGGGAGCTGAAAGAACAAAACCTGCTGCATACCGAAAACGTGGTAAAACAGCTATACAAATCCAGTACGGTAGATGAGATTACCAACAAGATTGCAGAAATGATTACTCCTGCCGGTATCAACATCCCTGTACAGGTGATCTTCCAAAGCATCGAAGACCTGCATAAAGCCTGCCCGAACAACCTGGGCGATTGGTATTTTACCGGCGACTATCCCACAGAAGGCGGCAATCGCGTGGTAAACCAGGCATTCATGAATTACATGGAAGGAAAGAACGAACGCGGCTATTAAACTTGAAAGCCGGTACCTGAAATTTGCATTTATTTACTTAAACTTGTAATGAATTTTAAATTTCACAGGTGCATGAAAACATTGATCATCATTCGCCACGCCAAGGCGGAACAGGGTTTTGGAAAAGACATTGAGCGAAAATTGACCGACAGAGGCGAACGCAATGCAGCAAAAATGGCCGGCCGGCTTAAAGAAAAAGGATACCGGATCGATAAAATTTTTTCCAGCAACTCCGAGCGCACCATGCAGACAACCCGCATTTTTGCGGATGTGTTGGGCATTCCCGGTAACCATATTCGTTATTTTGAAAGCCTGTACCTGGCAGATGTACTGGGCATTACAGAAACCATCGAATGGCTAAAAGAAAATGAAAATATCCAAACGCTGGCCATCATCGGCCATAACCCCGGCGTCACCAATTTTGTAAATGATCTTACCCATGCGGGCATTGATAGCCTGCCCACCTGTGGTGTAGCCGTCATGGAAGTAGGCATGGACGACTGGAGTCATTTTGAAATGGCAAAAAAACAACTGGTGGAAACCTTTTCGCCGAAAGATTAACCCTTTCTCATTTTCGCGGATCAGCACCCATTTAAAAAGCCGGTGACGGCCTGCTCCAGGGCCGTTCCCCTATCGTGGCCGGGCAATATATAGTTGGCAAGGCCCGCTTCTTTGAGCAATGCCTCCAGGTTAAACGCTTCCTGAACGCAGACCACAGCATGTTGCCGGCCACTGTGCAGTTTCCCAAGGTATTCCTGCTCCGTTTGACCGGGCGTAGGTACCAATATCGATCTTGCGCCTATAGCTGCCAGGTCCATTACCGAGCTGTAACCGCTCCTGCATACGATATATGCAGCATCACACATCAGCCGGTTAAGCGCTTGCGCCGGAAGATGATCATAAACAAGCGCAGCACCCGCAGCAGGGAGTGCCGCTCCCCCCCCGTTTGGCAACCCTCTTACCAATACGGCGGCGCCTTTAAAGGACGCTAATTGCTCACATACCATTTTTTCAAAAATCGAACGTTGAGGCTCCGGGCCAGATAACAGGATCAATACTATTTCCTTTGTACCGGTACCGGGCAGCTGCAGCATCCGGGATAACGGACCAAGATACGTACAGGGCATCGCAGGCATGGCAGCCGGGTGCGAGAGAGCGCCGGCAAGACCGGGTGCATCCGGGTAATCCGGGATCCAACATTGGGAAAAACGTCCCATCCAACGGTAATTGATCCGTTGGGAAAGCGTTTCCATGATACTTCCCAGCGGGTTTTTTATACGTAACTGGTGCGTTATAAAAACGGTTGGAACACCGGCATGATGCAGCCCAAACCGGTTATCACTGATGACACCATCAATGCCATATTGTGATACCATATTGTCCAGCCACTGATGCTCGCTCCGGATGGCGCTTAAAATAGATGGCATCTGTTGAAGCATGTTTATCATAAACCGGCTTCTTTTTGCTGAATACCGCACATTATAACCCCTGAGGTGCAGAAAAGCAATTTGAGGGAACTCCTTTTCCAGCAACCGAAGTTGCACCCCGTTACCGGCTGCCGTAACGCGGGCCCCCTGTTTTAATAGTTCATAAATTATTGGTATGCACCTTGTTGTATGGCCCAATCCCCAGTCAAGCGGCGCTACTAATATGTGCTTTTTATAATGCTCCGGGGCCATGAATTTCCGCTTCTTTATCAATCCCCGCAATACAAAAATATTTTGCGCCGGATTGGAAAAAATCTTATTTTTATAAATGTGAATGTCACATTTTTTTTGAAGATGACAAAATGAACGATTATAGCCGCGATATTATTTTTCTCCTGAAGGAGGAGGAATGTACCCCTGAATATATCGACCAGGAAGTGCAGTTTGTCCATAAGGTAGTGGCTTATGCGGATACGGATGAAAATTTTTGTATCGCTCATGAGCTGGTTAGCCGCAGCTATATCACCAATAAAAAACGAAAGATCCTCCGGGCCATCAACAGAACCCATTTAAAAGCCTTTCACTTTTTGATCAATAAGAATTAACTGTTCTTCGGGACTGTTACTGTTCTTCAAGACTTAAAGTCTCGAGGAGCGAATTACAATGAATATTACAACCGGCATTGTATTGGTAAGCACTCCATTAATGGACGACCCTCGTTTTATGAAGGCCGTACTGCTTATAACCGAATACAATGAAAAAGGAGCTATGGGCTTTATGCTGAATAAGCCGTTCTTCGATACTTTAAGTCTCAAGGAACGAACCTTGAACGAGCTGGTAGAGTTCCGGCATTGTGCCCCATTTAAATTATATGAAGGCGGGCCGGTGGATCAGGAGCATCTCTTTTTTATACACCGCCGCCCGGATCTTATAGAAGACGGCGTACCGGTAGCGACCGCTGTTTACACCGGTGGAAACTTTAAACAGGCGTTGATGCATATCAACGGGGATCTCCGGCCCGATAAAGACCTGAAATTATTTATTGGTTATTGCGGATGGGATACCGGTGAACTTGAAGCAGAGATCAGTGAAGGGGCCTGGAAGATCATTCCCGGCTCCACGGGTCTTCTTTTTAGCCCAACAGAAGGACTCTGGGAGGCACTGTATACTAAAAATGTGCAGGCGCAATAATGAAGGCCTTTAACATTCAGGGGTGAATGAATCAGACGTGAATATTGAATTTGGAAGGAAGTGTTCGCTGCAAGATTGAAATCTTCTTTACTTCTATATTTTAAATTTCTACATCTTGATCTCTTCTTCTTCGCTGTTAAAAAACCGGTATTCTACCAGCTGGTAGGTACTGTTCTGCTCCAGCTTTATCTTTTGTCCAAATTTTTTATTCCACTTTGCAAGCCTGCTGTTAAACCAGAAGCCCTTGGTAAGGTAGGCGTAAACGATGGGGTTCACCACCAGCTTCAGATCTTTATGCTTATGGGTAATCAGATAATTCAGATTTTTTTCGATCTCGTCTTCAAGGATCAGGGAGGAAGCTATTTTTCCGGTACCGTTGCAGGTGGGGCAGGTTTCCTGGGTATTAATATTGACCTCCGGCCGCATCCGCTGCCGGGTAATCTGCATCAAACCAAATTTTGAAATAGGTAATACCGAATGCCTTGCCCGGTCCGCCTTCATAAACTCCTCCATCTTTTCATAGAGGGTCCGTTTATTATCGGCCTGTTTCATGTCGATAAAATCCACCACGATAATGCCGCCAATATCACGCAGCCGCAGTTGCCGCGATATTTCCTCGGCAGCTTCCAGGTTGGTGGCCAGGGCGTTTTGCTCCTGGTTATTGCTCACATTTTTGTAGCCGCTGTTTACGTCAATTACGTGCAGGGCCTCGGTATGTTCAATGATCAGGTAGGCGCCGCTGTTCAGGTTCACCGTTTTTCCAAAAGAAGCTTTTACCTGTTTGGTAATGCCAAATGAATCAAAGATGCCCCCGGGGCTTTGGTAAAGCGACACGATTTCCGCCTTCTCCGGCGCTATCTTCTGGATGTATTGCTTGGTTTCTGCGAAGATGCTTTTGGAGTTCACGATAATACGGTTAAAGTCTGCATTTAGCAGGTCCCGTAAAATACTGTTGGTTTTATTTTGCTCGCTGAGGATTTTGGCAGGCGCTACAGCTCCTTTCAGGTTCTGCTCAATGGTTTTCCAGGAGGTTACCAGGTTGGTCAGGTCCTCATACAGTTCCGCCGTATTTTTACCCTCAGCTGCTGTACGAACGATTACCCCAAAGTTTTTGGGCTTTACTGCTTCTACAATTTTCTGCAGGCGCTTGCGCTCTTCCGAGGAATGAATCTTTTTGGAAACCGCTACAATATTGTTGAAGGGGGTAATAACAATATACCGCCCGGGCAGTGAAAGTTCACAACTCAAACGGGGGCCCTTGGCTGCAATAGGCTCTTTCAGGATCTGCACAAGGATATGTGGCTTTCCGCTCAGCACTTCTGTGATCTTGCCGGTCTTAATAATCTCCGGCTCAATCTCAAATTTTGAAAAATCCATTGCCTGTTCGCCACCCTGGTTCATCGCCAGCTGTGTAAATTTAAGCAGCGATTTTACGTAAGGGCTCAGGTCTGTATAATGCAGGAATGCATCCTTCTCATATCCCAGGTCAATGAATGCAGCGTTTAAGCCGGGCATTAGTTTTTTTACCTTACCCAGGTAAAGATCGCCCACGGCAAAACGGGAATCCGTTTTTTCACTATGCAGCTCTACCAGTTTATTATCCTCAAGTAGGGCTATATCCACCCCGGCAGGAGTGGCATTAATAATAAGGTCTTTATTCATGAGAAACCACCATGAGTACTCATCTTGAAGTATTATAAAGAAACGGTTAGCAGAATAATGAAGGGCAAAATATTATTTATGGCAGCAAACAGGATGGGGTATGCTCACATCATTATTTCAAAACCGACCAATAACAAAGAAATAACAGGTAATTTCTATTAGCAACAGAATACTACCTGTTATTTTCAAATGTCTTAAAAGAAAAACGTATCCTACTTTCTTTTTTTATGACGATTCTTTCTCAGTCTTTTTTTACGTTTGTGTGTCGCAATTTTATGACGTTTTCTTTTTTTACCACAAGGCATACTCAATAAATTTTTTAAAATGAACTTTTGTTAAATATTTTTACTTTTTCAATGCTTCAATCCGCTTCTCCAGCTCTGTTCTGATATCCGCTCTTTGTACCAGCTTTACAGCTTTTGAGTACCACTGTACCGCCTGGTCTTTATCACCATCCTTTTCGTATATGTCTCCAAGCATTAAGATCGCCTGGATATTCTGAGGCTGCAGTTTCAGGACCGTTTCCAATCGCTCCTGCGCTTTCTGTTTCTGACCACTCATAAGGGAAGCCGTGGCCAGGGTCATCTGCGCATAAATATTGGTACTGTCTTTTTCTACAACAGCTCTGATTTTTCCTATTCCTTCCATCGGGGTGCCTATGCCCCCGTAAAGATACGTGGCCCCCAAACCCACCTGGGCCGAATCATTGGCCGGATTTACAGACAATGTCTTCTCAAACAAATCTTTTGCCTGCTCTGCCATCCAATGACGCGTTGACTCATTTTCTACCTGGGTCAGCTGGCTTAAAAAGATTTGGGCTGCAAAGTTGAGACTTTTTTCGGAATTTTCCAACCTGGCGGATTCCGCAGTAAACCAGGCATAGGGAATAAAGGATTTTGCAGTGTCTTTCCAGAAATGCGCCAACTGGTGGTATACTTCCAGTTTTTGCTTCTTTACATCCCCGCGGGTGATGCTTTGCTCCAGCAGATCGAGCCGCAATACCTGGTTGGCAGGAAGTTCTTTTTTTGATGTTGCCAGGACTGTATCAATGGAGAAACCGCCGGCGGCCCCTTCGTGATCATGATCTGCTGCCTTTGTTTCAGCAACAGGTTTAGAACCGGCCTTAGGTACGGTACGTCCAAAGGCCAGCAATAGCACTACTGCCACTGCTGCTACAACGATTGTTATTACCTGAGGTTTCTTCAACTGTCCTTAATTGGACGGCAAAGGTAACTGCAATCCGCTACAAAACGAAGTTTTTTTCAGTAATTCTAATCATCAGCATCTTCCCCGGGGCCATTGTCTGGTTTGGGCTCAACGAGTTTTTTTACCTCGGCAGTAAATTCCTTCGCAGGCTTAAACGCAGGAATGTAGTGCTCGGGGATGTGCACCGCCACATTCTTTTTGATATTCCGGCCGATCTTAGCAGCTCTCTTTTTTGTAATAAAACTGCCAAATCCCCTGATGTAGATATTCTCGCCCGAAGAAAGGGTGTCCTTAACTTCTTTGAACATCGTTTCCAAAGTAACAAGCACATCAACCTTTGGAATACCGGTTTTGTCTGAGATCTTATTGACTAAGTCTGCTTTTCGCATAATTCCTGATATTAAGATAGTTTAATGATTACTGTTACATAAAGTTACTGCAATAAATGTGCAAAACTTTAATAAATAGTTTACAATCAATTATTAATCCAAATTTTATAAAATTGAAAAATTTTATGGTAATTTACTAAATTTAATTGACAACAGCCACTATTTAATACATAAAAAATTGATCCATAATCTTTTTTCACGTTATTTAACGGAATGGAACCGAACTGGAAACAAAAGAAAAATGCCCTGGAAGGGAGTAAAAGACCCCTACAAGATCTGGTTGAGTGAAATTATATTGCAACAAACACGTGTAGATCAAGGACTAAAATATTATGAAAATTTTATTCATAATTTCCCGACGGTTCATGACCTGGCACAGGCCGATGAAAAAAAAGTATTTAAACTCTGGGAGGGTCTGGGCTATTATTCCCGGTGTAAAAACCTGATAATCACGGCCCGGAAAATCAGCGAAGAACACAATGGCCGCTTTCCGGACAGCTATGAGGCCATCCTGCAATTAAAAGGTATTGGCCCTTATACCGCAGCTGCCATTGCCTCCTTTGCCTTTAACCTGCCTCACGCAGTTATTGATGGCAATGTATTTCGTGTACTGGCGAGGGTTTTTGGTATCCGGGAACCCATTGATACCACCGTGGGAAAAAAAATAATTACCAGGCTGGCAGAGCAGCTGCTTGATAAGCAGGCTCCCGGCACCTATAACCAGGCCATTATGGACTTTGGCGCCACCGTTTGTATGCCCGCAAACCCCAACTGCAGACAATGCCCTTTCCAAAACCACTGTATTGCTTACAAAGAAGATCTGGTGACACTATTGCCGGTAAAAACAAAAAAGACCGCCGTACGTGCCCGTTACTTTTATTTTTTTCTACCGGTATACCGGGCCACCGTACCGGTAAGGGAACGGCTGGGCAAAGACATCTGGCAGCACTTGTATGAGTTTCCATTGATCGAAAAAACCACCCAAACGCCGCCCGGGGAAATCATGCAGGAAGCCGTCCGGAAAGGCTGGATCAAAAAAGACACTAAAACGGCAATAAGCCCGGTGTATACACAAAAGCTGAGCCATCAGCTTATACAATCCGTTTTTATTTCTTACCAGCTTAGGGAAAAGAGCGGCTGTTTTGAAGGCTACGGCTGGGAAAAAACAAGGGCGCTGAAAACACTGCCTTTTCCCCGTACCATTACGCAGCATCTCGACAATTTCTGAAATCCCCTGCTTAATTTTTTTTATCCGGTCAAAAAAATTAATTTTAGTTGGATTTTATCGGGAATACAGGGAATAAGTTGTAATTGCTGATACCGGTTTTTCAGCAATGCAGTGGCAGCTGTAAACAAAAAATAAGGAAAAATTTATATTATGAGAGGCGTTAATAGAGTTATGCTGATTGGAAATTTAGGAAAAGACCCGGACGTTCAGGTATTGGAGGGCAATATTGCCGTGGCAAAATTTCCGCTGGCTACCACAGAAACCTTTAAAGACCGCACCGGAAAACTAATCTCCCAAACCGAATGGCACACCGTTGTATTGTGGCGCGGACTTGCGGAGCTGGCGCAGAAGTTTCTGCGAAAGGCAAGCCTGGTTTATATTGAAGGACGGCTGCGCACCCGCAGTTGGGAAGACAAGGATGGAACCAAAAAGTATGTAACGGAAGTGGTAGGAGAAAACCTGATCATGCTTGACAAAAAAACGGAAGGGGTACCTTCGCCCGATGAGCACTCCGGCGGCACCAGTACTGAAGGATTTGATATACACTCCTTCTAAAATATTAAACCCGAACTTTGAGAACCCTATTTGTTTTTTCAGATGTAATACAGGGACAGTTGCCTGTTGGCATACAGAATGCAACATTATTGGTAGCCGCACTGGTAGTGCTGGTCATCATCTCCTTTTCTATTGCAGGTTCACAGGCTGCCATCTTTTCACTGGATGAAAAGGATATTGATGTATTAAAGACCAAACAGCAGCCCTCCGCAAAAAGGATCCTTAATTTGCTGGAGGAGCCCAAGGAAGTATTTACTTCCATGCTCATTGCAAAAACACTGGTGAACATCTGTACGATCGTTCTGGCCAATTATCTTATCAACTACTACGTACCGGCTGAATACCTGGATACCGTCTTGGGCATCTTCCTGAAGTTTGCCGTTATAGCCTTTGCCATTCTTTTTCTTGTTGAAATTTTCCCAAGGGTTTGGGCCACCCAGAACAACCTGCGTTTTGCATTTGAGTGGCCGGTGCTGATCATGATCGTTGAAGCTATTTATCTTTTGCTGAGGAGGATCAGCCGGTGGACGGTGGCCCTTGCCGATAGTTTTGGCCGCACAGTTGGAGCTAATAAAGTGGAGGAAACCAATATCCAGCAAATTGATGAAACCATCGATATCCAGACGGACGAAGTAACCCCGGAAGAAAAAAATATTATGAAGGGGATTGTGAAGTTTGGAAAAATATCGGTTAAAAAAGTTATGCGCAACCGGCTTTATGTAAGCGGTATAAAATACGATACTCCTTTTGAGGAACTGATCCGGCAGGTTGGAGAACTGCACTATTCCAGGCTGCCTGTGTACAAAAGCAGTCTGGATGAAATTGCCGGTGTTTTAAACATAAAGGACCTGGTGCCCTATCTGGATGACGGCACTCCCATTAAAGACTGGCATACCCGGATCCGGGCGCCTTACTTTGTGCCGGAGACCAAGCTGATTGAGGACCTGCTGCTGGATTTTCAGAAAAGGCGTATTCATTTTGCAGTAGTAGTAGACGAGTTTGGGGGAACCAGCGGTATTGTTACAATGGAAGACATCATCGAAGAAGTAGTAGGCGAAGTAAAGGATGAGTTTGACGATGAAGATCTGCTGATCAACAAGATTGATGATAACAATTATATTTTTGAGGGGCGCACCATGCTGCACGATATGTGCAAAGCGCTAAAACTACCCATCGAAACCTTTGATGAGGTACGGGGCGATAGCGAATCCCTTGGAGGGCTGATCAATGAACTATCGGGAGAGCTTACCCGTGCCGGTGATGTGGTGCAGACCGGCGACTTTGAATTTACAGTAATGGAAACGGAAAAAAACCGGGTCAAGACCGCAAAAGTGACTATTAACCGGGATATTGGCAGCAAGTAAAATCGTCCATAAAAACAGTGGGGGTGGTTATTTTCCGGCCCGATATGAACCATGGGAACACAAATTTACCGAAGCATAGAATCTTTTAATGGAATCCGCGAAAAAAAACCGGCTGTGTCCGTAAAATAATTGCTGCACCCGGCCGGGGCGCTTAATTTTGCAAAAAAACTGAAGTGATCGTTATTGATAATAAACTCATCAGCGATGATGTGATTGAGAAGCAATTTGTATGCGACCTGTCCAAATGCAAGGGTGGCTGCTGCGAAGACGGCGATGCCGGCGCTCCGCTTGAAGAAGACGAACTGAAGCAGGTAAACCAATACTATGAAGTGGTGAAGCCTTACCTTCCGGAAGCCGCTATTGCTGAGATTGAAAAAAAAGGCAAGTACGTTTATGATGATGAGTTTGGCTGGGTAACGCCTACCCTTCCCAGCGACAATGAGATTTGCGTATATGCCTTCCGCGAGGCGGGCGGACTGATCAAATGTGCCTTTGAACAGGCCTATAACGAAGGAAAGATCCCCTGGAAAAAACCGATTAGCTGTCACCTGTATCCCATCATCGCCTATAGAGGAAAACACGGCGATTATGAGCGGTTAAATTACGAGCCGCGCAAAAAAATGTGCAGCCCCGCATGCAAGCTGGGCAAATCATTGCAGGTGCCCGTATATAAATTCCTGAAAGAGCCCATCACCCGCAAATACGGACAGGAATTTTATGAAGTACTGGACCAGATCGCCACAAAAAATGATGATCCCACAGCAGAATAAGTCACAAGTATGTTGAACGAAGATGCTTTACATATACAAAACCTGGGGTATGCCTATAAGCGCGTGGCACAGCCGGTGATCCGGCAGCTGGGCCTGGTGGTAAAGGAAGGCAGCCGGTTTGGCTTGTTTGGCCCCAACGGCGCGGGCAAAACCACCCTCATGAGTTTAATGACCGGTCTGCTCCCTTATGCACAGGGCTCTATACAGCTGTTTGGAAAAGAAATAAAAAATAACGGCCGCTTTGTTAAAAATACGATCGGGTTTGTGCCCCAGGATTTTTCTTTTTATGAAGAGCTTACACCCGCAGAAAACCTGGAGTTCTTTGGCGCCTGGTATGGGCTTAACAGCCGGCAGATTGGCGAAGCCACAACAACCCTGCTAAAAGTAATGGGGCTACATCATGTAGCCGATAAGCCCCTTAAAGAGTTCTCGGGCGGAATGAAACGAAGAGTCAATCTTGCCATTGGGGTTATGAACAATCCCCGCGTGTTGTTCCTGGATGAACCCACCGTGGGTGTGGATGTACAATCGCGCAATGCCATCATCGGTTATCTTAAAGAAATCAACCGGAACGGAACCACTCTTATTTATACCTCGCATCAGTTAAAAGAAGCGGAAGACCTCTGTACCGAAGTAGCCCTCATCGATGGGGGCTCTATCATCAGTCAGGGCACACTGGATGAACTGAAGCAGCAGCATGGACAGGACGGACTGGAAGGGTTGTTCCTTCAGCTTACAGGAAGAGCATACAGAGATTAAGCCTCAACAGCGTGTCCTTCATGTCTTCGGCCTGCCGTTTTGTTTCACTGTCCGTTAACCATGAACACGCCTTTCAAACAGCATGATAGTAACGGGAAAGTTCGGCACGGCTCATTATTTAATGGCTGGAATGCTTTTTTTGGCATAGTTATTTATGTACCTTTATATCAGGACCCGAATTTTAAACCTAAAAGTCAACATATTATGAATAAGCTCATTACAGGTTTTGCCCTTGGCCTCATTGTTGGTGTTTTATACGCCCCGGATAAAGGAACGGCTACCCGAAGGCGTATTGCCGATAAAGGAAACGATCTTAAAGATCAGTTTGCTGATTTTATCGATAGTGTTGCCAATCGCTTTGAGGACCATACCGATGATTTGGAAGAATATGTGCATGAAGAAGCACAGAATCTGAAGGCCGAAAACGTCTAATCGCAAATAGCTTTTGAAGGGAGGCTGTCTTGAAAAAGAGCGGCCTCTTTTATTTTAAAGCCATTGGCCACAAAGTCACTAAGGCTCTAAGACGCACGAAGAAAACGGATGCACAACATTTTTTGTAATCCTTTTTTAACGCAAAGGACGCAACGAATCCGCAATGCCCGCAACGGCAGGCTACTGTTAAATAGCTTTGCGAGCCTCGCGTATTCCTGGCGAACCTTGCGGTTTAAGCCATTCCAAAAGAAGTTTGTAAGAATGTTATACCCCAAGAAAACTCGTACCAATTCTTAATTCGTCCTTTGTGTTTCTTTGAGTCTTTGCGCCTTCGTGGCGATGAGTCTTCCTTAAATAAAATCCATCATACTATACCGGGCTTTCAGGATCCGGGAAGAGTCCGCTGACAGCCATTTTTCAAGTATGGTGGCATAAACACTCTTGAAATCAACATTGTATTTCAGGTCGCCCTGGTTCAGATCTTCAAGATCAGGCATAGCATTTAAGATCCCCTTTCGTTTTAACCCGCCGCTGATCAGGAACATGTTATTGGCCGTACCATGGTCTGTTCCATTGCTGGCGTTCTGCGCCACGCGTCTTCCAAATTCCGAAAAGGTGAACAACAGTACGTCTTCCATCCGGCCATTCTTTTTCAAGTCATCTGTAAAAGACTTAATGGCTTCACTCATTTGGGTGAACAGCCTTCCCTGCTGTGCATCCTGACCTACGTGCGTATCAAAACTCCCCAGCGAAATATAATAGACCTTTGTGTTGATATCAGAAAAAATAAGCGATGCAATCGTTTTTAGCCCGCTGCCCAAATCAGTATTGGGGTAGCTGCCTGATGAGGGATGCAGCCGGCTTTGCTTAAAGATATAATCGGCGGAAGACAAGGTCTCTGACAGGGTCTTATACAGGTAATCGACCGGTTTTTCATCATGATGGTCATCGCCGTAATTTTTATTGATATCCCGGAAATATTTTTCATTGGAAGTACCAAAAAGGCGGCGCGGATCTTTTACCGCCAGCGCATTATTCTGCTCCCCTTTTAGTGCCAGGCTCAATACGTCATCCACTTCAAGGGCCTGTGTAGGTTTATCACAGCCATGGCATTGTGCATCCAGGTAACGGCCAATCCAGCCATTGTTCCAGTACTCGCTGCTTTGGCTGGCAGAATGCCAGATATCCATGCTCCTGAAATGTGAACGATCGGGGTTAGGGTATCCTACATTGTTCAGGATGGCCATATTACCCTCGTCATACAAAGCTTTTAATGCAGACAGGGAAGGGTGCAACGCCACTTCATCTGTAAGTGAAAGGGCCTTGTTCTTCTGTACGCCCAAACCCGGTCGCAGTTTGTAATAAATATCATTGCGCACCGGTATTACAGTATTTAAACCATCATTGCCACCGCTCAATTGCAGCACCACCACTACTTTGTTACCGGCGGGCACCGCGGCGTTACTTTCCAACGCCTTTAAAAACTTGGGCATCATCAATGACGCTGTAGCCAGGGAACCCAACTGTATGAACTCTTTCCGTTTGATGAATAAACCGGGACTTGCCGTTTTTTTATTGAAGAAGGATGCGCTCTTTTTGTTCATAACATTCAATTTAACACAGTTGATATTCGGGTGTACTCATTAACTGGATGGTTACCGACCTGATGTAGGCATCCCGGTTGTCACTGTCGATATATTTTGTTGCCACAGTATCTACACGGGCAGCATTTACCTGGAAGAGGTAGTTTGAAATCGTAGAAAAAATAGCTTCCCTTTTTACTTTTTCAAACTTGTCTACATACTGAGGCCAGTCGATCTTTGCATTGATCAATCCCGCACCGGCCACCGGCTTTGCGGGCTTTGCCTTTTGTTTTGCCGGGATATTGGCCATTCCATCGGTCTTTTGTCCCATCATGACATCATCGTCCTGCTTAGGCTTTACATTCATCTGGTCCTTATCATTAAATAATTGCGGAATCCGCAGCCGCATCATCAGCGTACTGCTATCGATCCAGGATCTGCCACCAGGCCATCCGGCTACATTGGGCGGGTACAGCAGCTGTTGCCCCAGAATGCGCTGCAGGTTCATGAGCGCGTTGTCATTATCCAGCCGCATTGGCACCATGCGCTGGATGCCGGCCAGTAATTCTATCGGCGATTTGATGCGGGCGCCGATATGCTTTTCGTCATAAAACCAGTCGGACGTAAAAATCCGTTCCATCAGTTTGCCAATATCATAATCCTTATAAAAAGCTTCCGAAAGCGCTTGTACCCGATCTTTATCAACCTCATCGTTCACAAAAAAGCGGTAGATTTTTTCAGTAATAAAAGTAGCGGTATGCCGCTTTTCCAGGATAATATCGAGGATATCATTTCCATCGAAATTGCCTTTTTTGCCCAGGAAATTCTTAACACCGTCATCGTGCTGTCTTTTATTGAAAACAAATGCTCCCCGGGGGTTGGCGGTCCAGCCGGTAAACGCCCGGGCGCCCTCCTTGATATCGTTTTCGGTATAATTTCCACGCCCCAGTGTAAAAAGCTCCATTACTTCCCGTGCAAAATTTTCATTGGGGTGACCTTTTTTATTTTGCTGGTTGTTCAGAAAATAAAGCATCGCCGCCGATTGCGATACTTCTTTCAGCAATACCCTGAAATCGCCCAATGCATTTTTCCGGAGGGTATGCAAGAAAAGCTGGTTGTAAAACAGGTTGCGGTTGCGGCAGGCAAAATGCCCATGCCAGAAATAAGCCATTTTTTCGCGCAGTTGTCCCGAACTGGCGATCATTTCCTTCAACCAATACAGGTTCAGATCCTTTACGGCTGCCTGTTGTTTCCTGTTCAGTATCCTGCGGTCATCCGCCGTCAGCCGCCCCCTTTTTCCGGGAGCCAGGTAGGATTCGTAAAGTTGCAGCAGATCATCGCTGGCGATATTGATATACCTGGGTTCCCCGGCCGATGCTTTTACCAGGGCCTTATAATATTCCTGCGGTGTATACTTTACCAGGTCCTGCAATTGTTCTACCGCCGGACCAAACCCCGCACGCCATAAAAGATGCTGATTTTTTATTTGACTGGAAGCCATCACAACCATTTTTACTATTGACCCCATACATTCTGAAAAGTTTAAATTACGTACCAAAAAGGTGCCGGGGGAATTTGAAAATGTGAAAATGTGAGAATTTGGAAATGGGGAAAATGGAATATCAGGTCTGAAAACCACCCTCGGCAAGCTCGGGCGGACGAACGTGAAACTTTATCCCGATCCTCTGGAAAACCTGGAACAATTATATCTTAGATTTGTAAAAAGGATCTTATGAGCTATCAGACGATTTTAACTTCCATTGAAGATGCGATCTTAACCATCGTCATTAACCGGCCGGATAAATTGAATGCGCTGAACCAGGTCGTGCTCGCAGAACTGGCGTTGATCATCGATGATTTTATTGCAGATCCGGCACTAAAGGCGGCGATCATTATGGGAAGCGGCGAAAAAGCCTTTATTGCCGGTGCCGACATTTCTGAATTCTCCGGGCTGGATACCGTTGCCGGTGTTGAACTTGCGCGGAAGGGGCAGCAACTGTTCAGCCGGATCGAACATGCACCCAAGCCCGTTGTTGCAGCGGTTAATGGCTTTGCTTTAGGCGGAGGTTGCGAACTGGCTATGGCCTGTCATTTTCGTGTAGCCAGTGAAAACGCCAAGTTCGGACAGCCGGAAGTAAACCTTGGCTTGCTGCCGGGATACGGCGGTACACAGCGACTGACGCGACTGATTGGTAAGGGAAGGGCCCTGGAACTATTATTAGCCGGAACCATGATCGACGCCGTTACGGCTTTTAATTACGGGTTGGTGAACCGTGTGGTACCCCAGGCTATGCTGCTCCCGGAAGTAAAATCGGTTCTTTCTGTTATTAACACAAAGGCCCCTCTCGCCATTGCCGCATGTATAGAAGCCGCCAATCTTGCAGATGCCCCGGGAAATGCCGGCTATGACAACGAAGCTGAAAACTTTGGCAAACTGATCGCTACCCATGATGCCCGGGAAGGGATTGCGGCATTTATGGAAAAGCGGAAAGCGGAATTCACCGGGAATTGAGTTATCAGCATTCAGCGATCGGTCAATTGTCGCCGGGACCGGAGATCCAACAACAAGTACTACAACGGTACCCAACCTGGAACTTTAACCCGATCCTCGGGAAAACCTGGAACGACTTTCAGCAATCAGTTTTCAGTTATCAGTCGATTACGTTCCGAATTCACGATCTGACATTAGGCACCGGGTAACAAACCGGAATCCAACCTGAAACCTTAAACCTGAAACTGGTTTTCCTCCTACAACTTCTCAAGGTATTTGCCCACATCAAATTTATTGGGTGCTTCCGGGTGATCGCTGAAGTATTGTGCACAGGATTCCAGCTGCTCTTTCAACCATTGCGTATAAGGTACGCGGTCTTTTCCATCCCATCCTGCATGAAAATAATCGCCGGTAAGAGAGCGGTAAAAAAGAAAGGGATCTTCTTTATCAAAGCTTCCGTAGCTATACCCTTGAATTTTGTAATAGGGCGATAATGCAGAAGGGCGGCCAACCATTTCAAACTGCAGCCGGGCCTGCTTGCCCTCCGCCTTCGCAGCAGCATTGGCATTCCGGATCTTTGACAGTACCTCCATCGCCCCCATCTCGTCCAGTATCTTTCGCTCCCCCGCTGTATATTTAAAGGGATAAGGAAGGAAGCCCCCATCCACAGGCAGATCCTTTTCTGTTTTCCGCTTTTTCATCAGCTGAACAGTTTTCCCCTCCCGGTTGATATAAAAGGTTTTTGCATTTGCTTTATACGCTATGGGCGGATGTTCAGGGTCCTTGCTGCGGTCCCAATAACAGCCATTGCAGGCCAATGCATACCCGTAGTTGAAGGGTGATACCCAGTCCCATTGCGGCCGGATGGCTACTTTTCCCTGCTCGTTTACAAATCCTACCTTTCCTTTCTGTACACAGCGGGCCAATCCTTCTTCAAAGTAATCGGGCCCGTTATCATAGGCCAGCGGCCGGTATAAAAAGGTTCCGCTACGATCGTACATACTTCCGAAGGAACCGGAGGCCCCGGTATAGTCATTAATAAAATCGCCAATAAAGATCAGGGAATCTGTGATGGGCTCGTTAAGATCCTGCGGCTCATAAACGGGATTGCCCAGGGGAGGAATGATTACCTTTCCCTTATCATCCTTCACCCCGATCAACGAATCTTTCGGATCCATAAAATAATAGCGCTGCCCCTGCGCCCGCAGCAACGCAGGAAGTGAAATGGCTATAAGGGTACAGGAACAAAACAGGATGCGCTTCATGCTTTTCTTTTTTTACACCGATTTTACATTTAAACCCGGACTGAAGGTAAATAAACTTTATTTACCAATACCTTTGCGGCAAGCGATGGGCAGACAACAAAGTCTGTTTGTAGTAGATTGTCATGCTGAACTTGTTTCAGAGTCTATTAACAGTCAGACTGCACTTTAGATGCTGAAACAAGTTCAGCATGACAGCAGAGACTTTTTGGCCAGCCCGTTGCAACTCAAACTTAAAAAATGAATATGGAGTACAGAATTGAAAAAGACACGATGGGCGAGGTGAAAGTGCCTGCAGACGCGCTCTACGGTGCACAAACACAACGCTCGATCGACAATTTTAAGATTGCCGCTGACATCAACCGGATGCCCAGGGAGATCATTAAGGCTTTTGCCTATCTGAAAAAAGCGGCTGCCATCACCAATACAAAAGCAAAAGTGCTTACCAAAAAAAAATCGGACCTGATCGGAAAGGTCTGCAATGAAATACTGGAAGGGAAATTAGACGATAGCTTTCCCCTGGTAGTGTGGCAAACCGGCAGTGGAACACAAAGCAATATGAATGTAAATGAAGTGATCGCCTACCGGGGGCACGTGATCAACGGCGGTCAGCTTACCGATAAAGAAAAAGTGCTGCATCCCAATGATGATGTCAATAAATCGCAAAGCAGCAATGATACTTTCCCCACAGCAATGCATATTGCGGCCTATAAGATCCTGATTGAAGTAACCATTCCCGGTATTGAAAAGTTAAGAGATACCCTGCAAAAAAAGAGCAAGCAATTTATGAAGGTGGTAAAGATCGGCCGTACCCACTTTATGGATGCCACACCTTTAACATTGGGTCAGGAACTAAGCGGGTATGTATCCCAACTGAATCATGGTCTGAAGGCCATAAAAAATACCCTTCCTCATTTATCCGAACTGGCTCTGGGCGGTACCGCCGTTGGAACCGGTATCAATACTCCTCCTGACTATGCAAAGAACGTGGCCGCAGAAATTGCAAAACTGACCAGGCTTCCCTTTAAAACGGCGGAAAATAAATTTGAGGCACTTGCTGCACACGATGCTATTGTGGAGGCCCATGGTGCGCTGAAAACCGTAGCGGTAAGCCTGATGAAGATTGCCAACGATATCCGTATGCTGTCCTCCGGTCCGCGCAGCGGCATTGGCGAGCTGTTTATTCCGGACAACGAACCCGGCTCTTCCATCATGCCCGGAAAGGTGAACCCTACACAATGTGAGGCGCTTACCATGATCGCTGCACAGGTAATGGGAAATGATGTAGCCATCAATATTGGCGGTGCCACCGGCCATTTTGAGCTGAATGTGTTTAAACCGGTAATGATCTATAATTTCCTCCATAGCGCCCGCCTGATCGGGGATGGCTGTGTATCCTTTAATGATAAATGTGCCGTGGGGTTAAAACCGATCGAGGAAAATATTAAAAAGCACCTGGATAATTCGCTGATGCTGGTAACGGCTCTTAATCCAAAGATCGGGTATTATAAAGCCGCGGAAATTGCTCAAAAGGCACATAAAGAAAATACCACACTGAAGGCAATGGCCGTTAAGCTGGGCTATCTTACCGACAAGGAATTTGACGAGTGGGTGATACCGGCCAAAATGGTGGGAAAAATTTAACGGAACCTGCCGTTGAGCAGTTTCTTGTAAGATACACCTCAACGGGAACCAGGCCTACCGCGATTTTTGCAAAGAGAAAACCGCCATAAGTGAAGGCGGTTTTCTCTTTATTGTTTGTATATTACTATCTTATAAGTTAGTCGTCTTTATTGCTTTCGAATAATTGAAGGTACCCTTCAAAAGCATACAATTTTCCTCTTTGCCCCCCGGTAATTTCTTTTATAATTTTTAGATCTACCAGCAGCTCAATCATTTTATAGGCAGTCCTCGGCTGTTTGTTAATTACAGCGCCCATCGTTTGTGCATTTAAGATCGGCTGCGAGTACATATAATTCACTACCTTATAGGCATCTCCGCTTCGTACACCCACATCCTTCAATTTTTGATCAATGGCCTTTTGTAATTGCAGGATACCATCAAATGTTGCAACTCCGCTTTTTGCCGTTTCGATGATGCCGGTAAGAAAAAATTTTAACCATTGATTGATGTCGTTATGCATACGTACCCGCATCAGGTTGTCATAATAAAGCATCCGGTTACGTTCAAAAAAATCAGAGAGATACAGGATTGGTTGTTTTAAAATGCCCTTGCTTACCAGGTAAAGCGTAATTAACAGGCGGCCAACCCTTCCATTTCCATCCAGGAAGGGGTGAATCGTTTCAAATTGGTAATGGATCAGGGCGATCTTCAGCAGATCAGGTAATGGATTCAATTCATCATTGGCAAACTTTTCCAGGTCACCCATCAATGCATCAATGGAGTGCTGTACCGGCGGCACAAAAACCGCATCATTAATGGTAGCGCCGCCGATCCAGTTTTGAGATCTTCTGTATTCTCCCGGTTGTTTATGGGTACCTCGTACGCCCTTCAACAACACCTTATGTGCTTGCCGTATGAGCCGGGAAGAAAACGGCAAGCTATGCAACAGCCCCACCGCCTCGTTCATGGCAGCGATATAATTTTGTACTTCTTCCCAATCGTCCCGCTTTTCATTGCCGATCTCCTCTTTGGGCAAAAAAGCCTCCTCAATATTGGTTTGAGTTCCCTCTATTTTAGAAGATTGTGTAGCTTCCTTGGCAATATGCATACGGATAAACAATTCTATATTCACGTATTCAGAATACATATCCAACCGGCCCAATTGCCGGTCTGCGCGGGACAGGAGCTGTAGCACCTGCATATCCGTTATTTCCCAGCTTCGATTGATGAAAACAGGCTGAAAACTTTTGTAATAACCCTGCTGTATATAGCTTCCTGCTTGAAATTGATCCATAAGTACAATGATGAAAAAATTATTGTACAAAAATACAATAAAAGTAAAATAACAAATGAGATTATTTTACTTTTTAGCAATAAAAGTAAAATAACAACTGGGATTATTTTACTTTTTGGAAGCTGTTTAAGTTTGATTGGTCAAATTTATGCAATAAGTCGCCCGCATTATTTTTTTAAACGCCTGCTTTTCTTTTCGTTCAGCAATTTGAAATAAGTAGCCTGAAACCGGCCGTTCACCACTTCGCCCTGAACCTCCGCCTTCCGCACCTTGTTGCAAAATCCATCTTTGGCGTGGGCATCTCCATGGTCATCAATAGAAGTGCCATCCACAAAATAGGATTTGCCATCGATCTTTATGGCCAGATCGCAGCTTTTCCCTTTCATTCCGAACTGGCATTCACCGCAGGCGGCCTCAACCACTTGTATTTTTTTTGATGGGTCCGGAGCTGTTAATTTAGACGCCCTCTGCCCCTGTGCTCCAAAAAACACCAGCGCAAGAAAAAAGGTAAAAATTGTAGTTCTCATTGGTACTGTATTATTCGGCAGACGATGCTTCACTTCCTGTATTATGAGCAACAGCATCACCGGCGGGGCTGGTCTGAGCCGTTCCGGCGACCTTCCTGTAGAATTTCTTTTGAAAAACGAGCAGCGCGATCACACCGGTAGAAATAGCCATATCCGCTATATTAAAAATGGGTGCAAAAAACTCAAAGGGTTGCCCCCCTACCCAGGGAAACCAGGAAGGGTAATGGGTTTTTACCATGGGAAAGTACAACATGTCCACCACACTTCCATGCAGGAAGGAAGCATATCCCTTGCCGCCCATTTTGGCTATGCCGTCATAGCCTATATAGTCGCCAAAAGCCGGATCAAAATGCAGGCCTTTATCAAAAATCATCCCATAGAACATACTGTCGATCAGGTTGCCCAGCGCACCGGCATAGATCAGGGCCACACAAATCATAAACCCCCGGGTATATTTTTCACGGGCAAACCGCACCAGCAGGAAGGATCCGAAGATGACGGCAGCCAGCCTGAAGAGGGTGAGGGTTACCTTTCCGGCCTCGTTGCCAAACTTCCAGCCCCAGGCCATCCCCGAGTTTTCGATAAAGTGCAGCCGCGCCCAGTTCATTCCAAAAATGCGGGTTACTTCTCCTATCGGATAGTGTGTTTTTATATAAATCTTGACCACCTGGTCTACCAATAAAACCAACAGTATGATCCCGATTGCTGTGCTTAATTTTCCTGCTTTCATGCGGAAGCAAATATACTTCGGTGAATTTAAAATAACCAATGTAAAATATCAAATGTAGCAGTAAAAGAGTATCCCGAAGGAAATTCAGCGCCACTGCTGCATTTTACATTCAATATTTTTAAAAATAAGCTGTTAGCCTAACCCCCAGTGCCACATAGTCCATATTATTGCGCATAAGCACCCTGCCGCTAAACTCCGGCCCCATATTAACAATCTTCTCATTAAAAGTATAGTTAAAAACCGGGTTCGAATAATGATAATCTGCATACCCGGTGGCCCCCAGCCGGCTGTTCAACTTATAGGTAAGCGCGCCACCCGTACTAACCCGGGAGGTATTGGAAGGCCTGTAAGCCGCCAGTTCCTGCTGGCCGCCCGGAGCATTCTGTATTTTTGATCTTACGGAAATAGTACCTCTCGATCCAAAAGAATAACCATAATGTGCTTTAAACATCATTTGCCAGCGATCAGCAATGTGCAGTGCATAATAGGGCCCTACGGAAATATTCCCGGCGCCGATCGACTGGGTCAGGAATTCAACATTGCGGTAAGCCGGGTCTTCTGCACCCGGTGTATAGAGCTGCGATGCGGTGATGGGAAAGCTTACAAATGAAAGATCGCCCCCAATACCCCAGTTCTTGTTCATAAACCAGGCGCCCTCCAGCCCGGCCTCAAAACCCAGCTTGGAGGATGCATTGATTTCCAGGTTTTTTACCAGGTTATGGGTAGCGTTGGCATATCCCCATTTGATAGCAAGGAACGAAGGGCTTGCGCCACCTCGTTTATACGGCAGGCTGTTCAGATTATCGCCTTTGTTTTTATAGATCCGGTCTATAAAAAAATAACCCAACTGGGTAGATAAGATACCGATGCCGGCACCGGCAAGAATATCCGGAAACCAGTGCCGGTTGTTCAACCCACGGGCAATGCCGGTGAATGTAGCGGTGCCGTATCCGGCAATACTGTATGAAGGATTTACCAGCCCGTATTCCTTGTGCATAAATGTAGCATTCGCAAACGCCATAGCCGTGTGACCAGAGGGAAACGAGTTTTTAGCTGTACCATCCGGGCGCTCTACTTTTGCGGTATATTTTATTCCATTTACCAGCACCCCCATTATGGCAACACTTGCCCCGTAGGAAAAGGCGCTGCGCAGCAGCTTGTTCCTTCCCTTAACCCCGGCAAACTTTAAACCAAAGGTGGTAGCAGCGGGAAGGTATTGCGCATAGTTATCGAAGGTATGCTTAAAACCGGGCAGGTAGCGGTTCCGCACTTCCCTGATGCTTTTCTTCTCACCCCAGGTAGCGGCAGAAGCGGCCAGGAACAGGGCCGGGGCAAAACCAATCTCCATGGCCTGTTTTTCAAAAAAAGGTTTCCGTTCCGGGCTCCGGAAAACACTGTCCAACATTTCCCGCTGCGCCTTTGCGGAAACTGCGCAATACAAACAGGCCAGGATCACAAAAACATGCTTTCCAAATAAGCTCATTCACATGGTTTTAAAGCAGGAGCAGCGGGATTTTGCCTTTTCATTCTTCGCATCCGGTTAGGGCAACACGCAATTTTCTGCTACGGCAATTGAAAGTTCCGGTCTTTTTAAGACCATTGCGAAAGTAGGGAAAATGATTTACCCTTCTCCATAATAAACCCGCGTTACTCTTTGCGAAATACCGGTCATGATCTCATAGGGAATCGTACCCGTCCACTCGGCCAGCTGCTGCACCGGTACGGGCGCACCAAAAACAATTACATCATCGCCCTCTTTTACACCCGGGATATGGGTAATATCAATCATCGTCATGTCCATACAAACAGTTCCTATTACCGGGGCCAGCTGACCATTTACCCACACTTTGCCTACGCCGTTGCCCAGCCGCCGCGAATAGCCATCGGCATAGCCGATCCGCAGGGTGGCGATGAGGGAATCCTTTTTGGCAATGCCTCTCCGGTTATAGCTCACCGTTTCGCCCTCCCGGATCTTTTTTACCTGGGAAACCGTTGTTTTTAAGGTGGCCACCGTCTGCAATGGTACCTCTGTATTACCGGATATGCCATACAGGCCGATGCCCAACCGCACCATATCCAATTGCAATTGGGGAAAACGCAATATGGCCGAGGTATTAGCTATATGTTTAATAAAGGAATATCCCAGCTCCGTTTCCAGCATACCGGCTGCTTCCATCAGAAGATCGAACTGCCGGAAGGTGAACGAATCCTCTACTTTGTCTTCGCTGGCGGCCAGGTGCGAGAAAACAGATTGCACCCGGAGCCATTCATTATCCTTTAAATACATGGCCAGGGCCGGCATATCGCTTACGGCAAATCCCGTCCGGTTCATGCCGGTTTCAACTTCAATATGAATGGGGTAATGTTTGAACCCGGAGTTCTTTACATGTTGTTCAAAAGCCCGGAGCAGTTCAAAACTAAAAAGATCCGGTTCCAGGTTATAATCGGTGAGCGCATCAAAGGCGCTGGCCTCGGTGTTTAATACCATCACCGGCATAGCGATGCCGGCTTTGCGGAGCTCCACGCCCTCATCGGCATAAGCCACCCCCAGATAATCTGCCTTATGAAGCTCCATTACACTGGCAATTTCTGCCGCACCGCTTCCATATCCAAAAGCTTTTACCATCGCCATGAGCTTCACGCCCGGCTTCAGTCGCTGTTGTATTGTTTTCAGGTTAAAGGCAACTGCATCAAGGTTAATTTCTAATACCGTTTCATGCACTTTCTGCTCCAGCAGGGTTACGATCCGCTCAAAGCCAAACCGCCGCGCCCCCTTTACCAATATATATTCATCATGGTATTGCGTGCTGTGAAATTTTTCAAGAAACTCCCTCGTGGATAAAAAAAAGGAACATTGCGGTAAGACATCCTGCGCCCCTAACCGTGAAAAAAAAGCCTGTATCCGCTCTCCAATTCCAATCAACCGGTTAACGCCATACCGCCGCAGCTGTTCCAGGATGGTATGATACAACTGCTGCGCATCACCGCTGCCTTCCGGGATATCCGAAAGTATGACTGTTTTTATTTTTCCCCGGGCCTGCTGCTGTAAAAATTCCAGTGCTACGGTTAAGGAGCCCAGGTCTGCACTGTAACTGTCATTGATCACAATACAATTGTTGATCCCCTGTTTGAACTCCATACGCATGTTTACCGGCTGCAATCCCTGCATACCGGCAATAATCAACGCGGGTTCTGTATGCAGCCAGCGCAGTACGGCTATGCAGGTGATGGCATTTTCGATGGATGCCTGGTCTGTAAACGGAATTGTTACTTCAAAGCGTGGCCCCTCCTTTTCCTTTATATAAAGAGCGGTGGAAGCTTCCTTTACCATTATACCCGTTACCTGAATGGCGTTATGCGCCTGTTTTCCCCAGGAAAAAAAAGTTGCGGGGTATGCGCGAACGCCCCGGGCAATCAGGGGGTGATCTCCATTGGCAATGATTACTTTTACGTGTTTGAACAGCTTTAGTTTCTCCGAAAGCTTTTCTGCCTCATTGCTGAATCCTTCACTATGCGCCGGGCCAATATTTGTTAGCACCCCAATGGTAGGCGCAATGATAGTTTCCAGCTTCTCCATTTCACCGGGCCGGCTAATCCCTGCTTCAAAAATGGCCAGGTTATTTTCTGCGCTCATCTGCCAAACGCTCAGCGGAACGCCCAGTTGAGAGTTATAGCTTTTGGGGCTTCTTACTATATTTTTATAGGGTTGCAACAGCTGGTACAGCCATTCCTTTACCACTGTTTTTCCATTGCTGCCGGTAATACCAATTACCGTTGCCGGGTGGCGGTGGCGGTGGGCCGTGGCTACCTGTTGCAGCGCCTGCAGCGTATCGCTTACGTGTAGAAAAACGGCATCGGGAAAGGCCGCTTCGTCAACCGGCTGGGCCACCACAAAATACCGCAATCCTTTTTTGTACAATTCCGGTATAAAAACATGCCCGTTGCGCTGCGGACCTTCCAGGGCAAAGAATAAGGATCTTGCGGGCGCCACCAGCTTCCGGCTGTCTGTAAGCAGCGTATCAACAATACCTGCGGGCGACCCTGCCGGCAGTTCCAGGCCCAGCAAGCCGGCAATTTCGTTTATGGAGTAGGGGTGGCCGGCCACAGTTATAAGTTTATGCTGCCGTCTTCTACCTCATCAGGAACGCCCTTTTTTTTCTTATAGATCGAAAAGAGGATACTTCCCACAATGCACAACACAATAATACCAAGCGAAATGCCTACCTGCTGCTGTTTGCTAAGCCATTGGTTGATCCAGTGCTCGCAAAGCATCTTAACGCCGATAAATACCAGCACGATGGCAATCCCCTGCTGGAGATAATCAAATTTATTTACAGCTCCTCTCAGCAGGAAGAACAGGGAGCGCAGACCCAGTACGGCAAAAATATTGGAGGTATAAATGATCATTGGATGCCTGGAGATGCCCATGACCGCCGGGATGGAATCCAACGCAAATACCAGATCGATGCCCGCCAGCATCAGCACCACCACAAAAAGCATGGTGTATTTCTTTTTCCCGTTTTCGATTACCGAAAACTTACCCCCCCCATCGTGTGGCACCAGCGGAATCACTTTTTTGATCCATTTGTAAATGGCATAATCATGGGGGTCCTTTTCTTGACCATCGCCCGAGGAAAACATTTTGATACCGGTATACAGCAGGAAGGCCCCAAAAATATACAGCACAAAATGAAAACGCTCTACCAGTGCCACGCCCACGGTTATAAATATAATACGGAACAGGATCGCCATTAAAATCCCCAGCAACAATACCCGCCCAAAATGTTTTTCTTTTACCGCAAACGATGAAAAAATAAGGATGAACACAAAGATATTGTCCACGCTCAGGCTCCACTCCATCAGGTAAGCGCTGATATACTCCAATGCAAGGATCTTACCATCTTCAAACCATACAAATGCAAAGAAGCACATGGACAGGCCTACCCAAAAAATGGTCTGGAACAGCGCCTGTTTAATCGTAACCACTTTGTTTTTTTTACTCATCAATCCCAGGTCGAAGATTAAAGCCAATACGATAACAATCCCGAAAACCAGGTAAGTGATCTGTTCTTGTGTCATTATTTGTATATTCTATTATTTGATTGTCGGAGGCGATTTAAACAGCAAAACTCTCTCCACAGGCGCAGGTCCTGGAGGCGTTGGGGTTATTGAAATAAAACCCTTTGCCATTCAACCCATCGGAAAATTCAAGGGTGGTATCTAAAAGGTAAAGCAGGCTCTTCATATCGGTAACCACTTTTATATCGTTATCTTCAAAAACCTGGTCCATTGGTTTTTGCTGGTTGTCAAAATCCAGCTTATAGCTGAGACCGGAGCAGCCTCCGCTTACTACGCTCACCCGTAAAAAATACGCATCCGCCGCCGCTTCTGTCTTTTTTTCGGCCAGGATCTCCCGGATGCGCGTTTTTGCGCTTTCGCTTACATAAATATTGCCGGGTATTGTATTTTTGATGGTTTCTGCCATTTTACCTGTTATTTAGAAGTAACGATAACAATATACCCGGCATAAATGTTCACGGCCGGGGTCACTTCTGCTATTACTTTGCAAAGATACTTTAGAAACAGGCTTTTGCCAAACCGGTAACAGGAGGCGTTTTGGGTGCGTAGCATTCTTACAAACCTCCCTGGAGTCAGGTTTCAACCGCAAGGTGCGCCAGGAATTCGCGAGGTTCGCAAGGATATTTAATAGTAACCCACCGTTGCGGGCATTGCATATTCGCCGCGTCCTTTGCGTTAAAAAAGGATTGTAAAAAATGTTATGCACCCAGCGTTTTAGCAGGATGTATCGTACTTTTGCACTTTATTTTGAAGTCTATGATATTACAGGATCTCTATAAAAAAGCAGCAGCGTTTGAATTTTTGAGTGCGGAAGAAGGCGTTTTTCTTTATCATCAGGCGCCTCTTTCGGACCTGATGCTGATTGCCGATGAGCTGCGGAAACAGCAGGTACCGCATGGAAAAGTTACCTGGCAAATCGATCGCAATGTAAATACCACCAATGTATGCATTGCCAACTGTAAGTTTTGTAATTTTTTCCGTATTCCCGGGCATCCGGAAGCTTATATTACGGATATGCCTACCTACCGGCAAAAAATTGAAGAAACGGTCAAATATGGCGGCGATCAACTGCTGTTGCAGGGCGGGCATCATCCCGAACTGGGTCTTCAGTTTTATGTGGATACATTCAGGGCCATAAAAGCCGAGTTTCCTGATATCCGTTTGCATGCCCTGGGGCCGCCCGAAGTGGCCCACATAACCAAGCTGGAAAAAAGCACCCATAAGGAAGTGTTGCAGGCGCTGAAGAATGCCGGCCTTGATTCGCTGCCCGGCGCGGGGGCCGAAATACTCATCGACCGGGTACGGCGTCTGATCAGTAAGGGGAAATGCGGGGCTCAGGAATGGCTCGATATTATGCACGAGGCACATAAGCTGGATATTACCACTTCGGCTACCATGATGTTTGGTCATGTAGAAACGATTGAAGAACGCTTTGAGCACCTGGTAAAAATACGGGAGGTCCAAAGCCGCAAACCCGAAGGCACTAACGGATTCCTGGCCTTTATTGCCTGGACCTTTCAGGATGTGGATACCCTGCTTACCCGGATACGGGGCGTGCACAACCTGACCACCGCAGATGAATATATTAAAATGGTAGCGCTAAGCCGCATCATGCTCCCCAATATCAAAAACATCCAGGCATCCTGGCTTACCGTGGGCAAACCCACCGCACAGGCATGCCTGCATGCGGGGGCCAATGATTTTGGCAGCATCATGATCGAAGAAAATGTTGTAAGTGCCGCCGGGGCTCCGCACCGGTTCACTTATAAATCAATTCAGGACGCTATCCGCGAAGCGGGTTTTGAACCACAGCTCCGCACACAGAAATACGAATGGCGCAAGATACCGGAGGCTATTGTGGAGCAGGTGGTTAATTATTAGACCTGCAAACCTGTGAGTTTTTGAACCGCCGGTTAAAAGCCTCACAGGTTCGCTAAAAACAAAATACTATGGACCAATCCTCTAAGAGCGTGATGATCGTTGGCGGGGGTTTCGCCGGCGTAGCCCTGGCTAAGAAGCTTAACAACCAGCCGGGGTTTGAGGTAACACTGGTAGACAGTAACAATTACAACTTCTTTCCCCCGCTGCTGTACCAGGTGGCCACCGGCTTCCTGGAACCCTCCAGCATCAGCTACCCCTTCCGGAAATTTTTAAGAGGTAAAAAAAACATCCGTTTCCGGATGGGTGCGCTAAAAAAAGTGCTTCCCGGTGAAAAGAAAATCGTCCTGTCAAACGGAACCCTGAACTATGATATACTGGTGCTGGCAACCGGCGCTACCACTAATTATTTCGGAATGGAGCAGGTGCAGCAGAACGCGATTCCCATGAAAACACTCAGTGATGCACTGGCCATGCGGAATACGCTTTTGAACCGGCTTGAAGAAGCATCCCGCACTACGGATCTCAATTATAAAAGAAAACTGGTCACTTTTGTTGTGGCTGGCGCCGGTCCTACCGGGGTCGAAATATCGGGCATGTTTGCCGAAATGCGCGCTACCATTATCCGGAAAGATTATCCGGACCTGATTGGGAAGAACCTGGGCGAAATATACCTGGTAGATGGCGGCGATGCCGTATTAAAACCAATGTCGCCCAACGCGCAACAGTACTCTCAAAAATCGCTGGAAGCGCTGGGTGTACACGTAAAGCTTAAAACAACGGTAAAGGATTTTATAAACGATACGGTGTATTTATCCGATGGCAGTACGATCGAAGCCCGCAACCTGATTTGGGCAGCGGGTGTTGCTGCCAAAACATTTGAAGGTATACCGGCAGATTGTTATGGGCGTGGCAAGCGCCTGATAGTAAACGCGTATAACAAAGTAGAAGGGCTGGAAGATGTATATGCGATCGGCGATACCTGCCTGCAAAACACGGATGCTGCATTTCCCAATGGCCATCCCCAGGTGGCGCAGGTAGCGCTTCAGCAAGGCACCAACCTGGCCAAAAACCTGCTGCATCCACAGCAATTAAAGCCCTTTACTTACGTAGACAAGGGGTCAATGGCCATCATCGGGCGTAACAAAGCCGTAGCCGACCTAACCAAACCCAAAATGCGTTTTGGCGGTTTCTTTGCGTGGATGATATGGCTGTTCATCCATGTAATGTCCCTACTTACTTTAAAGAACCGGCTTCGCACATTAACCAACTGGGTTATTGCCTATTTTAGCAAAGACCAATCCTTCCGGATGATCATCCGGCCGCAGGACCGGGAGGAAACTGTTTAAGGTTTGAGGTTTAAAGTTTCACGTTAGATCCGGTTTTATGCTTGATTTAAGACGCAGGATTTTAGATGCTGGATACCAGATGTCTATCGTCTAATATCAGCTATCGTCCAACGTCTATAGAATAGAGACCGGAAAAAAGACCACGGAGCAGGAACGACATCTTCATTTTCACATTTCCACAACCTGTCCCGCTCTGCGGGATTCTCAAATTTTCAAATTCAAAAAAATAATTCCGTATATTAAGGCATGATTGAAAGCAGGCTTTTACTGATCCTTACCATGCTCTTTGTGATTACCCTGCTCACGATGCTGGGTAATAAACTAAAGATCTCCTACCCGATATTTTTGGTGATTGCCGGCCTTGCCATCAGCATGATACCCGCCGCGCCCGACATAAAAATCGACCCCGATATTGTATTCCTGATCTTCCTGCCACCGGTTCTTTTTTCCGGAGCCATGCAAATGCCCTGGGCCGAATTCTGGAAACTCAAAAGACGTATTGCCATGCTGGGTTTCGGGTTGGTTTTCTTCACATCTACCATCATTGCATTGCTTTCAACGGCATTGATTCCGGGATTTACGCTGGCGCTGGGTTTTGTATTAGGCGGCATCATTTCGCCGCCGGATGCAGTAGCCGCCACCTCTGTATTAAAAGGATTAAAAGTGCCCCGCAATGTGGTAAACCTGCTGGAAGGAGAAAGCCTGGTCAATGATGCGTCCAGCCTGATCGTGTACCGCTTTGCATTGCTTGCGGTTGTCTCCGGCCAGTTTAGTGTCTGGACAGCCGCCAAAAGCTTTTTTATTGTTGCCGGAGCAGGCCTACTGATCGGCTTAGCCATTGCTTTCCTTATTTACCTGATTCTTCGTTTTTTTCCCACTACATCGGCTATAGATTCGGCCTTTACCCTGCTGTCGCCGTACGTGATGTACCTGGTGGCGGAACATTTCAATTGTTCGGGCGTTTTATCGGTCGTAGCTGGCGGTTTGTTCCTGAGCTACCACACACCCCGGATGCTGGGCTACCAGTCAAGGATCAGCCTGGCAGGAGTATGGGATACGCTTACGTTCTTACTCAACGGGTTCATCTTTATTCTTATTGGCCTTCAAATGCCTTTTATCGTTTCCAATTTTACAAAAAACACCGTTAAGGATGCACTGGGTTACGGACTCATCATCAGCTGCGCCGTGATCCTCATTCGCATTGTATGGGTATATACCTCCAATTATATACGGGTAGGGGTCAAACGCCGATGGGCGCCGGACACACCGGTACCCACCAATAAAGAAACTTTTTTGGTAGCCTGGTGCGGTATGCGCGGGGTTGTATCGCTGGCAGCGGCACTGGCGATCCCGTTTTATGTAAAAAACAATGTGGAGTTTCCTTACCGCTACCTCATCCTGTTCATCACTTTTGTAGTTATTATTGTTACGCTGGTGCTGCAGGGGCTTACCATATCGCCGTTAATACGATTGCTGAAGATCCGGGATGCCGCCGAGGATCAGCGGAATGCAGAAAACCAGCAGCTGAAACTACGGATGGCAGAGTTATCCCTGAAATATATTGATGTAAATTATAAAGACGAACTGGGCCAGAGCGAGCCTTTTTTACTAACCCGCAACCGGTACCGCCACATGATTGACGCCGCAAAACAAAAGCTGGGGCTGCAAACCAACGATGGCGATACCGTAGATGCTTCCATACCCAGGTTCCGGCAACTACTGCTGGAGCTGATTGATGTAAAACGCGATGAGTTGATGAAGTACCGGGTAAACGGGACCTTTAATGAAGAGCTTATTAAGGAAAAGGAATGGGAGCTGGACCTGGAAGAAGCCCGCCTGCGCAGCCGCGGGGGGTAAAACAGTTCCAGGTTTAACGTTCAAGGTTTCAGGTTCAATTTGAAAATATGAGAATGTGAGAATGTGGGAATATGGAAATAAGAGCCGGGTATTGACGATATTTTCATATCTTAATAGGTTTGTCGAAATCAGAAATCAGAAATCAGCCTGAATGCGATAATTTTGCAGGCATGGCAATACGCATTTTTATAACCGGCGGAACTTTTGACAAGGAATATAATATGCTGAATGGTGCGCTTTATTTTAAAGACACACATTTACATGAATTGCTGGAAGAAGGACGCAATACGGTTCCGGTGGAAATTCGTACCCTTATGATGGTAGACAGCCTGGAGATGACTGATGAAGACCGCGAACTGATCGCCTATCAATGCGAGCAGAGCGAAGAAACACAGATCGTGATCACCCATGGCACAGATACCATGTCGGTAACGGCGCAGTTGCTGGCAGAGCGGATAAAAAATAAAACCATCGTACTGACAGGCGCCATGATCCCTATCAAATTTGGCAGTTCCGATGGACTGTTTAACCTCGGCAACGCCCTTGCTTTTGTTCAGGCGCTGCCGCACGGCATTTATGTAGCTATGAATGGCCGGTATTTTAAAGCAGGTCATGTGCGTAAGAACCGGCAAACAGGGGTATTTGAGGAAATCGGATAAAGCCGGTTATTTATTCTACCTTCCGGAAACGGTATCCACACCCTTCCACGCAGGAAAGGCCCCACAATTCCAATGTGTCTTTGGATATACGAAGACTGAAAAAGGCGGTATCCTGCCTATTGGCAGGCACCAGGTATATAACCGTGGGGCGGAACCGGGCAGCGGTTCCTGCTGCTCCTTTTTTTGACACCTGTACATCGGGCCAAAACATCCAAAACAGCGGTTTATCTCCATCTATTTCATAAGAAGAAGAATCCCTAAACGTCAGCACCGCCCCGTTATCTATCTTTCCCCAGTCAACCGGTACCCCCGGTGATATCCTGGTTTCAGATAATTTCCAGGAGCCAACCGCTGCATCGATCTTGACACCAGGGTTGGTTGTATTACCAGCAGGCTTTGTATTGCTATCCTGGGGGAGGGTAACATCGTCCGGATTCACCGGATTTTTGTTTTCTTCACTTTTTGAGCAGGCAACAATGGCGATGCCTAGCATTAAGGCCAACAAAATTTTCCCATTTTTCATACATTAATTTTGGGTTCATATCAAAAGTACGCTTTTCCTGCAATATAAATCAGATCCGTATTATCCGCCTCAGGCATACAAACAGATCACCCCGTCCCTACTAAATCACTCCTTTTTTATTCTACAGTTAACGCCGTCCGCAACCGGATATCCGCTGATGAAGCGCCGATCATGATACTGAAATTCCCGGGCTCCACTACCCATTTCATCTGCTGATTCAGCAACTGCAATAATTCCGGGGTAATCAAAAAATCAAGTTCCTTTGTTTCTCCGGGCTTTAGCGGCACCCGCTGAAACCCCTTTAAGGCCAGCACCGGTTGCGCCAGTGATGCCAGATCATCGCGGATATACAGCTGCGGCACCTCGTCCCCCGCTACTGTCCCCGTATTTTTTACGGTAAACCGCACCCGCACCGAATCGGAAATGCCGATGGTCTTCCGTTCCAATCGAAGGTTGCCGTATTCAAATGTGGTGTAGCTCAACCCGAAGCCAAAGGGAAACAACGGGCGACCCGACAGGTTCTCATAATCATCACCGCGACCCGTGGGCTTATGATTGTACACCAATGGCAACTGGGCCTCATGCATAGGAAAGGTAACCGGTAAGCGCCCACCGGGATTATAGTCACCCAAGAGCACATCGGCTACGGCATGGCCCCCTTCCTCCCCTGGATACCATACCTGCAGCACTCCTTTTACAGCCGGCAGCCAGCTGCTCATGGTAATGGCACTTCCACCCACCAATACGACCACCACCGGCTTCCCCGTTTTTGCTACCCGCTGTATCAACTCCTCCTGCCTTCCGGGGAGCGATAACATGGCGCGGTCTCTGAATTCTCCCTCTTCGATGCCTGCGGCAATGACCACCGCATCTGCCTTTTCTGCAACAGCCACGGCTTCCCTGATCCTGGCTTCCCGGTCATCTGCCCCCTGCAAAACCAGCTGCAGTTTTCCGTTACCCACCGGCTCATAGTATTCCACCTTCAGCTTATATGTTTTTCCTTTTACAAAAGAAACCGGGACAAGCAAGGTTCTGAAAGACTCTTTTTTCCAGTTATCAATAACCAGGCGGTCATCAAGATACAAACGGAAACCATCATTGCCACTTAGCCCCACCTGGTAGCTGCCTGAAACATCCGGCCGTATCAGCCCTTCCCAGCGTACCGCGTAAAAATCCTGCTTTAACTTTGGCGAAGGGCGCGAAAGGGTCCAAAGTTTATTGATCTCCGCATCCACACCCCTATCCACGGGTTGCCCGGAGAAGTTGATCTGGTTAAAGACGCCAAATTGCAACCCCTGCTTTAAAGCAGTCCCTTCATAATGCCACAGGAAGTTCGCCGGAAGAGGCTTCCAGGCCACATCACTCCGGCCCGGCCCCGGCGCATAGGTGATGGCTGTAGCTGCCCCCGCTTTTTTCTTTAACCCTTCCAGCATAGATATCTTATGAATACCGGGGCCGCTGTATCCACCCAGCCGGGCTTCGGTGGCATCGGTGCCAATTACGGCAAGTGTGCGGACCTGCTTTGAAAGCGGAAGGATCTTGTTGTCATTTTTGAGCAGCACCATCGATTCCAGCGCAGCCTGTTTGGCTACCTGCCGGTGATCGAAATTCTGTGCCGCTTTCTTTTCATCCACATAGGGATGGTCAAACAATCCCAGTTCAAACTTCGCACGCAGCACCCTTGTCACGGCATCATCGATCCGGGCCTGGCTGATCTTCCCATCATAAAAATGCGGGTCAAACAATTTATAATGCTGGTAGTCCGTCTGGAAAATAACATCCAACCCGCCATTAATGGCCTGGGCGCCGGACTCCGGGTAGTCTTTGGCCGTATGATGCAATACCAATGTTCCACCGGTTGCCCCGGCGTCCGAGATCACAAAGCCTTTAAACCCCCATTGCTCTTTAAGTTTTGTATTCAGCAGCCAGCTGTTTGCGGTACAGGCTGTGCCGTCCAACGAATTATAGGCCGTCATTACCGACCGGCTGCCGCCCTTCTCAAAACAGGCTTTAAAAGGCAGCAAATGGGTTTCCTCCAGATAACGCTCTGTCCAGTGAATGGGGTAGCTGTCGCGCCCCCCATCGCCTACATTTGCCACAAAATGTTTGGGTGTGGTAATGATGTTCTTTTTTTCAAAAGAACTTACAAACACCACGCCCATTTGTGAAGTAAGAAACGGATCTTCGCCATAGGTTTCTTCTGTACGCCCCCAGCGCACATCCGAAGCCAGGTTTACCACTGGGGTCAGTATTTGCCGGATGCCCCGCTGCAGGGTTTCATCCGCAATGGCATTGGCTACCCGGCGCATCATCGTTGTATCAAAAGTAGCGGCCAGCCCGATAGCCTGGGGAAAGGAGGTAGCATCGCTGCGCACCAGTCCATGCAAGGCCTCATCAAAAAACAGCAGGGGGATCCCCAGCCGCGTTTGTTCCACAAAATATTTTTGAATGCTGTTGATCTTTTTTACAAAAGTCAATGCATTTACGGAGCCCTGGTTATAGCTCAGCATTTGCTGGGCCGCCTCTCCCGCACCCGTTGTGGCGGCGCTTACCTGGAAGCCAAATAATCCATTCTTATACTGGCCCGGCGCGGCCTTATCCAGGTCGCCGGGGATCATAAACAATTGCCAGAACTTTTCCTGCGGCGTCATGCGGGAAAGGAGATCCTGTACACGGGCTTCGATGGGGAGAGAAGGGTTGCGGTAGGGTTGGGCTTGATTTTTACAAACCGTCAAAACAAAAAGTCCAATGAAAATATATTTCATCCTCTGGTATTTTTAAACCATTAATAAAAAACCGCTACTTAAATAATAGCGGTTTGTGGTGCAAGATTTTTAGGGGGAGCGAAAAATATGCAGCTATTGTAAATAATTTTTGAAAAGATCTTCTTATGTAAAATTACATGGATTTTTTCTAATTCCCTCATATTGCACAACACCTACAGCCAGCGATCAAGGTCGGTTTTAATCGTATTCAAAAATAGCTCAGAGGCGGCGCGCAGGTGCAATCAGCATATCTGTGGTGGTATCCGATGAAACCATACCTTGCATTGATGATCGGGTTATATGTGGGCACTTTTTTCCAAGAATTCAGATAGCTTCAATATTTGAATTCCCTGATAATTTTCTAAAACCAACAAATCCTTATCGCCAGTAATTAAAACATCGGCCATACCATCGAGGGCCAATGAAAGCAAAAAATCGTCTTTTACATCCCTACAAACCGCAACTTTGCTTTTTACGCTGACAAGATCTATATATGGGTCAAAGGCCTCAAGCATTTTATTTAAAGCACCTTCTCTAAAATACTTCTTGAGTTTGGGTTTGTTTATGGTGGCTTCAATTTCCTCTATAAGTTCAATACTCAATAAGATTGTTACTGCGCCCGAAAACAATATTGAATCCAGCCGGCTCAGGCTTTTTGATATAATAAAGCTTATCCACAGATTTGTATCGATTATGATTCGTAGCGGTTTATTTTTTGGCATGTCTTGCCTCTCTGATGTCTTCAACAATCGCTGTTATCTCATCCAGATCCGGCGCCGATTGAGCCTTCCTGCGCATTTCTTTTAAATAGGACTTTAATTTAGTAGCCGGCTCACTACGGACCCGTATTAGATCAAGTTCCTGCATACCTTTTATTAGCTTTAATGCTTTTGGATTGAGTATTTCTATTCTTAATGCTTCCATTAGTCAAATTTAAGACAAAACAAGTGCTTAGAAAACAATTTTCTCCTATTGATCTCCCCTGTTTCGGGTTAGTAGTACCGATTGTTTTTTACTTTTTGCCAGAAATCATAAGGGCCGTTGCAACAATTTTTACCATTACAACGCCGCCGGACATTTTTGTTGCGGAATTCAACCGCAAGGGGGCGCAAGGATCCCGCAAAGTTCGCCATGCGGTCATTTTCCCCGGTAATCGTTTGCGCTTTAATTTCACCGTATCGCAAACAGGTACTACATGTAACCCAGGCTTTGTTTTTGAGCCGCAGGATTGGAAATATAGTACCGCTATTGATTATTACACGAATCAAAAAGGCTTGCTGGATCTTGTGATTTAATGGTTAAGTTAAGGAACGCTTCTGCACAGGTCGGGAGACCATAAGTGTTCGAAACCTTGCGTGCCTTAATTTCGCACTATGACTGTTGGTAAACTGATAGGATTGATCCCCGAAGATATATTTCAGGAGCTATCTGTTAAGACGGGTGTGGATACCCAGGTAAAGAAGCTTTCAGGGGAGTTGATTTTCAAACTGATCCTTTTTTCAATGCTAAACGCTGATCGGTCAAGTTTGCGGGTAATGGAGCAGTACCTGCATTCCGGTCAGTTTAAGCTGTTTACTGGCTATGGCATATTGGAAGGTAAGTACAACTCAATCAGAGATAGGATATGCACTATTGAGGCCACTTATTTTGAGCAGCTTTTTGAACGTCTTTTCCTGATTTACAATAAGGAGTTGGATGAGCAAAAGAGCCTCGCCAGGGCTGATAGCACAATGGTGGGTCTTTCAGCAAAGCTGTTCAAGGTAGGCATGGAATACAACGACAATGTTAACCGGTTTGTAAAATTCAGTATTAACCTGAAAGGCAGTCTGCCGTCTGCAATAAAGATTTATACAGACAAGAAATACGCCAGTGAGAATCTGGCGCTTTCAGAAGTGATTGAGTGCGACGACAGCCTACAGGGTAATATCGTGGTTTTTGACAGGGGGCTACAGGCCAGAGATAGTTTCGACAAATTCACGGACAGCGACAAGATGTTTGTAGCCAGACACAACTCCAATATAGTATGTGTAGATGTAACGGAGACAAAAGTGAGGCCAGCTCCCGCGGGCGCTAATGTAACCGTTATTAGCGATAAGCTGGGAAGACTTTTAAACAGAAGAGGTAAAAAGACCAAACATATTTACCGGGTTATAAGAGCGACCGTCAATAAGACAGGAGAAGATATCTGTTTTGTTACCTCAATCAGGAATGAAGATGCTTACGTGATCGCCGATCTATACAGGCTGCGTTGGGAGATAGAATTATTCTTCAAATTTATTAAGCAATATCTAAATGCCAGCCATTTGGTTTCCAGGGACCTGAATGGTATCAAGGTGATGATATATATGACAATGATCGTAGCAATGTTATTAATCGTCTACCGAAAGCGAAATGGGCTGAAGGGCTTCAAAATACCAAAGCTCCGCTTTGAGTTGGAACTGGATACCGAGATAATGAAAGAAATCGTAGTGCTATGTGGAGGCAATCCTGAAATGGCACCTCATATCTTCAAATCAGGATAACAGGTTTCGAACACTTATGGTCGGGAGACCTGCGCAAGAAAGGAAATGCAGTCAGTTGAAACGGTATTGAATGACTTTTGATGAAAACAGTACGCATCCAATCAGGGCAAGCAAGATTCTGTGTATAGAGTGACGCATATATAAAAAAATTGATCATAGACTCATCTCCTGTATCAAAGGAATTTAGAATAAATGGTTTTTACCAACGGCGTCATTAACATTGATTTTAAAATTATGGCGCTACGTTGCTTAAATGTATCATAAAATCATTATTGTTAAAATCTATTGCGCTGCTATTCACCGATGTACTTGGCGCAAGAATATCCCAATAATTACTATATCCTGAAGAGTTCCTGATATTAAGACTGCAATTTTGGCTTACGCTAACCATAGTACTTATTGTATAAATACCTGACAAAATATATGCTGTTTTTGATTTAGTGGACGAACTTAACGAATGCGTATATTTTAACATTCCATTTTGGTAAAATCCGATTGTTATTACGGGATATGCCGTTGGCCCTTTAAACATACTACTTAAACTGACATTAATAATTTGAGGATATAAATACTGAATAGCTATTTTATCATAGCTGCTAAACCCAACACCATTGGGGTTGCTCACACTCTGACTCCAGGGGTTTCCATTACCGGCATAAATCGAGTCCAAAATAAATGAATTCGGATCAGGATTCGTATTTGCAGAAGTAGCGAACCCGGGAGTGCCTGGAATTTGTTTCAGATAATAGAAGCCAAACGGCCAGGATTCTGTGAAACTTGAATTGGGAATTTGATTTGTATGAAAAAGGCCAATTGCATGCCCCAACTCATGCGTTGTTAAAAGTGTAGCATATGCAACACTGGGATAACCTGATTCATAAGACAGATTTAAATAAACATGCTCTCCTGGTTTACCATTGTTAGGGTACCAGGCCATCCCACCAGACCCATTTTTGCCAAGATCTACCAAATGCACTTTTATATCGCTATAATTTGCAGTGGACACTTCTCTCATTTTTATTGCCGAATTAGGGATCAGTGTGTTAAAATTGTTGATTGCAGCTCTGACTGCATCCGAATACCGATCGATAACGGTTTGCGAATGGTTATTCGTGTCAACACTTATAAAAATCTTGATGTCGCCCTGATAAGCCGCAGCTATAGGGCCTGTTATTGTTGTGCCGCTGTCGGGTGTCGCTACTACCTGGCGACTGGTTGCTGAAAGCAGACTTGTTTTGTTAAAAATCATGTCGCCTCCTACAATAACATAGTCTCCCGAGTCCCTAACGCTGGCAGGAGTTACCCCTAATCGTCTCGCTATGAGCTGGATTATATTAGCATCTGAACCACTGTATATTTTGCCCGAGTGTTCCTTATTACAAGAAGGAGCAAATACGTTTACGATAAACAGCAAAAGCAATAAGTTTTGATTGATTTTCATATTCAATTATTTATTGTTAACAATGCCTCTCAACGAGGAAAGATGTTTTTAGCCTTTCATCGGATACAATTCAGTTTTAGCATGGCGTGTTCATTAATAGAATTTTTTTGTATTATTAAAAAAATACATATACCAATATTACGACAATATCAACAAACCAAAAAATAAAAACAATATATCCTGCGGCTTAAAATTGCTTAATATCAGGCGGCTCAATCAGGTTCACCCCTGGTCGTTGATTTTTAAAGAAAAAGCCGGCTCATCACCGGCTTTAACATTGAATGATTTGTTCTGGAACTATATTAATATTTAAATCGACCGGACTCCTCTAATGAAGAAAGAAAATACTGCCAATTACCGATTAAGAAGAGGCTGCCTTAAAAATCAGAGACAGCCTCTCCTTCATTATTCATGATCATAATTATCCCAATAAGGGTTTACACTTCGCAAATTTTGAGGAACCCAAAATATAGGTGTGGTAAAATTATCTTCAGCCTTATGCAGTTCGTAGTTGTCAGGATTATTGGTACGCTCCGATACCGGGTACCGCAACTTTTCAGGCAAAGGCTTCATTACTTTTCCATCATAGGTCAACGGATCTAGTTTGGGATGCCGGGTACGGCGCAGTTCTGCCCACAATTCATATGGGTACATTAGATTTAAATGTATATACTTCTGCTGCATGATGATTTCCATTTTTTCATCGAGTGAGGCCTTACTATTATACTTTGTCGCCAAGGTAGTTGCATAAATGTCAATGATACTTGCTGCAGGTTTTGCCGGCCTTAAAACAGCAAAAGCGCCCGGAGAACCTGTTGTTGTGGGGCTTTTCTGGTTCACCATATACCAAAAATCTGTTGAGTGGCTTACCGCGTCTTTCAAATAGTCCGATGCTGATTTTGGCGTAGTCGCCAGATTTTTTAATGCCACCTCCGCCAACAACAGATCCACTTCTGCTCTCGACATCATATAGACCGGAAAATTTTCGTTCCGATAAAAAGTTGCAAGATTATACAAGCTGCGGTAGTTCTGTTTAAGATGCGCATTGATATCCCCCGTTACACCACCGGTATAATACCGTTGTCCGGCAGTGTAACCCGGAGTTTGTCCATCGGCATTCATACTGACACCTCTGTATACAAGTGTATCGGGATCGCTCGCACCAGTGCTATATTTAGATGTTGCTGTAGGCATAGCAATTACAGGAAGACGTGGGTCATCAATGCCGGGCTGATAGGTAGTATCCCCATAGTTCATCCGCTTCATAATAATATCGGTAACAAAAGTACCAGCCCAAGCTTCAGAGATACCTCGTATCCACTCGCCGCCATAATTGCTGCCTTGTGCGTAGGGCAATTGCCAAGTAAAATCGGCGGCGGGAAAATTATTTTTTGCGATAAGATCCTGTATTTGTGTTTTTGCAGTAGCTTCATCAACCCCCGACAATCTTACAGCGTATCTTAAACGAATGGCGTTAATATACTGAACCCATTTATTTATATCGCCTCCAAAAGCAATATCCTGCACACCAAATGTTGCTTTTGCATTAGAGGACATCTTATCATACTGCCCAACAAGCTGCTCGGAAATGGTTTTTAGTTCATCCAACACACTAACATAAATGGATTTGGGGTCATCATATTTGGGAAAAAAGATAGATTCCTTTCCTCTAAAGGCTTCGCTATACGGAACGCTATTATAAAAATCTACCGTCATAAGAGCGTTATAGTCCTTCATTACTGTGGTTAATGCATAATAGATCTGATTATCATCTAAATCCTGTCCGCTTAATGCACCAATAGAATTCTTCATCGAAGCCCAGGCATTCATACCCACATAAAAAGACCCAAAGCGATTGTTGTACAATTGCCCTTCGCTCCCAAAAGCATTTACGCCGGATAAATCATCAAAATCTGCAAACCAATCGTACACATCATTTCTGATATATCGCTGTGCAATTTGAGAATAGCCTGCAACACCCATAGCCCCTGAACCGGCAATTTCCCACCACCATTCTCCATAATCCTGCACATATAGCTTCCAGGTATACAATGTTTTTGAAAAATAACCTGCATAAGCGCTACCAACATCAGAATATACCTCAGGATTGTAAAATTCTTTTTCTAATGTTTTCTTACAGGATGAAATCATTATAGAAAATATAGAAATTGCTATCAATATTCTTTTCATAACATGATTGTTTTAAAATTAAAAGCTAACATTTACCCCAAAAATGTACGACCTTAAAGAGGGGTAGAATGAATTTTCTATAAACTGCCCGGCACCCAGAGCGGATTCCACATCAATGTTGGGCACAGTTTTATACAGATACCCCAGGTTTCTTACCGATGCAGTGAGCATTACTTTTTGCAGTTTCACTTTTTGAGAGATCTTAGCAGGAATGGTATAACCTATTGAAATTTCCCGAAACTTGATATAGTCATTCTTAAACAATCTGTCTGGGGGCCAAAAGCCGCCTGCATCGCTGATAAAGGTTTGATAGTAGGAAGGCGCTGCCTGGATAATGTCATTTTTAACATAGGTTGTGCTTCCGTCCTTCGTTTGTGCTTTTACACCATCTAAAATAATACCATCGTGATAAACAATGCCTCCTTTCGCTGCGGCTGGCGCTGCCTGGTCATGTTCCCACGCTACTTTTTTTCCGGTAGTATTGTCGATATAATAGGCCAGGCCGCCATTTGCTTCATCTCTGCCAAACAGCGATTCCTTGGTTACCCCAAGCCCAAGCAGGTAATTGTTGGTATACGAAAAAATGGTGCCCCCAAACTTGTAATCCAAACCAAAATGAAAATTAAAGCCTTTAAAGAAAAAATCGCTATATAACCCACCAAACATACGCGGGTTAACCGTCTTCCCCTTAATATCGGTACGTACCTCAGCAAGGTCATAGTTACCATCGGCATCTACTATTTTATTTCCATTAGGGTCTCGGAGATAATCATAACCTCTGATCTGACCGGTAGTTTGTCCCTCTACCTGCCATATTTCGAACCCACCAATACTGCCTACTGACTTTTGTTTGAGTCCGGGATAGAGTTTTACAACTTTTGATTTTTGATTGGCTGTAGTGAATGTAAGCTCCCAGCGATATTTGTCGGTTACTATGGGGGCCCCCTTTACAAAAAGTTCAAATCCCCAATTTTTTTGATTTCCAGTATTTATACTTGCTGTATTATAACCCGTAGCAGGTGTAATGGGTTGCGATACAATTTGGTTATAAGTATTATTGGTATAATAAGAAAAGTCTAACTCAATTCTGTTACCCGTAAACCACCTTGTATTAAAACCCATTTCAAATTCCCTTTTTCTAAAAGGCACTATTTCAGAAAGAAATAACGCGGTGTTAGGGGAAACCGTTATGGGGCCAGTAGGGTATGGTATCTGACCAACAGAAACCCGGTCATTGGCAAAATAACGATCTGTTAAAGCAGTTGAAGGACCACCGCCTACATCGGCCCAAGAAAAACGAAGCTTACCAAACTGTAGTTTCGGTATCGCAATATTTTCGCTAAAGTTCCAGGTGAGGGATGCCCCTGGGTAGAAATAGCTATTGTTGGGCGCTTTAAGAGTTGAGTTCCAGTCATTTCTTGCTTGTAGCTCCAGATAATATATGTTTTTATACGATAGCGTGGCCGAACCAAGCATACTATATAAAACATCTGAACCTCTTTGAGTACCTAAAACTTTTCCTCTATCACCTGCGCTGGCCCAGCCCCGGGTATCCGCATTGTATATAGAGTACCAGTCGGGATATATCAAACCTGCATCGCCGGTTGATGCGTAAACGTAACTATCTTCCCGCTTTTGATAAGCGCCGCCGGCAAATGCAAACAAATTAAAATCTGCGATGTCTTTCTCATATTTAATCAGGCCCTGATAGTTTTGAACGGTACTATTCGTTTTGTTCCAACTATATTTACCACCAATTCTTTTAGGTGCTAATCTTATAATTTTATTTTCGGTAATTAAATCTGTGTTCGTATAATCAACAGACGCCTGACCTATAAAAGAAACATGTTTTGAAAATTTCAATGTCGATTTTACAGAACTGATAATATGAAACTTCTTGTCCCAGTCTTGGTTGTCATTTTGCTCCCATAATATCCCGGCAACGGCATTGGGCCAATAGCCGGGTGAGCTGCCCTGTAAACCATAGGGCTCCAAATCTCTTCTAAACCCATCCGGGGTCCGATAAAAATCTTTCATCCAATTATAATCGTAATCCCGGTTAAGTCCTGTAGCGACAAATTGTTGAATATTTGGCCTCCGGTTTACGGTATTTACACTATACAGGTTGTTGATAAATTCAAACGATGCAAAATCAGATACATTAAAATTTCCATTAAAACTAAGGCTATGTTGCTTTTGGTTGAAACCGGGTAAAATGTCCTGGTAATTATTATGCGTGTAGGATGCCCTTACGCTTCCCATAGACCCGCCACCAGCAATGGCAACGTTGGTTCTGTTTGAAATTGCAGTTCTGAAGAAATCAATAAAATTATCGGGATAAGCCTGATAAGTACTCATGGTACTATCGTACAGCATCACAGGAGCACCGTCAAATTTTGGTCCAAAGCTAAGGCGGCTGAGCGGCAGCCTTCTTGTCCTATTTCCACCCAAAGTAGCATATTGCGTATCTAAAACACTTGCGCCGGAGCCATATTCATTTTGAAAATCGATAAACGAAAAAGGTTTATCAACAGTTACCTGGTGGGATGCCTGGATACCCAGCCCGCGCGTTTTTCTACCGCTTTTTGTGGTAATTAGGACAACACCGTTCAGTGCCTGGCTTCCATATAAAACAGAGGCCTTGGCCCCTTTCAGGATTTCGATTGATTCAATATCCTCCGAGTTCAAATCGTTAATTCCCGAGCCGCGATCAAACGTGTTTAACGGATCATAACTTCTATCCACCATGTCCGTTTGTCTGTCGTAAATGGGCACACCATCGACTACAAATAACGGACGCGTATTGGCATTGGACTCCAAACCACCAGCACCACGGATACGTACATTTACACCAGCCGCCGGTCCACCTGAACCTATGTTGATACCTACACCAGCGGCCTTACCATATAGTGCAAGAAATGGATTAGGAGTAGCGCCTGCCTGTAAAAGTTCCTCTCCTTTAATGGTAGATGTGGCATAACCTAATGATCTTTTTTCCCGTTTTATCCCCAGCGCCGTTACCACTACCTCATCTTCCGCTTTTCCGCCCGAACCCGTCAGGGAAATGTCAACAGCCCCGCTCCCGGTAACCTTTACTTCCTGGTTTACGAACCCGATGGAGGAAACTTCCAGAACCGGGTTGCTTGTACCTACCTCAATAGAATACTTTCCTTCCGTGTCCGTTGAAGTTCCGTTAGTAGTGCCTTTTACGGACACCGTAGCACCCGGTACCGGCTTGCCTTCCGCATCGGTTACAACACCAGTTATTGTACGCTTTGTCTGGGCCAACAGGCTGCCGCAACTCAAAAGAAGGGCAAAGAATATCAACAATACGTGTTTCTTCTGCATTTTTCGCTCATTTAATCATTAAAAATTTGTTTGGTTTATAGGCCAATCGTAAACACAACAGTTTGCTAAAAAAGTCTTAAAGCAATGTTAATACAAAATTAATGAACTTTTTAAAATAATTAATAAGTATTTAGCCATTTTTTTTTGAAAAAATCTTCGTACGCCTATAAAACGGTTCTATTTAAGGGACAAAAAGGGGATTCCCCTACCCGGCAATTGCAGAAAATACATAAAAAAAGTTGCAGGCGATCCGGAAAACATCGTACATAATTCTACTGCACTTTGTTACCGGATCGCCTGCAACACCATAAAATAATCGGCGGCGGATGGTTCCAGGGCGATTGGTCCTTTTACCAATCCGGCCCTAAAAACAGAAAAGATCGTTGTTAGTTTCCACCGCCAAAATCCGGCGCCGTTTTATCATACCAGATGCGCTGCGTATTCAACGTGGGCACATCCTGGGCATTGGGCGTAAAGCCCTGATCAGCCAATGCTGCATTCCAGTTTTTCCGGTTCACCTCCCCGGGATCGTTGGTCCACCAGCGGCGTGGAATGGTTTGTGTAAACGGCTCGCGGGCATAGTAGGCCGATGCTGTTTTAGGGTATCCCGTACGGCGTACGAACACAAAGGCTTCACAGGCATTCCTGTACAAATTCAAATACTCCTGGATGTAAATACGCTCCAGGTCATTTACCCCGTTAAACTTTACATTGCTACCCGTAAGGTAACTGTTAATTACCGTAGTACCATCGCCCGTAAATCCTGTGGCTGACTGTGCTGCTACTGCAATACTATTCATGGTATTGATAGAGGAAGCCACCCCTTTCTTATACCAGTCTTCGGCAGTGCCATTTGTATTAACACCGGCGCCATAACCTTTCTGTATAAACTCTGCCACCTGCAGGCAGGACTCCGCATTGGTTACCATCACATCCGTGTAATTCCCCGTTTGACCATTCATTTTGGGAGCAAAAAACTTCCGGTTAATAGGCGAAATCATAAAATACTTGGCGCTGCCAATTGTTACTGCATTGCTGATGTAGGCCGCCACTGTAGGATTGGTGGTCCAGTCTGCCGGAGCCCCCTGGAACTGGATCAGCGGGTCGTTGATATCCATAAATGCCGGCGGCGTTACACTATTGCTGGTAAACAAGGATTTACTCACCCCATTGCTCTCAAAATAAATGGGCAGACGGGGGTCATTCGCCTTCTTTAAAAACCCGATGATGGAAGTGCTGCCATAGCGCACACTCCTGTAATTGACATCATTGCCAAAAGGCGAGAAAGTGGGATTGGCGTAGGTTAACTGCGCGTTATCATTATCAATCGGCCCTATGGCATCCTGCATTACCTGCTTGAAAATATCCTTTGTTTTTGCCTGGTTCTGATTTTCAAGCCGGGCGGCGATCCGCAGCTTGAGTGTATTGGCCAGCTTTACCCAATTGGTCCAGTTGCCTTTATAAAAGATATCGGCGGTACCTGGATCTACCTGGTTTGCCAGACCGGTATTGGACAAAACACCAATGGACTTGTCCAGCTCGGATAACCAGGTATTAAACAATGCTTCCTGACTGTCATATACGGGGCTGTAATTGGCTTCATACCGGCCCTGCTCCGCTTCACTATAAGGAATGGAGCCGTTCATATCCGTTACTTTAATGCCATGCAGCACCTGGATGATATAGGTAATGGCAGCTATCTTCTGGTAGTTGTCTTTATCCGCCTTTGCGCTGATCTGCCTCCGGATCTCAAACAGGTTGGGCAGGATCTGGCTGTAGTAAACACCGTATCGTGCATTTACGTTGTTTGTAATTTCGTAGGGACTGGCGCTCACATGCTGGGTATACCGGAACAACTGCTCCATTCCTTCCCAGATCCATTCGCCTCCATTATAAGTGGCCAGCTTATCCTGTGAGTAGGAGAGCAGGTATTTTACATCCGGAGTGGTAACAATGGTTGGATCCGTATTCAGTTCACCAAAGTTTTTTGTACAGGAAACGCCTGTTAAAAGCATTATGCCTGCAATTATATATTTAGATTTGAGTTGCATCTGAATTGAATTAAAATTAGATGATAAAATTAAAATGCTGCCCTTATAGTAAATACAAAGGTTCTTACCATTGGCAAAAATCCTTCCTCGCCGGAATACGCCGTGTTATTGGAGTTATTCGACTCCGGGTTAAAATTGTACGGCAATGTATTATACAGGTACATCAGGTTGCGCCCTACGGCAGATACAGACAACCCGCGCAATTTCAACTTCTCATAGATCCGGGGCGATACATTATAGGACAGGGCTACCTGGCGCATGGAGATCCAGGAGTTTTTCAGGATCCAGTAATCAGATACACCGGTAGAGGAAGAACCATAGCGATAAAAAAACTGTGGTGTATGCGTGGGTTCTACATACCCTTTTTTATACGCCTCTTCAAAGGTCATTCCACCTACATTTACTTTCGATCCATCCGGCTGCGTGATCTCTTGCCCCGGGGCAAACACACCCTCCACAATCCGGCCATCATCATAGGTAATAAATTTACCATCCTTATAATCATCGTATTTGGTGGTCCAGGTAATACCTCCGCTTTGTGCATCCCTTCCATAAACGGAATTGGGGAAGACCCCGGTGTGGGTACCATAGCGATAGCTGAGGGCTACAAAGTCGCCTCCGATCTTTGCATCCAGCAATACATTCAGGCTAAAGTTTTTGTAGGTAAACGTGTTATCCCAGCCGCTTCTGAACTTGGCATTGATATCACCCACGTCCTGCCAGGTATTGCTGCGGGCCGGGAAAGCCGCTCTGGCATCGCCTCTCCAGGCCAGTATGGGTAGCCCGTTTCTTGGGTCATCGATTGGTTTTCCATTTCCATCTACCGCCTGAAATGCATTGGAGTGGATTTGTGTACGAAGGGTGCCATAGGACTTGCCTACTACCGCCCAGGTGCTTATTTCCCCTATATTGGCTTTGAGGTCATATTCGGTCCTGCCGGGATACAGGTCCACAATCTTATTGCGGTTAACCGAGTATGTTAGTGCTGTATTCCATGAGAAGTTTTTGCCTTTCACCGGCGTACCGTCTATTGAAACTTCGATACCCTTGTTTTGAATATTACCGGCGTTAATAAATATAGTGCTCACACCCGATTCAACCGGTGTGGTGATATCCAGCAACTGGTTCCGGGTATTATCCTGGTACAGGCTTACATCAAATCCTACACGGCTTTTAAGAAACCGCATTTCCAAACCCAGCTCTTTTGCAATTTTGCGCTGCGGCTGCAAATTGGGCTGTAGTACCGAGCTGCTGCTATATGTTGATAGCGGTACGGAACCTCCGCCAACCTTGCTATACCCGCTAAACGCAAACCCCGGGTTAATTTTAAACGGATCCGTATCGCCGCCTAAGGCCGCAATATTGGCCCTGAACTTTCCATAGCTGATCCAGTCCGGTTTGCTTTCTTTAAGCATTTCCGTAAATATCCACGCTAAACTAACCGCCGGATAATTATAAAAATTGTTCCCGGTTCCATTGGAGTAGGTAAGGGCACTGCTCCAGTCGCCCCGCCAGGTGGCCTGCAGAAAAAGCATATTCTTGTAGGCTATGTCGGCGCTTGCATACAATGAATTCAGTGTTTTACGGTTTCTGATACCGGCAGAAGTGGTAGGCTGATCCACGGAGTTTGCGATAAAATAATTGCCGGGGTAACTGAGGCCTCCGCTGGTTGAACTGCTTTCAAAGGTAGTTTTGTAATGTTGCGCTTCCCCGCCGATATACCCGTTAATCGAAAGATCCGGGTTGATTTCTTTATTCAGCAACAGCATCCATTTCTGCATATTACTCTCCTTGGTCTGAAAGCCAAGTGAGTAGCTTCCCCCTGTAAAACCAAGACCTTGTCCCAGCTCCTTGGTTTCATTGCGGGTATAGATATTGTTGATATTTCCATCTAATACCAGGCTGGCCCAGTCTGTCAGTTTTAAGGTAAAGGCCACGCGGCCTCTCAGCATCTGCTCTTTCTGGATGTAATTATTTTCAAAGAGAGAGAACCAGAACCGGGTCTCCGGTGCCAGGTTGGTTTCGCCCGCCGTGGCCGGATTGGGTACCCCGCCAAACTTACTGGTGTAGTGCTCTTTTTGCATCCAGTATCTTGTATCATAGTTGCGGGGCATCATCCAGCTATACAGCTTACCAAAATTATAGGAGGCAAAGGCATCCGTACCGCCCAGGCTGGGGGGATTATAACCCGTAAAATCCGAATAGGCGGCGCTTACATCCATATCCAAAAAGCTGGTAAACTTATGAGTAGCCCTCAGATCAAAGGCATTTTTGGAAAGGCGGTTATTGCTCACCACCCCTTCTGCCTGGTTGTGGTTAAAGGAAAAACGGAATGTAGATTTATCGGTACCCCCATCAATGGCCACATTGGTATTATTGCCGATGCCTTTTTGAAATACATCGAGGAAATTGTTGGGCTGGGGTAAATATTTGGTCATGGTGCCATCATAGTTGATAACGTCCTGCCCCTGCATGCGGGGACCCCAGTTTTCCAGTTCGCGGCCAATACCCCTGTCAATATAAGGTTTGCCGGTTGCGGGGTCGGTGGGAAATACTTTCGTTATCCACCATTCCGTTGGTTTATAATTCGGATCTCTTGTATCTGTGAAAAAGTTGCCCACAGTACCGCCGCCAAATTCATTCTGAAAATCCGGCCCGGCATAAGGATCGGATATGCTTAGGGAATGATTAAAGGAAATGCCCACTCCTTTACGTTGTTTTCCCTTTTTGGTGGTGATCAGGATCACCCCGTTCACGGCTCTGGAACCATACAATGCCGCGGCAGACGAGCCTTTCAGCACCGAAACACTTTCAAAATCCTCCATATTGAGGTTCTTCAGATCATTACCAAAGTCCCGGCCTCTACCGCCAAACTGGTCATTATCCATGATCACCCCATCAATCACAAATATGGGCTGGTTGTTGTTACCCAGCGTGGAGTTACCCCGGATAATGATCTTGGAATTGGCCATTAATCCGCCGGCGCCACCCATATCTATCTGCACCCCGGCCACGCGCCCCTGCAGTGCATTGATGGGGTTTACCTCGTTGGTTTTAGCCAGATCACTGCCTTTTATTTCGGTAACGGAATATCCGAGCTGACGTTTCTGCTTGGAAATACCCAGGGCCGTTACGACCACTTCCCCCTCCGACTTCATTAATGATTTGAGGGTAATGGCCACTTCGGCGGAGCTGCCGGGTTTTACTTCCGTGGTTTCGAACCCGGCGGCACTTACAACAAGCGTAGCAGCAGCTCCAACGGTGATGCTAAACCGCCCCTGTTCGTCTGCCGCCACTCCGTTTGTGGTCCCTTTTTCAATAACGGAAGCCCCGGCAACGGCGGCACCCGCATCATCGGTAACCGCTCCCGTAACCGTATGTCTTACCTGGGCCAACAGACTGCCGCAACTCAAAAGAAGGGCAAAGAATACGGACAATACATATTTCTTCTGCATTTTTCGCTTATTTTAATCGTTAAAAATCACTTGGCTTATCAGGCTTTACAACCGAACCGTTTGGTAAAATAATGTTAATACAAATTTAATAAAGTTTTTAAAATAATTAATAAGTGGGGGCATTATTTTTTTACAACTGCCGCAGTCCGGTTTTCTCTATCTCTTTTATAACGGAGGGTGCCATTAAAAAAGGGTTGGCGAACGGCCAACCCTGATATAATCATTTTTTTCCTGTGTTAAGGCATCCAGTATACCTTTCTTTTTAAAAGGAGCATGTAATTCTAAAGCATGAACCACGGCTTTTTTGATTTATCATCTGCCCCACCGGTAGCGGCACGCCAGTTTACGGCATTGCTTGACGCCTCTGCCTGAGGATAAATCAGCCTATTTAAGTTTAGCACTTCACTGGTTGAAGCAAGGGGCACAAAAGGAGTGCCGTAATTTGTACGGCGCTGCAACACCCAGGCATCATACGGCTGATGAAACATTGCGATCCAGGACTGTTTGTAAATTTGAGCAAGTGCGGTGGTTGCGCTACTACTATATGCAACGGCCGGATGAGCGAGCATCGTAGTTAGTTCACTAGTGGTGGGCGCGGCATCGGGTTTTCCTACTACCCAAATGGAAGATGCATTTGCCTCTTTATACCAAAACTTTACAGACTCTGTTATACCGGCTTCATAAAACTGTTTGGCTGTAGCTGCATTTGCAGTAACACCTCCGATTCCCCTGTTATAGATCTCAGCCTTTAAAAAACTAACCTCGCTTCCGGTAATCGTAAGATCAGGTATTGTTCTGCTGGCCACATAATAGTAGTTTAAGGGCGAATATAAATATGTACCCGGCACCTCCCAGGTTGTGGTTCGGGCCTCTGCATAGGGATCATTATTTTTTCCATCTACAACTCCGTTGGCCGTTTCGGCTTCAGTACCAACCGGTGGATTCTGAGGGTATGGTTTCCATTGCTTGGCTTTGTTTGGCTCAAAAAATATTTTAGTGCGCAGGTCAAATATTCCAGACCCATCGGTTGCCCTTGTGGCAGACATTGCGTCCCAAATTGTGGATCCCATTCTAATATAGGAATTTCCCCTGAAAGTACCTGATCGGTCAATTTGCAGTCCTGTTACTTTTGCCGGGTCTATTCCAATATATTCACTGGCATCTAATAATGGTTTTGCCAGTGCTTCCGCAATAATGGCATCTGCTGATGCCGTATTCTTATTACGCATAATAACTGCATAACGCAAGCGAACAGAGTTGGCAAACTTTGTCCATTGGGCTATGTCATTTTTAAGTAACACATCGGCTGCTCCTAATGACACCTGGTCTGCGCCAGTGGTAAAATTGTCAACGGCCCATTTCAACTCACCAAGTGCTGCCGGAAAAATATCCATCTGTTGGTCGTACACAGGGCGATAATACTGAGCTCCCAAATATGATTTGCCCGCCTCGGAATAAGGCATATCTCCATAGTAAGTAGTATTGGCGAGTGTTTTAAGCGCTATTATTGTTTTCAGCATTGCCTTAACATTGGTCAATTTAGAAGCATCGTCGCTTGCATCTATCAACTCTATTGCCTTATTATAATCTATCAAAGTGTTGTAGTAGTTGGACCAGGCTGCCGCGGCCTTGTCATCCAGCCTGTAACCAGATGCTGCATAAGATGCTGCTAATTGTGAGGCCTGATACAGATGCGACGTAAATAACGCCCTCCCGTTTTCACCCAGGCTCGAAGCTATACTTGTAAACAAGCCCTGTATTGTGGGAGCATATACTTTATTATCCCAGGGCTTATTAATATCTCCAAAATCTTTATTACAGGATATTAACATCGTGCTGCTAAACAGCAAAACCAGAAAGCTTTTTATCATGAGTTTCATTGTAGTAGAATTAAAAAAGTTAAAATTGAGCCTTAATACTAAAGCCAAAAGTCCGAATGCTTGGGAAACCTGACCATTGCAGACCCTGAGCATTTCCTGTTCCCATAATCGCTTCCGGGTTCAGATGATCGGGTAATGTCGTGTGGAAATAGAACAGGTTTCTACCAATCAAAGACAAGGAAAGCCCCTGAAATACTCCTGTTTTTGATGCAATAGCCGCCGGCAGGTTGTATGACAGCGCAACCTCCCTCATTTTTACCCATGTATTCTCAAATACCGAAAGGCTGCGGGGCCTGTTAAGATGTGTCCACCCTGTGTAAGACCCTGCATATTTGTAGATGGGGTTTACAACCCGGTCATTTATTTTTCCATCATCAACATTATAACCATCCATGATTACTCCCACATTAGCCGTTGTTCCATCGGGAAACGTGTAAGGAAGTCCCCCGCCGTCCCTCTCTTTCAATGTGGCCGGAGAAATACCACTCCCCATTGCTGTGGAATGATCGAAGGAGTAAATGTCGCCGCCTATTTTAAAGTCGACTAACCCGTATAAACTAAAATTTTTATATCTGAATGTATTTCCAACACCCCCTGTTAATTTTGGAGAAGCATTTCCTATTATCACAGGCTTTGTGGTCGCTTTGTAAAGGGTTCCTACCACGTTTCCAGAGGCATCTTTTACGTTTGTAATAAGCTTATTTCCTTTTTCATCCCTCAAAAAATCGGTACCATATATAGCGCCGTATTTCTCACCCGGGGATACTTTCATGAAAACACCCAGGTCTCCAAAAATATCTCCAATTCTTAATTCTTTAATACCATCGGCCAGTGAGACTACAAAATTGTCATTCTTTGCTCCGTTTAACGTAAGATTCCAGCCAAAATCGGCCGCTTTTATCACTGCAGCATTTAAAATAAAATCAAAGCCCCTGTTGCGTAATTCGCCGGAGTTGAAGGTTACCGTATTTACCCCGGAAGATGGAGCAACGTCTGCAGAAAGTATTTGATTCTTTGATAAAATATTATAGTAAGTAACATCAAGGTTAAGCCTGTCATTGAAGAAGCCAAGGCTGGTTCCAATTTCCGAAGACGCAGACGTTTGAAACCCGAGCTTAGCGGGTCTCAGTGTTCCGGGAAAGGAATAAGTTGTTTGTCCTCCAAATGAGCCTACGTCATAATTTGCTCCCAGCAGGTATGGATCGGAAGCATTGGCGCTTCTACCATAGCTAACTCTTAATTTACCGTAGGAGAAGGTCTTCGATTTCAGATTCAGAGCATCTGAAAATATAAAACTCACATCACCAGAGGGATAAAAAGTTGAGTTCTGATCGGGAGAAAGTGTGGAGTTCCAGTCATTTCTGCCAGTAAGGTTTAAATATATATAATCTTTGTAGCTAAGATTCAGAATACCCAGTACTCCCTGTGATTTTACCTCATATCGTCTTTCTCCTGTACCATATTTATTGGCATCTGCCCTATCGATATCCACAATGTTTCCCAAACTGTAAATACCCGGAACCTTAAAAGTACCATTGTTCCATCCGGTTAACCCAGATGATTTGTTAGAATAGGAATTAAACATTGCGGAGGCACTTGCATTAAAGCCGTCTATAAACAAATTGCTTTTCTGAGCAGTAACCATTACGTCCGTATTCATAAATTTATTCTTATCCAACTCTTTGGTGAAGCCGCCTCCGGTAACGCCGTTGATTCCGCTGGTCGTATTGTTAGTCGTTTCAAACCTTGAGGACATCAAATTAGCAGACGTTCTTACAAAAGCACTAAGCCAGGGGGTTATTTCAGCATTTAACTTTATGGTGCTTATAAGTTCATCTCTGTTAAGTCTTGAGTTCCTTTCGTTAAAATACCAAAACAAATCCCGGGAATATTCCTGTTGAGGATATGCGGAGCCAAAATCGATCTTGGCGCCATTGGCGGTTTTATAGTTATCAAACTCGAGCGGTTTATACTCTCTGGACATTCCATAAACTGAAAATTTAGACCAGGAATTATTGGTTCCGATTTCGGGCGTATTTAGCCTGTAATTCTGGTTATATGCAATGTTTACATCTGAGCTCAATACTTTGGATATTATAAAATGTGAACCCAAAGCAAAATTAGTATTGTTGTAATTTGTATTGGGTACAACGGCGTTTGCATCGGTCCTTGTAGCAGATAGTCGTATCGTTCCAATTTCGGATCCGGAGGAAAAAGACACATTATGCGTTGTTTCATTGCCCTGCCTGTAATACGCTTCCCGGTTATCTGGCTGGGGCGAATATGGTCTCAACTGACCATCCCACCACCGAACCATTTTCCCATCCAGTTTTGGCCCCCAGGAAGAACTGGCTCCAAACCAGCTAAATATATCTGCTGTATAAAAGCCGCCGGGGATGGAGCCATGATAGCCACCAATACCGGATCCGCCGGAAGCATAACTTGAGCCGCCATATAAAGTGGGCAGATAATATTCTCCGTTTTTTGTTTTTGGCAATTCAGGATTGGCCGACCATAATCCCGCGGCAAAACCACCTCCGTACTCATTTTGCACATCCTGAAACCGGAATACATTGGAATAATTTGTTGTGAAGTTATAATCAACTCCGATCCCCTTTCTTTTCAATCCCTTTTTACTTGTTATCAATAAAACGCCATTTGCACCCCGCGCTCCATACAAAGCTGCCGCATTGGGACCCTTTAGTACAGATACGCTTTCAACATTATCCATATTAAGATAACTTAAATAGTTACCCCAATCCCTGGTGCTCGATATGTCTGTACCCGTTGTTGCCGATTGTGCCAATGGAGTATTGTCCACAATGGCACCATCAACCACAATGAGGGGCTGATTATTTCCGGTCAGCGAGTTATTGCCCCTTATCACAATCCTGGAAGATGCATTACCGATCCCATTAGCGGTGGAAACATTTAAACCCGCTATTTTTCCTGCCAGTCCCTGTGCAAGATCTACGGGGCTGGCTATAGTGATGTCCGACCCTTTTATCTGCTGAACGGCATATCCCACAGATTTTTTATCCCGTTTAACGCCCAACGCCGTTACCACCACTTCATCCATTCCTCCCTGAAGGGTAGAAAGCTTCACAAGCAATTCCTCATTATTCCCAACCAATACCTGCTTGGTCACATACCCCACAGCGCTAAACTCTAATACTGAATTGCTTCCCTGCACCTGAACCGAAAATCTTCCGGTTTCATCTGTGGCACCACCAATACTTGTACCAACTATAGAATAGGTAGCATTGGGAACAGGATCTCCTCCTTCGTTTGTTACTGAGCCCTTAACAAGAATCTGTCTGGATTGGGCCCATGCTAATGGCATAAAACTGATTAGTAGCAAAAGCAGAAATAGCTTTTGCATCGTTTTTCTCATACTCATTTTTCTCATTTTTAATCGTTAAAATTATTGGTGTTCCGGTTGATTCTATAATCAAATAAGCGTTTTTTTGTGTTCCTTGTTTCTGGCACGTACCAGGTTCTCCAGCACCAGTGCGGCGGCGCCAATCAGCTCGGCGCGGCCTCCCATCTGGGAAACCTTTACAGCAGTATTTTCGGCCAAACGGAGGATACAATGTTCATTTACCGCCTGCAGCACCGGGGCCTGCCATATACGCCCGGCCTGCGCACCGCGACCGCTCAGCAGCACCAGCTCCGGATTAAATAAATGGATGAGCACGGCTACGCCCCGCCCAATATCGTACCCTGCCGCCGTAAGCAGCCGGATCACGTACTCGTCTCCCGACTGCGCTGCCTTTACAATGGCCTGCCAGTCCTTTTCGATGGCGCCTGTGCGGAAGTTCTTTTTCAGGAATGAAGTACTCCCCTTCCGTTTCAATCCCTGCTCCGCCTTTTCGATGATGACCTTTAAAGAAGTTTCGGTTTCAAGACAGCCCCTTTTTCCGCAGGAGCATATCTTATTATTATTAAAAAAGGGAATATGGCTAAACTCCCCTGCAAATCCGCTCTCACCCCGGTACAGCTGGTTATTAAGAATAAGGCCCAACCCCACACCCCAGCCCAGGTTCACCACCATGGCATTGCGGGCGCCGGCTGCAGCGCCAAAGCGATGCTCCGCCAGCGCAATGATGCTGGAGTCGTTATCAATATAAACAGGTATTTCCAAAGCGCTGCCCAGAAAAGCGGTAATACTGCTTTCATTGGGGAAAAACGAATAATTAATTCCCTGCGCCGCATCAATAAACCCCGGCATGCCAATACCCACTCCCAGCACTTTTTTCTTTGGGATCTTCGATTTCTTAATGGCCTGCTCAATGGCGTTCTTTAATTGTGTCAGCGCACCGGGATTATTGGCCAGCAGCAGTTCCTGCTGAACAATGGCCCCTACCGGCTTATTATGAAAATCAACAACGGCAATCCTGGTGAGCATCTGGTCCATCGCCACGGCAACCACATACATGGCATCCGGTTTAACCGAGTACAGGGCCGGCCGCCGGCCGCCATTGGAAGGCGCTAACCCGTTTTCCTCCACTACCCCTTCTTTGATCAGATTATTGATCATTTGAGTGGTTAATGGAATACTTTTACCAATACGGGAACTGAGCTCCGCACAGGACAGGGATCCGGCATAATAAAATTCCCTAAAAATCAGGTGTTTATATTGCAATCGCTTTTGCATCACAAAAATGTTATTTCAAATTTAACAAAGTTTTTAAAATAATTAATAAGTATAGCAAATTTTTTTTTAAGAAAGTACCGCCACCGGTTTATATAAGCCATAAAATTTCCGCATCTTTGCTGCCCTTTTTTAAAACCGGGGCCAAAAAAGGCTCCGGGGGATCCATAAATAACCCATTCGAATGAAACAGTCGCGTGATGCTGCTATTGGCTTTATCTTCATTACCATGACCATTGATGTCATCGGCTTCGGACTGATCATTCCGGTAATGCCCAGGCTGATTGCAGAGCTGAAACAGATCAGCATCAGCGAAGCCAGCGTTTATGGCGGTGATCTGCTGGCGCTTTATGCAATAATGCAATTCCTGTTTTCGCCTTTTATGGGCAACCTGAGCGACCGGTTTGGAAGACGCCCCGTGCTCCTGCTGTCCCTGCTGGGGTTTTGCTTCGATTATTTGGTCCTGGCCTTTGCCCATACCTATTCATTGCTGGTAGTGGGCCGCATTTTATCGGGCATCACCGGCGCCAGCTTTACAACCGCCACCGCCTATATTGCAGATATCAGCACCAATGAGAACCGGGCCAAGAATTTTGGGCTTATCGGTGCGGCTTTTGGTCTGGGCTTTGTTATCGGGCCGGCATTGGGCGGACTGTTATCGGTGTGGGGATTACGGGCTCCTTTTTTTGCAGCAGCGGGATTGTGCCTGCTGAATTTCCTTTATGGGTACTTTGTATTGCCGGAATCCTTAAAGCCCGAAAACCGGAGGCCTTTCAACTGGCTAAAGGCAAACCCCATCGGCTCCCTGCTCCTGTTTTTTAAATATCCCGGCATCCTGGGGCTGGTGCTTTGCTTTTTCTTTATCTTCCTTGGAGGACATGCCGTACAAAGTAACTGGAGTTATTTTACCATGGATCAGTTTAAATGGTCCGAAAAGGAAGTGGGTATCTCCCTGGCCATTGTTGGGGTGCTCGTGGGCGTTGTACAGGGTGTACTCATCCGCTATACCAGCCCCCGGCTGGGCAATGAAAAAAGCGCTTATACCGGCCTGTTCCTGTATGCATTTGGCATGATCCTGTTTGCTTTTGCCACCAGGAGCTGGATGATGTATGCCTTCCTGGTTCCCTATTGTATGGGCGGTATTGCCGGCCCGGCTCTGCAGGCACTGATCACCAACCAGGTTCCTGCAAATGAGCAGGGCGCTTTGCAGGGGGGCCTCAATTGTGTTATGAGCCTTACCTCTATCATTGGCCCACTGATGATGACCCGGACCTTCTATTTTTTCAGCCATGAGCAGGCTCCGGTTTATTTTCCAGGCGCGCCTTTTGTGCTGGGAGCTGCGCTAATGCTGGTAAGCGCGGTTATGGCCTACTATATGCTGCATGTAAAAAAGAAAACGGTCCTCACTTCATAATGGACCTGGGGTTCACGCAAATTCAATAATCGTTTTGGGATCTATTTTCAAAACATTATACAACCTTTTGGCCATCTGCATTGATACGCTTCTTTTTCCACTCATTATCTGGCTTAGCGTATTTTCCTTAACCTCCAATAATGCAGCTGTTTGCCGCTGGTTTAGCTCCTTTTTCTCCATTTGCCTTTCAATGCTAATAATCAACGGGTTTTTAACCTTGATATGTTTAAACTTCATGTGTAGGCTTTCGTAATCGGCAGCCATCCTCCCTACACGCGCCATTTCACGCGTGTATTTATTATCGGCATCTAATTCAGCCAAATATCCGTTTTTAGTAGCATAGCGTTCCACTTCATCCACGTAGGCCATTACCTTTTTGTAGGTTTCTAAATCAGTAATCTCTTTAAGATCTTCAAATTGCCTTTTCATAATTCAAATAGTTTGAATGTCCTTTATTTTATCATATTGGGCATGCGTGCCGCAAAATTTTATTCTCATGTATCCATTTACAAAAACAACCAATACCACAAACCTGTAACGGTTGCCTTTGATATTGAAAACATATCTTTGATTTCCTACATAATCGGCAGCCGGAAACAATTGCTTTATGTCGTTATGCCCGGTGAAATTATTGTCTTCTATGATGTCAACCCATTTGTTTACCGGGTTGATTGCATCCTTATGTTTTGAAACAAAGGCTTCCAATTTATCCTTGTTGGTGATTTTCATGCCCCAAAGATAGAGAAAACTTCACAAAACGCGAAGTCGACTTATTCTCCTTTCTTGCCCGCCTGTACCGGATCGGGCGGATTTTACAATCTTCATTCAATGTGGTTGACTTAGTGCACCGATGTCCAATATATTGCTCACTCCCTATGCATCGCATGCGCGTCAGGTTAAGAACAGATCATATTGCCATGAAATGTAGTATGGGTAAGCCTTTCATGCCAAAAAGATCGCATCTTTTAATGGCAAACAGGCGCAGCGCGCCGTTGACCCTTATAACGATGAGCACCCAAAACATCCCGTAGCCGCAGCGCGGCGGTAATTTCCTGTGCACGGCTTGTACAAACCGCAATAATTACCGGTGCGCGGCACCTTTATTACCCGTATGGTCGTTTACTAACAGGATCAGCGCTGCGCTGCAGCTCCCAGGGCAAAAATTAACCTGACGCGCATGCGAAACTTCGGGAACATTTCAAACCCAATACCCTTCCCTGCTTTATGTCTTCCCGGCCATTATTCTGCCTAAGAAGCCATTAACGCTGCTACACTTTTCTTTTCGCTGCCGATAAAGATGCGGCCTCCAATGATCACCACCGGACGCTTCAAAAAGGTATCGTGCTTGAGGATATAATCGCGGTAATCGTTTTCGGTCAGTTTTTTATCTTTTAACCCCAGCTCTTTATACAACAGCGCCCGGCGGCTGAAAAGCGCCTCATAGCTTCCCGCAAGCAGCTTCATTTCATCCAATTGCTTTGGGGTTATTTTTTCTGTGCGGATATCCTGCAGCTGAAACCCGTTTTGTTCACTGATTCCGGCTTCTTCCATTATTTTTTTACAGGTATCGCAGGTGGCGAGATAATATATTTTTTTCATTGCTGATTGATGATTTGCCGGCAGTCGGCTCCTAAAGTAGCAAAAACAGAAGTTTAAAATTGCAAATGTAAAATATCGAATGTAAAAGAAGTATTTGTTAATAAAGAGAACCTTTAAGTTGTTTGCCCGGCTTCCCTTCTACATTCTACATTTAATATTCTTCATTTTACATTTTTCACTGCTTATATCCCCCGGATTTAAAGATCTTTTCCGCCAGTTGATAATAGCTTAAGGCCTGGCGGTACAAGCTATCATTCACCGCCATTTTTGTTGCCGTTCCGGTACTAAAATCGGGGCGCTGCTGCTCCACTTTGCGCGGTGGCGTTTGCACCACCAGCTGGCTGTCCCTTAAATAGCCCAAACCGCTATAGGTACTGATGAAGGCCCGGTCCTTGCCCGGTGGCATCCGCAGCAGATCCTGCCCAAAAAATTTTGAACGGTAGCTTTTGTTCAGCAGCCCCAGGATGGTAGGCACCACATCCATCTGCGATACTATATGGTCCACTACCTGCGGCTGCAGATTGCCCGGGCTGTAAACAAACAGCGGAATGTGATACCCGGTAACCGGCAGATCCGTTTTGCCGGCCGCAGAAGCACAATGATCGGCAACGATTACAAATACGGTATTCGAAAACCAGGGTTTTGCAGCGGCCTGCTTCAGAAAACTGCCGATACAATAATCGGTGTATTTAACCGCCCCTTCCCGCTTCTGCAGTTTGGGAGAAATATCGATCCGCCCTTCCGGATAGGTGTAGGGCCGGTGATTGGACACGGTCATGATCTGTGCAAAAAAAGGCTTTCCGGTAGCTGCATTTTTATCAAACTGCTTTAGCGCCAGGGTAAACATATCCTCATCTGCCACACCCCAGATATTGGCATAGTGGATCTCCTCCGGCTTCAACGCAGAGCGATCGATCACTTCATAGCCGTTTGCGGAAAAATAAGGCCCCATATTGTCGAAGCTGCTGTAGCCGCCATACAAAAACTGGGTGGTATAGCCCCGTTCTCTCAAAACGGAACCAATGGTAAACAGACTGTCATTGTTTGGACGGCGCACAATACTTTGCCCGGGTATGGGCGGTATGGAAAGTGAAAGCACTTCCAGCCCGCGCACCGTGCGGGTTCCCGTGGCATAGCATTTATTGAAAAAAACAGATTGCCGGCTCAGACTGTCTAAAAAGGGCGTAATATTTTGGGTATTGCCAAATGTGCCCATAAAAGCAGCGCTGAAACTTTCAATACTGATGAGCACCACGTTCATCCGTTTTTCCGGGCCCGGATAGTTGACCATCCGTTCTATAGAGAAGGCATCATTGTTCAAAAAACTATCGGTTGGGGAACGCTCCAGCAGCTGTTTCCGCACTTCGGCAAGGGCTTCTTTATCCGGTATGGTTTTATAAAAACGGTAAAAATCCAGGTCGTTGTTCCAGAAGGCCGCGCCAAATTCGTATACCCCGTTGCCGGCCAGCTGGTTTACATAATCATTATCGCTGAAATTTTTGATCCGGTTGTTCACCAAAAAATATACCAATGCCGGAGCCGCCAGTAATGCCAGCGCCAATACCGATCGTTTGGCAAATGCGGGCCGCGCAAAAGCCCAGCCATTCAGGCGTTTCCGGATGAGCAGGAAGACCAATACCGTCACCAGCAGCACACCTGCAATGATCCAGCCGATGGGGTACGATTCCCGGATATTGCCCACCACCTCATTAGTGTATATGAGGTAGTCCACGGCAATGAAATTATAACGGGAACCAAACTCATCCCAAAAGAAATACTCGCTGACAATATTAAAAACAAATAAAAACAGGACAATAAAAAAGAACACTTTCATACCCCGGATCCTCCAGCGGTGGCGGTAGGCATCCGTTTTTGAAGCAAGCAGCAGGTAGATCCCAAAAAGCAACACCAGCAGTCCCGTAAACACCCAGGGCAGTTTTTTATCAAACTCTTTGGGAATGGGATTATGGATTACAGAAAGAACAATGCCAATAATAAAAAGCACGATCACCCCTTTTTTCCAGGGATTTTTGAAAAGAAGATCATTGGTAAACCAGGCAATGAGAATAAAGGGAATGGACACAAAGGACAGGAAACAGAGATCATAAAACAAACCGATAAAAAAGATCCCCGCTATATCCCCAAGCCCCAGCGACAGGTTATCCAAGGACACCAAAAGCAACACCAGGCGGGTAATAAAATTGATTATGATACCGCTGAGGTACAACATTAACAGCGGTTTGAATCGTTCCGCCAACAACGCTTTGTTATCACACATCCAACATTTATTTAAATGATAAATTTATTGTTCATTTCACCTGCAACAGATGATTACTCCTTTTGTTTCCCCGCCCGGGAGTAAATTCACGGGCATTCTGTAGCCGATTCATTCGTTCTTTGCTCCGTATCTATTGAATGGGCCACTCCTTAAGCCGTTCATCGATCTCCATTTCCTGCTCATCAATAACGATTACCTTCTTCATATCAGGATGCACGGGATCTATTATTATATTACACTCCTCTGGTATGATTGCGGAAGGCAATATATAAGCCAACCATGCCCTGCTTTCCAAAAGCGCTGTACCGAAGGCCTTTGATGGTATGGAAGCCGGCTTATCGCGCCAGTTTACAGGCAATTTTTCCAGGGGAACTCTGAAAATACAGTCATCCGGTACAAATAGTGTTCGTAATACCAGGTTTGTAGTTAAATAGTTGTTCCTGGTAGTATTGGCCAGCTGCTCCACCGTTGCCAGCGCCCTGCTTTCAGCCGTATAAATACACCGGGTATCTTTTTTGTTCCAACGGCCTCCGGTAATACCCGCACCAATTCCTTTCAGATTCTCATCAAGGTGTTTTTTCTTTACAATCCTGTAAACGTTCATCGTTATTGTTATACGGAGTAAGGAATTTTATCGGGGGAGAAGCATACGGAGCAAGGACGAAGTAAGCTAAGAATAAACGCCATATTCTATTCGGCCCAGCAGGTCCTTTACCTCATTAAAGCCATACGAGGTATCTAAGTGATCGATGGGTCTTCTATTCCCTAATGCAGCATTCTCTGTACGCATCCAGCTGTTAAACCCCTCTTTGTTTTCAAAAACATTGTACCCATAGGAGTATAATTCAGCGATTTGAAATAGTTTATCGCTTTCCTGAACATGATAAGTATAATCCACCGCTTTTTTTATAAGCGTTTGCTTGGTAACACCTACAATAAACGCCAGGATATTATAATCCAGACCCGTCTGATTTTTAAGATATAACAATTGGCGTTGTGATATCCCGTTTTTAATAATACGGATGGCCATTGCCCCGCCCATCTTGTACTCCGCCACCGATCTATTGCCCAAAAGGCTTTTATCCGGATAGTCTTTTCCATCGGAGGGGCCTTTTTTATCAAAAACCGCAGACTTGTCCATAGTTTTTATTTTACCTCCATCAAAGGTACAAAAATACACTTACAAAAGTAAATTTTCACCCTTCCTCTTTCTTTTAAACCAATACAGCCAAATATTGTTAATTTTGTGAATTAATAGCAGCATATCATGATAAAAACAGGTAATCCAGTGATCAGTATTTATACAGAAATGACACCCAACCCGGAAACAATGAAGTTTGTAGCCAACAAGCTATTGTACCCCGGAAAAAGCATCGATTTCCCGGATGTGGAAGCAGCCAAACCTTCCCCCCTGGCTATTGAATTGTTTGGGTTCCCTTTTATAAAGGCCGTTTTTATTGCCAGCAATTTTGTAACCCTTACCAAAACCGCTGATGCGGAATGGCAGGATGTAACGCCTTCTATCCGCCAGTTTTTAAAAGACTACCTGGAAGAAGGAAAAGTAGTGATCAATGAAGACGAGGTAGTTACGGTTAAAAAAGAGAGCAGCAACGAGGTTTCTGCGGATGATGATGATGTTGTAAAGCGCATTAAGGAGCTGCTGGAGAACTATGTAAAACCGGCGGTTGAAATGGACGGGGGAGCCATCCAGTTCCGGAGTTATAATGATGGAGTGGTAAACCTGATGATGCAGGGAAGCTGCAGTGGTTGTCCTTCTTCAATGATCACCCTAAAAGCAGGTATCGAAGGAATGATGAAACGCATGATCCCGGAAGTAAAGGAAGTAGTGGCTGAAGCCGAATAATCCATCAGAATTAATACATTTGTTAGCGTCACCCCCATCCGGTGGCGCTTTTTAATGCGTTTAATTGTTCTCATATCCCTGGTTACCGCTGTTTTATCAGGCAGCTGTGCGTATATGAATAACCCTTTGCGCCGGGAAACACACCGGCTTCAGCGCGGAAGGATTATTGATACCAGCTCTTTTGTGTATGATCTGCCTTATCCCAAAGGCGTTTCCCATACGCTGGTACAGGGATATTTTACCCAGTTTACCCATAAACGCAGGGCCGCACTGGATTTTAAAATGCCCATAGGATCGGTTGTATGTGCGGCAAGGGCGGGTATTGTGGTGCGGTTAAAGAAAGACGGCAGCCGGGGCGGTATCAAAAAGTCGAACCGGGTGCATGCCAATTATGTGGTTATTCAGCACGCAGATAGCTCCCGGGCAGGGTACTGGCACCTGCAGCACAATGGCGTTTTGGTACATGTAGGCGATTCCGTTACAAAAGGCCAGCCCATCGCGCGCAGCGGCAATACAGGTTATACCTATTTTCCCCACCTTCATTTTATTGTATGGACTTTTGACCGCAATAGCCGGTTTAAACAAATGCCCACCCGCTTTCGCACAAAAAAAGGACCAGGATACCTGCGCGCCATCCGCAAATACCGGAATCCGCCGGGCTGAGCATTGCCGCCCTGTTATTGATTCACAAATCCGTTAAAAATGCATATCAAAAAAGTGGTGATCATAGGCCCCGAAAGTACAGGTAAAAGCCATTTGTGCGCTGCCCTGGCGGCACATTACAGTACCCGCTGGTGCCCGGAATATGCACGCGATTACCTGTTAAAAAATGGAAAGAGATACGATTATGACGATCTTCTTACCATTGCCCGGGGGCAGCTGGCATTGGAAGATCAATACGCCCGGGGTCTGCAAACAAGCGGAGGAGGCCTCCTTTTTATTGACACCGATATGTATGTGATGGAGGTTTGGTGCGCATTCGTTTTTAATAAGTGCCACTCCTTTATCCTGGATGCGATTGCCACGCGCCGGTATGACCTGTACCTGCTCTGTAATACGGACCTGCCCTGGGTGCGGGACGAATTGAGGGAATATCCCAACCCCAGGACCCGGGATGAACTATTCCGGATCTATCGATCGCTGCTAATTGGTCAGCAAACACCCTGGGTGGAGATCCATGGACAGGGCCCGGATCGCTTACAGGCCGCCATTGAGGCCGTAGACCGGTTTTTGATTTCCTGATCTGAACACCCTTTTAACAAAAACCCCGCAGTTTCAACGCAAGGCTACAATGTGGTGGCTATTACAAGTGCATTTGGCAAACCGGCGGCGATCGCCTTTTTTTGTGCCCGCACCTGACAAATATCCGCGTTGGGGCTAAAAAACAGAAACAGGCCCTTGCTTTATCTTTTATTTTGCCGGTTCTGGCTAAAAAATCGGGCAATTCATCGAATAAATTTAAACCTGAATTTTATGCGCCCTACTTTTATGTCGGTTTAGAGGGCTTAAGAGTGGGCTACCAGATCTTTCCAGATCATCGTACCCCCTCTTATTTTTTTGCCTTTTTCCTGCTTTATGCCACTGAAGCACAGAAAAGGCAGCAGTCATCTGCCGGAAAAACCGCTGCGTCCTTGCTCCTTTGCGTCATTGCGTGAAATAAAAAAACATAGGAGGCTCTGAATATTAAGCATTAGCATCTCTGCAAATTATTACTGACAAAAACAGCAAAACAATTTTATCCAGTTTCTATAGTGAAGCCTACGTCACTGCAATACTGACTTTGGAATTTTCTAAATTAAAAGCAGGAGCCGTTGCAGGATTTAAAAAAAGTCTGTGTTTCTGCGTTTCAGTGGCAATAACACAGCATCTTTATGGCCTCAAAAAAAATCCCGCCGTATTATGGCAGGATCCTGAATTATATTCTATGGGCTGTTCTATTCCTCTATTTTTTCGTCTTCCAGTCTGGAAACCACTTCCGGCGATACTTTACGCAGGGGGTTGGCGTGTTGCTCTCCATACTCCGCACGCTGGCTGATGATGTCGGCACAGGTATAAACGGCCTGAAGGAAGGATCCGGCATCTGCCCGGCCCTTGCCGGCAATATCAAAAGCCACGCCATGATCCGGTGAGGTACGGACAATATCAAGCCCCGCTGTATAGTTAATACCTTCTCCCTGAGCCAGGGATTTAAAGGGGATCAGGCCCTGGTCATGATACATGGCCAGTACCGCATCAAACTTTTCATATTGTCCCCTGGCAAAAAAGGCATCGGCGCTATAGGGTCCAAAGGCAAGAATATTCCGGTTACGAGCCTGTTTAACAGCAGGAGCGATGATCGTTTGCTCCTCGTTCCCCACCAACCCTTCATCTCCTGCGTGAGGGTTAAGCCCCAGCACAGCAATCCGTGGTTTACTGATGCCAAAATCGCGCTGCAGGCTGCTGTTGATGATCATCAATTTGCTCAGGATGGCTTCTGCCGTAATATGCCCGGCCACCTCGCTAATAGGAATGTGTTCGGTTAACAGCGCTACCCGCATATTTTCGGCACACATCATCATAACCACGTCTTTGGCATTAAAGCTGGCTTTGAGATAAGGGGTATGACCGGTATAGGAAAACTGTTCCGACTGCACATTGGATTTATGAATGGGCGCCGTTACCAGCCCCTCTATCTTTTTTTCCTTCAGCGCCTCAATAGCCGTTTGCAGGGCAACCACAGCATAACGCCCGCCGGTCTCATTCAGGATCCCGGGTGTAATATTGACCTCTTCCTCCCAGCAGTTAAAAATAGTTACCTGTTTGGGATTGATCTTTTCAAATTCCCGGGTATGATAAAAACTAAAACTACTTTCGGGGAGGGTCTTCCGGTAAAAATTGACCGCTTTATTATTTGCGAAAATAACAGGTGTGCAGATATCCAGCAGACGGGTATCGGAGAATGTCTTCACAATCAGCTCAATTCCAATACCATTCAAATCTCCGGAAGTGATCCCGATTACCGGTTTTTGTTTATATGTCATAAAAACATTAACTAATTGATAAGCGGTGAATTTACGACAAAAAACCGTTATGCGGGACTTGAAGTCCCGCATAGCTATTGTTTATTTGCTCAGGAACATACTCCGGTCTTTATACAACTGGCGGAAATACGGGTCCTTCAGATCTTTGATAAAACGGATGGCTTCCCCGGTGCTTTTCATCTCAGGCCCCAGTTCTTTGTTTACCCCCGGAAATTTATTAAAGCTGAATACCGGCTCCTTAATCGCGTACCCGTCCAACTTTTTCTCGAATGTAAAATCGGTAAGCTTGTTGGCTCCAATCATTACCTTGGTGGCAATATTCAGGTAAGGGATCTGGTAAGCTTTTGCAATAAACGGAGTTGTACGGGACGCGCGGGGATTGGCTTCAATTACATACACGGTGCCGTCTTTAATGGCAAACTGTATGTTGATGAGTCCGCGGATATCCAATGCCCGGGCTATTTTTTCTGCGTAGTGTTCCATGGTGGTCACTTCCATCGGGGAAAGATTGAAGGCCGGTAATACCGCGTTACTATCACCGCTATGAATACCCGCCGGCTCAATATGCTCCATTACTCCCATTACATGAAAGTTTTCGCCATCATAGATCGCATCTACCTCTGCTTCCTGGCAGCGATCCAGGAAATGATCGATCAGGATCTTATTGCCGGGGATATGCTTCAGCAGGCTGATCACCGCTCTTTCTACCTCATCATCGTTCAGCACAATCCGCATCCTTTGGCCGCCCAACACATAAGAGGGGCGCACCAGTACCGGGTAACCCACGCGGTTGGCAATCTGCACGGCTTCATCAACCGTCCAGGCCGAACCATATTCAGGATAAGGAATCTTTAATTCTTTCAGCATATCGCTAAACCGGCCACGGTCTTCCGCAATATCCATATTATCAAAGCTGGTCCCCATAATGGCTACGCCCAGGTCCTTGATCTTTTCGGCCAGCTTCAGCGCTGTTTGTCCGCCCAGCTGCACAATTACGCCCGCAGGTTTTTCGTATTCGATCAGCTCCCGCACATGCTCCCAGTACACCGGCTCAAAATACAGCTTGTCGGCCATATCAAAATCGGTGCTTACGGTTTCCGGGTTACAGTTCATCATGATGGCCTCATAACCCGCTTCTTTAATGGCCAGCAGCCCGTGCACACAGCAGTAATCGAACTCGATACCCTGACCAATACGGTTAGGGCCGCTGCCCAGTACAATGATTTTTTTCTTATCAGAAACTTTGGATTCGTTGTGCACCAGGTTTCCGGCATTGAGCGAGGATTGAGCCGGCGCATCAAAAGTGGAATAGAAATACGGCGTTTTTGCCTCAAACTCGGCGCTGCAGGTATCTACCATTTTATATACCCGGTTGATGCCCAGTTCTTTTCTCTTTGCATAAACCGCTTCTTCTGTATTTCCGTGCCCCATGATCTCGGCGATCTGCGCATCACTAAAGCCGTTTACCTTGGCATCGCGCAGCAATTCCACCGGCAATGTTTCGAGGCTATATGCGGCAATTTTCTTTTCAAGTACACAAAGTTTCTGGATCTCGGAAAGGAACCAGCGATCGATGCCATTGGTAGCTTTTGAAATGGTTCCTACAGAAACACCAGCCATCAGGGCGTCTTTAATCCGGAAAATACGATCCCATTTCGGTGTTTTTATATATTCCAGCAATTCCTCCGCACGCATCAGGCTTTTACCATAATAACCCAGGCCAATGGCATTGTTCTCCAGGCTCTGGCAGGCTTTCTGCACCGCTTCATTAAAGCTGCGACCAATGGCCATTACCTCGCCCACGCTCTTCATCTGCAGGCCCAGGGTATCATTGGCTCCTTTAAATTTATCAAAATTCCAGCGGGGGATCTTTACAATTACATAGTCCAGCGCCGGCTCAAAATAAGCCGATGTGGTTTTGGTGATCTGGTTTTCCAGTTCATCCAGATTATAACCAATGGCCAGTTTGGCAGCTATTTTGGCGATGGGGTACCCGGTTGCTTTTGAAGCCAGAGCCGATGAGCGGCTCACCCGCGGATTAATTTCGATGGCAATAATTTCCTCGGTATCGGGGTTCATGGCAAACTGTACGTTACAGCCGCCGGCAAAGTTACCCAGGTCGCGCATCATCCGGACGGCGGTATTCCGCATCAGCTGCATCCCGGTATCGCTCAGCGTCATAGAGGGGGCCACGGTAATAGAGTCGCCGGTATGTACCCCCATGGGGTCAAAATTTTCCACGGTACAGATAATACAAACATTATTGGCCGAATCCCGCAGCAGCTCCAGTTCAAACTCCTTCCAGCCCAGCACCGCTTTTTCTACCAGCACTTCATGAATGGGTGATGCCTGCAGGCCCCGGTTCAGGGCTTCATCCAGCTCATCTTTATCGTGTACAAAGCCGCCACCCGTACCACCAAGGGTAAAGGAAGGACGGATCACCAAAGGGAAACCAATCTCCTGGGCAAATTCTTTTCCTTCCAGAAAGGAGTTGGCCGTTTTTGCTGTTGCAACCTGTATCCCCATTTCAATCATCCACTGGCGAAACAGTTCGCGGTCTTCAGCTTTATCTATCGCCTTGATATCCACACCAATAAGGCGCACATTATATTGCTTCCAGATCCCCAGTTCTTCTGCTTCCTTGCAAAGGTTCAATGCCGTTTGGCCGCCCATAGTAGGTAGTACGGCGTCAATTTCATTTTCCTGCAGGATCTGTTCAATGCTTTCGGTAGTTAGTGGTAACAGGTACACACGGTCCGCCATCATCGGATCGGTCATAATAGTGGCCGGGTTGCTGTTGACCAGGATTACCTTGATCCCTTCTTCCCGCAGGCTGCGGGCTGCCTGGGTGCCGGAGTAGTCAAATTCACAAGCCTGGCCGATCACAATGGGACCGGAACCGATAATAAGTACAGATTTTATGGAAGTATCTTTCGGCATCTTTTTGTTTTCTTTAAAAAAAATAAATTGCGCAAAAGTATGCCTAAAACAGGAAAAAGAAGGCTTTATGGCACAGTTATTTTCCAGCTTATTTTCATTTTATAAAAACGAACGATTGTAAAACGAATGTAATCCGTATCACCGGCTGGTAACTGTATGGATCAGCGCCTGCTCAGATAACAGGAAAGTCCGGTTTTTTAGGCGATCTTGCGACCTTTGGATAACGAAGACCAGGATGAAGCACCACTTATTAATTTAACAATATATCTGAACTGATCGTAGGTCACGCCCAATGATCCTACGTTGTTGTTGAAATAAGACGATGGACAATAAATATCCCGGCTTGCAAGCAATCTTTTATTATAAAATGGTAACAATAGCCAGCAACTATTTATGGATAAGATATGGATACCTTATGGATATTTAATACTTTTATATGAATAATTCAGATAAAATATGGATACTTTATGGATAAATTTATAACCAAACTGAACATAAGAAAAGAATACCCATAGCTGCATTCAATTACCCTTTTCCCTTTCCATCGCCATCCTTACCGCCCCGGCTGCATTTGCGATTTTTCCTGAGTTACACAATTCAGAAAGCAGTACTTTTTCATGGGTCCCCGGTTTGGTTACGGGCTCCGCAAGCGGCGTACCTGATTTTTTAATAATATCCACCACCTCGGCCGCTTTCAGCTTGGGAAAATAGGACCGCAGCAGCGCTGCAATGCCCGCCACTACCGGACTTGACAAACTGGTACCGCTGGACAGCTGTGTGCCATTTCCGGCAATGGCGCTGTTAATTTCAAGCCCCGGCGCAAACAGGTCTACCCGCTTTTTTCCATAGTTGCTAAAAGAAGCCACCAGCGCACCCAGGCTGGCATCCCCGCTGGCACCCACCTGAAGCATGTTGGGCAATAAGCGGTTTCCGATGGTATATGAACTGGGGTAATGATCATCCAGGTCTACATTGGTGGCATCGTTGCCCGCTCCATGTACCAGCACCACATCTTTTGAAAGTGCATAGGCAATGGCTTCATCCACCCAGCGTTTATCGGGCGATATATATTTTCCAAAGCTCATGTTGATCACTTTGGCGCCATGGTCAACAGCATATCTTATAGACAGAGCCACATCTTTATCAAATTCATCCTTGCCGAGGATCCCCCGGATCATCATGATCTGTACATTATCAGCAATACCATCGATGCCATTGCCGTTATGGCGTACAGCGCCAATCACACTGCTAACCCCCGTTCCATGATAGCCGCTAAACCCGGTAAGATTATGATTGCCGTAGTGGGTCTTTGTAATGTCGTAATCATCATCGCGGAGCAATTTCCCGCGGTAATCAACCGGCGCCGTTGTAAGTTTTATAAGGTTGTCTTCCTGTTCCTTTTTATAGTCGCCAAATCCTTTTAAAAAGCCGGCATTGCTGGTTTCCCCGCCAACCAGTATGGTTTTCCAGATGTGCACCAGCTCCCTGTTTTCAGCGTTAACCGTTACACTATCCAGATCGCTGCTGGTGAACACTTCTTTGCCCAGTATTTTTTTCAGAAGCTCGTTGGTGCGGCCGGCAATATCCCAGTTTGTACGCAGGTTATCAATGATCTTTGCAGCACTATTGCGGGAGCTGACCAGTTTTTGATACGCCCGCTTCCATTCCCGGTATTGCCACTGTTGGGTGGGCAACACCTTTGTACTATCCATCTCCTCAAACATTACTTTGAACCGGTGATAGGTACGCCAATCGTCACTAATGCTCACAGAAAGGTTTTCCCCATCCGGGGCGCCCAGGTAATTCCAGCCGTGATAATCATCAATAAGCCCGTTACCATCATCGTCCTTATGATTATTGGGAATTTCCGCCGGGTTCCTCCACAAAACGGGCTCCAGATCGGGCTGCAGGGTATCAATACCACTGTCGATAACCGCTACAATAACCGGTTTGCTTTTTCGCCCTTTTAAAAGAGCGTATGCCTCATTCAGGCTAATGCCGAGATAGCCGTCCTTCTTATAATCGAGGTAATGCCAGTTCGTTACTTTAGGCTTCGCCGGCTGTGCCAGCGCCTGGTTTAGCAAAAAGAACACCGCCATCGCGGGGATGAGTTTTTTCATCCGTAAATTTCTATGTTTTTAATGGTCGAATGTAACCTTTGATGGTTAAAATACACCATGAAAATAGCACAGAAAAACGAGTTTGCTTATTTTTTTGCTTCCGTAAATATGACTACCCTATGATCTGCCGGCTTAATGGTTTTGAGGTACGCAAAAATGGCCTTCAGATCGCCTTCGGTCATCCCTGCATACATACCCCAGGGCATAATGGTGTTGAATTCATTTTTGCCAACAGGATGCAGGCTTTCCGGCCGGCTGTACATTTTAAACCGGCTAACAAACATACTATCCGTCCAGGCGCCTATACCGGTTTTGACATCCGGCGTTATATTAGGTGTATGTAAAACCCCCGAAGGCATGGCAAATTCCCTTCCTCCGCTAAATGCTTTTTCAGGGATGATCTGCCCTTTTTCAACCGGTGTATGACACTCAATGCAGGCCGCTATGGTTACCAGGTATTCGCCTCGTTTCACCATATCCGTTGTATCGGGTCGCTGAACTGGCGCTGCTTTTTGCGGGATAGTATTGATGATAAAATTCATAGGAAAGTCGATCTTGCGCGCAGGCGGATCATTTTTTATGGGCGCCAGGGTACGCAGGTAAGCGATAATGCTCAGCACATCCTCCGGGTCCATTTTCCCGTAATTCAGATAGGGCATTACAGGAAACAACGCCTCCCCATCCCGGTTAACGCCTGTGGTGATCGTCCGGTAAATTTCACCATCCGTCCAGTTAGAAAGGTGTGCAGGGGTAATATTCCTTGAATAAAAGGTTCCGGGAAAACCCATTTCCGGTCCAAAGTATTCACCCCCCTTCCCAATGGTTTCCTGCAGCGGCGGAGCTGAAAACCGGGTCCAGTCTCTTGTTGAATGGCAATCCATACAAACAGCCACGTGATTGGCCAGGTAGCGCCCCCGCTCAATACGGGTAGGTAAAGGCGTAGCCTGCACATCGGGGGCCTTGCCCACTGCAGGTAATAAAAACTTAAGATACCCCAATACAACGATGACCAATACAATAATAGCAATGATCAGAAATTTCAGGAAACGTTTCATAAAGCAGTTTGTTTATATAGTGCATAAATATAATCTATTTTTAAAGAAGTTATCGCTTCTCGCTAAAAATTGGGATACAGAAGACACCAATTCTGCCTGTTTCCCTATTTTTGAATGGATGGCAAAGCGCTTTTTACTCCCCGCACTCCTGTTAACCGGTCTTTTTTCGTATGCGCAGTTATACAAAAAACCCGTTTACCCGCAAAATTACTTCCGGTGGCCTACCCTGCTGACCCCGGATATTGTTGCCAACATGGGCGAACTACGCCCCAATCACTGGCATATGGGGCTGGACGTGCGAACCAATCAGAGGGTGAATCAGCAGGTGGTGGCTGCTGCAGATGGATACATTGCCTTCGTAGGCATAGAACCCTTAAGCTGGGGCAGATGGATCATTATTAACCATCCCAACGGCCTTTCTACCCTTTATGGGCATCTGAATAATTTTAAACCCGACCTGGAGGCTTATGTAAAGAATTACCAGTACCAGGAAGAATCCTGGGAAACGCACCTGACCATTCCTCCCGGTAAGTTCCCGGTAAAAAAAGGAGATTTTATTTCATACAGCGGCACTACGGGCGGGTCACAGGGACCACATGTACACTGGGAAGTGATCGACACAAAATCCGGCAGACGGCTGAACCCCGACCTGTTTGGTACCCCCTTCAATGATGAATACCCTCCCACACTGGTGAAACTGGTTATGTACGACCGCAATAACAGTACCTATGGCCAGCACCCCGCCAGCGTCCCCGTTCACAAATCAGGATCGTCCTACACGGTGCCGGGAGGCATGCTCCGTACTTCGTTCAACAACCTGGGTTTTGCCATACAGGCTTATGACACCTGGAACAGGGCCGGCAACCGTGATGGCATTTACAGCGCCCGTTTATTTGTTGACGATGAAGAAATCTCCGGCTTCTATATCGACAGTATCGGCTACAACAGCACCCGTTATATGAATTGCCAGGTCGACTACAAAATGAAAGCCAATGGCGGAGCATGGGTTCAGCATATTTCCAAGCTGCCCGGCGACCGGGGCGGCGTCTATTACGATCTTGGATGGAATAAAAATACCATTCGGTTAACAGATACCGCCACACACCAGGTACAGATCCTGGTAAGCGACACCCGCGGCAATACCTCCACGCTGGCGTTTATGTTGAAAAACAATGGCGCGGCCGCTCCGGCTGTTCCACCTTATGAATGGCTGCCCAACCGGCTCAACCGCATTTTTAAATACGATTTTGAGGCCTACCTGCCCATGTTTGTTTTATACGATAAAATGAACCCGGGTTATGCCCGCCTGGCTTCCAGCGGGGGTAGCAGCATTTCCGCAAAACATAAGCTGGGGGAAACCGATATCCCGGCGCATAGCGATTTTGAAGTGCGCATAAAGCCCGACAGGCCCATCGCTTCTGAAAACCGCGACAGGATCGTGATCAAAAGAACTGCAACGGGCAGCTCCTACAAAAAAGCCACCTGGAACGGAGAATGGGTTACAGCCCTTTTCCGGGACTTTGGCACTTTTGAGGCATTTATCGACAATACCCCTCCGTTGCTCAATGCACCGGCTAATCTCAACCATGCCTCCCACATTTCCTTTACGCCCAAAGACAACTCCGGTATTGCCGACTTCCGTGCCGAAGTAGATGGCCGCTGGATCCGGTTTACCAACGACAAGGGAAAAACTTATCTCTATTATTTTGACGAAAAAGTACCGCCCGGAGAACATACGCTTACTGTAACCGTTACAGATATTGCAGGCAATAAAACCGAAAGAACCTGGAAATTTCAGCGGGGAGGAGCCGCAGCCGATAAACCGGTGCGGGAGCGGCCCAAAACCACGGTAAGGAAAACAAGTTCCGGTAAACATACGGTAACAAAAAAAACCAGTGCATCCCGGTCAAAACCAACCGGAAAGGCGTCTTCCGGAAAGGCTACAAAAAAGAAGAAAAAATAAAGTGCGGAATTTTTTGAGCGCACTGCGCATCAGCGGTAAAATCCGCAGCACAAACCGCCACGGCCCCTGGGAGATCGTTTAAACAACATTTAAACAATATTAAAACAATATTTGCCCTAAAAAAGACACAATAAATTGATTATCAATATATTATATTTTTACATTTAAACGACATTTTAAACAAAAGAACCAGGAGTTTTATGGCAACGCATTTAAAAGAAGGAGACAAAGCCCCGGCATTTACCGGTACCGACCAGGATGGAAAAAAGATAGCACTAAAGGATTTTAAAGGACAGAAAGTGGTCTTGTATTTTTATCCGGAGGATGATACGCCTACCTGCACCATACAGGCCTGTAACCTGCGCGACAACTATGCCCTGCTGAAAAAAGAGGGGCTGCAGGTAATTGGCATCAGCCCGGATGATGTGGCAAAGCATAAAAAATTCGAAAATAAATTCTCACTTCCTTTTCCCCTGATTGCAGACCCCCGGCACACCATCATCGAAAAATATGGGGTATGGGGCCAAAAGCAAATGTTTGGCAATAAATACATGGGGTTGCACCGTACCACTTTTGTGATTGATGAAAAAGGGATCATTCAGAAGATCTTCCTCAAACCCAAAAGCGCTCAACATGCTGAAGAGATCATTGACAAGCTGAAAAAATAAACGGGAGAGCCTGGGTTATGGCGTTAATTTGGTCCCTTCGTAAATTTCATGGATCGCGATAGTGATATCAACGGCTTTGATCAATAAGGTCTCGTTCTGCGTTTTATATTCTTCCAGTTCCCAGTGCCCGGAAGCGTTGACCCGAAACACTTCGATATTGATACTTTCCGAGTCGATCAGAATGTATTCTTTCAACGCGGGAATATCGCGGTACAGTTTGAATTTACTGCCCCGGTCATAGTTCCGGGTAGACCTTGACAGAATTTCAATTAGTGCCGTTGGCTGAATAATAGTGTCCTCATCTTCGGGAGACGAAATGATATCATTACAAATAATGGAAATATCAGGATACGTAAACAGGGTGTTTTCGGGAATATGAATCCGCATATCACTCCCAAAGGGTCTGAACGGTTTCCCTTGAAGCTGTATATACAACTGCCCCATTATATTTGAGAAAATAACATTGTGCCGGGCGCCTGCACCAGCCATTGAAAAAATTTCGCCGCGGTAATACTCATGTTTTTCCAGGGAAGATTTTTCTATCTTCAGGTATTCCGGAATGGTATAAAATGCTTTCTGGTAAGCGGGCGCCGGTTCGTTTACTACATGATCCATACCTGCAATTTACAACTTTTTATGGCCGGTTTCGGCCGTAGTTTGTACTTACTCCGGTACAATGCGCAGAGGCGCCGGGCCGGAACAGGGCAATGCTCACATCCATGCTGTATTTTTGCTCCTGGTTATGAACTATTTCCGCATAAAAGAAAATTCCTTTATTGCCCGGCTGGGAGCCCGAAAATTAAAATCGGGGAATGTGGCAATGGTTATTGGCCGTACCGTTCATTTATGGGGCGCCACCCGCTCCGCCTTCCTGGCAGACGAGCGCTGGGTGCGGCACGAACTGAAACATATTGAACAATACCAGCGCTACGGAATACTAAGGTTTTTGTTCAAATACCTGGCTCAATCGATAAAATATGGATACTATAACTGTCCGCTCGAAAAAGAAGCCAGGGCTGCAGAAAGTGATCCCGCAATTCTTGCGCGTTTTACCCCTGATCCACAAAACAACGGCATTGCTTAAAACCCCGCAAGCCGGTAATTGAGCCCCAGCGATAATTGCAGGGGCCTCCCCTTTTTATAACGGTCTTCGCCCGTTTGCTCTTTCTGATATACCGGGGTAAAATACCGTTGCGCACGCAGGTCGATACCCAGGTTACGCAGGATCCTGTAACGTACCGCCAGATCAGCGCCGGCCAAAAACTTACGGGCCTCTCCTTTATTGTCTCCAATCGTAATTACTGCGGGTACGGATCCCCCATTTTCATAAAAAGAAACACTACGTGTGTATTTTTTATGTACCAGGTAGCTAAGCACCGGGCCGGCCTGGGCTTCAAACCGTCCCCATTGCTTTGTTACATTTAAAAGCCGCGAATGCAGGTACAGCAACCGTAAATCGCTTATAACCGGCAGCGCCTGTTGCATCATGGGGCTATTGTCCCACGATTTATCGGGGTCCATATCATAGCTGAACGCCACCTGGTTGAGCCCCAACGATACGGAAACGGTCCAGTTATTCTTTAAACACCGGTCAACCGTGCCATCCACATAAAAACCAACTCCAGGCTTTGTGCTGGCATGAGAACTTCTTCCTGCTATAGAATTGCCGTTTTCTCCACCAAGTTCGGGGTCAAACAATGCTGTGCGTCTGGCCGTCATAATACTATTTTGAAACCCGGTTAAAAAACTGGCGTTCCCTCCTCCGTTTACAGAAAGGCGGTATTGCTGCGTAAACCCGGTATGCAGCTGTGTCATCATCAAAATAAGCAGTAGTAGTTTTTTCAAAAGAAAGTTATTTTATTGCAGATCAATTAATGTCCAACACCAAAAATATTATTTTTTTTCTTTAAAAACACCTCCTTTTTTATATCAGCATTTATTATACATGCACTCACTTTCCATCCAACCGCCAGCTTAATTCCCCGTACTCATACACCGGCCTGGGCGCTCCGTCCAAAAGCAATTTTCCATCGGCGCTTACCCGGGTTACTACGGCTTTAAAAACACGTCCTTCCTCATCCCGGAACATCATTTCTTCGCCGCGTTTAAACAAAAACCGGTTGTATTGCTCCAATACTATCGCTACGGATCGTTCGGGGTCGGCTTCAAACGCCTCCAGTCTTTTGAAAATCCGTTCCGCCAGCTCCCGGGCCAGTACCAAACAGTCATAGTTTTTTCCTGTTACCTGTTTCAGCGAAACCGCCTGCTTCAGCTCCTCCGGAAAACAGCCCTGGTTGATATTAATCCCGATCCCCGCTACCGCCCATTTCCATTTTTGTCCGCCCAGGATGTTTTCGATCAGCATCCCGACTGCCTTTCTGTCCTGAAAATAAATATCATTGGGCCATTTTATAAACCATGCACCGGGTGCCAGGCCGGCCAAAAATAACCGGGTTTCTACCGCAATCAGGGCGCTCAATGCGAATAAATGCGCCAGTTCCAGGCTTTTAGGCGCTATTACCAGGCTCAGATGTATGTTTTGTCCCGGGGCAGTAACCCATTTTTTGCCCCGCTGCCCCTTTCCGGCCAGCTGCTCATGTGCAAAAATGCTCATGCCGTGATATGCCAAACCTTCACGTATCCGGCTAAGGGCATAGTTATTGGTGCTGTCTACCTGAAGCAATTCAGTGACAGCAGGAAATTGGTAGGTATCTGCCTTTTTTTGCGTCAATATTTGCTATTTTTGAACAAAGTAAATAAGTTTAGGAGTTCTGTCCTTTTAAAGATGGCATTCCGTTTAAAAAAAATATAAATTCTTCTTTTTGGAACCATTAGCATCGCTAACAAAACGTAAAATTTCAGGTACAGCCAGGCTTACAAGAAATTCAAAAATTTTCAAGACGATCATTTCTGCCATTCAGGAAAAAAAAGGGGAACAGATTGTTTCACTGGATTTGAGGCAGATAACAGAAGCCGTATCTGATTTTTTTATAATATGCGAGGCTACCAACGGCCCTCAAATCAAATCAATAGCCGACAACATTGAGTACCGGGTCAAAGAAGCTACCGGTGAAAATGTATACCAGCGCGAAGGACTGCAAACACTGCAATGGGTTTTGATGGACTATGTAAATATTGTGGTCCACATTATGCTGCCCGAACAACGCAAATTCTACAACCTGGAGGAAATGTGGAGCGACAGCAGCGTAAAGGAACACAATGAATCATAGTTAAGGAAAAATAGTAATTTTTCTTTAAACATTTCAATAAAATTTGCCTTATAGTATCATAATTACAGAACATGTCTCAAAACAATTATAACAGACAAGAAAAACAGCGGAATAACCCGTTTTCTCCCAGACCTTCGGGAAACGGAGGCGGCAATGAACCCAAAAAAGTGAAGTTTGGCAGCTATTGGGCATTTATCATCATCCTGGCTATTATGCTGGGCCTGCAATTCCTGGATCCGTTTGGATCATCAAGTAAGGAGATCAGTATTGATGTTTTCCAATCAATGGTTCAGAAAGGCGATGTGCAAAAATATGCGATCGTAAATAACCGGAGTGTTGTAAGAGTCTGGATAAAAAAAGACAGTCTTTCCAAATATCAGGAGAACGGCAAGGGCAAGGGCGGCAATACCCTGCTGCCGGCCAATAACGACCCCAATATGTTTTTTGAAATTACCAGCGGGGATAAGTTTGTTGACCAGATGAAAGACTTTTACAAAGAGCATCCCCAGACGGTTCAACCTTCGAAAACCGTTACTAATGACAGCGATTTTATCGGCCGCTCGATCAGTTTTATACTTCCCTTTCTTTTGCTGATTGGCGTGTGGATCCTGATGATGCGTAAAATGGGCGGTGGTGCCGGCGGTGGCGCCGGGCCCGGCGGTATTTTTAATATTGGTAAATCCAAGGCTACTCTTTTTGACAAAGGCACCCGTGTAAACATCACTTTTGCAGATGTAGCCGGGCTTGATGAGGCCAAAGTGGAGGTAATGGAGATCGTAGACTTTTTAAGGAATCCTAAAAAATACACCAGCCTGGGTGGCAAAATCCCCAAGGGTGCATTGCTGGTAGGCCCTCCCGGAACCGGTAAAACCCTTTTGGCAAAAGCCATGGCGGGCGAAGCACAGGTTCCCTTTTTCAGCCTGAGCGGGTCCGATTTTGTAGAGATGTTTGTGGGCGTAGGCGCCAGCCGCGTGCGCGACCTGTTTAAGCAGGCCCGCGAAAAAGCTCCCTGTATCATTTTTATTGATGAGATTGATGCTATTGGCCGTGCCCGTGGCAAGAATGCGATGATGAGCAACGATGAGCGCGAAAGCACCCTGAACCAGATGCTGGTGGAAATGGATGGTTTTGGTACGGATACCGGTATTATTGTACTGGCCGCCACCAACCGGCCGGATGTACTGGACTCTGCACTGCTGCGCCCGGGGCGGTTTGACCGGCAGATTACTATCGACCAGCCGGACCTTGCCGGCCGGGAAGCCATTTTTAAAGTGCACCTAAAAGAAATAAAAACCTCCGAATCGCTCGACATTCATAAACTGGCGGAACAAACGCCGGGCTTTGCCGGGGCAGATATTGCCAATGTTTGTAATGAAGCAGCATTGATAGCTGCGCGTAAAAATAAGACCGGGGTAGATATGGCCGACTTCCAGGACGCTATTGACCGCGTGATCGGCGGACTGGAAAAGAAAAACAAAATCATTGCGCCTCATGAAAAAGAAGTGATCGCCTACCATGAAGCAGGCCATGCTGTAGCCGGGTGGTTCCTGGAGCATGCTTACCCCTTATTGAAAGTAACCATCGTTCCAAGGGGAACAGCCGCCCTGGGATATGCACAGTACACCCCCAAGGAGCAATACCTGTACCGCACGGAAGACCTGATTCACCGTATGTGTATGGCGCTGGGTGGCCGCGTAAGTGAGCAGATCTTCTTTGGCAAAATATCTACCGGCGCCGGAAGCGACCTGGAAAATGTAACCCAGATCGCCTATTCTATGGTAACGGTATATGGAATGAGTAAGAAAGTGGGAAATGTAAGCTTTTATAATCCGCACCAGGATACTTCCTTTACCAAGCCGTACAGTGAAGAGACCTCCAAGCTGATTGACGAAGAAGTGCGGGCCATCATTGCCGAATGCTATGATAAAACGGTAGCCCTTCTAACAGAAAAGAAAGAGCAGGTAGAAGTGATTGCGAAAGCACTGCTCGAAAAAGAGGTATTGTTCCAGGCAGATGTGGAAACCCTGATCGGCAAACGCCCCTTTGAGGAAAAAAAGCTGCTGGCTGATGAGCCGCCGGTTGTACCCATTGAGCCGGTGCCGGGAGGCGTTCCCCCCACCAACCCGAATCCGATGGCGAACTAAATTTACGCAAATACATTAAAAGCGTTGTTCTTTTACAGAGCAACGCTTTTTTATTGATAGGTGATCCGGAGCCGTAAATATTGTAGGCAGAATCCTGCATCTACGTTTTCTAAATGATTAAATTCGCACCGTGATCCGATCCGCAAAAGATACAATACTAAAAAAGATCCGGGAAGCGCTGAGCCAGCCAACTCCTATTCCCTTTCCAAAAAGTGAGGGGCAATCGCTGGTCTTTCAGCCGCTGCACCAGGAACTGGAAATTGAATTTGCAGAACGTTTTACTACGCTTCAGGGGCAATTTGCATTTTGTTTGAGCCGAAAAGAACTGGTAAGCCAGTTCAACGCCCTGCTCGCAAAAACGGGCTGGCAAAAAATCTATTGCCAGGAGCCGGAGCTGACCCTGCTTATTGGCCAGCAACCGGACATAAGCAACAACCCGGCTGATCTTGCCAGCTGCGATGTAGCCATCACCAGCTGCGAATACCTGGTAGCACGCACCGGAAGCATTGTTATGAGCGCTGCGCAATTGAGCGGCCGTAAAACCAGCGTTTACGCGCCGGTGCATGTTTGTATCGCCTATGCCAGTCAGCTCGTTTTTGACATAAAAGATGCGCTGGAGGGAATAAAGGAACGCTATGGTAATACCATTCCTTCTCTCATCACTTTTGCCACCGGGCCCAGTCGCACGGCAGACATTGAAAAAACCCTTGTGGTAGGCGTGCACGGACCCAAAGAAGTATTTGTTTTTTTAATTGATGATACCTCTGAATAGTACCCTTATATGCAAAGCAATTATCTTTTTGTGTATGGCTCTTTATTAAGCGGATTCAAAAGCCCCGCTTATGAATATATTGCCCGGTACTTTGAATTGCTGGGGCCTGCTACGGCCCCGGGTACTTTGTACGACCTGGGCGATTACCCGGCGGCCCTGCCGGACCAAAGCGGTCGCAGGATCATTGGTGAGCTCTATAAAATCGGAAATGATCACCAGTTATCCTATGCCATTGCACAGCTGGACGGGTACGAGGGATTAAGCCCCGAAGCCGGTGAAACAGCCGAATATAAACGGGAGCTGGTAACCGTCAGTTGCAATGAAGAACAGATACCCGCGTGGGTATACTGGTTTAACCGGGCCATTGAGGATAAACCAGTCATCGAATCGGGCGATGTATTACAGCACTTAAGAGATAAGCAGTAATTCAAACCAGCGCGGTTCTTTATTCTTCATTTCTAATTTTACATTCTACATTTTTAGGAGCTACCTTTGCTCAAATTCAAAATCCATTTTGCAAGCGGGTAAAAACATTTATTTTCTTTCTGATTTCCACCTGGGTGTTCCTACCTATGAAGCCAGCCTGGAGCGGGAAAAGTTGCTGGTCCGTTTCCTGGAGGAAATAAAAGAAAAGGCAGCTGAAGTTTTTATTGTAGGTGATATGTTCGACTTTTGGTATGAGTACCGCCATGTGGTGCCCAAAGGTTATGTACGTATTTTAGGAAAACTGGCCGAACTGGCCGATCGTGGTATCCGGCTTCATTTTTTTGTAGGCAATCACGATATGTGGATGAAGGATTATTTTCAGCAGGAGCTGAAAATGCCGGTTTACTTTGAACCTAAAGCTTTTGAATGGAACGGCAAAAATTTCCTGATTGGCCACGGAGATGGTTTGGGCCCGGGCGATCATGGCTATAAACGATTAAAAAAAGTATTCCGGAATCCCTTTTGTCAATGGCTATTCGGAATTTTGCCCCCAATGATCGGCATTGGTGCTGCCAATTATATGAGCCGCAAAAGCCGGGCAAAAACCGGAAGCAGCGAAGAGGTTTTCCTGGGTGCAGATCGGGAGTGGCTTATCACCTATTGCAGGGAACAGCTGCAAAAAAAGCATTTCGACTTTTTCATTTTCGGACACCGGCATTTACCGATCGATTTTCGCCTGACTCCTGCCAGTCGCTATATCAACCTGGGCGATTGGATCAGCTTTTTCACTTATGCCGTTTTTGACGGCAACGATGTACAGCTGCGCTCCTATTTAAATAAAGAAGAAAAAATCGTCCGGGGATGAGATTACCTGCCGCCATATTATTGCTCACAATGTTCCTGGTTAAAAACGGAAGCAGCCAGCCGGTAACCGAAAAACGCGGGGTCATACCGGGAAGTTTTATCAAACTGGCAGTCGATAATCTTGGAAGCATTTATTTGTTGAGCACCAATAACCAGCTGAAAAAGCTGGATGAAAAAGGCGACTCTGTTGCCGTATACAATAATGTTAAAAAACTGGGAACCGCATCCCTGCTGGATGTATCAAACCCCCTGAGGGTACTTTTGTATTATCAGGATTTTGCCACCCTTGTAATGCTGGACCGGCTGCTTACACCGGTTAACAGTATCGATCTGCGGCAACAGCAGATCTTCAATGCAGCAGCAACAGGCCTCTCCTACGATGGCAAAATCTGGCTGTATGACAATATGGAGAACGTATTAAAAAAAATCAACGATAACGGAAGCGTTCTGTTAAAAACGCCGGATTTTCGTCAGCTCTTTAATGAAACACCGGAGCCACAGCAGATTATCGACCGCAACAAACAGGTCTATATTTATGACACCGCCCGTGGTATTTATCTTTTTGATTATTACGGCGCCTACAAGGGGAAGATCGCTATTACCCACTGGCGCAATCTTCGCATTACCAGTAAATATATCTATGGCAACGATAAAGACCGGTTTTATCGTTATACCCTCCATTCGCTGAAGTTTGAAGAATGGCCCATCCCCGATGCACTCAAAAACAAGCAGCAATACCTTTTTGAAGACGGGCTTTTATATACACTGGATACAGATGGGGTTGCCATTTATTCCTGCCGGTTTTAGAAGCTGTTTAAATTTTTTATTTTTGTAACCATGAATGCATTCTTCGACCAGGTATATTTCAATAATTCTGTAAGGTCTTATGTTGCGGTAGGAACCACCATCCTCATTGTGGTGCTGTTTAAAAAATATATTGCACACTATCTTGCGCTCGCCATTTTTAAGGTTCTGAAGATCCGTTGGAAGAATATTGATTTTCCGGCCTTCCGTTCACTGGCAGCCAAACCCCTGGGGCTTTTTATTGCGGTATTAATTACGGTAACCGCCCTGGACAAGCTTAGGCTTCCTTCTGAACTGGAGTTCAGCCTTTACAAGGTCACCTTCCGGGACTTGCTGCGAATGACCGGTACCTTCATGATCATTTTTACCTTCTTCCAGTTTGTTATAAAAATGATCGATTTTGTAATGCTGATGGTCCAGGGTATTTATATGAAGGACCAGGCCCAACAGGGAACCCACCAGCTTATTTTCTTTTTTAAGGACCTGATCAAAGTGCTGGTAGCCCTTATTGGTTTACTTTTTATACTTAAATATACGTTTAGCTACGACATAAAAGGCCTGCTTACGGGTTTGAGCATTGTAGGCGCCGCAGTAGCCCTTGCTTTAAAGGAAAGCCTGGAAAACCTGATTGCCTCTTTTATCATTTTCTTCGACAGGCCCTTTGCCACGGGCGATGCAGTAAAGCTCAACGCTGTTTCGGGAGTGGTTGAAAAAATAGGCCTGCGAAGCACCCGTATCCGATCGGACGATAAATCCTATATCACCGTGCCCAATAAACAAATGGTAGACAGTGTACTGGATAACCAGTCGAGCCGGGTACAGCGCAGGGCCGAACTAAAACTGGAGGTTTCATCCTCCACCAGCGCCGGGGCCATCGAAAAACTGCTGAGCGGCATCCGCGAGATCCTGGGCGGGGAAGACATCCTTTCCTCTTCTGCCTTTGTAACCGGAATTACAGCCAATGCCATCCTTATCAATTGCGAATATATTACCGGGGCCAATGCGCGGGCGTACAACATCATCCGCGAACGCAATACGCTAAAGATACTTTCGCTGATGGAGCAGCTGCACATTGCCACGGCACAAAGCGTGAGTGATATCAAGATCATCCGGGATGAGGGTGAAGTCCCTGAGCCATTGAGGCACGATACCGGGCCCCGGTAAATCGTATACGCGTCAGGTTAAGAACAGATCATGTTGCCATGAAATGTAGTAGGGGTAAGCCTTTCACGCCAAAAAGATCGCATCTTTTAATGGCAAACAGGCGCGGCGCGCCGTTGACCCTTATAACGATGAGCGCCCAAAACCTCCCGTAGCCGCAGCGCGGCGGTAATTTCCTGGGCACCACTTGTACAAATCGCAATGATTACCGGTGCGCTGCACCTTTATTACCCGTATGGTCGTTTACTAACAGGATCAGCGCTGCGCTGCAGCTCCCAGGGCAAAAATTAACTTCACGCGCATGCGGAGTTTCGGGGTTGAAAAAGTGATTCGGTTCGCTGTAAAAGCCCCTTCTTTCACAAGAGATTCAGGAAATGTAAAATAATAAATATTCAATGTAAAATGCAGCACTAAGGCCCTTCAAAACCGACAAGCTTCTTTTCTTAAACGAATACTCCTTTTTCACTTGCCCAAATGAGGGCCCGGCGGGTTTTACATTTATACTTCGATAGTATCCGTATTGTAACCAGATTGAAATGTGAACAAAAATCTGCGCTTCTGTGTACTCAGTGGCAACGCTGCAGCAAACACGAAGAACAGCAGCTTATTTCACTTTCTTAATCAGATCAGCCAGCTCCATATCAAACCTGCCGGTTTGCCCATACTCTACCACGCGGCCCAGTTCTGTATCATGATGATACACAATGATGGTAGGCACCCGGGTTACATTCAGGCTTTCTGCAATTTTTGTTTTGTCTTTCTTGCTGCGGTCTACCGCCAGCAGCGATACCCGGCCTTTATCAAAACCAGCATCCTCCAGGATCTTATAAAAACGGGGAATTACGTAATGTGAATCGGGACACCAGGTACCCATGATTACCTTAAACCAGATTTGATTTTTATTTTTTTTTACTGTTTTTACAACCTCGGTGCGCGGCTCATAAATTCTTTCACCTTCCTCAAACCACTTAAAAGCCGTATCTGCTTTTAACAGGCTATCTGTAATATGCCCCCGGTACATTTTTTCCTGTCGCCCGTTATGGTCATCTACCATTACCTCGTACTGCTGCGCACGGCTGATCATTAAAGAGCAACAGAATCCTATAGCTAAAATTATTTTCTTCATGCACGCATCAATTCCATAACACAAATAAAATACATTACCGTTTTAAATAACCATTGAGAAGTTAAGATTCATTAAGCAATATGTTGACTTAACTATTCTTAATGCCTTAATGGTTTACAAAAAAAATTTAAACTTTACCGCTCCTGAACTTTAAACAACCTCCTCATTAAATACCGGCTTTAAGTTCCAGCAAAAAACTCCTGATCCGCTGAAGCGACTGCACCGCAGCAAATTTTTCGTCTGCTTTTTTGTTATTGCGCAAATATTCCCGGGCTCCTTCAATGGTAAATTTCCGGCGTCTCAGCAAGTCATAAATCAGAAAGAGATTCTTTACATCCTGCGGCCGAAAAAAACGATCGCCTTTGCCGTTCTTTTTTGGTTTCAGAATATCAAATTCCGATTCCCAGTAGCGGATGAGGGAGTGACTTTCTTTGAACATAGCGGTCACCTCTCCCATACTGTAGTAATGTTTTTTAAACAGGAGTTCTTCATCGGGCATTTCCACCGCATCGGCTGCAATACTATTTTCCTTTACAGATCTACGGCCACGGGTACCCGGCTGACGGCGTTCCGGCGCATCGGCCGTCTTTGCATCTTCCACATCCAGGTCATTACTACTATCCGCTTCTTCAGTTTCCGGTTCGGCATCCTGCAAAACAACGCCGGTTGCATTACCGGAAACAATATGCTGCGGGCTGGCGGCCCCGGTGGGCTCTTCAGCCGCAGGTTTGTTCGCTGCTAATGTTGCCGCTTCCCCTTCCACAACCTCCAGCTCAATTGTAGCCGGGGGCCTCAGAATATTCTTTTTGGGCTTTGGTAATGGCTCCACTTTCTCCACTTCATCCAGAAATGAAAAAGCGGCCTGGGGTTGTGCTGTCTTTGTCATGAGTGGTACAAATCTGGTAATAAACAAAGGTTAAAAGTAAACAATGAAATGTTAAGGCATCTCAAAAAATACCCGCTTCCGCAATTTAACCTTTAATACAGGGATATCCAAAGTATTTTACTTTTCATCTGTACTCTATCAAAAAAAGGGCCATCCTGCATCAGCAGCACAGCCCTTTGGGGTTTTTATAACTTAGCAGGTTTTTTGAATTTCCGGTAAAGCTCAGGGTATATATTTAGACACCAGGATGATCCGATGATTACTGCAGCGATAAACGGTATTACAAAGATGCGGCCCCGAGCAACTATTTCCTATGTGGCAAATACCCAATTTCAGGGGGCTTTTCCCTGTTCTCATTACCGTATTTTTACGGGTACCGGCAGGACCGGCAAATAATCGACAGCAATCGCATACGGCTGATTTTAAGCCTCTTAAAAACCGATCACAGAAATGTATACAAAGTAATTTTTTATCGTCAGCATTTGAATATAGATTTATGCTGCCATATTCAAACAATAACAACTAAAACCATTTTTATGAAACGATCCTCCTCTTTTTTGCTTTTCCTGGTGATGCTTGCCGGTCTCATTTACCTTTTTTTGGAAAACCGGAAGTTGCGGGAGGCGGGCAATAATGATACCCGCTTCTTTGTATCTGAGGGCAGCGTAAACCCCACAGACATAAACCTGAACTATGTGCACCTTGACAAAGCGCTGGAGATGACCAAAACCTTCCGGCTGTTTCAATACCAGTATATCACGGAAGGGCTCAACCGGTACCTGGGCAATAAGCCGGACAGTATACAAAAAGCATTCTGGGACTCGCGCCTGACCACGTTCTCATTGGATAGTATTAAAAAACTGGTATATACCATGGACGAACTGGTCCGGAACGGGAAGCTGATCAAACCGGACGGCAGTAAGGTAAGCAGCTCCGAGCTGGGCATTAAGATTTATGATGCGGCCTATCCCGGTCTTGACCCAAAGAATGTGGACTACAACAGTCTTAAGGGCCGGCATACCCTCATTCTGGTACCCGCTTACAAGGACGGCCAAACGGCAGCGTACCACGACTTTTTGCCCTCTGGCGAAGTTCCCGGTCGGGGAAAACAATTGCATTCCTTACTGGCGCCAACACAAACCCGGCGGGCCATAACCACCATGGGCTTTTTGCCACCCCTTCCTTCAGGTAATGTGGCTGTCGGTTTAAACCAGGGCGGAGCCTGCCCCCCTCCCGCACTTGAGGAAAATGTCCGTTAACCGATTATAAAAATGACTTCCTTCTATATCCTCATTATTTTAGAATGGGCCGGTTTTTTAGCCGGACTGTTCTTCCTGGGCAAAAAAAAGGAATACGGGGGATTGATTGTAGCATTTCTTGCAGCCGTTGTAATTGCCGAAACCGCGGTGTACTTTGCCCGTATTTTTATGCAGCGGGATGCATTGGTAGGTCTTACCAATATATGGTATAATTGCATGTTGCCCGTGCAATGCATTTGCCTGCTCGTGTTTTTTTGCAAAAAAACGGGTCTCGACTACTGGAAGCATGCCATAAAAGGGTTTATTGGTATTGTGTTGTTCATTACCCTGCTGCAGTTTTTTGTAAGCGATATAGACCGGTTTAACACCTTCAACTATACATTGGAGGCCATTTTTATTGCCGCATGCAGTCTTCATTATTTATTTGAGCTGATGAACAGCGAAAAAATAGAGGAGGTAACCCGGGACCCATTTATGTATGTATCCATCGGGTTGCTGTTATTTTACCTGGGCACCCTTCCTTTTAACATTACAAAAGTTTACTTATTTAGTACCTATCCCCGGCTGTTTTATATCTATTACTACCTGTTCTTTGCCTTTAATTATTTTTTATACGGCATTATAACTTTTGGATTCCTATGGGCGAAAAAGAAATAAATGTTTTTTTTCTGTCGGTGATATTGACGGTATTGCTGCTGGTGATGGCCGTATACTTTATCATTATCAGCATTCGCCGGCGCAATATCCTTTACAAAAGGGAGCGGGAGGCCAATGCTATCCTGCACAAACAGGAACTGCTGGAAACGCGGCAGGAGGTTCAGCAAAAACTGATGCAGAATATTGGCAGTGAGCTGCATGATACCATCGGGCAAAAACTGACCCTCGCCTATCTGCAAATGGAAAACACGCTGCTGTCTGATGACCCGGAGGATATAAAAAAAAGAATCGCCGCGCAGAATGTACTCATCCAGGAATCGTTAAATGAACTGCGCAGCATCAGTAAAATGCTCACCACGCAAAACTTTGCAGATTTCAACTTTGTGCATTACCTGGAAAAAGAAATGGCCCGGATCCATGAGAGCGGTCTTTGTCAAACCGTTTTTACCAGTTCCGCAGACAGCTTTGATTTTTTGAACGAGCACATCAACCTGTCCCTTGTGCGTATCTGCCAGGAATTTATACAGAACAGCTTAAAACACAGTGGTGGAACGGTTCTTGAAATCCATATTACCCTGACGGCAACTGCTTTAAATATATCCTGTGCCGATAATGGCAAGGGCATCAACCGGGACCAGGTTGCCGCCTACCGTATTGGCGGTGGCAGCGGGCTCAAGTCCATTGAACGGAGGATTCAAAGTATCGGCGCCTCCTTCCGGTGGGAATGCAGCAAGGGCACCCAACTCTACATTTCATTACCTTTAAACAAAATACCCCACCATGAGGCATAGTATTGTCATTGTTGATGACCACGTTCTTATTGCACAGGCCCTCTCAACCATGATTGGCTCTATTCCCAATTTTGACGTGCTCTACGTTTGCAGTAGCGGAAATGAAATGATTGAGCGCTTTGCCCATCCCAAAAACATCCCGGATGTAGTAATTCTGGATGTACAAATGCCGGTAATGGATGGATATGCCGTAGCAAAATGGTTAACAGAACAACATCCCGAAGTGATTATACTTGCCCTTAGCATGCAGGACGATGATGAAAAAATCATCAAAATGATTCGCTCCGGTGCAAAAGGATATTTGTTGAAAAGCATCCAGCAGAAGGAATTGGCCCATGCGCTTAATACCATCGTAAAGGAAGGCATTTTTTACGATGCCAAGGTAAGTAAAGCGCTGGCCAACGATTATATGCGCAAAGAGGTAACACAACAGGAACTAAGTGCCAAAGAGCGCGAGCTGATCCCCTGGCTGTGCTCTGATGCTACCTATAAAGAAATTGCCGCTTCGGTATTCCTGAGCGCCCGAACGGTGGAAAGTTATGCTACCAGCATTATGGAAAAACTGGAGGTGCGGAACCGGGTGGGACTGGTACTTACTGCTATAAAAAAAGGGTGGGTGTAAGGATCTTTGTTCCAGGTTTAAGGTTTAAAGTTCCACGTTGGATCCGTTTCATGTTTTATTCTCGATGGACTGTTCACTGTTTCTTGTTTGAAGTTTGAGGTCTGAGGTTTGATGTTCGGTATTAACCGGGTTCTTCGTATATTAGTAGGTTCATCAGAAATCAGAAATCAGAAATCAGAAATCAGAAATCAGAAATCAGAAATCAGAAATCAGAAATCAGAAATCAGAAATCAGAAATCAGAAATCA